>JBMORE010000196.1:0-4653 GCA_049322255.1 Myxococcota bacterium | reverse complement strand
CCCAATGGGGGAGGGAGTACGTCGACGGCGGCGAAGCACCCCCAGCAGCGCAAGCAGCCCGGTGACGCCGGCTCGTCCTGCCGCGCAGCCCCCGCCGGAGTCGGCAGGCAGGGGCTTTTCGTCGGGAGACGATTCGAGCTCGAAGGGGGAGACGGCCTCCTCGTTTGCGGGCACAGGCGTGGGTTCGGGCGGCGCAGCGGGGAGAGGTTCATTCACCGGGGGCGGTGGCGCGGGTGGCGGTGGCGGAGGTTTGGGGGGGATGACGTCCTCCAGGGTGGACGCCTGCAAAAAGCCGTCGTGGAAGACCACGCCCACCGGGGCGATGGTGTCGTTCCGGTACAACCCCAGCTTGAGGTAGTTGCTGTCCCCGGCAAACATCGTGGCGACGCTCGTCTTGGGCAGCGCCAGCTCGCCGTCGACCCACAGCTCCATGAAGCCTACGCGGGGGTCGGCCGACCATTTGACGTGGAAGACGAAGTCGTACCACTTGCCGCGCTGCAAGGGCGCGCTCCACACCTCTTGCCCCACCCCGGCGAGAATGAGGCGCTCGCCGTTGACGATGAGCTGCACCGGCGGAGAGCCGCAGCAGCCGAAGTGGTGCCACTGCGCGAACAGCTGCCAGGTGCTCGCGCTCGGGTAGTCGGAGGCGAACATCGTGCTCCATTTGTAGAAGTACTCCGAGCCCGCGGCCTCGTTGCCGAAGTACACCAGCTCGTTTCGGTTGCCGCTGGCCCCGATGGGGTCGTCGCCTTGACGCACCGTGGCTTTGAGCGCGTAGGCGCCCTCGCGCACCGGGGAGGTGACGACCTGGAGGCGGTCGGGGCTCACCTGCTGCGCCTTCGACCACTGAGAGAGGTCGCCGGTCTCGAAGTCGCCCCGCCAGACGACGGTGGCCAACAAAATTCCAAAGGCTCGGATCATGCGCAGCGCGGTACCAAACGAGGCGGCCGCGAGCGAGAACGGAGGAGCGCATCGCCCCATGGCTCGCCCGGTGGGCAGGTTTCGGGACTCGCCGAGATCCCGTGCTACCATTCGCTCGTCGTGCCGACCGACCCCTCTGCGCTCCGCGTACAGCTCGACCCAGCGAGCGTGCTGCCGTCTTTGGAATCAGTGCTTCACGACGTGCAAGTGCTGCTGCAGAGCAACGGCTACGTCGGACTGGTGCTGATCGACCTGCAGCCCTTGAGCGAGATCGAGGCGGAGTGCGGCAGCGAGGTGTACAACACGCTCATCGCGCGCATCGCCTCCGAGGTGTCCAAGCTGCATCCCCAGGTGGTGCGCACCGGCGACCTCTTGTGCAGCGTGCGGTCTTACAGCGAGCAGATCGCGGTGTTCCTCGAGGGGGCGCGTTGGGGCGCCACTCCCACCGAGGCCGCCCTGGAGGCAGTCGCCGATCGGGTGTGGTCGGCCCTGGCGCCGCGGGTGGCGGAGCTGACGCGTCCCTTCCACTCGCACCACGGGGTGCGGCTGGGTTACGCGCTGGCTTTGCCCAACCCGATGATTCAGTTCGAGCGCATCGTCTACCGCGCGCTGGACCAGGCACGGGTGATGGCCGAGGACTTTTCCCGCCGGCTCAACGCCAAGGGCCGGGAACGGCTGCGCGACCTCATCGTCAGCCGGCAGCTGACCAGCGCCTTTCAGCCCATCGTGGAGATGGACTCCACCCAGGTGCAGGCCTACGAGGCGCTCATCCGCGGGCCGGCGGGCAGCGACTTGGCGATGCCGGCGATGTTGTTCGATTTGGCGACCGACACCGACCTGCTCGCCGAGTTGGATCGCGCCTGCTGCGACACCACCTTCGACTCGGCGCGCAGCATGCCCGAGGGCGCGCTGCTCTTTGCCAACGTGCTCCCCTCCCTCATCAACGACCCCGAGTTCCGTGCCCGCCTGCTCGATCGCGCGCGTACCACCGTCGAGCCGCAACGCATCGTGCTCGAGCTGAACGAGGGAGTGGCGATCAAGAGCTACGAGGTGCTCTCCAAGGGCATCGACGAGCTGCGCAGCTGCGGCATTCGCCTGGCGGTGGACGACTTGGGGGCCGGCTACGCCAACTTGGACCACGTGCTGCGTCTGCGCCCCGACTTCCTCAAGCTCGACATCTCGCTGGTGCGCGACGTACACAAGAGCGCGGTGAAGCAGGCGCTCATCGAGAGCATGGTGGCGGTGGGCAAGGCGGTCAGCTCCGTGGTCATCGCCGAGGGAATCGAAGACCCGGCTGAGCGTGAAACGCTGCGCAGCTTGGGGGTGAAGTGGGGCCAGGGCTTCTTGTTCGCGCGCCCCGGCCCAGGCTTTGGCCGCGTGAGCTCCCTCGCCAACGACGCTTGAGAGTCGAGCGGGTGGACCCCGCCCGACCCTGGCCGCGTGCGAGTTTGCGCCTACTGCGCCATCTTGAGGAGGGAGAAGACCGCGCCCTGCGGATCCTGGGCGACGGCGAAGCGGCCCACCTTGGGAATGTCGCGGGGCTCGACGAGGATTTTCCCTCCCAGGCTCTTGATTCGCTGCGCGCTGGCGTCGATGTCCTTCACCTCGAAGTACACCTGCCAGTGCGGGGAAACCCCAGCGAGCTCTTTGCCCAGCTCCATCATTCCGGCGATGGACTTCTCTTGGGCCTGGAACTCGACGTACTTCACCGGCGTCTCGGAGAGCTTCTGCTTCCACCCGAACACCGTTTCGTAGAACTTGCCCGCCTTGCCTAGGTCGCGGGTGTTGAGCTCGTTCCAGCACAGCGCGCCGGGCTCGTTCACCCGCTTGGCGCCGGCGTGCTTCTTCGCCTGCCACAGCGCCAGGGTGGCCCCGGTGGGGTCTTGAATCATCGCCATGCGGCCGACATCCATCACCTCCATCGGCGGCATCACCACCTTCCCTCCGGCGCCAGTGACCTTGCGGGTGGTTTCCTCGAGGTCCTTCACCAGCACATAGGAGGTCCAACTGGGCCGGGCCCCGGCCTTCTTCATCTCCGCCGAGAGGGCAGAGAGCGCGGCGACGTCGTCGTTGCCGATGCGCAGCATCGTGTACGGGCCAGCAGGGGTGGGCAGGTCTTCGGTCTTCCACCCGAACAGCTCGGAGTAGAAGCGCTTGGCGGCCACAGGGTCGGTGGTGTTGAGGTCGACCCAGCAGAAGGTGCCGGGACGGTGAGTGGTGACTTCCATGGTGTGCTCCTTGGGTTTGAGGGAAGCGGCACCCTAAGCACCGGGTACGGCCGGAGCCAGGGCGATTCGAAGCGCTGTCGCCTCGCCAACGGCCGTTCAGTGCTCCAGCTGACGAACGGTGACTCCGGCGCGGTTGGGGAGGTCGTCGCGCGCGCCCGCCCGCCGAAGCAAGGCAGCCAACGCCCCAAGGCCGCGGGCGACCGCCAAGTGCAGTGGCGTGTTGCCGTCGTCGTCCACCGCGTCGAGGAGTGCTCCGCTCTGAAGAAGGGCGGCGGCGATGTCGGCAGAAGTGGCCAGGTGCAGCGGTGTCTGTGCGTGCCCGCCGAGCGCCGAGGCCTCTGCGCCGGCGGCGAGCAGCGCCCGCACCGCCGCGGGCTTTTCCAACACCACCGCCTGGTGAAGCACGGTGAAGCCGTCCTCGCTGCGCTCCGCCAAGTCGCCTCGCGCCGACAGAGCTGCGATGGCGCGCGCGCTGCCGAAAGCGGCGGCGAAGTGCACCGCGCTCCACCCTTCCCCCTCCACCGCGTCGACGGGAGGAACGAAATGGGTCGCGAGCGCCGCCAAGGCCGCCCGGCGGTCGTGCTCCAGCGCCAGCTCGAAGGGCGTGCGCCCTTGGGCGTCGCGAGCGTTGACGTCGGCGCCGTGCGCCACCAGCGAGCCAACCTGCCCTTCGTTGGCCAAGAGACCGAGCAGATGGAGCGGCGTTTCTTGCTGATGGTTTCGGGCGTTGGCCTCTGCGCCTGCGGCCAAGAGCGCACGCACCATCGACTCTTCTCCCAGCGCGCACGCCGAATGGAGCGGCGTGTTGCCCTGCTCGTCGCGCGCGTTGGGCTCGACCCCGCGCTTCACCAACACCTCTACCAACTCGACGGCCTGGGTCGCGGCCACCAGGTGGAGCAGGGACAAACCGTTGGCGCAGCGCTGCAGCGGCTGCTCTTCGGCCAAACGCCGCAGCGCCGCCACCGAGCCCATCTTTGCGGCGCACAGCAAGGCGTCGCCGCTGCTCCGCCGCGCTCCTGCCGCGAGCAGCGCTTCGATGGTGAGCGGTTCGGCGGCGGCCACCGCGAGGTCGAGCGGAGTCAGCCCACCAGGGTCGGGGAGGTCGAGCGTCGCGCCCAGGTAGGCCAGGCGCTCGATGACCGCCGGACAACCGCGCCCCGCGGCATGGTGCAAAGGGGTGCGGCCGGCGGCGTCACGCACATCGACCGCCAAGCCCCGGAGCACCAAGGGCGACAGCAGATGCTCGGCGTCGTGGTGCGCCGCCAAGTGAAGCGCGGTGAGTCCCTCGGGGGTGACGGCCAAAAGGTCGGCGCCGAAAGAGAGAAGTAGCTCCACCGCCTCGGCCTGCCCTTCGCCAACCGCCCTCAAGAGCGGGCTCCACCCCTGTTCATCGGGCAGGTGCACGTCCGCCCCGGCGTCGAGCGCTCGAAGGAGCGCGGCGGCGTCTTGGGCCTTCAGCGCCTCGAACAAAGCCCTGTCGGGTGCCGACAGACGGCCAGCCATC
>JBMORE010000195.1:0-43977 GCA_049322255.1 Myxococcota bacterium | reverse complement strand
TCGGTCTGCCGGCGATTGACGCGGTTCATTGCCGCCGCCAGCCCCCCGCGCACCCAGAGCTCGGCGCCATCGGCGGCGCGGCCGAGCAGCGCAGGGAGCACCTCTTGCTCCGTTTTCGTAAATCCCCCGAGCACATGGCCGATCACCCGTTCTTTGGCGTCTGGGCCTTCGGGTTTGCCGATGCCCACGCGCAGCCGGGCGAAGGCGTCGGTGCCCCAGCACTGAAGAATGCTCTTGATGCCGTTGTGCCCCCCCGGGCCTCCGCCGGACTTGAGCTGCAGCCGGCCGAAGGGCAGATCGAGCTCGTCGTGCACCACCAGCACTTCGCTGGGGGGAACTTTGTAGAAACGCGCCGCCGCCGCCAGCGAGCGGCCAGCGAGGTTCATGAAGGTCTGCGGCTCGAGGAAAATCACCCGCTCGCCCGCCAGGTCGCCTTGGCCGACGCGGCCATCGAACTTCTCCTGGTTCAGCGCCGCCTTCGCCCGCTGAACCAGGAGGTCGACCACCATGAACCCCACGTTGTGCCGGTGGCGCTCGTACTCGCGCCCGGGGTTTCCCAGCCCACAGATGAGCTTCAACTACTTCTTCTTCTCTTCCTTCTTCGGAGCTTCCTTGGCCGCGCCAGCCGCTGGGGCTGCCGCCGCCGCTCCCGCCGCCGGAGCCGCTGCTCCCGCCGCCGGAGCCGCACCCGCCGCCGGAGCCGCTGCGGCTGCCACCGGCGCCACGACCTCTTCCTTCTCGGGCACCGCGACCACCGCAAGGGTGTAGTTGACGGTGCTCTTCACCTCGATGCCCGAGGGCAGCTTCACGTCGTTGATGTGGAGCGCCTGGGCGATCTTGAGGTGGCTGACGTCGACCGAAATCTTCTCGGGAATCGCCTTGGGCAGCGCATAGACCTCGATCTCGCGGCGCTGAATCGAGAGCACGCCTCCGGCGGCGACGCCCTCGGGCTTGCCGGTCAGCTCGAGCGGGACCTTGACCTTCACCTTCTCGGTTTCGCGCACGTCGACGAAGTCGGCGTGGAGCAGCTCACGGGTCACCGGGTCATGCTGGTAGTCCTTGAGCAGCACCAGCTTCTCGCCTTGGCCGTCGATCTTCAGGGTAATGAGGGTGTTGAGCTTGTGCGGAGTGGAAATCGCCTTGCGCACCGCCGCGGGGTCGACCGCGATGTGCGCCGGTGCCTCTAGACGCTTGCCGTACACCACCGCGGGAATCAACCCTTGCGCGCGCAGCCGTCGTGACGACCCCTTGCCAGCTCCCTCACGTACCTTCCCTTCGAGCGTGCTCCGATCGGTGGACATGTCTTCTTCCTTTCCTGCTCGGCCACCCGGCGATCCCCGGCATCCCGCCCCCATGGCGGGCCCCGAAGTCGGTCGACGGCGGCCGTCAGAGAGGGCGGCTTTTGCCAGCGGCCCCCGCGGAAATCAAGTCAGGGAATCTCGTAGACGGTGGGCTCGGCGGCAATCCCCTTGAGGAGCGCCCGCTTGGACATCGGCCCAGCAACAGCCTGGTGGTACTGCCAAAAGGGAAGCGTGTCGGGGTCATGGGCGCCGATGCGCCGCACCGAAGGGCTGACGGTGAAAGTGCTCCTCCGCCAGCGCGCGGGCGACGAAAACCGGGTCAGGGAGGGCCAGAGAGCAACGGCATTTGCCTCGGCATTCCCCCAGGGCGGGGTGCGGGCCGTTTCGCGCTTGTTGTGTTCGTGTAGCGCTCATAGCAAAAATTTGCATCGCATGAGTGCAACGAGCAACAAGTCCGAAGTAGCACCTCCCCGGGGACCGTCCCTGGGGCCTGCGGAAATCCCCGGGCGGTGGGAGCCAGGTGTTGAGTCGTTCAAGGCGTCGGACTTCCTTGCACGGAACCCGGTCTTCCGCCTTGAGGAGTTCGTCGCCGCCCACACGGCCGCGGGTAAGAGGCCACAGACGAGTGTTTCCCTGCTGCGGTACCACGTGCGCACGGGGAGGCTGTGGAGGCTTCGGCGGGGTCTGTATGCGTCCACTGGCGGAATCGAACCATGGGTGCTGGGGAGCCGCCTCACGCGCGATGCGGTGCTCGCCTACGACGGAGCGCTCTCGCTGTACGGGTTGGCGCCCCTGGGGCATTCGATCTCCTTTCTCACTCAAGAGCGGGTGCGGCCCTTCCGTTTCAATGAGGTGGTCTACCGGCCGGTGTTGACAGGCCGGGCGCTGGAGAGTGGCGAAGACGGTTTGCAGGTGCTGGAGCGAGCGGGACAGAAGCTGTTGGCCACAACGCTGGAGCGGACGTTCGTGGATCTTCTCGACCGGCTGGACCTCGCTCCTGGCCTCGTCGAGCTCTGGAGGTGCTTCGCCGCGGCTGGTCAGCTCGATACGACAGCCATGATCCGGCAGGTGCGCGCCCTGGAGAGCCGGCTGGTCGCGGCCCGGGTCGGGCTGTTTCTCGAGGAGCGGCGGAGCGCGACGCCCAGTGAGCTCCATCTTCTGCGGAGCATGGGGCCGCGGTCATCGTCCTACTTCGACCGGAACCTGCGCTCGCCGGAGGATGTTTATTTCGGCCAGTGGAAGCTCGTGGTTCCAGCGAAGCTCCTCTCGGCCATGCGCTATTCTAGGGCGGGGTAGAGATCCTCGAGGTCCGCGGGCACGTCGCGCGCCTGCACGATGCGGGCGTAGGTTTCCACGGCCTGGCGTGGGGTGCGCTTTTTCATCGGGTCAGTGGCATCCACGGCATACAGGCCAAAGCGCATCCCCACGCCGTGGTTCCACTCATAGTTGTCGATGAGCGACCAGTAGAAGTAGCCGCGCACGTCGGCTCCGTCGGCAAGGGCACGCTGGAGCCAGAGCAGGTGCCGGGTGAGGTAGCTGGGCGCGGTGCCGTCGTCGTGAGGGTCGGGGGTTCCGTTCTCGGTGATGATCGACGGCAGGCCGTAGCCGTGAGCGTGGAGCACCATCTCGTAGATGCCCCGGGGGTAGTCCTCCCAGAGGGCGAGGGTGAGCGGGTTGAAGGTGGTGAGCGGAGAGAGGGTGGGGAAGGCGGGGTCGCCCAACCCTTCGACGGTGATGCGGGTGTAGTAGTTGATGCCCAGGTAGTCCATCCGCCCGGCGAGGTCCTCACGGTGCACCGTGGTGCCGTCCAGCTGTTCGTCGAGGTCGCCCTTGATCACCGCATTCAGAAACACCGTGTTCCACAGATAGAAGACGTTCTTTGCCGCCCTTTGGTCGAGCTTGCTCTCGGGGTCCTTGGGCCTGGTGGGGGTCATCGCGTAGACCAACCCCACTTCGGACGGCTTGCCGTCGCCGTCGGCGTCGACCCGGTCGTTGTCCTGCACCGCGTCGTACATGCGCGCGTGGCCCTCGATCATCGAGCCCAGCACGACCTTCGCCTCATCGAAGCGCAGCCGCACCACTGGCGGGTTGACGCGCTCGGCGCTGGGTAACAGGTAACCCGGCAGCACCACCGCGAAAGGCTCGTTGAGCGTGGCCCAGCGGTCGACCAGGTCTCCCAGCTCCCTGGCGGCGAAGCCGGCGTACTTGGCGATCTCCCTCACCGCGCGCGGCCGATCGAGCCAGCCCCTGTCGGTGCAGGCGGCGAGGTCCTGGTGGCAGCCCACTGTGTCGTGCAGCCACGCCGGCAAGGTGTAGTGGTTGAGGGTCACCAAGGGAGCAAGGCCCCGGTCCTTGAGCGACTGCAGCATCGCGCGGTAGTGGGCGAGCGCCTTCAAGTCGGCGATGGCCTTGAGCGCCTCGTGCCCCTCCACCCCGTCGGTGGGGGAAGGGAAGAGGCGGCTCCACTCCAGGCTCATGCGCAGCGCGTTGTGGTGGAGCTCCTCGGCGGCGCGCGCATGGTCTTCGGCGAAGAGCTCCCAGTGGCCGGGCCCGGAGGAGGGCGCATCGCCCGACAAGAGGCTCGCGGTGTCGGGCAGCTCGGTGGTGGTGATGAGCTCGTACCAGTCGGAGCCGCGATCCTCGCACTCCGACGGAGGCAGGGTGGGGCAGCCCATCTCCACCTGAAAGCCGGAGAGCGCGCTGCCGAAAAGAAAGTCGTCTGGGAAGCGCGCCTCCTTTTTCGGAGGAGCCGAGCAGGCGAACGCGGCGAATGCGGCGATGAGCGCCCCGCGCACGACTTACACGAAGAGTGAGGAAAGGCTGTCGGCGCGGTGGATGCGGGCGATCGCCTCGCCGAACAGCCGGGCGGTGGGGAGCACCCGAATCTTCGGCACCTGCTGCGCCGCCTTCGACAAGGGCACGGTGTCAGTGAAGACGATCTCCTCCAGGGCCGACTCACCCATGCGGGTCAACGCCGGGCCGGAGAGAATGGGGTGCACGGCGTAGGCCACCACCTTGGTGGCGCCGTACTTCTTCAGCGCCGCCGCTCCTTGGGTGAGGGTGCCGGCGGTATCCACCATGTCGTCGATGAGGATCGCCGTCTTTCCGCTCACGTCACCGATGAGGTGCATCACCTCGGAGGCGTTGGCGCGCGGGCGCCGCTTGTCGATGATCGCCAGCGAGGCGCTGAGCCGCTTGGAATACGCGCGCGCCCGCTCCACTCCGCCGGCGTCGGGGGAGACGATCACCACCTCCTCGGGGTCGGGGTAGTGCGCCTTCAAGTCCTCGAGGAACACCGGGGAGGCGTAGAGATTGTCGGACGGGATGTTGAAGAAACCCTGGATCTGCCCGGCGTGCATCTCCATCGATACCACCCGGGTGGCGCCGGCGGTCTCGAGCAGATCGGCGATCAGCCGGGCGGTGATCGGCGTGCGCGGCGCCACCTTTCGATCCTGCCGCGCGTAGCCGTAGTACGGAATCACCGCCACGATCGACATCGCGCTCGCCCGCTTGAGCGCGTCGCAGACGATGAGCAGCTCCATCAGGTGGTCGTTCGCCGGCGGGCAGGTTGATTGTACGATGAAACAATCGGTGCCGCGCACGTTCTCCTCGACCTCGACGTGAATCTCTCCGTCGGAGAACCGGTCGATCGTTGCCTTGGACAGCGGGCGTTGGAGGTACTGACAAATCTTCTCCGCCAGGGCCGGGTTGGAGTTCCCGGCGAAGACCTTGAAGTCGCGGCTGGTGCCCATGAATGGTGAGTAGATCAGCCGCCGTCGGAAGAAAAGGCCAACCTCCTTACCGTCACTCGCCCTCGGCCAGCGGCGGCCGGTCAGTTGCCCCGTCCGGTCCACGGCTCAGCTGCCGCTCGTACTCCGAGAGAATGACCTTCTCCATGCGGTCGCGGGTGTCGGCGTTGAGCGGGTGGGCGATGTCCTTGTACGTTCCGTCCTTGCGGCGCTTGGCGGGCATGGCGATGAACAGCCCGGTGGTGCCGTGAATCACCTTGAGGTCGCGGATGACGAAGCAATTGTCCAACGTGATGGTCACGTAGGCCCTGAGCTTGTCTTCGTCGACTGGAAATACCCGGACGTCCGTGATTTCCATGCTTCCCCCCGGAAGACCCGACCGAACCGCAGACAAGAATCGCCGCGCCGGCGCAGAAAAAGCAAGCCTTCGCCCGCTCAGCCGGTCAGGCAGCGGAGGAGGAAGGCGAGGTGCCAGGCGATGATCGCGGCGTAGAACGTCAAGCCGACGGTGAGCGCGCCCTTGGCCGCCACGCAGTCGCGGTTCTTCCACAACAGGCACACCCCGCCGCTGACCACGGCGAGCTTCACCACCATGAACAGGAGCGGTGAGCCCTGGTAGGCAAAGCGCATCAGGGGGTTGGCCTCTTCCGCCAGCTCCAGCTGCAAAAAGGTGAGGGTGAACAGGCCGTCGGCGAGGTTGAGAAACAGGAGCGCGGCGGACGAACGGGCGAACCGGAGATCCTCCCTGGCCCCGTTCGCCGCCGCCATCTCCTCCCCCCTCGGGGCAGCGGCGGTTCAATTCGTTTGCCAAGGAGAAGTGTCGGTGTCTTGACTCCGGCGGTGGCCTGGAGATAACCCCGCCCGGGTCTTGCACCAGTTCCCCAAAGACATCGGGTGGATCGAGGTCATCTGTGGCTCGATGTTCTCGGGCAAGACCGAGGAGCTGATTCGCCGTGTCAAGCGCGCGCTCTACGGCAAGCAGAAGGTGCAGGTCTTCAAGCCGAAGATCGACAACCGCTACGACGACGCCGCGGTGGTCAGCCACTCACAGCTCAAGCTGGTCTCCACCCCGGTGGAGCGCGCGGAAGAAATCTTCTTTCACTTAAAGCCCGACACCCAGGTGGTGGGCGTCGACGAGGTGCAGTTCTTCGGCGCCGAGGTGGTGCCGGTGGCCGAGGGGCTCGCTGCCAGGGGCCTGCGCGTCATCTGCGCCGGGCTGGACCAGGACTATCAGGGCAAGCCCTTCGAGCCGATGCCGCAGCTGCTCGCGATCGCCGAGTACGTCACCAAGGAGCTGGCGATCTGCGTGGTGTGCGGCAACCCCGCCAACCGCTCCCAGCGGCTGATTTCGCGCGGCGAGCGGGTGGTGGTAGGGGCGGCGGGGGCGTACGAGGCCCGCTGCCGCAAATGCCACTTGCCCAGACCCGACGAGGCCACCCCGCCGCAGACCCTCGAGCTGTTCAAGGACTGACGAAATGCGCGACTCCCTCTACGAGGACGTGCCGTTCCAATTGAGCGAGCTCGTCCACCATTACGGAAAGAACGTTCACCTGGTGGGAAACCCGTTTCTCCTCTCGCAGCTGGCCAAGCTGTGCGCCAAGGAGACCATTCAGCCGCAGGTCAACCGTCTGGTGGCCGGGCTGTACACCGACCTGGTGAAGATGGTGATCAACGCCGAGCTTCCTCGCAAGAAGGTCGCCATCCCCACGCGGATGATCGACCACACCCCCAAAGGCATCTACCAGGGAGAGGTGATCGACCCCGACGTGCGCGTCATCTCGGTGAACATCGCCCGCGCAGGCACTTTCCCTTCCCAGGTCACCTACGACCTCTTGAACACCATCTTGAACCCCACCCTGGTGCGGCAAGACCACATCATCATGAGCCGCATGCTCGACACCGCCGATCAAGTGGTGGGCTCGAACATCGGCGGAGCGAAGATCGGCGGCGACGTCGACGACGCGGTGGTGCTCTTCCCCGACCCGATGGGAGCCACCGGCGGCTCCCTCTCCACGGCGATCAAGCTCTACAAGGAGAAGGTCCCCGGAACGATGCGCAAGGTGGTGTGCATCAACCTCATCGTCACCCCGGAATACGTGCGCCGCCTCACCAGCGATCACCCCGACGCGGTGATTTACGCCTTGCGCCTCGATCGCGGGCTCTCTCCCCCAGAGGTTTTCGGCACCGCCCCGGGCAAGCTCTGGGGAAAAGAGCGCGGCCTCGATGATCGGCAGTACATCGTTCCTGGGGGGGGAGGGATGGGCGAAATCATGAACAACGCCTTCGTCTAAAATGGGGAGCGGCGCGTGGCCTTCTACGACCAAGACGTGACGGTGATGATCGACGAGGAGAAGTTGCGAGCTCGGGTGCGCGAGCTGGGCGCGCAAATCACCGCCGACTACCGGGGCAAGGAGCTGGCCTTTTTGGGCATCTTGAAGGGCTCCTCGTTCTTCATGACCGACCTGGCACGCGCGGTCGACTTGCCGCTCACCATGGAGTTCCTCGGAGTGTCCTCCTACCAGGGCAACACCGAGACCACGGGCGAGGTGCGCATCACCTCCGACGTGACCAAGCCGATGGCGGGCAAGCACATCTTGATCATCGAAGACATCGTCGACACCGGGCTGACGATGAAGTTCTTGCTCGAGAACCTCTCCTCGCGTCACCCGGCGTCGGTGAAGGTGTGCGCGCTCTTGGAGAAACCGGCGCGGGCGAAGATAAAAATCGACATCCACTACAAGGGCTTCACCATCGAAGACAAGTTCGTCGTCGGCTACGGGCTCGACTTCGCCGAGAAGTATCGCAACGTGCCCTTCATCGGCGTGATGAACGGCAAGTGAAGCTTCACAGGTGCTTCGCCGCCGTCGGCGTGCTCGCAAGCTGCGCTCACTCACTGCCCCCCGGCCTGGTTCGTGAGCTCGAGGCGCACACCTTTCCGCTCTCGATCGATGCCGCGCGCGAGCGGCTCCGGGCCGTGAAGGACATTCGCACCCAGGGCGCGCCTTTTTGTCTTCCCACTTGCCCGGTGGAGCGCCTCGAGGAGGAGGACGGCGAGCTCGTCTTCATTTTGGCAAGCGCCAGCCAGCGCGAGCTGGCGCGGGTTCGGCTCATCGCGCGGGGACCTGAGCAGGTGTCGGCGGTGTGCGATGGCTTCGACGGCGGCAAGCTCTGCGCCCGCTGGCTGTGGGAGCTGCTTGGTCCCGAAGGGCTGGCCGAGGCAGAAGCACGCGCCCGTGCGGCGGCGGAAAAGGCAGCGGCTGAACGCACCGACTGGGAGCGCGCCCAACGCCAGGTGGCCTGGAGCGAGCGGATGGCGGAGGAGGCTTCTTTTCAACCCATGTGGGGCTCCGTGGGCATGGCCACGCTCAACTTCGAGCCGGGCGGGCTGACGTGGGGAGGATTCGGGCTGCGCGGAGGAGCTCGCCGCTGGCATACCCCGTCCTTCATCAGCGGCTACTACCTCGACTACGGCCTCATTTGGTTCACCCTGCCCTCAGTGCCCCCCGGGATCAGCGGCTCGGCGCACCTGTTGGCGCCGACCGCTCGATTGGAGATTTACCGCTGGGAGAAGGGGCGTCTACCCGCTGGGCTTTCCCGACGCCTCCTTCTGGTTCTTCGCTGCGCCGGTAATCGCGCTCGACGGTGGTCAGCTGTCTACGAGCCCGATGCCGGTGATGGTCGAGGGTGGGTTCCAGGACATTCGGCTCGACCGCGCTCAGCCGCGTGGGTTGTGGCTCAACGTGGGCTTTGGGTGGTGAGGACTCAGGGCGCGAGTGGATGACGCCATCGCAGGCCAGGAAAGCGGGCGAAGTCGCGATCGGTCGTGATCCACTCGCTGCCCGACTCGATGGCCAGCGCCGCCAAGAACGCATCCGGAACCAAGTTGGCTCGTACGCCGGCGCGCGTGCACAGGTCGACGAAGATGTCCCAGTGGCGCGGTCCGGGTGCCACCAAGACACAGTTCTTGCTGCTGCGGACAGCGGAGATGAACGCCAGCGCATCGCCCGTGGGGGACGGGGTCTTGAACACCCTTGGGTTTGTCACGATGCGCAGAAAGGAACTGAGCACCAAGTCTGTCAGCCCAAACGACGGCGGAGCCCCGACGTGTTCCGCCAGCCAACCGCGAAAGCGAACGTGGTCTGTTGCATCTGCGCGGTACGAATAGACCAGCACATTGACATCAAGCAGGGTCATGCGCCTCGTCCATCAGGTCGAGGAGCGAGGAGGTGCTGTCGAGGTCGACTCCTGGCCTCACGCCGTCGCCATGAAAAACCGGCAGCGAGAGCGCCTCCCCGGGCTCTGGCCGAGACTGCCGGGCGAGGACCTCACGCAGTGCATCCTCGATGAGGGACGTCAATGTCACCCCTCGCTCGGCCGCCGCCTTCTTGGCTGAGCGAAGCAGATGGTCATCGAGGCGAATCGTCGTGCGCATGCATCACGATATGCGCGTCCGACATCAATATGTCAACCAGTCCTAGAGTGTAATGAAATCAACGTGTTTGCGTCCGGCAGCCCCTTGAGAAGTACCGCAACATGCCCTTCATCGACGTGATGAACGGGCGGTGAGCCTCTTCGGGTCGTTTCGCTGTTCGTATTTATCACCGCACCCAGAGCCCTCGGGGAGGGGACGGTGCGCCGCTCGACGCCCCGCACGCTGAGGGAAGCCCGACGCACTCGCTGCCCGTGGCGTAGGCGCCGATGTTGACCACGGCCCCGCTCGAGGTGCCGCCCACCCGTCCGGCTCCAAGAGCCGGAGACCCGGCTTGCGGCCTGTAGTACCGGGCGTTGTTTGACGGAGAGCCCGCGAACTGCGGATCCGCCAGCACGGTGACGGGGTCGTACCCCGGCCCCCGTGCCTGCCACGCGGCCAACGTCTCGAATCCAGATGGCGGCCTGAATCGAATGCTCCCGCCGTTGAGAGCGCGATGTACGTTATAGTTACTCATCCAGTCGCTCGGAATGTTTGTAAGCCCGATTTGAGCGTAAGTACTCAGCCCGCTGACGACCACAATGTTGTTGTAGTAGTCGATGTCAGGAACCGCCCCGAACATGGCGAATCCAAGACGCACATTGTAAAAAGTATTGTTATGCACGTCGATGTTGGTTTGAATCGAAGGGTCGCCGAGGTTGTGATATACGGCCATCTCGGCGTTCACGCCGACGTTGTATCGAACGACGTTGTTTTGAACAGGACAGACGCCACAGCGGCTGGTGACATAGCCTTGGAAGTGCACGAAGGGGCCGTACGACACATCGTGAATGTAATTTAGCTCATGGATGTTGGAGACGCCGTTCTCTTTGTCGCTGATGCCGGTGTTGACATTGTATATTTCGTTGTTGTGAACGTGGGTGTTGTCGGTGTCGTACAACGTCATCCCGGTGGCGTTTAATGCTGTGCAGCCAGTGTAGGTCACATTTCGAATCGTGTTGTAGCGAATCGTGGTGAACGAGGCGAGTTGCACGAAAATGCCCGCGTAGTTGTTGTTGCCGCAGGACGCGGGCACCGAAGCGCCTCTATCGATGATCAGGTTCTCGAAGACGTTCCCGGTCGCTTTGTTGTTTGTCGAGCCGTAAACCTGCGCATTGGTCCACGGGCCCAAGCGAAACCCATCCCAAATGATGTAGTTGCGACCCGAGGAGGAAATCACCGGGCGATTGGAGCCTGTCGGATCTCCTCCTGGCTGCGTCAGCAAGGGGACGTGGCGCGCCCCGGACGATGGCGTGTAGGCGCGAAAGGCGATCGGGTTGCCGGGCATGCCCGAGCTCGCGGGCTCAAAGGGGGCTCCGCCGGCGTCGTACGTCCCGTTCTTCACGTAAATGGTGTCTCCCGCGACCACGTTGGACTGCATGGCGCGAGCGAGCGTCAGCCAGGGAGCGGACTCGCTGGTGCCTGGGTTGGCGTCGTTGGCGTTCGGGTGCGCCTGGTCCACGTAGTACGTCGCACCGTAGGTCAGCGATGGGGGAGCGAGGAATAGGAGCATGAGCAGCAGCCGTGTCATCGAATCTTTTCCCAGGGGTGAGGGGTGGTGAGCTCCTAGGGTAACTTCTCGGAAGCGTCAGGCCCAAATTCACCTTGCCGCGCGACGCGTTCGTCGCCGCGGCGAAGTTATGAGTATGGTGCGCTCCACGATGAGCGTCACCGGCCCGCAGGGGTGCCTGGCCTTGGGCAACGTCCGCCAGCTCCAGCGCGATCCCCTCAACCTCTTCTTGCGTATTCGCCGCGAGCACGGCGACATCGCGCGATTGCGGCTCGGGCCCGAAGAGCTCTTCGTCTTCTCCCACCCGGACCATCTCAAGTACATCCTCGCCGACAACGTCGCGAACTGGCAGAAGCAGGAGCGCTTCCGCAAGGCCATCTTCCCCATCCTCGGGAATGGACTCCTCCTCAGCGAGGGCGATTTCTGGAAGCGCCAGCGCCGCATTGCCAACCCGGTCTTCCACCGCCAGCGAATCGCCTCCTTCGCCGACACGATGGTCCGAAGTGGCCTCGAGATGCTCGATGGCTGGCGGGCACGGCTCGCGAAGGAGGGCGAGGACACCGTCCTCGACGTCGCCGCCGAGATGAAAAGGCTCACGCTCAAGATCGTCGGCCGCGCGCTCTTCTCGCGCGAGCTGGGCGACGAGGGCGACAAGGTCGGTCCGGCGGTCGATCAGGCGTCGAGCTACATTTTCCTCCAGACGAATTCGATGTTCATGACGCCCAAGTACGTCCCCACCCCGGGGATGCGCCGGTTCCGGGCTGCCTCGAAGCTGCTCGATGGGCTCATCTACCGCTTCATCGAGGAGCGGCGGTCGGGCAAGACACAGGGCGATGACCTGCTTCAGATGATGCTCGATGCGCGCGACCCGGAGACGGGTGAGTCGCTCAGCGACCAGCAGCTTCGCGACGAGCTGACGACCTTCTACCTCGCCGGACACGAGACGACATCGAACGCGCTCTCCTGGACCTTCTATCTTTTGGGCAAGCACCCGACGGTCGAGCGCGAGCTGCGGCGAGAGATCGGCCAAGTCCTCGGGAAACGTTTCCCGCGCATGGAGGACCTGCCGAACCTGCCGTACACGGCGCGGGTCATCGACGAGTCGATGCGCCTGTACCCCCCGGCGTGGATATTCGGACGAACCTCGGTGGGCCCGGACGAGATTGGCGGAGTGCGGATCAAGAAAGGCACCAACGTTCTGTGGTGCCCGTGGGTCATCCACCGCGACCCGCGCTTCTTCGAGCACCCCGAGGGCTTCGACCCGGACCACTTCCTCCCCGAGAAGGTGAAGACACGCCACCTCTACGCGTACACACCGTTCGGCGGCGGCCAGCGCAAATGCATCGGAGCGGGCTTCGCCACCATGGAGATGCAGATCTTGGTGCCGGTCATCCTCCAGGCTTTTCGCCTTCAGTTGGAGCCGGGCTTTCAGGCGGAGCCCATGCCGGCTGTCACGCTCA
This sequence comes from Myxococcota bacterium, assembly GCA_049322255.1. Lineage (GTDB taxonomy): Bacteria > Myxococcota > Myxococcia > Myxococcales > Myxococcaceae > JBMORE01. Next base: position 31,489 of record JBMORE010000195.1, on the reverse strand, counting down.
GCCCGAAGAACGGTGTCCGCATGCGGGTAGAGCCGGCTTGATCGGCAGCAGACGCTCGACCGCCCGCCAGGCTTCCCCACTTTCCTTGGGGAAGGTGAGCGCGGGGCTATACTCGGGCGCACCCATGTCCACCTCGTTCCGCCGGCTCGGCCAGAGCGAGCTGTTGCCGCGCTACATCTTCGCCGAGAGCCTCTACGCTCGGCGCCGGGTGCTCGAGGTGGGGGCGGTGGCCTCCACCTTGGGCCAGAGCGCGCGCTTCTTGGCCACCCGCGGCGCCCGCATCGTGGTGGCCTGCGACGCCGACATCGCCGCGGTGGAAGAGGCCAAGGCCCGCTTCGCCGAGCCCAACCTGCGCTTTCGCGCCAACGTCTACGACGACCTCGAGCCGGGAAGCTTCGATTTGGTGATGGTCGCCGACCTCGCTCCGTACGTGCGCGCGCCCGAGCTTCTCAAAGAGCTGGTGCGCCTCATCGCCCCCAACGGCTTTCTGATGGGCGGCCTGCGCAACGCCGCCGGGTTGGCGCTCTCGCAGGTGATGGACCCGGAAGAAGAGGCCCCCCCCACCTACGGGCAGCTCGTCGACGCGCTCTCCACGCACTTCCAGTCCATCGAGGTTGCGACCCAAAGCCCGGTCTTGGGCTACCAGCTCGCCTTCGAGAAAGGCGAGGGGCTCCAAGTCGACGGCTCGCTCGCCGGCACCAGCGAGGCGGCTTACTTCGTGGTGCTCGCCGGTAACGAGCCGGTGCGCAACTTCGACCCCACCTGGGTGCAGCTGCCGCCCGAACCCTTGGCATACACCGGCGGCCGCCTGGAGGAGTACACCCAACGCGCCCGCAACTGGGAGGAGCGCAGCACCCGCCTCAAAGAGGCGCTGGCGCAGGCGCGCCACGAAGCCCACACCCGCCAGGCCGAGGCGCTGGGCTTACGCGAGTCGCTCGAAGAATCGAAGGAGGCGGTACGCCGTCTCACCGCCCAGCTCGAGTCCCTCGCCGCCCGTCCCGAGGTCGACCGCCGCCAAGACGAGCTGGCCGCGCGGCTGCGCCGGGTGGAGGCCGAGCTGGAGGTGGCCAAGGAGCGCGCCGCCGACGCGGAAGGGCACATTGCCCGTGTCGCGAAGGAAGCGGAGCTTCAGGAGCAGAAGGCGAAGGACGCCAACGTCCTCGCCCTCGCCGCGCAGGAAGAGGTGCGTCTCGAGCGTGCCCGCAAGGACGAGGTCACCCGCGAGCTCAACGACACCCGCGAGCGCCTGACCCAGTCCTATGAGGAGTTGCGCCGGGTGCAGGACGAGGCGGTGCAAGCGCGCATCGAGCTTCAGCGCGGCAAGCTGGCCGCCGATCGCGCCGGTGTCGTCGCGGCGGACCATGAGCGCGCCTTGGCAGCCTCCAAAGAGCGCGAGCTTCGGCTCGCCGAGCAGCTTTCGCAGGCCGTTTCAGCGGTGGAGCACCTGCAGGGCAAGCTCGCCCATGCCACCTCCTCGGCGACCGAGGCCCAAGACTTACTGTTGCGCAAGGAAGCCGACCTCGCCCAGGCGCTCCGAATGGGGGAGGCCGACGCCGAGGCTGCCGCGCGCCTCAAAGACGAGTTGGCCGCAGAGCGCGTGCGGGCCGAAGAGCTGGTGAAGGAGATTCAGGGGCACCTGGCAGAGCGCGCCGCGCTGGAGACCGAGCTGGTGGCGGCCCGCGCTTCGGCCGACCGGTTGGCGCGTGACGTGCAGACGCTGGCCGGTTCGGAACGCGCCGCGCGCGACCTCGCGCAGGTCTTGGAAGAGAAGCTCGCCGACGCCGCGGAGCGCGCGGAGCAGAACGAGGCCGAGCTGGAGGTGGCGCGCGCCCGCTCCGGGCGGTTGGAGAAAGACCTGACCACGACCCTCGGCGCCGAGCGCAGCGCGCGCGAGCAAGCCGAGGTGGCGCTGGCCGAGGAACGCGCTGCCCGCGAGGCCGACACGCTCGAGGTGGCCAGGCTCTCCGAGCAGCTGAAGAGCCAGGGGGCCTCCTCGAGCGAGCTCCAAGAACAGCTCGAGACGAGCCGGCAGGAGCTGCGGTCGGCCCTGTCGCGTACCGCCGAGCTGCAAACCGAGCTCGACGCGGCCGTCGAGCAGGCCAGGGCGCTTCAGCGCGAGCGCGACCAGGCGCAGGCGGAGGCGCATTCGACTGCCGAGCGGGTGGCCGGCCTCGAGGCCGACTTCGGCGACGCCCGGCGCTCTTTGGAGGAAGCCAACGCGCGCGCCACCCAGCTGCAAGGGGCGCTCGAGGAGGAACAGCGGAGAAACAAGCAGCACGAAGCGGAGCTCTCCTCGGAGGCGGCGGGCGCGCAGGAACGCCTGGAACAAGCCCATCGCCTGGCCGCGGAGCGGCTGGCGGAGCAGGAGCGCTTGCGGGTCGAGCTCGCCGACGTCCAAGGCGCCCGTGCGGAGGCTCAGAAGGAACGCGACGAGAAGCTCGCCGCCGCGGAACAGGCGCGCGAGGAGTTGGGGCGCGCTCTGGAGGAAAAGCTCGTCGCCGAGACCCAGGCTCGCCAGCAGGCACAAGTCGAGCTGGCCGAGCGCACCAGCGCGCTGGAGTCGGCCCGGGCGGAGCGGGACGCGCGGGGGGCGGAGTTGGCGGAGCTGCGCGCGCAGGTGGAGTCCGCCCGTTCCGAAGCCCGCGGGCACCAGTCGGCCAAGCTGACCCTGCAAGAGGAGCTCGACACCGCGCGCGACGAGCTGGCGGCGTGGAAGGCGCAGGTGGGGGCACTGGAGTCGGCGCGGGCGGCGCTGCAAGCCGACCTGGCCACCGCCCACTCCGCGCTCGACCAGGTGGGTGCCGAGGCGAAGGCGCTCAAGGAAACGAGCTTGGCGCAGGAGGCCGAGCTGGTCGCGGCCCGGGTGAAGGCGCGCGAGGCCGATGAGCTGTTCACCAGCGCCAAGGACACGCTGGCGGCCACCCAAACCGAGCTACCCAGGTTGCGCGAGCGCGTCGAGGCGTTGGAGGCCGAGCAGCGCTTCAGGGAGGAGGAGCGCGCCCGGCTCACTGGCGAAGTGGAACGGTTGGAAGCGGAGCGTGCCGCGCTCTTCGGCAAGCTGGAGGCGCTCGATGACGAGACGAGCCAGTTGCGCACGGCCAGCCTGATGGCGACGCAGAAGGAGAATCAACTGACCGCGGTGGTGGCCGAGAAAGACCAGAAGCTCGACTTGCTGCAGCGGCGCCTCACTGCCCAGGAGACCGAGCTCTCCGCGTTGCGCCGGGTGCTCGGCCGGGGCGCGGCGAGCAGTCCGCCCTCGAAAGTCCACGAGCGCAGGGTCGAGCGCGCAGGTGAAGTGAAGGACGAGGTCACCAGGCCCGTGATGGTCGTTCCGCCAGCGAAGCCCGCCCCCGTGCCGCACCGGCCTTCGGCTCCCACACTGCCCAAGCCATTCGCAACCGACGAGTTCGACCTCTCGGTGGAAGAGCTCGACGAGCCTTTGGAGATGGGCGAGGACGAAGCCATTCCTCCGTCGAAGAAAAAGTAGCCGGTGAGGCAAAGCGGCGTGAAGCTCTTCAAGTACCACGGGCTGGGAAACGACTTCCTCGTGCTCGATCGGCGCGCGGGGGGCGGTGACATCGACGAGGCGCTCACCCGGCGCTTGTGCGATCGCCACCGGGGAGTGGGTGCCGACGGGGTGCTGGTGCTCCTGCCTTCCCACCGTGCGTGGGCGCACATGGTGGTGCACAACGCCGACGGCAGTGTGCCCGAGATGTGCGGCAACGGCCTTCGCTGCGCGGTGAAGTACCTGGTCGACCACTACAAAGGGAAGAAGCCAGCGGCCATCCCCGTCGAGACCGGCGCGGGGGTGCTTCAGTGCGCCGTCACCTACGGCTTCGATGGCAAAGTCGCGGAGGTCGAGGTGGCGATGGGACCCGCGCGGCTGGTGGCCCCGAGCCTTCCCTCCAGCCAGACCGGCCGCCCCTTCGTGCAAAAGCCGGTGGAGGGCTACACCGGCACCGCGGTGAGCATGGGCAACCCGCACCTGGTGCTGTTCGACGCGCCGCTGAAAGAGGCCTCTCGCATCGGCCCAACGCTCGAGCGAGCGACGGGCTTCCCCGACCGCACCAACGTCGAATTCGCGCAGGTCGACGGCGGCGAAGTCACCCTCGTGGTGTGGGAGCGCGGGGTGGGGCTCACCCAGGCCTGCGGCACCGGGGCCTGCGCGGCGGTGGCGGTGGCGGTGCACTTAGGAAAGCTCCCGGCGGAGCAGTGGGTGCAGGTCACTCTTCCTGGAGGAAAGCTGGCCATCCGCGTGGCCAAGGGCCTCGCCGCCGTCGACTTGCGCGGGCCGGCCGAGCTCGTCTTCGAGACCACGGTTCCCTCGACGCTCGCGGGTGGAAGCTCGTCATGACCGTGACAGCCCCCATTCTCCTCGTCGACGACGATCGGTTCTTCTTGAAGGTCGCTGCCGATCTGCTCATTCGCCGCGGGCACCAGGTGGTCGCGGTGGAGAACGCCGAGCGCGCTCGGGAGGAGGTGGCCCGGGCGAGCTACGAGGTGGTCATCACCGACATGGTGATGCCTGGGGTCGACGGGTTGGCGCTCATCGCCCAGCTGCGCGCGCGCTTTCCCCAACAGGAGATCATTCTCGTCTCCAGCCGCTCCGACGTGCACGCCGCGCAAACCGCGATGCGCGCCAAGGTGAGCGACTACCTCTTGAAGCCGCTCGACGAGAGCGAGCTCTACCTCGCGGTCGACCGTTGCTTGGAGCGCGCCGCCTTGCGCCGCGAGCACACCCGGCTCTTGAACGAGAACATGGAGCTCGCCCGCTTCCAGGCGATCAACCGGCACTGCCTGGAGCTGCTCTCCAACCCCGACCTCGAGTGGGTGCAGGAGCAGGTGCTTTCCGATCTGACCGCCCTGTGCGACGCCCAGAGCGCCGCGCTGTGGGTGGCGGACGAGAAGAGCGAGCTACGCCTCAAGGCGTACCGGGGCCTGCTCGACCCCAAGCTTTTGCCCGAAAGGTTGGAAACCGAAGGAGAGCTTCGGCCGCGTCTTGGCGAAGGCGCGCCCTGGACCTCTGGCTCGCCGCCCCACATGGTGCTCGATGTGCCCCTGGTCGCTGCGGGCGAGGTGGTGGGCCTGGGCCGGCTGTTCGACCCGCTGGTGGGTGAGTTCCGGCCCGAGGCGCTGCGCACCGCGCGCCTGTTGGGTGACTTCGCCGCGTTGGGGGTGAAGAACGCGCGCCGCTTTCTCGCCCTGCAGCGGCTGGGCCTGCGCGACCGTGAGACCGCCGCTTACAACCTCTCGTACTTCACCGACTACGCCAACAAGGAGATCTACAAGGCGCGCCGCTACGGCCGCACCTTCTCGCTGCTCACCTTCTCCATCGACCAGCTGCCAAAGGTGCGGTTGCGGCTGGGTGCAGACGAGGCGATGCGGGCGGCGCGGGGCATCACCCGCGCGCTGTCACGCATCACCCGCGACTCCGACATTCTCGCCAAGGCGAGCGAGCGCGACTTCTACATGCTGCTTCCCGAGACGGACTTTTTCGGAGCCGTGATGTTCCTGCGACGCGCCATGGGGGCAGTGGTCGAGGAGCCCGAGGTGAAGGAGGTCGAAGCGGCGTTGCCTTTGGGGCTGGTGGGCGGCGCCGCCACCTTCCCCAAAGACGGAGAGGACTTCGATGAGCTGGCGCAAAAGTGCCGCCGCCGCATGCAGGAGCGCCGCCTCTCCTTGCAGCGGATGTTGGCGCTCGACCCGCTGACGTTCTGGGACGAGGTCGAGCTGCTCTTGGGCAGCGCCCGCTCGCCCAAGCTCCCACATGAGATGGACGCCGAGCCGTCGCGGCGGGGCAAGGTGAGCGACCTGCTCTTCGAAGAGCTGCAAGAGGAGATCGCCCGGGAGCTGGTGCGTGAACCTTTGGCGCGCGGGGTGCTCTACGTGGGTGGCCCACAGGTGCGCGCCGACTTGCCCATTTCCTCGGGGCTTCAGCGCGTGCCCGTCGACCATGCCTTCCGAGCCTACGTCTTGGGCCGCCGGGGCGATCTCGAGTCGCACCCCGCGCTCACCCCAGTGTTCCTCGAGGGCGATGAGCGCATGGCGCGCCACGAGTTCATCTTATGGCTGTCGGAGAACGCTGCCTATGCGCTGGTGCAGCGGCGTGGCCGCGGCGCGACCTGGGGCTTTCACACCTCCGATGCCGCGGTGGTCGAGGGGCTCGTCTCCAAGCTGCAGGCCGAGTACGACCTACAGCCCTTCTGAAAAGAGAAGCGATGGCCGCCGCGCGCAAGATTCTCCTCGCCGATCCCGACCTCGAGGCGGTGCGCGCGCTCTCCAAGGCGCTGCGGCTCAAGGGCTACCAGGTTCACTACGCGCCCGACGGGTCGAAGGCGCTCGAGGTCACGGTGCTGCGCCACCCCGACTTGGTGCTCTTCGACGACGCGTGCCTGCTCATCGACGCCCGCTCGTTTCAGCAAATCTTACGCACCAACCCTCGCACCGATGACATTCCGGTGGTGCTCACCACCACCAACCTCGCGCAGGACAAAGTACGTGCCTTCTCCCACGGCTGCTTGAAAAAGCCGTTCAACCTCGACGAGGTGCTCTCGCGTATCGAGCACGTCTTCCGTCGCTCCGAAGCGGCCAAGGAGCTGCGGGGCCAGGCGCGCGAGATCGAGGGCAACTTGAGCCAGTTGGGCATCGGCGACCTCTTGCAGATTCTGGCGATGAACAAGAAGAGTGGCCGGCTCACCCTCGAGCGGAACACCGAGCAAGGGGAAGTCCACGTCTCCGAGGGCCGGCCGGTGAACGCCAAGCTGGGGCCGGTGGAGGGAGAGAAGGCGCTTTTTCGGCTCCTGTCGTGGACCGAGGGCTCGTTCGCGTTCGAGCCCATGAACGCGCTGGGCCGGGTGCGCATCGTGCGGGAGATGGACGAGGCGCTCCTCGAGGGACTGCGCCAGGCGGATGAAGCGGCGCGGCTCTACTCCTCTCTTCCCTCGCGTCAGGTGCGGGTGGTGCTCTCGCCCGAGGCCACCTTGTCAGGAGACCAACACCCGGTGACCGCGCAGGTGGTCGAGCTGTTGCGCACGCCGCGTACGATTTCCGAGCTGCTCGATTTGGCGCCTGCCACCGACCTCGATGTGCTGGTGGTGCTCTCGACGCTGATGCAAAAGGGCGTGGCCCGTGTGGCTGCGGGTGAGGCGGAGCCAGGCCACGCGCCGCTGTTGGGGCCGGCGGAAATTCACGCGCTGCGTGCACGCCTCCTCCGTGGAAGGCAGCCAAGCCATGCGGCGATCGGCAAGATCTTCGTTTGCGCCCAGGGTCCGTCCGCGCTCCAGCGCTTCCTTTCCGGGCTGAGCGGGCTGGTGCCGGCCTCCTCTCCGCCGCGGGCGCTCAAGAGCGGCTTTGGCACCGTGGGTCGCTACGAGCTGAGCGAGGTATTGAAGGTCGACTTCTGTGTGCTCCCACACGGTGAGGCGGCGCGCCCGCTGTGGCGACCGTTTTGCACCGGTGCGGTGGGCGCGCTCCTCCTGGACGTCGCCGAGCCGACGGTGAAGCTGGCGAGGTTTCTGGGCCTCGAGATGCGTGTGCCGGTGGTGGTGGTGGGCGCGAGCGTGCCCGCGGAGCTCGTCCCCATGCCCGCCGGTGCGGTCTCGGTGGAAGAAGATTGGATGCAAGGCGTGCGGGCTCTGCTCCTTCGGGCAAGTCATCCCGCTCAGCCGAGCGCCCCTTGAGGCAGTCACCCTCGAGAGAGCGCGCGCAACCGGCGCATCGAGATTCTGCTCACTCCCTCGCTCGAGACGAAGGTGGCGACGAAGAAAGGAGCGCCTCGCGCACGCCGGGAAGCTGGGTGAGCAGCGTAAGCTCATCGGCCGTCAGCCTCGCCACCCGGGTGCAGCGCAGCCGCTGAAGGCGCAGCTCGATTCGAAGGCCGCTCTCGCTCTCGTGGTGGAACGTACGCACCCCGCCGCCCTCGCGTGCGCACTCGAGAATCTCCTTCTGCAGCGCGCGCAGGCGCTTGGAGGTGCGTAAGGCGAAGCGCCCCTCGGCGTTGTCGAAGGCGAAAAAGTGCCGGTTGCGCGACAGCGGCTGGGCGGGGTCGAACAAGCGCTCGATGAGCCGACGCACGAAGGGGTCCATCGACGGGGAGGATAACATTCGCTACGTTTCGGCCACATGCCACGGCTTTGCTGGCTCATCGCGCTGGGCGGGCTTCTGAGCAGCGCCGCCTGCAAGGACCCCGAGACGGCAGCCGCCGAGACGCGGCAGAAGACCGCGGAGGCGAAAATCGCCGAGGGCCGGGAGGCGCTCGCGAGCGGAAAGTGGGACCGTGCCATCGCGGCCTTCAAGCAAGCGGCCTCCGCCATGCCGAAAGACCCCCAGCCCCTCCTGATGCTCGCCGACGCCCACCGGCAAGCGGGCAATGACGCCGCGGCGGTGCTCGCGCTCAAGCAGGCCGAGGAGCTGCACGGGGGAGACGACCCGCTTCTCAAGCGCCAGCGCGCCGAGCTCTTTCGCCGCATGGGTCAGACCCGGCCTGCGATTGCCACCCTGCTCGAGCTGTTCCACGCCAACCAGCTCACCGACGCCGAGGTGCTGGTGTTGTCGCGCATGCAGGCCCGGCAGGGCGAGGTGGAGGCGGCATGGAAGACGCTGGAGCGGGTGCAGCTGCGCAAACCCGACGACCCAGAGGCCAAGGTGGTGGAGGCGGAAATCCTTCTCATCAGCGGCGAAGAGCTGCTCGCCGCCAAGCTGATGGACAGGCTGCTCGAGGAGAACCCAGGCAGCACGGGGGCGCGGGTCTTGCGCGCGCGCTACTTTCTCAACAGCGGCTACCCCGAGATGGCCGAAGCCGACCTGGCGCTCGTTGGCCGCGAGGGGGCCAAGGACCCGGAGGTGGTGGCGCTCAAGGCCAAGGTGCTCAACCAGCTTCGGCGCTACGACGAGGCGGTGCGGGCGTTGCAGTCGCTGCTCGATGACAGCCCGCGCAACCCCGAGCTGCTCGCCCAGCTCGCCGAAACCAAGCTCAACCTGGGGCAGACGAGCGAGGCGCTCACGCTCGTCGAGCAGGGGCTCACGCTCAAGCCCAAGGACGCGCGGGCGCTCTACGTGCGCGGCCGGGTGCTCGAGGCGCAAGGTGAGCTCAAGACGGCGGTGGAGAGCTACCAGCACGCGCTGCGCAGCGACCCCTCCTTCGGCCCCGCGCTCTCGCGCACCTGGCGCATCTTCGAGCACCGGGGCGAGAAGATCGAGGCGATGAGCGCGCTGGAGCGGCTGCTCTTCATGAACGAGGCGTCGATCGACGAGAAGGTCGCCCTCGCCGGCCTGTACGCGGACAGCGCCAGCCAGGTGGAGCGCGGCAAGAAACTGATCGCCGAGGCGCTGCGGCACGAGCCGAAGAACGGGCGCTACCTCGAGATTCAGGCTCGGCTGGTCAAGGCGGCGGCGGCGACGACGGAAAAGAAGCCGGGGAGCGGAGTCATCATCATGAAGGGGGGGAGGTAGGGAGAGGGGTGCGCCGTCAGAATACTTTTTGGAGGATGGCGGTGACGCCAATGTCGCGTCGCCGGCCGCTGGCGAAGCCGAACGCGAGGTAGAGGTCGAGCTGAAACATGCCTTCGATGAGGGCATGGAAGCCGGGGCCGAAGCTGTTTCCCACGCTGAGCAGCTCGGCGCCCGTGACGCGATCGACCTCGCCCCACACGGCCAAGTCATGGAAGAGGGAGAGCTTGTAGAGATCGCGGGTGAGCGAGAAGCGGAACTCCGCCGAGCCGCTCGCCACTCTTCGTACGTAGCGCTCGCCGAAGACGCCGCGCAGGTGCAGGCCGGCCACCGGCTCCTCGTTGTGAAAGAGCACCTCGCCCCACAGCCAGGTGCCCTTGGCCTTGAGCCACAGGTCGTGCCAGCCAAAGCCGAAGACCTTCTGGTACGACAGCCGGCCCTCGCCGTACACCGGGTCGCGAATGGCGAAGAAGTGGCGGCCCTCGAGGGTGAGCTCATGGCGCCGGTCCCACCGCTCGCCGCCGTCGTCGAACACCCCGTCGGCGCGCAGGAGCGCGAAGGAGCGAAGGCGCTCGGTGTCCACCAGCCCCGGCACCGGCTCGACCCCCGGCGCGAGCGCAAACCCCGACAGCCCGCGGTGCTGCATGCCCCCGCCCAAGGAGAAAGTGTGGCGGGGCCCCAGCTTCCATTGGAGGTTCAGCGAGGCGTCGGCGGCGAAGTTGAGGTAGTTCTCCAGGCCCAAGTCTTTGCGCTGGCGGCCGGTGCCTTCGGCCCGCACCCAGACGAAGGGGCGGGTGGCGAGGATGGGCGGCGCATACCAGACGAGCTCGCCGGCCGCGCGCGAGAAGGCGAGGTAGTAGGCGTCGTCGGGAATGCGGTTGCGCAGCCCCACCCCCGCGCTGAACGCCGCGCGCCAACGGTCGTCCGTCAGGAGCAGGTGCTTGTCCTGATAGTTGAGCCCCAGCTCTAGCCCGTCGAAGTAGCCGGCGCGAATGTCGACGCCCGGCCCCACGTTCCACTCGCTCTCGTCGAAGAAGACGTGCAGCTCGAAGGGTTGCCGGGGGTGGACCAAGGCGTGCCCGCGGACGGTCCCCAAGTCCTCCAGTTGCGGGCCCACGTGCGAGACGGCGGCGGTGGGCACCAGCTCGAACCACACCTTCTGCAAACCCACCTTGGCGGCGAGCTCCTTCACCTCGCGCTCGAGCGCGGGGCGGTTGAACACCTCGTGCGGCACCGCGAGGGCCAGCTTGAAGCGAACGTTTTGCAATGTCAGCCGCCCGCGAAAGACGATTTTCTCCAGCCGGCCCTCGTCGAGGTGCACCTCGATGCCACCGTCGCGGGCGAGGGCGGAGACGTTGGCCAGCTCGTAGCCGCTGCGCTTCAAGAATCGGGTGAGCTGCTCTTGCACCGTCGCCGCCGTCTGTGCGTCTGCGGTCGCCCCCTTGGGCAGCTGGAGCACCGCGAGGTACACCGGGTCGGGCATCACGAAGTTGCCCTGAATGCGCACCGGCACCGAAAGCTCCTCCGCCGTCGCAAAAGGTGCCTCGGCACCGGCAGCGAGGACCGTCAAGAAGAGGGCGGCGAGCATGGCAGCCCTTTCGCGTCGTGCACGGCTCTCTCCAGCGCTCGCACCCCGGTGCGCTGGCCCACCGCCACCACCCCCAGGTTGGCCCGAGTGAAGTAGCGGCGCGCCACCTTTCGTAGCCGGTCGCTGGTCTGGGCTTCGATGAGCCGGCAGCGCTCCTCGAAGCTCTCCGGAGGACGAAAAAGCTCGGTGCCTCCGAACCAGCCTGCCAATTCGCCGGCCGAGTCTTGGGCGAACTCGAGGAACATGCGGTGGCGGCGCTTCACCCGCGAAAGCTCGGCTCCGCCCACCCGCGCATCGCACAGCGCGCCCAAGGTGCGGCAGACCTCCTCCACCACCCGCGCGGCCTTGTCCGGGGCGCTGGCGCCCTCCACCTCGAACACCCCGGCGTCGTGGAAGGCCTCCATCCCCGCGTGGACGGAGTAGGCCAGCCCCCGCTTCTCCACCACGTTGAACGGCAGCCGCGACGACAGCCCGTCGTCGAGCACCCGCTGCAGAAGCTGCAGCGCGGGGAAGTCTGGGTGGTGCTCGGGCACGGTGCGAAAGCTCAGGCGAAACGCGGTCTGCGCTTCCTCGTGAGTGACGAAGCGAAACCACGGGCCGGGCCGCGCCGGCGGCGGCGAGCCGTCGACCGAGGTGGGGCCTGGGGGTAGACGGGCGAAGGCGCGCGCGGCCGTATCGAGCACCTCCGAGCGGCGTACCCGGCCCGCCGCGGCCACCACCAGGTTACCGGCCACGTAGTGGTGTCGAAGATGCTCGAGGAGCTGGCGTTTCTTCAGCGCCCGCACCGACTCGCGGGTGCCGGCGATTTTCAGCGCCAGCGGGTGGGCGCCGAAGAGCTCCATCTTGGAGAGGTTGTCCAGGTCGATGTCACGCCCCCGCTCGTCCACCTCGTCGAGCATCTCCTCGAGGATGATTTGGCGCTCCACCTCCATCTGGGCGAGCAGCGGCCGGGTGAGCATGTCGCCGAGCACGCCCATCGCCACGCCCAGGTGCCCGGGGTGGTGGGGGGTGAAGTAGTAGCCGTGGTCACGGGTGGTGATGCCGTTCAAGTTGCCGCCCACCGCCTCCACGCGGGCATTCATGCGCACCGTGTCGCGGTGCCCCCGGCTGCCGCGAAAGAACATGTGCTCGAGAAAGTGGCTGACCCCGTTGTTCGCCAGCGTCTCATGGCGCGAGCCGGTACGAACGTAGGCGGTGAGCATCGCCGAGTGCAGGTGGGGCGCCTCCACCGTCACCACCCGAAGCCCGTTGGGAAGCACGTCGCGGTGGTAGCGGTAGCTCATACGCGCTGCAGCCGAATGACGAAGGTGGTGCCGCCCTCGGGAGAGCTCTCGCACACGATGCTCCCCCCGTGCGCCTGCAGAATCTGCCGGGACAGCGACAGGCCCAGGCCGGTGCCGCCCTCCTTGGTGGAGAAGAAGGGTTCAAAGATGTGCTTCCGGGTCTGCTCGTTCATGCCCTTGCCGTTGTCGGAGAAGACGACCTCGACGTGGCCGTTCACCGCTGTCGAGCGCACGGTGAGCCGGCCCCCGCCGGCCATCGCCTCGCGGCTGTTGCGCAAGAGGTTCAAGAACACCTGTCGCAGCTGACCCTCGTCGGCGAGCGCCCGGGGCGAGGCTGGGTCGAGCTGGCGCACCACCTCCACCGAGGCACGCTGCAGCTCTTCGCGGGAGAACTCCAACACCCCTTCCAGCACCCGGTTCACGTCTTCCGGCGCCAGGTCGGGGGAGGGCAGTCGCGCCATCTTCAAGTACTCGGCGGTGACCTCGGTGAGCCGATCAATCTCCCGGTTGATGGAGGAGAGCAGCTCTTTGGTCTCGGCGGCCTCGTTCTCGTGGGCGAAGGAAGCGCGCGAGAGCTGCTCTTCGAGCATCTCCACGTTGAGCCCGATGGCGGAGAGCGGGTTACGCACCTCGTGCGCCACCTGGGCGGACACCCGGCCCACTGCGGCGAGCTGCTCGGCGCGCAGGAGCGCCTCCTGCTTCTCCTTGAGCTGTGCCTCGCGCTCGCGCAACGACCGCGCCATCTGGTCGAACTCGCGCGCGAGCACCGAGATTTCGTCGTCGCCGCGCACCCCCAGCTGCGCGGAGTAGTCGCCCTTGCCGATGCGGGCGACGCCCTCGATGAGGGTGCGCACCGGGCGCAAGGAGCGGGCGGAGGCGTAGGTGGCAAGTAGCCCTACGCCGATGGCCAGCACCGAGAGGGCGATGATCGCCACCCCGGTGCGCCGCTCGCGCTTCTCGGCTTGCACCACCCGCTCGAGGATGCGCGACTCCAGGGAGGCGTGCAGCCGGCGAATGGAGCGCCCCAGCGCGCTCTGTGCCTGCCGCAGCTTGTCCATCTGCAGGCCGACGGTGGGCTGAGCGGGGCTTTCTGCCTCGAGCAGAGTGAACACCCCGTCGGCGGCGAGCTGGTACTCGGCATAGCGCCGTTGCAGGTCGGCGAAGGTCTCTTCCACCTCGTGGACGAAGGCTCGCTCCGACGCGGGCGCGAAGGTGAGCACCTGGTTCGCCTTGCTCCGCCCCTCCTCCACTTTTTTGGCCATCAGCTCGGGAAAGTAGAGGCGGGCGAGGCGAATGAGCGAGCGGCGCGTCTGCACGCTCTTCTCGTCGGACAGCCGCTCGGTGTCGCGCTCGTGGTTCTTGTGCAGGTTCTCCAGGGCGGCGGCATCTTGCGCCAGGTGGAGGTAGCCATCACTTACCAGGCGAATCTCCACCTGGTTCTGGTGCATCTCGGCCACCGAGAAGATGGACACCGCCCCGAAGGTCGTCAGCACGACCGCATAGCCGAGGAAGATTCGAGTGGCGAGGGACAGGCGCATGGGCGCTTACATTGACCGCACGGGTAGGCAATCGGTACGCTTGGCACCCGCTTGGGCCCCAAGTCGGCGTTTTATCGACCGATTCTAGCCCACTAAAAGTGAAGTGAGACGAAGCATGACTCGCAGCGAGCTGTGGCGCCGCGCCAGCGCCTTTTTTTTGAGCTGGCTGACCCTGCAGGCGAGCGGAGCGCCCTTCATCGCGCTTGCCGCCCACGCCGCACCCTTGCCCAAGGTGGTGGTGGTTCCCTTCGCCCAAGGAAGCGGTGCCCCCGACCGGGCGGGCACGCGCTTTACCCAGCTGGTGCTCGAGGAGCTGAACACCCGAGACGGGAGCCTGGAGGTGGTCGCCGCGCTCTCGCCCAAGCCGATGCCCGCCCCGGTGGCCGCCAGCCCGTCGACGAAACCCTCCGCCGCGGCCACTTCGGCCCTGGAGGAGGGCCTGCGGCGGGTGGGAGAGCTCGACTTCGAACCGGCGGTCAAGGCGCTCAAGAAGGGAATCGAGCTCTCGCTGGCGGACCCGGGCACGGCAGACTATGCGCAGCTGCGAGAGGCGCTGGTCGGGCTGGCGGTGGCGCACTTTCGCATGGGCGAGGAAAAGGAAGCCCAGACGGCGCTCGTTCACCTGGCGCGGATGGACCACAGCTACAAGCTCCCCGACAACTACCCGCCGGTCTTCGTGCGCGAGCTGGAGAAGGCGAAGAAGCGGGTCGACAAGCTGCCCAAGGGGAGCGTCACCATCGACGGACCGCCCGGGTCCACCGCCTTCGTCGACGGGCGCGACCTGGGCATGGTCCCGGTGGTGGAAGAAAAGCTCGCCGCCGGCACCCACTACATCAAGGTGGAAGGCACGAGCGGCGAACGCTTCGGCCAGGTGGTGGACCTGAAGGGCGGCACCGCCAAGGTGAAGGCGAGCTTCGCCGCCGGCTCCTCCACGGTGGCGACCGCGCAAGCGACGGCGGTGGTGGCCGACCCGCAGGTGGGCGAGGTGCTCACCGAAGACCACCTGGCCCGGGTGGCGCAATACGCCAAGCTGGCGGGGGCTGATTTCGTGGTGGTGGGCATCGTGTACCGCACCAGCAGTCGCCAGCTGACCGCGGCCAGCGCCGTGTACTCGGCCCGCCGTCAGGGGTTCTCCTCGCTGCCGCTCTACACCTTCGACCACGAGTTGCTCACCGCCAACGTCGAGGCGTTCAAGCTGGTCGAGGAGGTGGGCAAGCGGGTCGAGAGCTTCGGCGCTCCGGCTGTGTTGCCGCTTCCTTTGGCGACCGAGGAGAAGAAGGTGGCTTCCTCCGTGGACGTGGAGGTGGCCACCTCCAGCTCGCGCACGGCGCTGAAGCCGAACGACTCCAGCACCCAGGTGCGCGCCTTCACGCGCAAGAGCGTCTTGGAGGACGAGGCGGTACGCCGTTCTTCGGAGGAGGTGGAGCTGCGCCCGCACGTCTCCTCGGGGGTGCCGGTGTGGGTCTGGGTGCTCGTCGGGGTGGGCGCGGTGGCCGCCGCTGGAGGCACCTATTACGGAGTGACCGAGGCTGCCCGTCCGGTCACGGGCTCGGTGACTGCCACGTGGTGAGTCGACTTCTTGTCCTCTTCGCTGGGCTTCTCGCCGCCGGCTGCCAGCCGAAAGAGGTGCAGTACAAGCTCAACATCGTCACCTCGGCCTGCCACCCGCCGCAGCCCTTGGAGAGCGTCACCCACCTTCGCATCCGGGTGACGGGCGACGGTATTCCCGCTCCCATCGACTCGGTTTCCCCCATCGAAGCGCGCGAGCTCATTCTGCCGCCCGTGCCCGCGGGGGCCCACCGCGTCGTCGAGGTGCGCGCCTATGCAGGGGAGCCGGGAAGCGAGGGCAAGTTGGTGTCGCTGGGGCGTTCGCTGCCCTTCGAGGTTCCCGACGTGGTGCCCAAGGGCGCCGAGCCGATCGAGCTCAACGTCTTCGTCCGCCGGGTGAACAAGTGGACTTCGCCCAGCTCGGCGAGCGCGGCGAACACCTGCGCCCGCATGCTCAACGCGCGCGCCGGCCACACCGCCACCTTGCTCCAGGACGGCCGGGTGTTCATCGCCGGAGGTTACCAGCTCAAGGAGAGCGGGGAGCCGCTCTCGCTCTACAAGGCCGAGCTCTTCAATCCCGCCACCGGTGCCTTCGAAGATGCGCGGGACATCGGCCTCACCAATGTGAACCAGCAGTTCGTACCGTTGGCGCGGGCGTTTCACACCGCGACGCTCTTGCATTCGGGGCAGGTCCTCTTGTGGGGCGGAGAGGACTACCTCTCGGGCGGCGTGGTCAGCCACCGGGCCAGCGTGCTCGTCTTCGACCCTGACCAAAACAAGTACGGGGGAGTTCCCTTCACCAACACGGCGAACATCGGCCGTTCACAGCACGCGGCGGCGCTCGACAAGAACGGCAAGGTGCTCGTCGTGGGCGGTTACACGAAGGTCAACAACGCGCTCGCGCTGGTCGAGCAAGTGGAGTGGTTCGACCCCGACACCACCAAGGGCTCTGTCCTCGATGGTATCTCGCTGCCACGCGAGGGCATGGGGGTTGCCCCGGTTCAGGACGGAGGCCTCATCGCCGTTGCGGGCGGTTCGGACGGTGGCACCTTGACCGACGAGGTGACGTTCTTCGAGTTCACCGGCACCACCTTCGCGCCAAAGCCCGCCTCGCCAGCGCCCAAGCTGCGGGAGCCCCGGCGAGCCGCGGCGGCCACCTCTTTTGGAGAAAAGGGCGAGCTGTTGGTCAGCGGCGGCTACAGCGATCTCACTCGGGTGACGCCGCTGTCTTCCTCGGAGATTCTCTCCACCCAATCTCCCTTCACCGTGTCACCGGGCCCTCTGGTCGGAGCGCGCGGCGAGCTGTGTGCGGCGACGCTGCCCGACGGGCGCGTTCTCGCCGTGGGTGGGCGAACCGTGGACGTCGCCGGCGGCCCTGCGCGCAGCGACGGCACCACGGTGCTTCTGGTGCCCATGCCCGACGGCTCCACGACGCAGGTGGGGCAGGACAAGCTGACCATCGACCGGTACCACCACACCTGCACCACGCTGGCGGACGGATCGGTGCTGGTCTTGGGCGGGGTGCGCGAGAACGGCGGCACCCGGGAAGTCCTCAAGGACGCCTACCTCTTCACGCCCGCGCCGTTGGATCCGTAGCGTCGAGGGCCGCCATTCGCGTCTCGTCGGCCTGGGCGGCTGCCTTCTGCTGCTCCTCGGTCTTCTGGTCGGAGGCGGCGAGCTCCGCGGCCGATGGCTCGGTGCGCTCGGCGCTGATGCCACTCTTTTTCTCCAGGTCGGAGATTGCCCGCTTGTAGAGATCGTTCTGGAGCAAGGTGCGGTTGAGGCGCTTCTCCAGCGCCTTGAACTTGTCCTTGAGCAGCTCGAGCTCGCCCTTGGTCACCGTGTAAACGCGGCTCTGCGTCTCCAACCGGCCCTTGAGCCGCCGAAGCTCCTTGTCGAGCTCGGCGGCCTTGGCGCGATCCTTGGCGGCTTGCTGCTCGAGGCGCTCAATCTTCTCCTTCTCGGCCTCGGAGAGCTCGCGCACCACCTTGGTGGCCTTCTCAGGCGCGGGCTCGGGTGAGGCTGCCTTCTTCAGTCGTCCTTCGGTCTCGGCGCGCAGCTTGGCCACCTCGGCCTGGGCGGCGGCGAGCTCGGCGCGCACGTTCTCCAGCTGGACGGAGGCTTGCCGCTCCACCGCCTCGCGCTCCTTGACCAAGTCGTCGCCCACCTTGCCTGCTTCCTTCTGGTCGTGCAGTTTCTTCTTGGCCTGCTTGAGCGCCTCTTTGGCCTCGGCCAGCTGGGTTTTGGCCTCTTCGGCTTCCTTGCGCTTTTTCTCCAGGTCGCTCTCGGCTTTTTGGCGCGCCTTCGTCTCGGCGTCGAGCCGGGCCGCGACGTCCGGCGAGGCGTGCCCGCCTTTTTGGCCGAAGAACAACAGGCCCATGCAGATCACCAGGGCGACGGAGACGAGAACGAGGGCGATGGTCATAGGCGAATCTCCTTCAAAAGGCGCCGTCTATAGCACTCGTTTCTAGAAGATGCTGCCCGCTCGCTTGTGAGGGTCGGCGGCGGCGTCGCTCACGTCTTCACCGGGGGTCTTCAGCTTCTCCTCCAATCGGGCCAGCCGCTCGATGAGCGCCTCTTGCTGGGCGGCGAACGAGCGCATCACGTCGGCCACCGGGTCGGGCAGGGAGGCGTGGTCGAGCTCATCGGCGAAGTTCCTTTTCTGCTCGCGCACGATGCGGCCGGGCACGCCGACCACGGTGGCGCCGGGTGGGACATCTTTGATCACCACCGAGGAGGAGCCGATGCGCGCCCCTTCGCCCACGTGGATCGCCCCCAAGACGCAGGCGTTGGAGCCGACGATGACGTTGGGGTGCAGGTGGGGGTGGCGGGTGCGGCGGGCCAAGGAGGTGCCGCCGAGGACCACGCCCTTGTAGATGATGCAGCCCTCCTCGATGACGGCGGTCTCGCCGATCACCACTCCCATGCCGTGGTCGATGAACACTCCGTCGGCGATGCGGGCCCCGGGGTGAATCTCCACCCCGGTGGTGAAGCGGTTGTAGTGAGAAAAGAGCCTCGCGGCGAGCGGGTGGCCGCGGTTCCACAGCGCGTGGGCCACCCGGTGCAGCGCGAGCGCATGCACGCCGGGATAAGCGAGGAGCACCTCCAGCTTGCTCCTCGCCGCCGGGTCGTGGCGAATCGCCGCCTCGATGTCTTGTATCAGCGCGCGCAGCACAATCGTCGGTCATATCCCAGGCGCCGGGTCGGTTTCACTTCCGGCCAAGGCCAGCCGCTCCCCCACCAGGGAAGTTGAGTACCGCAGCCTTCAGAAGCCGGTACATTTGAGGCATGGGCGTCTTTCGCTATTTGCACCAGCTGGTGCTCGGGGTGTGGATGGGTGGCCTCTTGTGCTTCGGGGCGGTGGTGGCGCCGGCGCTGTTTCGTGCGCTCACCCCGGCGCAGGCGGGAGCGGTGGTGCGGCAAGTCATTCCCGCGCTCGATGTGTTCGGGCTCTTCGCCGCCGTCGGCGTGCTCTCGCTCGGGCTCGTCTACGAGGGAAAGCCACGTGGGCGAAGTGTGCTTCGAGCCGCCTTTCTGGCCGGAGCGTTCGTGCTTGCGTTGGCCAGCGCGGCCGTCGTCACGCCCAGGCTTGCCGAGATTCGCCGCGAGGCGAATGACCAGGTCTCCGCCCTGGCGCCCGACGATCCGCTGCGGCGCGAGTTCGGGCGACTCCACGGCGTGTCCACCGGACTGATGCTCGGGCAGCTCTTGCTGGCGTTCGGCGCCTCGCTGCTGCCCCTTCGCCCGAAGTAGGCTTCAAGGCCATGGCCCACCTCGAGCTCATTCCGAAGAAAGACGTGGCGAGCTTCCGCAAGATCGCGATTGGCAGCTGGCAGACCGCCTATGACCCCACGGTCTACGGCACGCTCACCATTCGCATGGACCAGGCGATGGAGTACATCGAGCAGTTCCGGCGCCGCACCGGCAAGCGTCTCACGGTGACCCACCTGGTGACCAAGGCCTGCGCCGAGGCGCTCCGCCGCTGCCCCGACGCCAACGCCATCTTGCGCTTCAACAAGATTTACCTGCGCAAGACCGTCACCATCTCGGTGCTGGTGGTGCAGACCGACCAGGGCGACGGCAAGGTCGACTTGAGCGCGGCGAAGATCGACCACGCCGACCAGAAGTCGCTCTTGCAGCTTTCCGACGAGATGGAGGCCGCCATCCACAAGGTCCGCACTCGAAAAGACCAGGCGCTGGAGAAGGGCAAGGGCACGATTCAGAAGATTCCCTTCCTCTTCATGAACGCCTTCCTCAAGCTGCTCTCCCTCTTGATGTACACCTTCAACATCGATCTCTCCTGGGCCGGCATGCCCAAGGACGCGTTCGGCGGCCTGGCGGTGACCAACGTGGGCTCGTTGGGGCTGGATACCGCCTACGTGCCGCTGGTGCCCTACACCCGCACCCCCATCTTCGTCGCCCCCGGCCAGGTGAAAGAGGCCCCGGTGGTGGAGAACGGGAAAGTCGTCGTCGGCAAGGTGATGAACGTGAACGCCTCGTTCGACCACCGCTTCATCGACGGCTATCACGCGATGGTGCTCTCCAAGACGTTGCGCGAGATGCTGGAGAACCCCTTCGAGAAGTTCGACGACCTCTCCGTGCTCCCATCGAAAGAGGCCGAGGAAGCGCCCGCCGCGTAGCTCAAAAGGGCCAGCTCTTGTTACCGCATGGCTCGCAGCCGGCGTACACGCTCGGCGATCGGCGGGTGCGTCGAAAAGAGCGACATCAGCCCACCCCCGGAGAGCGGGTTCACGATGAACAGGTGCGCGGTGGCCGGGGCGTGGTCGTAAGGCAGGAAGCGGTTGGCGTCCTCCAGCCTGAGCAACGCGTCGGCCAAGGCATGGGGGTCGCCCGCCAACTCGGCCCCGAGCTCGTCGGCGGCGTACTCGCGTGAACGGCTCACCGCGAGCTGCAGGAGCATGGCCGCAATCGGCGCCACCAGGAGCAAGCCTAAGGAGGCCAGCCCTCCTCCTTCGCGCTCGTCCCCGTCGCCGTGGCGGCCTCCGAGGAAGGCGCCGCCGAACCAGAAGACCATCTGCGCGACTTGGGTGATGACGCCGGCCAGCGTCGCCGCCACCGTGCTGATGAGGGTGTCGCGGTTCTTCACGTGCGCCAGCTCGTGCGCCAGCACCCCTTCGAGTTGGCGCCTATCCATCACTTCGAGCAACCCGGAGGTGACCGCCACCGCTGCCTTCTTTGGGCTGCGGCCGGTGGCAAAGGCGTTGGGGGTGGGAATGGGTACCCAATACAGGCGTGGCATGGGCAGGTCCCCCCGCCGGGCCAGCCGCTCCACCATCTCGAAGAGCCAGGGCGCCTGCTCGCGCGGGAGCGGCCGCGCTCGATGAATGGCCAGCGCGATGCGGTCGGAGAACCAATACGAGCCGAAGTTCATCACCGCGACGAAGATGCCGGCGACGAGAAGACCTCCGGCGCCACCGAGCCGCTGGCCCACCGCCAAAAACAGCGCGGACAGCCCGGCGAGGAGGACCGCGGTCTTGAGGTAGTTACCCAACCGCCGCCGCCCGCTCGGCCGGCGCCCGGTGGGAAAGCTGCCCAAGGTGGAAACGTCTCTCATGGTAGGCCCAACCTAAGCAGCGCGAGCCACTCGTCCAGCCGTGGCTACAGGTAGAAGCGGTCCGCCACCCCGGAGGTGAGCCGGAGAATCGCGCTCCAGCCCAAAAAACCGTCGAGGAGGGGCTCCATTCCTGGCGGCTCGTCCACCACGGCGGCGAGGGAGCCGGTGCATCCGTAAACCGCACACAGCTTCGACTCCTTGAGGTACTGAAGGAGCGAGCGCAACGTGGGCAACCCGCGTCGCTCGAAGCGCTGCCCCACCTCTTCTCGCCCCGGCCCGAAGTCGGGCTCGTCGAGCGTGCCCATCGCCATTCGCTGTAGCGCCCACCAGAAGACGAAGACCTCGGCCTGCCGGCCAGCCGCGACTGCTGCCGCGGCAATCGACAGTCCCTGGTGCATTCGGTCGTACTCGCCGGAGTGGAGAAACACCGCGACTTTGGGGGAATCTGCTGCCAAGGCGCGAAAGGTTTATCGTCCGCCGCGCCGTTGCGTCCAGCGGGGCCGGTTGCTAGGACCCTTAGGCCTTTTAGCGGACTTCACATGGGCGAGAAAACCACGTCGCAGCGCAAAGATGCTCACCTCGATTTGTGTGTCTCCGCCCAGGTCGAGCCGCTGGAAAACCGTACCCTTCTCGAGTGCGTGCACCTGGTGCATTGCGCGATGCCCGAGCTCACTGTCAACGACGTCGACACCTCTGCCCGCTTGTTCGGCAGGCCGCTGGCCGTTCCCTTGCTCATCACCGGCATGACCGGCGGCACCGAGCGCGCCCGCGAGGTCAACCGCGACCTGGCCAGCCTCGCCGAAAAGCACCGACTCGCGTTTGGCGTGGGTAGCCAGCGGGTGATGGTCGAGCACCCCGAGGCGGCGCAGAGCTTCCGGGTGCGGGACGTCGCGCCCACTGCCGTTCTTTTGGGCAACATCGGTCTACGCCAGGCAGCCGCACTGGGGGTGGACGGGGTGCGCCGGCTGGCCGAAGACATCGGCGCCGACGGCATGGCCCTGCACCTCAACGCCGCCCAGGAGCTGACGCAGCCAGAAGGGGAGCGTGACTTTCGCGGCGGCTATGCCACGGTGGAAAAGCTCGCCCAGGCATTCGGCGAGCGGCTCATGGTGAAGGAGACTGGCTGCGGCATCGCTCCCAAGGTCGCCGTGCGCCTGTCCGAGTGCGGGGTGCGCTCGCTCGACATCTCCGGGCTGGGCGGCACCTCCTGGGTGCGGGTCGAACAGCTGCGCGCCCACGGAGTGGCCGCTGAGGTGGGCGCCCAACTGTCGAGTTGGGGAATTCCCACTGCGGCCGCGGTGGCGTCGGTGCGGCAGGCGGTGGGCCCCAATGTCACCCTGGTCGCCTCTGGGGGGGTGCGCACCGGCCTTGAGGCCGCCAAGGCGCTCGCCCTGGGCGCCGACCTGGTCGGGCTGGCCTTGCCCTTGTTCCGTGCCCAGCAAGAGGGTGGCACAGCGGCTGCAGAGCGGGTGCTGGAGACCATCGTCACTGCGCTGCGCGAAGTCCTGCTCCTCACGGGGAGCCGAACGCCGGCGGCACTGCGGGAGCAGCCTTTGGTATTGACCGGAGAGTTGAAGGAGTGGCTGGCAGCGCTGTAAACCGCCCGCACCGATTGAGGCTTAAAGGAGTCGTCATGTCAGAGATGGTGACGTCGCGGTTGGCGGGCTTCCACAAGCTGCCACTCCATGAGCGGGTGCAGAAAATCTCGCGCATGTTTCGCCTCTCTGCCGACGAGGCGGCGCGGCTCGATGCGGTGCTGGACCTGGAAACCGCCAACCAGATGATTGAGAACGCGGTAGGCACCTTCGCGCTCCCCTTGGGGCTGGGCCTCAACCTCACCGTCAACGGGCGCGACTACCTGGTGCCGATGGCGGTGGAGGAACCGTCGGTGGTCGCCGCGGTGTCCTTCGCCGCGAAGATCGTTCGCGAGGCGGGCGGCTTCACCGCCGAAGCTGACGACTCGCTGATGATTGGCCAGGTTCAAGTCACCCGCTACGGCGACCCCGACGAGGCGACGAGGAAGATTCTGGCGGTGAAGGAAGAGCTGATCGCCCTCGCCAACAGCTTCCACCCACAGATGCTGCGGCGCGGTGGCGGCGCCAAGGACATCGAGGTGCGGGTGCTGGCCCCGCCGGAAGGGCCGCGCGGCGAGCCGCTCTTGGTGGTGCACCTCGTCGTCGATACCCAGGAGGCGATGGGCGCCAACCTCATCAACACCATGGCCGAAGGCGTGGCTCCGCTCCTCGAGCAGGTCACCGGCGGCAAGGTGTACTTGCGCATCCTCTCCAACCTCGCCGACCGCCGGCTGGCGCGCGCCACCTGCCGCATCCCCGTGCCGCTGCTCGCCGACTTCGACCTCCCGGGAGAAGCCATCGCCGAGGGCGTGGCCCAGGCCAGCCGCTTCGCCTTGGCCGACCCCTACCGCGCCGCGACCCACAACAAGGGCGTGATGAACGGCATCGACGCGGTGGCCATCGCCACCGGACAGGACTGGCGGGCGATCGAAGCCGGCGCCCACGCGTTCGCCTGCCGCGACGGGCAGTACCGACCGCTCTCCACCTGGTCGCTGGAGGAAGGGCACTTGGTGGGGCGCATCGAGCTGCCCCTGGCGCTGGGCACGGTGGGAGGCCCCATCAAGGTTCACCCCGGGGTGCAGCTGTCCATGCGTCTTTTGCGGACGAGCTCGGTGCGCGAGCTGGCCATGGTCTTCGCCGCCGTCGGTTTGGCTCAGAACTTCGCCGCCCTGCGCGCGCTGGGGTCGGTGGGGATACAAAGGGGCCACATGGCGCTGCACGCGCGCTGCGTGGCGGTCACCGCCGGTGCCCGCGGCGATTGGGTGGAGAAGGTCGCCAACCTTTTGGTGAAGGCGGGGCACGTGAAGGTCGAGGCGGCGAAAGAAATCCTCGCTTCGCTCACCCCAGAGGAGGCCGCTGCCGCCACCGGCACTGGCTAAACCAAACCCCCTCTCCGCCTGGGAGAGGGTTGGGGTGAGGGGCGTGAGCTCGTTCACGGCATTCGGAGCCGGCAAAGTCATCCTCCTCGGCGAGCACGGGGTGGTGTACGGCCAGCCCGCGCTCGCCGCGCCTTTGGGCCGTGGGGTTCGCGCCACCGCCCGTGCCGCCAAGACCTGTTCACTCGAGGTCCCCCCTTCCTTGAGCCCGTCGCATCGAAAGCTGCTCACCGCAGCCTTCGCGCGGGCGGCGAAGGCCTGCGGCCGTCCCCAAGTGTCGGTCAGCCTCGAAAGCGATCTGCCGATCTCGATGGGTCTGGGCTCGTCCGCGGCGCTGGCGGTGGCTTGCGCGCGGCTGCTCCTCCAAGCCGCCGGGCGCCGAAGCACTCCCGAAGCAGTGGCGCGCGTCGCCCGCGAGATGGAGCTCGTCTTTCACGGCACTCCCTCCGGCGTCGACCACACCGCCAGCGCCCAGGAACGTCTCATTCTCTTTCGCCGCCAGTCCGGCACGGCGAGCTCGGTGAAGGCGGTGAAAAGCCCCCGCCCGCTCAAGCTGCTCGTCGCGCTGGTCGGCGAGCGCAGCTCCACCCAATCGATCGTCGGCAGCTTGCGCGAACGCGCCTCGCATTGGCCCACGCGGTACCGCCGGCTCTACGGGGAGATGGGCCGACTCGCCACCGAGGGCGCGCGCGCGGTGGAGGAGGGCGACCTCCAAGCGCTGGGAGACCTCCTCAACCTCAACCACGGGCTGTTGTCGGCGCTGCAGCTCTCGTCTTTGGGCCTCGACGAGATGGTGTACCGGCTGCGGCGCATGGGAGCCTTGGGCGCCAAGCTCACCGGAGCCGGCGGCGACGGAGGCGCGGTGATAGGCCTGTTCTTGGAACCCGAGCCCGTGGTGGCCCATCTGGCCCAAGAGGGCGTGCGCTGCTTCGGCTCGCAGATCGCGGGGCCACCCGCCCTATGACCACCACGAGCGTGCTTGATTCATCAACAATTGAGGTTGAACAGCCATCAGCTCCTCTTGGTGCGGACGTACGGCCGAGGTTGTTGATGAATCAAGCACAGCTGGAGCGCGGGCGATGACCGGAAAGGCGAGCGCGGGGGCGCACCCGAACATCGCGCTGGTGAAGTACTGGGGAAAGCGCGACGAGGTGCTTGTTCTTCCGCACCAGTCGAGTCTTTCGGTCACCTTGGCGCCGCTGTCGGTGACCGCGACGGTAGAGCTGGGCACCGCGGCGGACGAGGTCGAAATCAACGGAGCCCCCGCGGTCGGCGTGGAGCGGATGCGGGTGCTCCAGCTCATCGGTCGGGTGCAGGAGGGAGCGAAGGCGCGCGTAGCAACGCGGGGTGATTTTCCCGCTGCGGCGGGGCTGGCGAGCAGCGCGGCGGCGTTCGCGGCGTTGGCGGTGGCGGCACGGGCGGCGGCGGGGCTTTCGCGCGACGTGCGTGCCGAGTCGATGCTCGCGCGACAGGGCTCGGGCTCGGCGTGCCGCAGCATTCAGGGAGGGGTGTGCGTGTGGAGGAAGGGCGAGCGTGCCGATGGCGCCGACAGCTTCGCCGAGCAGCTCGTCCCCGAGAGCCACTGGCCAAAGCTTCGGCTGGTGGTGGCGATGGTGAGCCGGGAGGAGAAGAAGGTGAAGTCCCGCGACGGAATGCGGCAGACGGTGGAGACCTCGCCGTATTACCCGGCCTGGGTGCGCCTCGCCGACGCCGACGTGTCCAAGGCCAGGGAGCTCATCGAAAAGAAAGACCTCGCGGGGCTGGGCGCGCTCGCCGAGCGCAACGCGTGGCGCATGCACGCGACCGCGATGGGGGCGGAGCCGCCGCTGTGCTACCTCGCTCCGGGGACGCTGGCGCTCATTCGCCGCGTCGAGCAACTGCGCGAGGAGGGGTTGCCGGTGTGGTTCACGCTGGATGCAGGACCTAACCCGGTGCTGCTCACCGATGCCGCGCACGAAGAGGACGTGGTGCGTCTGGCCAAAGAAGGTGGGGCGCAAGAAGTCGTCCCTTGCCGTCCCGGGGGTGACGCACGGCTGCTCTCCAAGCACCTCTTCTAACGCTCGCTGTCGGCAACGGGTCGGCCTCTCACCTTGGAGCATGGCGCAAGACTGGATTCAGATTCTCCTCAGCCACTGGAATATCCACGTGGCGGCGGTGCGGCTTTTGCCCGGCGCGGCGAGCAGTACGCAGGGAAACCTCCCCTCCAAGAGCGACGAGGTGCTCCTGGTGTTGGAGGGAGAGGTGGAGGCTGAAATCGGCAACGAGCGGGCCAGGCTGGGGGCAGGCGCGGTGGTGCTGGTACCCGCTGGAACGCCGCATCGCTTCATCAACACAGGCAAGACGAAGGCCGTGGCTTTCTGCGTCTACGGCCCTTCCCTTGTGTAGTCTAACGCCCGATGCAGCGCGCCTACTCCGCTCCTGGAAAGTTGTTCTTGTGCGGAGAGTACGCCGTGCTCTGGGGAGGGAGCGCGCGGGTGGCCGCCGTCGGACCGCGCACGGCCGCCTTCGTTCGTCGCCGCGCCGACCGCGACATTCACCTCGCCCTCGAGGAGGGTCGGTTCAGCGGCCAGCAGACGCCGCTGGGGGTGAACTGGGGCGGCGAGGCGCCCGTTCCTTTTCGCTTCGTCGCCCGCACGGTGGACTTCGTGCTTCGCGCTCATGGACGCGAGGCGCTGGGCTTCGAGTTGGCGTTGGAGCCCTCGCCCACATCCGAAGAGGGGCACAAGCTCGGGCTAGGCGGCAGCGCCAGGGCGGCGGTGCTGGCATCGGAGTGCGCTCGCTTCGTGCTCGAGGCGCGCTTCGACGCCCTCAAGGTGGCGCTGTTGGCCCACGCCTCGGCGCAGGGAGGAAAGGGCAGCGGCGCCGACGTGGCCGCCGTCTTCGCCGGGGGCATCGTGCGCTACCGGCGTTACGACGTCGCTCCCTTGGCGGCGGCGGCGCAGACCGGCCAACTTTTCGCCGCTCTCGCCGAGGCGCCTCCGGTCGATCTCTGGCGGCTGCCCTCGCCCAAGTGCTCGCTCGCCTACGCCTTCGCGGGCACCAGCGCTTCGACGCTGCCGCTCATCGACGAGGTGGAGCGAAGCCTGTCGTTGGCCGGGAAAGAGCGCTTCGTGCTCGACTCGGACGAACTGGGCAGCGCGCTCGAGGCCGCGCTCCTCGAGGGCGACTTCGACATGGTGAAGCGCGCGGTGCGGGAGCTGCAGTCGCTCCTCTCCAAGCTCGGGCCGGTGACCACCGAGCCTTTGCGCCGGCTCATCGCCCTCGCCGACAGCTTCGGTTGCGTGGCGAAAGTATCGGGCGCCGGGGGAGGAGACGGCTGCGTCGTCTTCGCCCCCGACGAGCCCACACGGGCCGCGTTCCTCGAGGGGCTCAACGCGCGCGGGGTGTGGGCGATGCCGCTTTCCATAGAGGCCGGCATTCGCGGTGAGCCAGCGCCGGAGCCGGCGTTGGTGCGCTGGCTTTAGTTAAAACGCGTGCCCGAAGGTGATGTAGAGGCGCGGCCGCCAGGTTTCCGTCGACAGGCCGACGTCCGTTCGCACCACGGCTGCGCGGCGGGCCAGCCGCAGCCCTCCCCCCAGCCCGGGGTGCCAGTTGAGGAGCGAACCGTCCTCCACGCCGGGGTGCCACACGCGCCCGACGTCGAAGAAGGCCAGCGCGCCCACGCTCACCGGTGCGCCGAAGAGCTGGAACTCGAAAGGGTAGTAGCGCAGCTCGGTGTTGCTGAAGACCTTGACGTTACCCACGAAGCGGTTGCGTGGAACGCCGCGCACGCTGCTTTGGCCGCCCACTCCGTCCAGCGGCGCCAAACCGCCAGTCTCCGACCACTCGAAGAACGGCACCTCGCCCCACAGCGCGTCGAGGAGCAATCGCTGGGCGAGGATGAGCCGCGGCGTTCCCAGGTGGAAGAATCGGCGCTCGGAGAGGGTGAGGCCGGAGTAGTTGAACGCGCTCCCGGTGGCACCTGCGCCGACACGCAGCGAAACCTCTTCCGCGCCGCCCCGGGTGGGGTCTCCCTCGTTGTCGCGCGTGTCGTACTGCACCCCGAGCAGGAGCTGTCCGGTGGCGCCGCCGTCGATGCCCACCGGTCGTTCTTCTTCCAGCAGTGAGTCTTCGAAGACGATGATGCGCTGCCAGCTGAAAGAGTATCCCCCATAAATCTGAAGTGGATGGTCGGGGCCCACAGGCGAGCCACGCAGCCGCACCCACGCACCAGGAGCGAGCTTGTCGAAGTTGAAGCGGGGGTCGGAGAAGTCGGGATCGAGGTCGAACTCGGGCGAAGAGAGGTTCCCCGCGCCGTAGTAGGGGCTGAGCAGCTCCCGCCGAAGCTCGAGCTTGGCCTCGAAGCGCAACGGGCCGATGAGGGACGGGCCGTCGTAGCGCAAGAAGTGGTTCTGCACTCCGCGGGTGGTGGCGAAGATTTGCGCCGAGACGGCGTGGCGGTAAGGGCGGTACCCCTTCTTATAAATGTAGGCGCCGCCCACAGCGCCGAACCCCACGCCAAGATCGGAGCTGAAGCTGAGCAAGGGCACACCGAGGGCGTCGAAGCCCTCTTCCTTGCGCCCAGGCTCCGAGGTCGAAGCCGCGAGCAGCAAGGCGAGCGCGTGTGCGACGTTCCCCATCCCCCGGGAAGGTGCGAACCGCGCCCCGTTGTTTAAAACCCCTGAGGAGCCAGGCGCAGCGTGCCCGCCTGGCCGCTCACCGGCGCGTCGTCGAAGGAGGGTGACCAACTCTCAACAGCCCGGCCGCCGCCCCGGCGCACGTGCGCATATTGGCCAGGGGAAGGGGAGGCGTCTTGTGCATCAACGGGTGATTTCCCTGCAACAGCGCTCCTGGGCGCAGGAGACCATCGCCCGTATCGGTCGCCGAGTGGGAAGGTTGCCAACGCGGCGGCCCCGCAAATTTCTCCTGGTACACCTCGACGGGGTGCCGCGCGCGGTGCTGGAACAAGCCATCGCCCAGGGCACGATGCCGTTCTTCTCTTCGCTCGTGCGCTCCGGCGCTTACCACTTCGACACTGCGTTCTGGGGCTCGCCCGCTTCCACGCCCTGCTTCCAAGCGGGGCTGTTGTACGGGCTGCGCCACCCGAACTTGCCTGCGTACCACTGGTTCGACCGCGGCCTGGGCCGGGTGGTGCGCATGAACGTGCCTCTCGATGCCCACTCGGTGGAGTCGCGCCTTGGCGCACGGCCGGAAAACAGCCTGCTCGAAGGGGGAGGCACCACTTACCTCTCGCTCTTTCACGCAGGTGCGAAAAACCAGCTCGACATGACCTCGCTGCGCAACCTGCCGGCAATGGCGCGCGCGCTGTTTCGCGACCTCAAAGGAATTCGCGGTGGCAGCCGGCGTGGGGTGCTCGCGTACTTAGGCGAGCTGATGCGCGACATGTGGGGGGCTGGCAAGGACGTGGTGCGCTGGACGAGGAGGCTGCACGGTGACTGGCGGCACGAGCGAGAGTACCTGCTCAACCGGTTCCTTCTCATACGTCTCGCCTGGAGCCTGGCCCACAGCCGCGCGCTCATCGACATGGTGCTGGGAGTGCCCGCCATCTACCTGGTGTTTGGCAACTTCGACGAGGTGGCGCACCGGCGCGGGCCGTGCTCCGCTCAGGCACTGGGGGAGCTCTACCGCGTCGACGCTCACCTCGCCGAGCTGTACGCGCTCGCGCACACGCTCGAGGAGCCATACGACGTGTACTTCTTCACCGACCACGGCCACGTGGACAGTGCTCCGCTCGAGCAACGGGTGGGCAAGAAGCTCGAGCGCTGCCTGAGCGAAGGACCGGCCGCGCCGTTGCCCAAGGAAGTGGAGCGCGGGCTGCTCGACGGACGAGCGCTTCTCGCCGGTGGGCCGGTGTGGCCGCGCGAGGAACCGGTGGTCATCGAGGCGGGCAACTTCGCCCACGTCTACTTGACCAGGGGCCACGAGCCGCTGGAGGCGATGGCGCTCTTGCAGCGGCACCGCGAGGTGCTCTCGCGCGCGGTGGCCCTCTCGGACATCGGTCTTGTCGCCGTGCGCCGTGGCTCCCGGGCGGTGGCAATCGTCCGCGGCGGGGTGTACGGAGCGAACGAGCTTCACGGCGTGCCGCTGCCAACCGACTTCTCCAAGCGTGCGGTGGCCGATCTGCTCGAGGAGCTGCCGCACATGAAGAGCGCCGGCGACCTGGTGCTCTTTGGGGCCGCCCACCAACGAGGAGGCACCGTCGGCTTCGCCTGGGAGTTCGGCTCCCACGGTGGGTTGACCCGCATCGAGACCGAGAGCGTCGTCTGCTGGCCCGTGCACGGCCCAGTGGAGCTGTCGGCGCTGTCGCACTCCACCCAGCTGCACCAGCGGTTGTCGACGGCGTACCGGGGCGGAAAGTAGGAGGAAGATGGCGCTGTCCGCAAAGTCCGTCACCAAGGCCGTGCTCGCCGTGGTCGGCACGCTCGTGTCGCTTTTGCTCATCGCCACTGTCTTCGTGGAGATTCGGCTCAGCGGGCCTGGGCCGTTGTGGCAGCCGCGTTTCCACCTGGGGCACTTCTTCGCCGAGCTGCCCAAGCACTTGCCGTGGCTCTTGGCGTTCATGGCGCTCACCGCCTCGATGGTGCCCGCGCGGGCGCTGCAGTGGCAGACGGCGCTCTTTCACCCGGTGCCGTTTCGCGAGCGCTACCACTTCGTGGCCATCGGCGCCTTCGTGCACAACGCGCTGCCAGGCAAGTTCGGGGACCTCTTCCGCGCGTTTCTGATGGCCCGCACGCGAAAGTTGCCGCTGGTGCAGACGCTCGGGTCGGTGGCGGTGTGCAAGCTGCTCGAGTTCGCCGCGCTGATGTTGCTCGTGGGTTTGTCCTTCCTGGGGCCATTCGCCAAGACCATGGGGCGTTTCTCCTCGGGCGTGCGCATCGCCGTGGTGGCCTGTCTGGGGCTGGTGGGACTGGTGGTGTTCTTGGCGCGCTACGCCGCTTCGCTGGCCGCGGCGCTGCGGCGGCGGAGGCGATGGGCGAAGGCCGAGGCCTTCCTCGTCAACTTGAGCGTGGGTTTGGGCACCGCGCGCTCCGCGTCGGGGATGGCGCGGGCGCTCTTACTCTCCATTCCCCCGGTGCTGGCGCCGGCGATCGGCTATGGGCTGGGGTTGCACGCGGTGGGCATTGAAGGAGGCCTCTTCGCCGGGGCGGTGGTGTTGGGAGCGATCGCCCTGGGGCAAGTGGTGCCCGGTTTCCCCGCCGGGACGGGCATCTACTACTTCGCCACCAGCTGGGTAGCGCGGGAGCTGGGGGCGAGCGCGACCGACGCCGCCGCCTTCGCCGCCCTCACCCACCTGGGCACCCTCACCACCCAAATCTTCGTCGGCGCGGTGAGCCTCTGGACACGCAAGCTCAAGTGGAAGGACTTGAAGCGAGGGGCGGATGATGCAGCGCAGGCCGCGAAGGAGATGTCGCCCTCGACACCCGAGGCGCTGCGGGCCTGAAAAAAGGGACCTGGCGTGAGTGCTCGATAATTCAAAGGCCCCGGCTTCCATCCGCTGGAAACCAGGGCCTCTTTGTGAGCGGCGGACCGGGTTCGAACCGGCGACCCCGAGCTTGGGAA
>JBMORE010000194.1:40179-44243 GCA_049322255.1 Myxococcota bacterium | reverse complement strand
CTAAGGCCAGCTGTCTGCGCATTCATTCTTATCTTCCCCGCGTAGACCTTTCGGGCGACGGATGGAGATGATGCCCGCATCGCCCCTTGTGCGGCCTTGGGTGCTACAAGCGCTGCCAATGGCCGGCGCCAGCGAGGTCGAAGAGCTCTACCGCCGCTACGCCCCCGCGGTGCACCGGCGGGCGGCGTCTCTCTTGCGCGACGACCAGGAAGCGCTCGACGTCACCCAAGCCACCTTCCTCGCCTTCCTCGAGTCGAAGGAGCGCCTGCGTGGCGAGGCAAGCCACTTCACACTCCTCTACCAAATCGCCACCTATCAGTCGCTCGACCGCCTGCGCCGCCGGGCGCGCTGGAGCAACATCTTGGGCAACTTGGAGGTGAAGGAGGACGACGACGGCCCTTCACTCCTCGAGCCGGCCAGCGACGACGGCGGCGCTCGACAAGTGGAGGCCGCCCACGCACTCTCTCTGCTCACCAAGGGCGAGGAGCCACAGACGCTCACCGCCGCCACCCTCTACTTCGTCGAGGGCTGCACCACCGAGGAGATTGCCACCGTGCTCGACCTCTCCCGCAAGACGGTGGGCAAGCTGCTTTCCCAGTTCGCCCAGCGCGCCCAGAAACGCGCCCAGCGCTTTGCCCCGGGAGTGTTCGCATGAGCCGGCGGGTGAAAGACCCTCTCCTCGAGCGCTACCTCGCCGGAGACCTTCCCGCGGAAGCCAAGGCGCGGGTGGAGGAGACGCTGGCGAGCTCGGAAGGCGACCGCCAGCGTCTGGAAGAGCTTCGCGCCGACTCGGCGGCCTTCCTTTTCAAGCACCCACCCGGAGCTTTCGCTGCCAAGGTACGCTCGCGCCGAAGCCGCCTCTTCTGGCTCAGCGCCCTCCTCGCCCCACTGGCCGTCGCCGCAGTCGCCCTGCTGCTGGTGCTACCCGGGGAGGACGCCTACACGACCAAGGGGTCACTGGTGCTCGTTCTGCACCGCAAGACCGACACCGGGAGCGAGCCGCTCTCCCATGGAGCGGAGGTGAAGCCAGGCGACCGGCTGCGCTTCGAGGTGCGCGCCGGCGGAGCGGGCTACGTGGCGGTCTTGGGCCGGGATGCGCGAGGCCAAGTCTCGGTCTACCTGCCTTTTGACGGCCGCGAAGCGGTGCCCTACGACCCCAAGGCTCCCATGCTCGACCAAGCCATCGAGCTCGACGGCACTCTGGGCCAAGAGGAGCTCTTCGCCTTCTACTCGCCCCAGCCATTTGCGCTTGCTCCTGTGCGCGAGGCGCTGAGGAAAAACCAAACGCCGCGCCGCCTCAACGTAACGTCGGTGACGGTGACAAAGCGCTAGCCCAGGGAGGGCGAGGCACTAAGAGAGCTCCATCAAGAACCTGAAGAATGTGCTGAAGGCAACCGGCGAACCGAACACTGCATTTCGAGCGCCGAAGTGCCTACCCCTCGGTCGGGAGCTGTTGAGAGGGCTCTTGCTCGTGACGCGTTATGATGGCCGTCATTTGCATCTATCGCGCATCAAAAACAAGAGGCCCGCATCTGCGTCCCGGTGGGTGCGCATTCGTTCACTTCCTGTCCGCCGGGCCTCAGGGGGAACCGGCCGCCGACGAATAGTCCGCGCTAGACCGACCGCGCCCAGACATGGGTCCTCGGCCCTCACGGCTCGGGAACCGATGACCGGTTCTGCGGCTGGCGCATCACCCGGCGCACGAAGTCAGCCCCGTTGTCATCGGTGTCGTGGTGGTTGCCCGCGGCGGCGTCGGAGCCGCCCTCCATGGTCGCGCTCGTGGAGGTGGCGTTGGCCTTGCGTTCGAGCGACTCGCCCCCGTTGAAGCTCACCGCGGGCGCCGGGTTGTTTCCCTCCGCACCGATGGCGGTGGCGCCATACCCCAGGGTATCCACCGCTTGTGTGTCAGCGGGAGAGCTGGTGATGCCTGGCAGACCCAGCCGCACGTGCCCTGCGGTGGCAGAGAGGCCGCCGCCGCCCAAGGTGGCGTCGGCGGACAAACCGCTCGCGGTGGTGGCCACGAGGAAGTACCCACGCGCGGGAATGCTGGAGCCTGCGGGGAGCGTGGCATAGGTGAGGTAGGACGCGCCGCCTTGCGAGCGGTACTGCACCTTCCAGCCTGAGAGGTCCACGGCGGTAGGACCTCCGTTGTACAGCTCGACGAGCTCGTCGTCCGCAACGCTTCCGGGCCCGGCCGCCGCCAGCTCGCTGATGACGATGTCGCAAACGTCGCCCTTGCCATCGCTGTCGAAGTCCTCTTGGTTGGCGTTGGCCACGTCGGGGCAGTTGTCGCAGGCGTCACCGCGACCATCGCCGTCGCCATCGCTCTGGGAGGTACTGGTGACGAACGGGCAGTTGTCGCACGCGTCGCCGATGCCGTCGCCGTCGGAGTCCTGCTGGTTGGAGTTGGTCGCCGCAGGGCAGTTGTCGCAGACGTCACCCACGGAGTCGCCATCGCCGTCGGCCTGGCTGGCGTTGGAGACGAGCGAACAATTGTCACAAGCATCGCCGCGCCCGTCACCATCGCCGTCAGGCCCGTCGGGCTGGCCACAACGCCCACAGTTGTTGGGCAAGGGGGCGTTGCACACGCCAGAGCCGGCATCGGAGCACCCCACCGTCCCCGAGCAACCATCGGCGCTCACGCAGGCTCCACCCAGGTTGGGCACCGAGGGCGCGCCGCACACTTGACAATTGTTGCGAGAAGGAGCGCTGCACACCGGCAACAACCCCCCGTCGGGGTTGCAGGCCAACACCCCGCGGCAGCCGGCGAGGCTGGTGCAAGCATCTCCCAGTCCGGGCACCGCGGGAGCGCCGCACACCCCGCAGTTGTTGGCCAGGGTGCTCTGGCAGCTGACCGCCTCCTTGTCCTGGCAGACGTAGGTGCCGCAAACACCGCAGCTCCCCCCCGGCTCGAAGGGCAGCGCCGCGCAGCCTCCGCAGAGGTTGGTGACACCCTCGTCCACCTCGCCATCGCAGTCGTTGTCGCGCCCGTCGCACAGCTCGGCGCTGGGGGTCACCGCGCCGTTGCAGGCCGGCTGGGTGCCTGACGGCGAGCAGATGAAGGTTCCGTGCCGGCACTCTCCTACCGCTTCCGTCCCTTGGGGGCCCGGGTAGCAAGTCACCGTCTTGCCCGGCTCGCAGGTTCCTCCCCGCGGTGGACACGCCACCATCACGGCGGCGACGAGCAGGGTGAGGGCAGCCCGAAGCATCCGGCTGATTTACGGCACCGCCGGGGGGGCGACAAGTCAGGGGGCGCCGCGCCGCTCCAGCTCGGCCAGGTGCACTTCCAGCTCGCGCTCCTCCTTGCCCACTTCGAAGCCCGCCGCGCGCGCCCCGTCGAGCACCGCCAGGCACATCATCACCAGCTTCACCGTGTTGCGGGTAGGTGCCTGTTCTGGGTGGCCGTACAGCTCGTGCTTGAGGCGGTCGCGTAGACCAAAGAAGTCCTTCCAGCAGACCGCCGCGGGCAGCTCCGGCAAAGGCCCCGTCTGACGACAGTCGGGCGCGAACGCCACTCCCATTTCCGCCAGCGCCAGGCTGCGCCCGTCGCCGTAGGCCAGGGCGAGATAGGGCTGACCTGTCTGAGAGTTGGTCCGCTCCTCCAGATGCTCGAGCTCGCCTGCGTCGGCGGAGAGCGACTTGCCGGAAGGAACGTCGATGAACAGGCCTGCCGTCTCGTCGAAGAGCACCGCGCTCCCTGGCCGCTGGCAGTAGGCGCGTAGGCGGGCCTGCTTCTGCGAGCGCTCGCCGTTCACCCTTGCGCCTTCACCACAGGGGTGACGGTGGTCTTTTCAGCCAGG
This sequence comes from Myxococcota bacterium, assembly GCA_049322255.1. Taxonomy (GTDB): domain Bacteria; phylum Myxococcota; class Myxococcia; order Myxococcales; family Myxococcaceae; genus JBMORE01. The sequence goes on along the minus strand of JBMORE010000194.1, from coordinate 40,443 downwards.
CGGCTCCAGCGCTCGTACTCACGCAGCCGCCAAGCGAAACGAGCACTCACGTGCTGAGCCAGCTCGGCGTCTGCTGCCGGAGCAACCACTTCGGCCAGCTCCTGGGCCAACTGCAGCGCGGTGCGCGGGCGCTTCTGGGGGTGCTTGGCGAGCGCGCGGGAGAGGACCGCCCACAAGGAAGCGGCGATGCGTTCTGGCCGTGGCAACGGGTCGTTGACGATGGCTTCCATGGTGCGGGTGTCGTCGTCACGCTCGAAGGCGCGC
>JBMORE010000194.1:0-40079 GCA_049322255.1 Myxococcota bacterium | reverse complement strand
GGGGTGCTTGGCGAGCGCGCGGGAGAGGACCGCCCACAAGGAAGCGGCGATGCGTTCTGGCCGTGGCAACGGGTCGTTGACGATGGCTTCCATGGTGCGGGTGTCGTCGTCACGCTCGAAGGCGCGCTGACCCACCAGCGCCTCATAGAGAATGAGCCCCATGCTGAACAGGTCGCTGCGACGGTCGACCCGCTCGCCCGCCGCCTGTTCGGGCGACATGTAGAGCGGTTTGCCCTTCACCAGGCCAGGCAGGGTGAGGGTCTTCTGGTTGCGCACCTTGGCCACCCCGAAGTCGAGCAACTTCACCCGCCCATCGAAGCCCACCATCACATTGTGCGGCGACAAGTCGCGGTGCACGAGCAGCAAGGGCGCGCCGTCCTCCCCTCGCGCCTCGTGCGCGGCGTGCAACCCCGCCAGCGCCTGCACCACCACGCCCACCGCCAACGGAGGCGGAAGCCACCCGGGCGGCTCGTAGATGATGTGGTCGAAGTCGACCCCGCGCACCAACTCCATGGCGATGTAATAGCCCCCGCTGGTCTGCCCGAAGTCATAGAAGGTGACCAGGTTGGGGTGAGCGAGCCGCAGACCAATGCGCGCCTCCTCGAGGAACTGATCGACCATCGCTGGATCCGCCGCGAGGTGGGGGAGGATGCGCTTGAGCGCCACCAAGCGGCCCACGCCCGACGGGCCCAGCGTGCGCGCCACCATCACCTGTGCCATGCCCCCTGTACCCAAGGGGGAGAGCAACTCGTACTTGCCGATACTGCTCTGCGGACGGAAGGAGGTCTGCGCGTTGAGCTCGTCGAGCCGCTCCAGCGGGCTGTGCCCTTGGGCGAGGGCGAGGAAGGAGAGCAGCGCTGAGTCGAGCATCTCTCCCATCGCCTCGACCAGCCTCATCACCAACTTGCCCCCGTCTTCGAAGCGCCCGGGAAGAATGAAACCCAGGGCGCCCAGGTTCACCTTTCCCAGCGCCAGCTGGGAGATGAAGAGTGTGTGGCGCTCGTCGAGCACCACCGCCCCCTCCCTGTGGAAATACTGCTCGCAGTCCACACCCGGCATCTCGCATACCCGGGTGAGCACCGGAGCCTGAGTGCCCTTGACCACCACGAACCCACCGGTGGCGTGAATCATCCGCCCGCACTGGGTCAAGAAAACGTCGAGCCCCGCCGCCAGCCCCAGCCGCCGCACCAGGCAATCCTCGAGAATGTCGTCCGCCAAGCGCTGGACGCGGAGCAACACCCGGAGGAAGCGCACCTCCTCCTCGAGCGAGGAGAACTCGGGCACCTAGCCGCTCTTCGACTCCGCCGCGTAGATGGCATCGGCGATGCGGTAGGCCGAGCCCTCCAGCTGGGTAATCGCTTCTTTGATTTTCACCGGGTCGTTGGTGGTGAGGACCTGCTTCAAGTTCTCCAGGTCGCGCTTGATTTCCTCGCGGTCGTTTTCCGCGAGAAGGCTGGCGTACTCCTCGATTGACTTCTCGGTGGTGTACATCAACCCGTCGGCGTTGTTGCGCAGGTCGGCCAGCTCCTTCTTCTTCTTGTCGTCGGCGGAGTGCGACTGGGCGTCGGCAATCATCCGCTGAATCTCCTGCTCGGTGAGGCCCGAGTTGGACACCACCCGCACCTGCTGCACCTTGCCGGTGCCCAGGTCTTTGGCCGACACGTGCACGATGCCATTGGCGTCGATGTCGAAGGAGACCTCGATTTGCGGCACCCCGCGCGGCGCGGGGGGAATGCCCACCAGCTCGAAGCGCGCCAGCGTCTTGTTGTCCGTCGCCATCTCACGCTCGCCCTGCAAGACGTGCACGCTCACCAGGGGCTGGTTGTCCACCGCGGTGGAGAACACCTGGCCCTTCTTGCAGGGGATGGTGGTGTTCTTGTCGATGATTTTGGTGAACACCCCGCCGGCCGTCTCCACCCCCAAGGAGAGCGGGGTGACGTCGAGGAGCAAGACGTCCTTCACCTCGCCCTTGAGCACCCCGCCCTGAATGGCGGCGCCAATCGCCACCACCTCGTCGGGGTTGATGCCCTTGTGCGGCTCCCGGCCGAAGAACTCCTTCACCTTCTGCTGCACCGCCGGCATGCGCGTCATGCCGCCCACCAGCAACACCTCGTTCACCTGCGCGGTGGAGAGCCCCGCATCCTTGAGCGCAATCTTGCAGGGCTCGATGGTGCGTTCGACCAGGTCCTTGACCAGCTCCTCCAGCTGCGCGCGCTCCAGGGTCTCGGTGAGGTGCTTGGGGCCGGTGGCGTCGGCGGTGATGAAGGGCAGGTTTACTTCCGTCTCGGTCGCGCTGGACAGCTCGTGCTTGGCGCGCTCCGCCGCCTCCTTGAGGCGCTGCAGGGCCATGCGGTCCTTACGCAGGTCGATGCCGGTCGACTCCAAAAAGCGCTTGGCCAGCCAGTCGATGATCCGCTGGTCGAAATCCTCGCCGCCCAGGAAGGTGTCGCCGTTGGTCGACTTCACCTCGAACACGCCGGCGTTGAGCTCGAGGATGGAGATGTCGAAGGTGCCGCCGCCCAAGTCGTAGACGGCAATCTTTTCGCTCTTGCCTTCCTGTTGTTTGTCGAGGCCGTACGCCAGCGCCGCCGCCGTCGGCTCGTTGATGATGCGTAAGACGTTGAGGCCGGCGATGCGCCCCGCGTCTTTGGTGGCCTGGCGTTGACCGTCGTTGAAGTAGGCCGGAACGGTGATGACCGCCTCGGTCACCGGCTCGCCCAGGTAGTCTTCGGCGGTCTGCTTCATCTTGGTGAGGATGATGGAGGAAACCTCCGGCGGGCTGTACGCCTTGCCGCGAATCTCCACCCACGCATCGCCGTTCTGCGCCGCCGCCACCCTATAGGGCGCGAGGGACATCGCCTTCTTCGCCTCCGCCGAGTCGAAGCGCCGCCCCATCAACCGCTTCACCGCGAAGACGGTGGCTTCGGGGTTGGTGATCGCCTGGCGCTTGGCAATCTGCCCCACCAGCCGCTCGTTGCCCTCGGTGAACGCCACCATCGAGGGGGTGGTGCGGCTGCCCTCGGAGTTGGGGATGACGACTGGATCGCCCCCCTCCATCACCGAGACGCAGGAGTTCGTCGTCCCCAGATCGATTCCAATGACCTTGCCCATGAAAAATCCCCTACTTGATGTCCGGCTCTTCTGAAGGAGGCTCTGCAGCGGCTGGAGCCTTCGACACCATCACCATCGCCGGCCTGACCAGACGGTCGTTCAACGTATACCCGCGAAGAATTTCGGAGACGACCTGGTTGGGAGGCAGCTCGGTGGTCTCTACCTGCTGCATCGCTTCGTGAAAGCGTGGATCAAAGGCCTGCCCTAACGCGGAGAAGGCCTTCACCCCGTGCTTGCCCAGCGTGTCCTCGAAGAGCTTGCGGGTCATCGCCACCCCTTGCTTCAAGCTCTCGAAGTCGGTGGAGCCCTTGGCGTGCTCGAGGGCGCGGTCGAGGTTGTCAACGACCGGCAAGAAGTCCTTGAGCAGCTTCTCGGTGCCGAACTTCTGAACCTCTTCCTTCTCCTTGGCCGCCCGCTTCTTGAAGTTCTCCAGGTCGGCGACGGCACGCAAGACCTTCTCGTGCTCCTCTTTGATTTTGCCCATCAGCTCGCGGCCCTTTTCCATCGACAGCTCGAGCTGGGCCTTGAGGTCGGCGATTTCTTTGTCCTTGTCGGATTCGGCGGCGGGCTCGGAGGCAGGGTCCTCACCGGTACGCTTGCGAACGCTCTCGAGGGCCTGCTCGATGACGTCCTGCGCGATGTCGGTGGAAAACTTGCCCTTCTCGTCGGAGCCGGACACGGAGGCGGAATATGGCATGGCGCGCAAGCGCCTCCAACAGCCCGTTTTTACGTAATTGAATTCTCTACTCGGGCCGCCTGCGCCCGATGGTCTTCTTCGCCGCTGCGGCGGGGCGGGCCGCCTTGCGCCGCTTGCCACCCGTCGACTTGGCGGCCTGCTTGGGCGGGGCGCCCGGAGTGGCCGCGCGGCGAAAGGCGTGCTCGGCCTTTTTCACGCCCTGCTCCACCAGGGCGGCGACCTCTTCAGCAGTCTTCTTCGCCCAGGTGCCGACCTCGCGCAGGCCTTCCTTCACCTTCTCTTGCCGTGCCGGGTCCTTCATTTCGTCGAGCAACCGCTCGGCCTCGACCTGAATGTCCTTCCCCATGCGGCGAAGCTCGCGACCCGCCTTGTCGAAGAAGGTTTTGAGCTGGGCTTCCCACTGCTTGTCGTTCATCGAAGAGACCTCCTCGAGCAACCTGGTGAACGAACGGGCCATCGACCCATTGCGTGCTTCGTCGTTCTTAGCGTTCTCCCGTCCCCGTCTTCGCCTGCTCGGGGGGAGGCTTGGCGGCCTGTGGCTTGCTTGCCGGTGGCCACGCCAGCGAGGCCGCCACCGCCCCGCCGATGAGGGTGGCCACGACCACCAAGGAAACCCCGATGGGCACCTTGAGCCAGTCGACAATCAACATCTTCACCCCCACGAAAAGCAGCACCGCTGCCAGCCCGTACTTGAGGAGGTGAAACTTCCCCATCACCCCGGCGAGGAGGAAGAAGAGCGAACGCAACCCCAGGATGGCGAAGATGTTCGAGGTGTAGACGATGAACGGGTCTTGCGAGATGGCGAAGATGGCGGGAATCGAGTCGACCGCGAACACCACGTCGGTGGCCTCGACCGTCACCAGCACCAAAAAGAGCGGGGTAGCCAGGCGCTTGCCGTTCTCCACCACAAAGAAACGGCCGTCGCGGTATTCGTCCACCATCGGCACCCATCGCTTCACCAGCTTGACGATGGGGTTCTTGTCCGGCGCCACCTCTTCTTCGTTCTGCAAGAGCAGGCGGACGGCGGTGACGACCAACACCGCCCCGAAGACGTACATCACCCAGTGAAAGCGCTGCAGCAGCGCCGCGCCGGCGAAGATGAAGGCGGCGCGCATCACCAGCGCTCCCAAGATGCCCCAGAAGAGCACCTTGTGCTGAAACCTCGCCGGCACGGCGAAGAAGGCCATGATGACCAGAATGACGAAGATGTTGTCCACCGAGAGCGCCTTCTCGATGACGTAGCCGGTCAGGTACTGCAGCCCCATCGCCGGGCCGAACTTCCAGTACACCCCTGCCCCGAAGACGAGGGAGAGGAAGATCCACACCGCGCTCCAGATGGCGGCCTCCCGGAAGCTCACCTTGTGAGCGGAGCGGTGGAAGACCCCCAGGTCGAGGGCCAACATGGCCAGCACGAAGAGGGTGAAGCCAATCCACAGCCCTGGGCTGCCGACAGTCTGCATGGGGGTGGCGGCTACTTAGGCCCTCCGCGTCCTGTCGGCAACTCAGAGTGGCTGGGCCTAGACTAATCCCATGCGCGAGGTGACCCGCTTCGTGGAGTCGCTGCGGCCGTGCAGCTACCTGGCCGACCGCCAGGCCTCGCTGGAGTACCGAGTGTTGGTGGAGGTGAGCGTAAAAGAGCTGGAAGCGATGCTCGAGCGCGGCTGGTGGCGGTGAGCCTTTTCGATGTGACCCCCCACGCACTCTCCGCGGTGTACTTCTTTTATGCGCCCTCCATCGCCCGTCTCTCGCCCGGGGTGGGCAACGTGATGCTCTGCTTGGAGCTGGCCCGTCAGTGGAACAAACAGCACGTGTACCTGGGCTACCGGGTCGAGGGCTGTCCCTCGCTTCGCTACAAGGGAAACTTCGCACCCCACCAACTGCTCGTGGGCAAGGTGGAGCCCGGAGCACCCGCACCTTGGGTCGATGCCGCCACTTGACCTTTTGCGCGTCTCGCCTACTGCCCACGCCGGCCTTGGAGCGCCGCACGGTAGTCGCGAATGGCTTGGCTCGTGGTGGGACGGTCGAGGAACTGAGTGAGCTCGTCGAGGTCGATGCCCGGCAGCACCTCGCTGCGGGGGACCTCTTGATAGCTATCGCCGCGGAGCGCCCAGAGGGTGAAGCGCCCTCGTCGCCAGGTCCACAGCTCGCGCACACCCAGCTTCCGGTAAATGTCTCTTTTGTCGAGCCCGCCCGAAGTCCAGATGACCTCGATGGCCAGATCGGGGCGCTGCCGGTCGCTCACGTTTCCGAAAACGTAACACTCGTCGGGCTCCACCCCGCGTTCTGTCTCCTTGCTCTCCAGCGTCCACGAGCCATAGGAGGCGAACTCCACTCCCTGCTCCAGACACCAGACTTCGACCAGCCGGCCAATCCAGGACTTCAGTTGCTCGTGTTCTTGCGATGGGCTCATGAGCTCCAGCACCCCCTCCAGGTAGGCGAGCCGTGGCGCCCGACGTTCGCCCCGCAGCTCGAGAAGGCGCTGGTAGTCCGCCCACGTCGCGCCGCGGAGCAGCACGATGGGGTCTCCAGCCGGAGCATCCCGATGAGTGGAGAGGGCTTCTGTGAGCATTGGAGAAACTATAGGCGGCGCGTGGCCGATTAGGGAGCCCCTCACCGATGCCAATACGCCGCCAGCGCCTCGGCCATCACCTGCTTCAAGGGCACCTTCGCCGCTTCGGCGCGGACGCGGCAGTCTTCGAATTCCGGCTGGGCATTCACCACCCGCTCGCCCAGGAGCGCCAGCTTGATGTGTACCTTGCCGAAGCGGGTGTCCACCTCCTCGAAGCGACGAGCGAGGACGGTGCGCTCCACCCGGTGGCCGCGCACCCCCAGGGTGGTCGACTCGGACAAGAGCGTCTCCTCCACCGCGGCGCGCCGCCCACCTGGCACCACCGCCCCCAAGAGATGTCCAGGGCGGCTCTTCTTCATCGTCGCCGGCAGCACCCAAGCATCGTGCGCCCCTTGGGTGAGCAGCTTCTCCAGAAGCGCCCCGAGGAGCTGCGGGCTGCAATCGTCCAGGTTGGCCTCGATGACGAACGTGCCTTCGTCGGCCCCCTGCGCTGTCCGCCCCAGCGAGGCGCGCAGCACGTTGGGCCGGTCGGGAAAGTCCCGAGTGCCTACCCCGTAGCCAATGCGCTCCACGCAAAGCTCGGGCGGAGGCCCGACCTTGGCCAGCGCCTTCACCAGGGCCGCCCCGGTAGGGGTGGTGAGCTCCCCCACTCCTTCGAAGCGCACCGGAACCCCTTTGAGAATCTCCAGCGTCGCCGGCGCCGGCGCGGGGAGATGACCGTGGGCGGCCTGCACCGTACCGCTGCCCAAGGGCGGCGGAGCGGAGTACACCTCGGGGTCGCCCAATAGCTCGAGTGCCACCGCCGCCCCGCAGATGTCGACGATGGAGTCGACCGCCCCCACCTCGTGGAAGTGAATCTTCTCCACCGGCACGTCGTGGATGCGCGCCTCCGCCTCGCCGATGACACGAAAGACACGGAGCGCACGCTCCTTCGCCTTGGGCGAAAGCGTGTCGGCGGCCTGAATCATCGCCTCGATGTCGAAGAGCGTGCGGTGCGGATGCGCGTTTGGTGCACCGTCCACCACCACGTTCAGGTGGGTGCCGGCGATGGCGTGGCGCTCGGCACGGCCGATGTCCAAACGCCAACCGGGGAGCTTCAAGCCCGCGAGCGCAGCGGTCAGCTCCTCGCGCGCAAGCCCCAAGTCGATGGCCGCGGCGAGGAACATGTCCCCGGCGATGCCTCCTACCGGCTCGAGGTAGAGCACCCGGCTCATCGACGCCCCCGGGTGCGGGAGACGAGCGCCGCGAAGTAGCCCGCCCCGAAGCCGTTGTCGATGTTCACCGTGGCCACGTTGGAGGCACACGAGCTGAGCATCGCCAAGAGCGCCGACAGCCCCTGAAAGTTGGCCCCGTAGCCCACCGAGGTGGGTACCGCCACCACCGGAACGCCCACCAACCCGCCAGTGGCCGAGGCGAGAGCGCCCTCCATGCCTGCCACCACCACCACCGCGTGGGTGTCTTGCAGCTCGGCGCGGCGGCGGAGCAGCCGGTGAATGCCGGCCACCCCCACGTCGTAGACACGCCGCACGGTGGCGCCCATTGCCTCGGCGGTGAGCGCTGCCTCCTCCGCCACCGGCAAGTCGCTGGTACCGCCGGTGACCACCGCCACCACCCCCGCACGCGGCTTGCCTTGCTTGAGGATGAACAGCCGCGCCACCGAATGGTAGGTGCCTTGCGGAAAGCGGGCGACGAGCGCTTCCCCCTTCTCCGGCTGCAGCCGGGTGACCAGCACCGCCTGCTTGCGCGACAGGAGCGCCTCGACGATGCCCAGGCATTGCTCGGTCGTCTTCGGCTCCCCCAGCACCACCTCGGGCACTCCGAAGCGCAGGGCGCGGTGGGTGTCGAGGGTGGCGTAGCCCAGCTCGGCGAAGGGCAAATCTTTGAGCGAGCGCACGGCCTTTTCCACCGTCACTTGGCCCTTCTTCACGTCCTTGAGGAGCTTGGTGAGCGACCGCTCGTCCATGAGTCTAGACGCCCAGGGAGGTCAAGAGCTTGGCCAGGCTGGCCCGGTCGGGCAGCACCAAGAGCTGCCCTGTCAGCTCGGGCATGCCCACGGCCTGAAAACGCGCCTCCAGCACCAACAAGAGGCCTTGGGGCGCGCGGGTGGTGGCGAGCGCCTGCCGGAGCATGCCTTCGGCCTGGTCGTGCACCAGGGTCGGCGGGGAGGGCAACAACTTGAGCTGCGCGAGGTTGCCGATGGCCGACAGACACGCCGAGGCGACGATGTTCGCCGCTTCTCCCAACGCGCTCTTCTCCAGCTCGGAGAGCTCGCCGCCGGGGGGAGGTGGGTCGTCCACCAACAGCGCCGCCAGCGCCCGCGCACCGGGGGCGGGCAGCACCAGGAGAATGCACCCCCCGAGCTCTCCTTGCAGCGTCAAGAGCGCGGCCACCACCTCGGCATCGGCGCCGCCTACCAGCGTGGCCATCTGCGCGGCGTTCACCAGTGACACGTGGGGCACGTCGATGCGCACCACCCGGCCCCCCACCAGTTGCGAGAGCGCGTTGGCCGCGTGCCCGCAACCCACGTTGGCCACCTCGCGCAAAGCGTCGAGCTGAAGCTCGCTGGGAGTGTCCTGCGTCATGCCGCCAAGAGCCTGGGAACGTCGAGAATGAAGATGGGGCGCCCCGAGCCCAGGATGGTAACCCCGGACAGACCAGGGATGAGATCCAACGGCCGGGAGAGGGCTTTCAAGACCACCTCTTCTTGTCCGCGCAGGCGGTCGACCGCCAAGGCGACCTTGCCGGTCTCGCCCTCCATCACCACGTAGGGCCTAAGCCCGATGCGCGCGGGGGCGGGCATGGAGAGCAGCTGCGCCAGCGAGAAAACGGGGAGCAGCGCGGTGCCGTAGGGGAGCATCCATGTCTTTTGGCTCTGGGAAAGCGCGTCGGGCTCGGCCTCCACCACTCCCAGCACCTTGGCGATGGGCAGGCCGACCACCTCCTCGCCGACATCGACGAGCAAAAGGTTCACCACCGCCACCGTGAGCGGCAAACGCAAGATGAAGCGGGTACCGCGCCCCTTCTCCGACTCGATCTCCAAGGTCCCGCCCACGTTCTCCACCGCGCGCTTGACCGCGTCCATGCCCACCCCACGTCCGGAGATTTCGGACACGTCGCGCGCCGTGGACACCCCGGGCAGACAGCACAGGAGGTAGGCCTCGCGGTCGCTCATGCGGGCGGCGACCTCGGAGGTGATGAGCCCCCGCGCCACCGCGGAGGCCTTGAGCCGCTCGGCGTCCATCCCGCGCCCGTCGTCTTCGATTTCCACCTGCACCCGGTCGCGCACCCGCCGCACCGAGACCAGCACCCGGCCCCGCGGCCCCTTCTGCGCCGCCTGGCGCTCGTCCGGCGACTCGATGCCGTGGTCGATGCAGTTGCGCAAAAGGTGGAGCATGGGGTCGGCCAAGTCGTCGATGATGGCGCGATCGAGCTCGATCTCCGCGCCGGTCACCACCAAATCCACCTCGCGCTCCCGCCGGCGAGCGATGTCGCGGGCGGCGCGGGGCAGCCGGTCGGTGATGACCGCCAACGGCGTCATGCGCGCCTTCATCACCTTGTCGTGCAGGTCCTTCACCAGCCCGTGCAGCCGGTCGACCGATTCCTCCAGCGCTCCCGGCTGGTGCGACTTGCCCACCTCACGAATGCGGGCGGTGGCCAAGAGCAGCTCGCCCACCGTGTCGAGGAAGTAATCGAGCAGCTCGGTGCGCACTCGCACCGTGCGCGCCGTCTCGTGGCCGACGACTTTCGAGGGCTCGGCTGCGGGAGACGAAGCGGGGGGCGGGGGCGCCGTGTAGCTCACCGGCTTCACCGAGACGAGCTCCACCTCGGAGATGTTCTTCAGCGCCGCGCCAATGCCCTCCTCTTTGGCGGTGGTCTCCAGCTCGAGCGAGATGAGCCCTTCGGGAATGCGCCCGGCCCTGAGCTCCTCCAGCGCGGGCTTCAAGTCGAACACGTTGCCCAACCCGGCCAACCGCTTGTGCACCAAAAACGCCCGCACCCCGGGCACCGCGCAGGAAGGAGCGATGCGCACCTTGAGGGCGAAGCGCGGTGGCAGGCCCAAGGTGGATGGCGTCGGGCTGGGGGGCGAGCTTTGGCCGGCGTGGGCGCCCAGCTCTGCCAGGGGCAGGCGGACGTCGGCGACGCGGGTGGGCTCGGGAGCCTGCCCGGTGAGCTCCGCTACTTTCTGGGTGAGCAGCTGGCGCAAGGCGCCATCGTCTTCCAGCGCCCGACCCTCGGCGGCGGCGCGCACTTGGGCGAGCAAGGCATCGACGGCGGAAAGGAGCAGGTCGACCAGGGGCCGGTCCAAAAGCTTCGCCTCGCCGCGCACCGCGTCCACCAGGTCTTCCACCCGGTGCGCCAAGGTGGCGGTGGACTCGAAGCCCATCGAGGCCGCCATGCCCTTGACCGAGTGGGCGTGACGGAACATCGAGTCGATGACCTCGGCGCTCTTCTCCCGCTCGAGCTGCACCAGGTCGCGCCCCAGGGCCTCCAGGTGCTCGGTCGCCTCGGACACGAACAGCCCGAGGTATTTGGACATGTCGATGGACAAAGAAGGGCGCTACCCCTCGCCGAGCACCTTCTTCACCACCGCCAGCACGTCCTCGGCGCGGAAGGGCTTGACGATGAAGTCGGAGGCGCCGGCCTCGATCGCTTCCATCACCAGCGACTCCTGGCCCAGCGCCGAGCACATCACCACCACCGCCTCGCCGTCGTGCTTGATGATTTCCCGGGTGGCCTCGATGCCGCTCTTGAAGGGCATCACGATGTCCATGGTGGTGAGGTCGGGCTTGAGCTCCTTGTACTTCTCCACCGCCTCCAGACCATTGGCAGCCTCGCCCACGACCTCGAAGCCGCCGGAGGCAAAGATGTCCTTGATCATGTTGCGCATGAAAATCGCGTCATCGACCACGAGGACTCGCTTAGCCATGTGAAGCGCTCGCCTCCCCTGATTGGACCGCCGCCACACTAGCACTTCTGTGGCGTAGTTCAGCCACCACGTTTTCTATCGTGCAAAAACCGCCGCCACCGACGCGTCCACCGCCTCCGGGTCGAGCACGGTCACCGCCCAGCCCCTCAGGCGGGCGACCCCTCGCACCGTGGGGCTGGGCTTGCCCGGAGGAGGCCCCACCCGTTCAATCGACTCGATGCCGTCCACCTCGGTGACCAAAAGCCCCAGGTCGCGCCGCCCCCGATCGAGGAGGACGATTTTCGCGGTGGCCTCGCCGCCGTCGACCAGCCCCAAAAGCGAGCGCAGCTCCACCACCGTCACCACCCGCCCGCGCAGGTTGATCACCCCCCGCACGCTGGGAGGCGCGCGAGGCACCCGCGTCCACTGTGTAGGGGGCACCACCACCTCGCGGATGGCCGCCAGCGGCAGGGCGTAGCGTTCCTTCTCCAGCCGGAAGACGACGTGCCGCACTTTAGCCTCCCAAGCGGAAGCGCCGCACCACGCTTTGCAATTCCACCGAGAGGTTGGTCAGCTCCTGCGCCGCCGAGGTCATGCGCGAGACCGCCTGGGTCTGCTCCTCGATGACCTGCTTGATTTCCTCGGTAGAGCGGGCGTTGGCCTTGGCCACCTGGCTGATCTCCTCGATCGCCTCCACCATCGCCTCCGAGCCCTTCTTCTGATCGCGCGAGCTCTCGGAGATGAGGTGCACCTTCTCGGCGCCCTTATGTGCGGTGTCGGTGATCGAGCTCATCGACTTGACGATGCTGGTCAGGTCGGCACGGCCTTCGGCCAGCTCCTCGATGCCTTCGCGCATCGCCGTCACCACCGCCGCCGACTGCCCGGAGATGTCGCGCGCCAGCTTGCTGATCTGCTCGGCGCTGCGGCCGGCGCTCTCGGCGAGCTTGCGCACCTCGTCGGCCACCACCGCGAAGCCGCGCCCGTACTCGCCCGCGCGCGCCGCCTCGATGGTGGCGTTGAGCGCGAGCAGGTTGGTCTGCTGCGCCACCTGGGTGATGACGTCGACGATCTTGGAGATTTCCTGCGTCTTCTCCCCGAAGGCGAAGACCTCTTTGCTCGCGGTTTCGATGCGAGAGAAGACCTTCTTCACCTTCTCGCCGGCGAGCAAGGCGACCTTCGAGCCCGCCTCGGCGGCGCCCGAGGTCTCGGCGGCGGCGCGGGCCGAATCTTCGGCGGAGAGCGCGGTGCGCTGAATCGATTGCGCCATCTCGGTGATGACCTTGGAGGCCTGGCCCACCAAGTCGGACTGCGACTCGGCGCCGGTGGCAATCTTCTTCATCGACAGCCCGACCTCCTCGGTGGAGGCGTTCACCCCTTCGGCGCTGCGTTGCAGCTCCCCCGCCGAATCGGCCACCGACTGCGCGGTGCGCTGAATGTGGCCCACCAGCTCGCGCAAGTTCTCCTGCATGTTGCTGATGGCGGTGGATAGCTCGTCGATGTCGTCGCGAAACCCGGAGGTCTCCATCGTCACCGGCTTGGAGAGGTCACCGCGCGAAATCTCCAGCGCCGAGCGAGACAAGACGCGCACCCTCGTCACCCGCGCCAGCCAAGAGGGCAGCAAAATCGCCAACACCAACGTCACCCCCAAGGCCGCCAAGGCACGTGAAGGCCACGACCACTGGTTTTCGGTGAAGAAGAACACCAACCCCAGCGCCACGCCCAAAACCACGTAGCCGGCGAGGATTTTGAAGTGAATGGAAACCTGGCCCGATTGCTCCTCGGCGGTCTTCACCAAGCGCTGCAACGGCTCGCGGCGAGCGGAGAGCAGCGGAAGTTCGTCGCGGACCGGTCGGCGCAAGACCGGTCGATTTAAGCGCGGCTTTCGTGGGCGTCAAATCGTCGGAAGTGGTCGAACCCCTTCGGCGCCGCAATGCGCTTGCCTTTTGGGTCGACCAAGCGCAAGCCCTGGCGGCGGGTCAGCCGCCCCACCCGGGTGACGGGGAGCCCCTTTTTCGCACAGGCGCGCTCGAAGGCTCGTGCCCGAAAGGGGGGCACCGCCAGGAGCAGCTCGTAGTCCTCTCCTCCCGCGAGCGCCTCGTGCCGGGCCGCCTCCTCGCCGACGGCACGCACCAGCGCCCGGCGGAGCGGCAGCCGGTCGACCTGGACGAGGGCTCCCACCCGCGAGGCGTCGCAGAGGTGGCCCAAGTCTTGGGTGAAACCGTCGGAGACGTCGATGGCCGCGTGGGCGTAGGCGCGAGCCAATCGGCCCAGGGAAAGACGCGGCGAGGGTCGACGTTGGCGAAGCGAAAAAAAGGGAAGGGTGAGGCCCGCGCGCGCCTCGCCCAGCGTGCCCGAGCAGTAGAGAAAGTCTTGCGCCTTCGCCCCCGCGCGGGTGAGAGCGCGGCCTTTGGGCACCTCCCCGGCGACGGTGAGGGTGAGGGACAGCACGGGAGAAGAGGTGAAGTTTCCTCCCACCAGGTCCACGCGCTGGGCGCGCGCCAGCTTCGCCATCCCCGCGGCGAGGCGGCGCACCTCGCTGGCCGAAAAACCACGCGGCAGCCCCAGCGCGCACACAAACCACCGGGGGGTGGCGCCCATCGCCGCCAAGTCGGAGAGGTTCACCGCCAGCGCCTTGTACCCCACGTCCTCGAGCGAGAAGGTGCGCCGGGTGAAGTGCACCCCCTCGACCAGGGCGTCGGTGGTGACGCACAGCTCGCCTCGCACCGGCGGCAGCACCGCGCAGTCATCGCCGGGGCCGCGCGGCGGAGGCACCCGGGGGAAGGCGCGGGTGAAGAGGTCGATGAGCTGAAGCTCGCTGGGCATGAAGGCAACGGAGCCTTCCCCAGCTCGCCCCGAAAGGAAAGGGAGCCGCTCCCTTCCCCCGAAAGGGACGCGTGCGGATATCGAAGCGTGGAGGTGGAAACCATGGCCAACCGAACCCGAAGACCGCTGAGTGGGCAGGCGCTCGAGCGAAGGCGCGCCCAGCGGCGGGAGGCACGCACGAGCGCAACCTACAAGAACTTCCTCAAAGACCTGATGAGCCGCGCCAGCCTCACCGAGGAGCAGGCGGCGCAAGCGGCGGCGTCGGTCTTGTGCGCGCTGGAGCAACGCCTCCTTCATGACGAGGCGCAGCACCTGGAAGCGCAGCTGCCTCAGAAGCTTCAGCTTCTTCTGCATCGCTGCGAACGCCACGAGGAGCTGCTCCCGCGGAAGGTGGGACGCGAGGAGATTCTCCAGATGATTGCCGGCGACCTCGAGGTGCCGCTCACCGAGGCCGAGCGGCTCGCCCGCGCGGTGCTGCAGGTGGTTTCCCAGCACGTCACCTTGGGGGAGATTGAAGACGTGGTGCTGCAGCTGCCTTCCGAGCTGCGCGCGTTGTGGCCGCGCGAGGTGCTCACCGCTGTCTTACAAAAGCAGGCCCGCGCCTCCACCGCTCCCAAGAAACCGGCACCCGCTCCGCACGCCGCGAGGCCCTCCGAGCCGCTTTCGGGCATCGTCGGCGACCTGCTCCAGCTGCCCTTCGACGCCCAGCTGGGCGTTTTGCGCACCATCGCCCCGAAAATCATCTCCCGGCTGTCCCGAGAGGCCCGCGAGGGGTTCCTGCGCGACATGAACCGGGAGATTGCCGGAGCGGAAGCTCCTCCTCCGGCGCCTTAGAAGCGGTCGCCCAAGGGCTCGGGCATCAAAAGAGGTGTGGCCTGTGCGCTCCTGGCCGCCGCCGGTACCGTGGGTATGATGACGGTGAAGCGCGAGCCGTTTCCCAGCTCGCTGGACACCTGCACCTGCCCGCCGTGCCCCTCGACCAGGCTCTTGACGATGGCCAGGCCCAGGCCCGCACCGCCGTACTCTCGGGTGGAGCTGGAGTCGACCTGGTAGAAGCTCTGGAAGATTTTCTCGAACTGGTCGTGGGGAATGCCCACCCCCGAGTCCTCGACGACGATGCGGTAGCCCTCGCGGTTGAGCTCGGGCTGCTGGCCCAGCTCGGAGAGGAAGGCGCTCACCTTCCCCCCTTGGGGAGTGAACTTCACCGCGTTGGCGAGCAGGTTCACCACCACTTGGCGCAGCCGGTCGCGGTCGGCCGTGGCCTTCACCGCCCCCGCCGGCAGCCGGGTCTCCACCACGATGCCCTTCTTGCCCGCTTGCGGTTTGAGGCTGGACACCGCCGATCGCACCACCTCGGCGACATCGAGCGGGTCGAAGTTCAAGCGCAGCCGCCCCGCCTCGATTTGCGAGATGTCGAGCATGGAGCTGATGAGCTTGAGCAGCGTCTCCCCCTTGTCCATGATGGTGCGCACGTAGTCCGTCTGCTCCTGGTTGAGCGGCCCGGCCAGCCCCTCGGAGAGCATCTCCGAGTAGCCGATGATCGAGGTGAGCGGGGTACGCAGCTCGTGGCTCACGGTGGCGAGGAAGCTGGACTTGAGCCGGTCCATCTCCTTGAGGCGGGCGTTCATCGCCTCCAGCCGCTGGTTCTTGTCCTCCAGCTCGCGGTTGGTTTCCAGGGTGGCTTCGATGTGCATCTGCGAGGTGAGGAAGGTCTTCTGGCCGGCGGCCACCATCGTCGCCACCAACTGGCAAAAATGCGACATCACCCGTGCCACGGTGCCCTCGGGCGCCTGCCGCACTTTGCCCATCAGCGCTTTGGCCTGGTCGCGGTCGAGCTCGCCGGAAATCTCGGTGAGGCTCTTGGGCAAATCGGCGAGGTCATCGGGCACGAACGGCCCGAATACCACCCGGCCCAGGGTGTCTCCCTCCCACAAGATGGGCGCCACCAGGTAGCGCAGGCCGGTGAAACAGCCCACCGCCACCGTGCCCGGGGGCACCGACTCTCCTTGCACGGCGCGCCCACCCTCCGTGGGGGTGAGGGAGCCGTCCTTCACTCTTCCCACCGTGGCGGTGCAGCGGCCGCGGCCCTCGGCGAAGGAGAACACGTAGCCACAGAAGTCGCCGTTGCCGATCTTGATGTCCGCCAGCTTGGTGCTGCGCTCGTCGAAAACCTTGATGCCGATGCGGTAGAGCTCGACGAAGCCCTTCACCACCTCGTTGAAGGTGGGCAAGTCGACCATCTCCGAGAGCAACAGCCGGCGCTGCAGCACCGAGCCCTGCCGCGATCCGGCCACCTCCCCCGCTTGCTTCACGGCTTCCTCCCCACATTGGCCGCTCGGCCGAGCTTTTTCTCCAGCGCCGTGCCGGTGACGTCGATGTTGTTGAAGATTTGGGTGAGGAAGTCTTCCTCGGTGAGCCCGATGTTCCTGGCCAGGTGGGCGCGCCCGTCCATCGAGCGGTAGGCGCACCGCAGCACTTCGTAGAGCGTCTCCAGCACCCCTTCGCCGCGAATCGCCACCGCGCCGATGACCGGCTCTTTGCCCTTCTTGCGGGTGTCCTCCATCTCCGCGTCGGTCTTGGTATTGGGTAGGTCGCGTTTGTTGAACTGAATGACCACGGGGACCTGGGCGGGGTCGAGCCCGTTCTCTTTCATGTTCTCGTTCAGGTTCCTCCAGTACGCGTTGTTCTCGGCGGCGGCGCCGCGCTGGCTGTCGGCGACGAAGGCCACCGCATCGGCGCCCTGCAGCACGACCCGCCGGGTGGCGTTGTGAATCACCTGTCCCGGCACGGTGAACAGCTTCACCTTCACCTTGAAGCCGCTGGAGGTGCTGAAGAACACCGGCAACAGGTCGAAGAACAACGTGCGATCGTCGTGGGTCTCCACGGTGAGCAGCCGGCCGCGCACCTGGGCCTGGGTGCGCTGGTGAATCTGCTGCAGGTTGGTGGTCTTCCCCGAAAGGCCGGGGCCGTAATAGACGATCTTGACTGTGAGCTCGCGTTGAGCGTGGTTGAGTTGCACGGCTTTTCCCGCTATCCCAGGTCCTAGTTTCCCACACCGGCCGGCAGATGCGGGGAAATGTGCGCCGACTTCCTTTAGTGCAACGGGCGCGCAGGTAGGGTTAGATCCACGTCGAGGTGCGGGCCCCATGAGCGGGAGGAGCGGCGATGACGATGAAGCGGGTGGATCAAACTCCTGAAAAGACCGTAGCGCCTCCGTTGTTGGACCTCTCCACCTTGCCCAGCGACCTGGCGGGCTCGGTGAAGTATTCCATTCCCAGCGACGAGGACATGGTGCCTCTGGCGGCCATGCGCTCGGGCTCCGAGCCTTGGAAGAGCCGGGGGGAGACTCCAGAAGAGAGCCTGCAGGCGCTCTCCAAGCTGCGCCCCTTCATCCAGGTAGCCAAGGTGCAGGCGCACGTGGTGGGGTATGTGACCATCGAGCGCGACGGCCCGGTGCCCGGCGCGGCCTACCTGCGCAACATCGTGGTCAAGCCGGAGCTGCGACGCAAAGGCCTGGGAAAAACCCTGCTCGAGCACGGGCTGCAAGTGGCGCGCGACCTGCACCGCAAGACCGTCACCTTGCGGGTCGACCCGGCCAACTCGGCGGCAGTGAGCTTCTACCGCGCCGCCGGCTTCACCACCGTGGCCACGGTGGTGTCGAAGAAGAGCGGCAAGCTGCGGCTGCTCATGTCCCGCGAGCTTTGAGAAGCGCTCGCGTAAGGGCCTCCCCGCAGTCATGTTCGCCGGCGCGCTCCTCGTTCAAATCGCCGCTGCCGGCGTTACCTTCTCCGCTTGCCCCTCGAGGCATCGAAGCGTCGTTCTGACGAGTGCGGCCCCAAACCGGTCGACCCTGGGTGGGCAGCGGGGTCTCTTGCCATAAATACATTATGGTAGGGCAAAAATAACATATCTAGTCTAGTCAAAAACAAATGCCTCACCAATGGAGCCCCAGGGCAGGACCAAACGTCTCGCAGTGCCACCTACTCGCGCGTGATGAGCGCGGGGAACGCATGGCCTTGCGCAGCAGCGCGGCCGCCCGCAAGCGGCGGCAACGACGGCGATGCAGAAGCCGCGCGAGCCTCGACGAATGACCGGATGCGTTCCATGCCACACGAGCGGCCGCGGTCCTGCCCGCACAACACCACCTCATCCTCGACAACGAATCCTTCCCGCTGGCCGTGGTTGCAGTCGAAGATAAGCCACGGGGGGCGACCGCCCACCTGTCGCGTCGCGCTTCCGACATCGCAACCCACTTTGCGGGCTGACGCGGAGTTACACGGAGATTGAGAAGATCGAAAAGAAGCTGTGGCGTTTTTCAACTGAAAGAAAATGAGCTGAGAGATCGCCGACGGCGGCGAATTCTAGTGCCTTCGATTTCTGCACGTTCGTGCAAAAAGCGGAGGTACTTAGAGCCGCCGCTGCAGCCAGTCTTTCTCGAAGAGAACCTTGGCGGCGTGCCAGTGGCGCCCGGGCGGGTGGAGTTTCACCTGCGGCGTGGGCTCAGCGAAGAAATTCCCCCGTCCCAAACCGGCCTTGCCGTCACCTGTTTCGACGAAGCACTGGCCTTCACCGTCGAACGATGCCGGCTTGCCCTTGCCGGTGATGGCGTAGGCGATGTTCTGCGCCACCACCTCCGCTTCGCCATGAGCGAACACCCCTGCCTTGGGCAGCGGCTTACCCAGCTTCAAGGGAATCGCCACCACGTCGCCGATGGCGTACACACCCGAATACTTCGTCTGGAGGGTGTTCCGGTCCACCGAAACCCAGCCGCTTTCGGCGACCAGCCCCGATTCGCGCACGACCTTCGGAGCCCGGTGTGGAGGGACGTAGGCAAGCAGGTCGAACCCCGCATCGACGCCGTTGGTGAACTTGAGCCGCCGGTGGGAAACATCCACTTCTTTGACCACGTGCTCGGGGTGGTAGATGACGCCTTTTTCCTCGATCAGCTGGCGGACGGCCTTCGACACCTCCGGGCCGGCGACCCCCATGGGCCCGGGCTCAGCCGCGAAAAGGTCGATTCGAGTCGCGTCGCGAATCTTTCGCTTCCTCGAGGCGTGCTCGAGCAGCATCACCGCTTCGTAGGGAGCCGCCGGGCACTTGTACCCGGGGGCGGCGGTCAACACGACGAGCCTGCCGCCGACGAAGCTCGCGAACGCGTCGCGAAAGGCCTCGGCGCCGGCGAGGGTGTAGAAGTTGTGGCCCGACTCCCGTAAGCCGGGGACGGTTTCGGGAGCCAGTTCGGCTCCCAGGGCGATGACCAGGTAGTCCGCCGTGAGCAGCTGACCGTCGACGGTGACCTCCCGCTTCACGGGGTCGATGCGCTCCACCTCGCCTTGCACGACGTCGACCCCTCGCTTCTGGAGCCGGGCGAGCGGACGGGAGATTTTTTCGGCGGTGCGCCCCCCGGTCAAAAGCCACAAGAGCGAAGGCGCAAACACGAAGGAAGGCTCGCGCTCGACGAGCACCACCCGGTGCGCCTTCGGCAGCGCCTTGCGCAGCGCGTTGGCCGCCACCAAGCCACCGACGCCTCCACCCAAGATGAGAACGGTCTTCCCCACGTTCGTCCCCATCAGAAGGTCACCACCTTGTCCGCCTCCAGCGTCCAGGCAGCCCACTCGTCCAGAGAGCTGCGCTGGGTGCCCTCGACGAGGTTGGCTTCGCCGATGCCGCGCGCGTCCATGCACGTCCCGCAGACGCCGACCAGTCCCCCGTGCTGGGTGACGACCACCATCATCCGCTCGATGTTGTAGTAGCCCTGCGGCACCTTCTGCCCGCGCTGGGCACAGGCGGCGGCGTCGCCCACCAGGAAGACGCGCACCTGGACACCGTCCTTCTTGGCCAACGAACCGGCGAGTCGAAGCGCGTTGTACGCCCGCTCGGTGCCGTAGGGCGGGTCGTTCACCACGATGAGAACGTTCATGCTCCACCCGCCTTTCTCGAGGGCCGGGCCAGCGCCCGTGCCATCGCACTGCTCGCATCCAACCGGTCCCGCAAGACGTCACGCATCAAGTCGAAGGCCTGAACGATTTTTCGGTTCGACAACCGGTAGAAGCTGCGGGCGCCCTCGCGGCGAACCTCGACCACTCCTTTGGTTCTCATGATGTTGAGGTGCTGGGAGACGTTGGCGAGGGGAATACCCATCTTTTCCACCAGGTCCTTCAGGGGCCGCTCCCCGCCCCGCAGAAGCCAGATGAGCTCGAGCCGCCAGGGATGGGCGAGCGCCTTGCAAACCTCGGCGTGCAGTTGAAACAGACGGTCGTCCATCTACGCCTCAACGTCTCAACGATTATGTTGATACATTTTCATCTCCAGCGCTCTTCGTCAATTCCGGGTCACCCACGACGAAACCAGGCCTCGAGCTCGCTGACGTCGGCGAAGCGGCGCGTCTTGGGAAGGCTGGTCAAAAAGGCGCGGCCGTATGCCTTGGTGCTCACCCGCCGGTCGAGCAGCGCGACGATGCCTCGGTCCCGCTTGCTGCGGATGAGCCGCCCGAAGCCCTGGCGCAAGGCAATCGTCGCCTGCGGCAGCTGATAGGAAGAGAAGGGCTCCTCGCCGCGCTCACGCAACTGGTCGATGCGCGCGGCCACCAGCGGGTCGGCCGGCGAAGCGAAAGGAAGCCGGTCGATGACCACCAAGGAGAGCGCTTCGCCCGGCACGTCCACCCCTTCCCAGAAGCTGTGCGAAGCGAAGAGCACGCTGGGCTGGGCTTTGAACGCCTCGAGGAGCGCGCTCTTGGGCCGCTCGCCTTGCAAGAGCACCGGGTAGGCGAGGCGGTGGGAAAGCAGCGCGTGCACGCTCTCCATCTGGCGCAAGCTGGTGAAGAGCACGAAGGCCCGCCCTTGGGTCACCTCCACCAGCTGGGCCACCTCTTCGGCCACCGCTTCGGTGAAGCCCGGCTGGTTGGGCTCGGGGAGGGCCGCGGGGAGGTACAGCGCCGCCTGTTTCCCGTAGTCGAAGGGCGAGGCCACCGCCACCTTCTGCACTGGGAGCGGAGCTTCGCCGACGTCGAAAAGCCCCATTCGCTGGGCGAAGAAGTCGAATCTTCCCTGGGCGGTCAGGGTGGCCGAGGTGAACACCGCGGTGTCCACCGCTCCGTAGAGGCGGCGGCGCAGCTCTTCGGCCACCTCGATGGGAGCGGCGCGAAAAAAGAGGCCCCGCCCGCGCGTCTCGGCCCAGTAGACGTGGTCCAGCGAGTCGGCCCGGGTGATGAAGTCGAGCTCTGAGGAAATCTCCTCCGCCCTCCGCCGCACCGAATGGAGTGCCGGCTCGTCCTCTTGGGCGGAGAGCGCGCCCAAGGCGGCCAGGTTTTCTTGCAGCTCTTCCACCACCCGCGAAAGCTTGTCGAAGCCGCCCCGGGTGATGCGCACGCTCGAGGCGCCCTCGAGCCCCAAGACGCGCGGTGCTTGGCGTGCGAGCGCTTCGGCCCGGCCGCGCAGCACCAGCGCCAGCGCCGAAACCATGCCAGCGCGCGCATCCTTGGAATCGAGCGCCTCCATCGCGTCGACGGCGAGGTCGTCGAGGCGGAAGGTGGAGACCTGCACACCGAAGTAATCGGTGGCCACGTCCTCCAGCGTGTGGGCCTCGTCGAAGACCACCACGTCGTAGCGGGGCAGCACCCCCAGGCCCTCGCCCCCGGGACGGGTCTTCAGCGCCAGGTCGGCGAAAAAGAGGTGATGGTTGACCACCACCACGTCGGCACCTTCGGCCCGGCGGCGCGCCTGGGTGACGAAGCAAGGCTCGTAGAAGGCGCACTTTGGGCCCAGGCAGCTCTCCGAGGTGGCCGACAGCCGGGTCCAAGTGGCGAAGGAGTCGGGAACCTGGGCCTCGGCGCGGTCTCCGCTCTGGGTGGTGAGCGCCCACTCGCGAAGACGCGGCCACAAGGCGCCCTCCTCGCGCGAGGGAAAGACCGGCTGGTGGTCGAACGCCTCGAAGCGGTGCGCGCACAGGTAGTTGGCGCGTCCCTTGAGGTAAGCCGCCTGAAACTCCAGCCCCACCTTCTCGCGCAACAGGGGGAGGTCCTTGAAGTAAATCTGCTCCTGCAAAGTCTTGGTCGCGGTGGAGACCACCACTTTGCGCCCGCTGAGCGCCGCGGGCACGAGGTAGGCGAGCGTCTTGCCGGTGCCGGTGCCCGCCTCGGCGAAAAGATAGGCACGGTCGTGGAAGGCGCGCTCCACCGCGCGGGCCATGGTGAGCTGCTCGGGCCGGGGCTCGTAGCCCTCGAGCACTCCAGAGAGCGCGCCTCCGGGGCCGAGCACGCTCTCCACCGAGAGGGACTTCACGGGACGACCACCAGCGAGAAGGGCACCGGCATCGCGCACAGCACGAAGGCCAAAAGCGTCAGCGCGCACACCCACCGGCGGCCTCTGGAGAGCGGCTCGGAGGGGGTGGTGACCTCGGGGTGTCGAAACCCGATGAAGACGGTGACGACGAGAAACCACACCAGCCACAGCACGCTGGAGAAGACGATGAGCAAGAACAACCCCACCGCCACCACCTTGCCGACGAGCTGGGCCCGGGCGCCCCACAGCGCGTGGGTGAGGTGACCGCCGTCGAGCTGCCCGATGGGGACGAGGTTCATCATGGTGACGAACATTCCAAACCAGGCGGCGAAAGCGGTGGGGTGAACGGAGACCTCCGAGCCTGGGGGAAGCGGCCCCAGCACCAGACGCTGCAGCCCCAGGAGGAGCAAATTGTCTCCGTAGAGCATGTAGGCCTTCGTCACCGGCGCCGCCGGAACGTAGGTGCCGCTCAGCTTGGCGGTCAGGTAGTGCCCAAGCTCCGGCAGCAGCACCCACAGCGAGTTGTCGCCCGGAAAGGCGGCGGGGCGCGGACCGGGGAGCGCGACGATTTCCGACTGCGACAGGCCGTACGCCATCAACGGAATGGCCACCAAAAGCCCGGCCAAGGGGCCAGCGGCGCCGATGTCCACCAGCGCGTTCTTGTGCGGAATCGGCCCGCGGATGCGAATCACCGCCCCCAGGGTGCCCACCCCTGCGGGCAAGGGGAGGAAGTAGGGCAGCGAGACGTCCACTCCGTGGAGTCGCGCCAGCACGTAGTGCCCCATCTCGTGGACGCCGAGGATGAGCACCAAGGAGAGGCTGAAGACCACCGCCTCCTCCACCCGGCCGCTGGAGCCGAAGAACACCCCGAAGGTGCTCGCCAGCGTCGCCCCCAACAGCCCCAGGTTCAACAGCGGCTTGTCGCGGGGTAGGAAAAGGGCGGTGCGCATGAGCCGATGTGGGTATCAAGCGACCTTTCCCTTTTCAATCGAGGTTGATCCTTGCACGAGGGAGAACGCTCCCCATCGGATGCTTGACTTCCCAGGGGGTGTCCACTACGACTCACGCCCGCTTGAGGGGGCACAGCCCAGAACACCTGTTGGGTCGTAGCTGGCAGTTCACTGACTCCATTCGGAGGTAGAACAACCATGAAGAAGGCGTTTGTTGCTGTGTTTGCGGCGGCCAGCCTTGTGGCCTGTACCAGCGTCGAGACCGCTACCGTCTCGGGCTCCGAAATCGCCGCCAACGGCGAGGCGGTGGCCGTCGTTCAGGCCACGGCAATCGGCCTGTCCGCGATTTTTCACATGGTAGATCTCGTTCAGGCTGACTTGGACATCGTGGTGAACAAGCTCCTGGTCGCCGAGGCCAAGGCGATGGGGGCCTCGAAGGTCGACATCAAGACCGCTTGGACGACTCCCCGAAACGGCATTTTCGCGCTGGGCGGAGGCATCATTAGCTACATCGCGGGTGTTCCTCCGATGGCGACTGCAACGGGCGTCGCCGTCAAGTAAGCAATTTTTTCGTCTCTTTAGGGAGGGCCCTCTTGGAAACAAGGGGGCCTTTTCTTTGGTGCGTCCCCTTCTCCTACTCGCTGCCCTCCTTTTCAGCGCCTGCCCGGCGAAGAAGGCGGAGTCTTCATCGGCTCTCCTATCGCAGGTGAAGCAGGGCCTCGCTGAGCGAGACTTCAAGCTTCAAAGGTACCACCTGGCGGGTCGGGTTCAGGAGCAAGGCCAAGAGGCAACCTTCGAGTTCTTCTACCGCTTCCCCAACAAGATGCGCGGGGAGCTCAAAACACCGGTCAAGCGCACTTTCTCCTTCGACGGGCAGACGCTCTTCGAGATGGCCGAAGACGCCAAGACCTTCACCACTTACGAGCTCAAGCTGCCCCCGAAGAAGAGTGTGCTCTTCCTCACCCAAACCTTCGCTCCCTTCGCCCCGGAAGGCTTTCGCGCGCCGCTGCTCACCACCGAGGGAGTGACCGCCCAACGGGTGACCCACCCCAAGGCGCCCGACGCGGTGGAGGTGTCGGTCACCACCCACGATGACGAGGGCAAGCAGCTCTCGGTGCGCTACACCTTGAGGTGGCCATCGCTCGACTTCCTCGGCCGCAAGACCGAGGTGGGCGGGCGCACGGTGGAGATTCGTGTCGAGGCCGAGCACTGTGAGGCGGCGCTGAAAATGTGCTTTCCCCAAAAGCTGACCCAGTGGGAGGAAAAGGACCCGGTGGCAACCACCACACTGTCCAAGGTGGAAATCAACCCTCCCCTGCCCGCCGAGTCGTTCACCTTGAGCGCCCCCGAAGGCTACGAGGCGAAGAAGCAGGAGCTGGTGGAGAACTGAACGCCTTTAGTTGCACCAAGTCGTGGGAATGCAGGCCTGGTCGCGGGAGCAGCAAGTGTAGCCGTCGGCGGTCCGGCACTGGCTCGACGAGGTGCAGCGGACGATGCAGGTGCACTGTCCGGTGACTCCCGGGGTGCACCCGCAGAGCGAGCCGGCGGGGCAGACGGGGTCGTTGGGCATGCTGCAGAAGACGGTGCACATCCCTCCGGGGGTGCCCCAGGCGTTCAGGTGACAGGCAGTCGCTGGCGCCTGGCAATTGGAGTTGGCGGTACAGGCGCCTCCCATCTGCCCCGGAGCAGGCGGAGACTGGGTCGCCCCTCCGTCCACGCCCGCATCGACATTTCCTCCGCCCGCGTCCGGGTCGTTCGTACCGCCCGCATCGTTGGTGACGGAGCCACCGTCACCGCCACCCGCCCCGCCCCCCGCGTCCCCAGGCGAGGCGATCGACGAGCCGCAGCCGATGGCACCGCAGAGTGAAAGAAACCATAGAGCACGTAAGAACGAGGACGGTGTCATGCTGACCTCCCAGAGGAGCCTATCGATGTACGCACCAAGAGAGTACAGCATGCGATCGTTTGGGGTCCGTGCCCGACATTTTTTCCCCGCCATTGCCACCGCCACGCTGGTGCTGGCGTCGAGTTGCAAGCAGACTGAAACAAAGGCAGCACCCGCTCCTCTTTCTGACCTTTGCCTCAACGACTGGTTTGTCGCAATGCGAGGAGGATGTGCCGAATGGTGTAACGCAGGAATGGATTGCTCCGCGTGCACCGACGTCCTCGTGGCGCGTGTGTACGCGAAAGATGGACTTCGCGTAGATCTCCCCGTCATGACTCTCGCCGATGGTGGGCATCAACTGATCGAGGAGAGCGCGCGATTCATCGCATACAAGAAGACTGTCATTGACGAAGAGCGAACGATATCGACTGAGGAAGGCCGTCTATCGTACGTCTGCAAAGGGATAGGAGCCGCCGTAACCCTCAACGGCGTTGACATGGCCCTGCCACCGATGAAGATCCACCGCGATCTCACGACCTGGAACGTTCGCCGATTCGCCACTCCCGTGGATCCCTGAGCGCGTACCCTGGGGTTCAGGCCCTCACCAGGCGTCGTTCCCACAAGGGCGCCAGGCGGGTGCGCAGACGGCGCGCTCCCCATAGAACACCGTACACCGTCACCAGGCACGCCACGGTCCACAACGCGCACTCCATCGGGGAGAGCGCGGAGCCGATGCGAGCCGCCAACCCCGGCACGAACGGCACCCCCCAAATGAGAAGCATGTGCCCCACGTAGAAGCTGAGCGCGTGGGCGCTGGGAATGCGCAGCCCCGCAGGAAGCCGCTTCACCTTTTGACTGGCCAGCGCCATCAGCGCCAAAAGCAAGGCCGCCACTCCTAGCCGGTAGACGAACAGGCCCGGGCTGGCCGGGATCGGCTGGTCGAAAGCCGACCCCACCCCGAGGCCGAGCAGGCCCGCGACCGCCGCCCAAAGCCCGATGCGTCGCACCGACCAACCACGCGTGTACGCCCAGCCGCCGGCCACGCTCCCCAGCCAGAAATAGGCGGCATGAGGAGCGATGGGGAAACCTCCGCTGGTGCCCAAGGGGGAGACGACGCCGCGCAAAGGCAGGGGAAGCGTCTGTGCCCACCCCTCCATCCACGGCGCCACCGCCACCGTCGCCAGGGAGAGAACGAGCGCCCACCCCAGGTACCGTCGAACGGTGGATGCGAGGAACAACAACACGTGGGCGACCAGGAGCGCACCCCCCACGCACTGCAACACCCCGAAGGCGAGAAACGGCCGCATGGCCGTCTCCGCCAGCGCCAAGGGAAACCCTTCTGCCCACCACGGCAAGGTGAGCGCATAACCCCAAAAGAAGAGCACCCCGACGCGGGTCAGTCGGTGCTGGAGCGCCGGCCCCCAGCGCTGATAGGCCTCGAGGTGGGGGAAGGTCGCCACCGCGAAGGCCCACCCGCTCACCACGAAGAAGATGGGCGCGGTGATGCCGCGAAAATGCTGGTGGAAGAGGTCGAAGCGCTCCCAGAGCAGGGGCGCTCTCATCGCGTCGCTGACGTGGGCGAAGACCATGAGACCCAGCGCCACGCACCGGGACAAATCCAAGAACACCAGCCGGTTTCCGGCACCCTGCATCCGCTCATTCACCGGCGGCATCCAACCACCGAACGAAGGCCGGTCGCCACCACCAGAGCAACGATGGCCCAACGCCACTGGTGTGGACATGCGCACTCCAGCGATCGCCCGGCCGTCAGAAAACCACCTGAGCGTTCACCAAAAACCAAACAAAGTCAGCGGGCTACAAGAAGCGTCCCGCAGGACAAGGGATTGCAGCGGATCGGCTTTCTTTCGAAGAGGTCCACCCTGAGCGTCCGCGAGCTCAAAGACAAGGCGCACAAGCTGCTGAGCAAGGGGAAGGTCGGCGCTGCCACCGAGCTGTACCGGCAGCTCATCGGGGTGGAGCGCAAAGACCCCGCGTTGCGGTTGCGGCACGCCGAGTTGTGCCAACGCCTGGGCAAGCTCGATGAAGCGGTGGCCTCTTTTCGAGTGGCGGCGCACCTACTCGCCGAAGCCGGACACTTGCCACGGGCCCGCGCGGCGCTGCGATTGGCGCTGGAGGCTTGCCCGGAGGACGCCGGCGTGTTGCGGGCCCTCGACGAGCTTCAGCCTCAGCAAGCCGCGCCGGTGGCGAGGGCGCCTTCGCCCATCGCCGAGAGCATCGACACCGTCGACTCGGACGTGGTGCAGCTCGTGAGCGACCCGCTGGGGGACCCAAGCGACGCACCCACCGAGCTGTTCTGTCCCTTCCCCGAGGTGCTCACCACGTCGCATCGCGCGCGGCGCGCCAAACCCGGGCGCGCCCACGCAGCCAGATGAGGTGGCGCGTCTCCGTCGTGGATTTCATTCGCCCTTCGTTGTAGTGGGCTCCTTCCACCTTGAGACTGGAGGGAGTCTTGAACGCGAAGAAGTTGGTTGCCGCGGCGCTGCTCTTGGCGGCCTGCACGGGGAAGTACATCCGCCCCACCACGGACGAAAAAGTAGAAGCCACTGCCGAGCGGCTGGCGCGGGGCGAGTACTTGGTCAATTCGGTGGGCGCCTGCGGGGGCTGCCACAGCGGGCGCGAAGGGGGCGACAACCTCCACGCCTTCATCAACTCCGGGGAGAGCACCGAGAAGTACCTGGCGGGCGGCATCGGCGACACCGTACCCGAGATGGGAGCGACCCTCTTCATGCCCAACCTCACCTCTGATGAGGAAACGGGCTTAGGCACCTGGACGGACGACGAAATCATGCGCGCCATCCGCGACGGCATCGGCAAGGACGGGCGGCTCCTCTTCCCGATGATGCCCTTCAATTCCTACCAACACATGTCCGACGAGGACGTGCGCTCCATCGTCGCCTACCTGCGCTCCATCCCCAAGGTGAAGACCAAGTCGGGCAAGTCGGAGATGGGGGGCTTCGTCGGCTTTCTGCTCAGGCGCGGGGTGGCGCACCACCTGCCGGCCACCAACGTGCCGCCGCCTGACAAGTCGAACCAGGTGAAGTACGGCGAGTACGTGATGCGCCTGGGGCACTGCTGGGAGTGCCACGCCGCCACCTCCGATGGCATGCCTCGCCAAGAGGACGACCCGTTGTGGATGGCGGGCGGACGGGTGGAGGAGCTGCCCGGGTTGGGCAAGGTCCCCATCCGTAACCTCACCCCCGACAAGGAGACGGGCCTGGGCAACTACACCGCCGAGCAAATCAAGCAGGCGATGCGCACCGGCACCCGGCTCGACGGGAAGAAGATGGCGCCTCCCATGTCTCTCTACATCTCGCACTGGTCGACGATGACCGACGAGGACTTGGACGCTCTGGTCTCCTACCTCCAGTCGCTCAAACCGGCGAAGAACGCCATTCCCGAGCGGGAGCTCTCCGAGGAGTGGAAAAAGAAGCTGGGCGAAACATGATTCGCCTGTGGGCGCTGACGAGCTTGTTCGCCCTCGAAGCGCTCGCCGCCGAGGTGCGCGGGGTGGTGGTGCTGAAAGGCGACCGTCCCGCGCCTTCGACGCTGGCGGTGACCAAAGACGTCCACGCCTGCGGTGAAACCATTCCCGACGACTCGCTCATCGTCGGGGAGCAAGGAGGCGTCGCCAACGCGGTGGTGGTGGTGCGGCTGTCCAAGCCTCCCCCGCCCAAGCCCGGCCTCGTCGCCATCGACCAGCTCAAGTGCCGCTTCCTTCCCCGGGTGGCGGCGGTGCCGGTGGGCTCGACCATCGAGCTGTGGAACAGCGACGCAGTGCTGCACAACGCACGGGCGATGCAGGGCACGGCCACCGTCTTCAATTACCCCTTCCCGCTCAAGAACCTGAAGCGCAAGACCACCGCGAAGAAAGAGGGCGTGCTCGACGTGCGCTGCGACGCCGGCCATACGTGGATGCGCTCCCTCATTCACGTGCTGCCGCATGCCTACTTCGCGGTGACCGACCAGGAGGGGCGCTTCGCCATCGCCGACGTGCCCGAAGGCGCCAGCGAGCTCGAGGTGCGGCACGAGAAGCTCGACCAGCCGCTCATCGTACCGATGGGAGGAGAGCCCTTGAAGGTGGCGCTTCCTCTGGGAGCCAAGCGCTAAAGCATGGCGAGCGAGACTCCGGCCGCCGCGTGCCCTTTTCACCCTGACGAGGTGGTGACCGGCACGTGCACCCTTTGCGGGCGTTACGTCTGCCTGCGCTGCGTGAAGGGAGATGGGAGCGCCACCCAAGGCCGCTGCCCGCAGTGCGTGGCGCGGGCGTCTGCCGGGAGCGATTTTTTGTACCGCGGGCTGGCGGTGTCGGCGCTGGTGCGCGGAGCGGTGGTGGCCGCGCTGCTCGGTTTCTCGGGAGCGTTTTTCCCCTCTTGGGGCCCGGCGACGAAGTGGGCGCTGGGGGCAGCCGGAGCGCTCTTCTACGTGGGCTACGCCGCCGTCTTGTGGAAGGTGCGCAAGCCCATGCTCGCCTGGGGCGGGTTTGCCCTCGACCTGGTGGTTTTCGGTGGGCTGGCCCTTGCCTTGCGCGACCGCGGTCCTCTGGCGCTCATCCTGCTCGCCCTGCCACTGAGCAGCGCCTTCCGCGCGGTGCGGTTGAACCGCGGGTAGGCTCGAGGTGCAGTAAGCCACCTCGAATATCTCGCCTTATTCGCGAAAGAGCTTCGACTCCGGCGGCGGGGCACGCTGGATGAACAGACCGCTCGACTCGTTCCACAGTCGCGAACGCAGCCGCCCGCGCGCCGTCCGCCGAGCGTCCTCGCCGTTGGCGTCGATGTTGCCCATCAACCGCTCGCCCGAGTACGCACCACCGACCGCCAGCCCCATGGCGATGAGCGCCCCGATGGCCATCCTCCCTGGGCTGACGAGGTAGAACCAGGTGGGCATGAAGAAGGAAAAGAGAAACACCACCACCACCGAGATGGCCGCACCTACCGCCGGCTCCTTGAGTCGCACGCCGGGCGAGAGCAACCCCACCAACACCCCGCCCAGATAGAAGCTGGCCAGGTGCATGATCATCTGCAGTTGAAGGTGAAACATCGGCGAGACATAGCGGCCCACCACCATCGGGCCCACCCACACGCCGATTACCAACTCCACGGCGAGGAAAAGAAAGACGCTGAGGACTGTCCACGCCGGCGAGAACGAACGGGCAGCTGCGTCCACGAAGATCTTCCTTTCAGTCCTCTTCCAACTCGCGGGAGAGCACCTGGGCGGTGAAGGACACCAGGGGGATGATGCGCTGGTAATTCATACGGGTGGGGCCGATGACCCCCACGGTGCCCAACACCGTGTCGGCGGTGCCGTAGGGGCTGGCGATGAGCGCCACGTCGGGCTGGGCGGAGAAGTCGCTCTCGGCGCCGATGAAAATCTGCATCTCCCGCGCGCGCTGCACCCGGTCGAGCAGCTCGAGCAGCTTGTGCTTCTCGTCGAGCGCGCGGAAGAGGGCACGCATCTTTTCGACGTCGGCGAATTCTTTGGCCTCGAGGAAGGAACCGGTGCCCTCGATGAGCACCCGCTCCGAGCTGACGTGGTCGGTGGCCGCCGCTCCCAGGACGAGCGCCTTCTTCGACAGCTCGTCGAAGCGCGCCCGGTCTTGCTCCAGCTCGAGCAGGATGCGCTCCCGCAAATTCTCCAGCGGGGTCTGGGTGAGCAGGTCGTTCAGGTAGTTGGAGGCCTTCACCAGCTCGTCGGCGCTCACCGCGAAGTCGAGCTGCACCAGCTTGTTCTGCACCTGGCCGTTCTTGCCCACCAAGATGGCCAGCACCCGGTCCTCGCGCAGGCGGACGAACTCGAACCGCTCGAGCATGATGGCCGAGGGCCGCGGGGTGAGCACCACCCCCGCGTGGTTGGTGAGAAAGTGGAGCAGCTTGCTCGTCTCCTGAAACTTCTCCTCCACCCCCGCGGAGAGGCCGAGCTCTTTTTGAATCAGCTCCCGCTCCTTGGGGGCCGGCTCTTTCAGCCGCAAGAGCGTGTCGCAATAGAAGCGGTAGCCTCGATCGGTCGGCACCCGACCCGCTGAGGTGTGCGGCTTCTCGAGGTAACCGAGCGCCTCCAAGTCAGCCATCACGTTGCGCACCGTGGCCGAGGAGACGTCGAACTCCGGCCGCCGCGTCAGCTGCGAGCTGCCCACTGGGTCGCCGGTGGCGATGTACTCTTGCACCACCGCCCGCAAGACGCCGCGTTCGCGATCGCCGATGTCGTCTGCCACTGCGAAAGGATAGGAGGGCATGCGCGCCCTTTCAACCCGACTCACGGCGGGGGGGCGCTGCAGGGGAGCAGATCGCACGCCTGGACGTAAGCACCCAACTTCTGCGCCAGCGCCGAGCGGGTGCGTTCACGCTGGGTGGCAGCGTCCTTCTCTCCGGTGGTCACCCGCAGCTCGAGCGCCCAGCTTCCCTGGGGCCCACACTGCACCACCGCCCGCGTGGGCTCGATGCGCCACCACAGGTACTCGACGTCGCAAGGGCCCTCGGCCAGGAGCGCAACCAAGTCGGCCGCGCGGTAGACGAACAGCCCCGTGCCCGCCACCACGGAAAGGAGGCTGCCATCGGCGTTGACGGCCAACTGCACGCCCCCCACCGGAGCCGCACGCAAGGCGGCATAACCCAAGGCCGAGCCATCGGCGGCAAGAGACACCAGTCGTCCTTGGGCGTCGAGCGCAGCCACTCCGCGCGCGTGCCCGGCGAGCGCCACCGGAGCGAAGTCGCCCACGCGAGAGGGCCCCCGTTCTGCGGGCGCCAGGCGCCACAGCTCGGGCTCGGCATCGGGTTGGCGCTGAGTGGCAAGCCACAGGGTGCCGGAGAAGTCGAAGGCCGCCGAGGTCACCGAGGGGAAGGCTCGTTCGAAGACGCGCTGGGCACGCCCGCTCTCTGTCTTCGCACATACGCAAATCCGCGAGCCGCCGTAGCTCGCTGCCCGCCCCCCGTCTGCCGAGAGCGCAAACCCCACCCGCGGCTCACCCAGCGCATCGAGCAGACACTGGTTGAGCTCTCCGAAGAGTGGGTCAGTGGTGGGAGAGGTGGCGAGGAAGGGAATCGACGTGCCGGCGAGGTAAACCACCATCGCCAGCCCACCGGCAGTGACGAGCGACACCGCAAAGGTGATGAGTGGCCGCGTCATCGGCGGCCGCCGCCTCTGCGCCAGGGTGCCCACGCGCTTTGCCCATATCACCGCGCTTCTCGCCGAGCGAGGCGCTCTGGGGGCGCACCGACATACGCGCCCTGCTCCTCTCGGGGCCGCGTATACTGTGGGCGCCGTTGGGTACGTGAAATGGAACCCCTTTCTGTCCAGCTGAGCGCCGAGACCTTCATCGCGCAATACGGGCGCCTGTCCACCACCCGCCTTCTCGACCTCCGGATCGACGGCGTGCCCAGCGCGGGGACGGCGACCGCCATCTCGCTCACCATCGCCGACTTTCCCTCCCTCCTCCTCCGCGGAAAAGTCCAGCGGGCGGGGGGCAACTACTGCCAGCTGCGCGTCGACTTAGGGCTCACCGAGCGGCGCGCGCTGGAAGACATCTTCAGGCAACTCAAGGGTGGCCTTCCCCGCGCCGAACCCAGGTACCCCACGGTTTTCGAAGTCAGCCTCGAGGGGAACGCGCGCGCCGAGTACGCACGCAACGTCAGCCGGCACGGTGTCTTCGTCGCGACCGACCGTCCTCCTCCTGTCGGCACGCAAGTGCTCCTGCGGCTCCGGTTGCCCCAGAGCACCACGCCCGCGGAGGTACGCGCCCGCATCGCTTGGATCGGCACCGACCAGGTGACCGGCGCACGGGGCATGGGCGTCGAATTCGTCGACGTCACTCCCCAACTTCAGGAGCGCCTCGATCAGCTCATCGCGTCCATTCGGGCCCGCTCCGGCAAACACGCGCTGGTGGCCGATGACGACGCGCTCTCACGGCAAATGCTCTGCGACCTGTTGATAGGCCAGGGCTTCGAGGTACGTGAAGCGAGCAACGGCGCGCAGGCGCTTCAGTCAATCAACGAGCACCTCGCAGCGCTCGACCTCGTCCTCCTCGACCTGATGATGCCGGGAATGGACGGCTTTGACGTGCTTCTTCAGGTTCGCGAAGCCACCCGCGCGCGCGGAATTCCGGTCGTCATCGTCACCGGATCCGACCCCGAGAAGGCCCGCTGCGCGCTCGACCTCGGCGCCGACGAGGCGGTGCTCAAGGGCTTCTCCAAAGAGGAGCTCTTGGCGCTGCTCGAGGGCGCCCTGTCCAAGAGGATTTCCTAAAACCCTCGAGGACAACCCTATTGGCAGACAGCGACGCCGCCGGCGTGCGGGCAGTGCGTCGTCGGATCAGCCGCCGCGTTGGTGCAGTGAGTGGTGCGGCAGGTCAGGTTCCAAGTGGTCTGGCTCGCGCAGGCCGACAGGCAGTTGGTTCCCGCGGGGCTCTGGTTGGGGCAGTTCGTGCTCATGCAGGAGCAGTAGGTCTGGCAGGCCGCTGAAACGCCTGCGTCTTGACCGCTCCCTGCATCCGAAGCGGTCCCGGCGTCCTGACCATTTCCCGCATCCTGACCGGGCCCAGCGTCGACTCCGCCCGCGTCCTGAGAGCCGGCATCCGCAGGGCCCGCGTCTTGACCCGTGAGGGGCCCTGCGTCCTGCCCGCCCCCATCCTGAGGCTGCGTTCCCGAGTCCTGGCCGGTGCCAGCGTCCTGGTCGTTGTTGGGGGTAGTCCCGCAAGCCACCAGCGCGGCGCAGACAAAAGCGTACCAACCAGCTCGCATCGCAGTCATAGGTTCCCTCTCCTCTTCGCCGACTTTCTCCGCTTCGGCCCCTCACTGCAAGCGCAGTTATTTGCAACCCACCTAACGATACGCGCGTTCAGTGTCACCCCCTCTTGGTAAAACACGGAACCATGACCTCGAGCCAAGATGAGAGCATGCAGTTGTCGCTGCCGCTGGGCTCTCCCCGCCGGCACGAGCGCAGACTCCCCGGATTCGCCGCCGCGCTGGCCATCGTCATCCGCGCCGGCAGACAGAGCGAATACCGTCGCCGTGCCACCGCGACCTGCCCCCGCTGCGGACGCCACGGCCACCTGGACACCGAGTTCGGCACCCGCCGCCTCCAGGGCAAGGAGCGGCCGCAGTCCTGGTGCCGCGCCTGCCGCTCCCGACCGAGCGCAAGCCCCAAACGCCAGGAGGTGATGCCGCTCCACTGACGGCTGGTAGAGTGCCTTTCGCCTGATGACCGACCTCGTTTCTCGCCTTTCCGCGCGTGCGCTCGAGCTGTGCCGCCTGGACAGCCCCATCGGCCAGGAAAAGGCCATCGCCGACCACATCGAGACCTGGGCGAAGGGCCGCTTCGCCGCCGTCGACGTGCTCCGCCACTCGCACTCTCTGGTGGTAGGGCACCTGGGTGACAGCCGGCCCTCGGTGGCCCTCATCGGCCACCTGGACACGGTACCGCCCCACCCGGGGACGCAACCTGCGCGCATCGAGGGTGACCGGCTCATCGGGCTGGGCAGCTCGGACATGAAGGGCGCGCTGGCGGTGATGATGGCTCTCGCCGAGGACCTGCCCTTGCCCAAGCTTCAGGTGAACCTCCTCCTTCTCTTCTACGAGCGCGAGGAGGGCCCCTACCTCGAGTCGGGCTTGGGGCCGCTGTTTCAGCAGGCGCCGGCCCTGCGGGACATTCGCTTCGCCATCGCCATGGAGCCCACCGACAACGTGGTGCAGTTGGGCTGTGTGGGCTCTTTGCACGCCACCTTGCGCTTCTTTGGAGCCGCCGCCCACTCGGCGCGCCCCTGGCAGGGAGAGAATGCCATTCACAAGGCGGGACCGCTCTTGGCCGAGCTTTTCTCGCTTCCGCGCCGCGAGGTGAGGGTGGGCGGCTTCACCTTCTACGAGGTGATGAGCGTCACCCAGGCCTCCGGAGGCCGTGCGCGCAACGTCGTGCCCGAGAGCTTCCAGCTCAACTTGAACTACCGCTTTGCTCCGGGAAAGTCGGTGGAAGAGGCGCAGGAAGAGGTGCGGGCGCGGGTGAACGGCCGGGCCGAGGTGGAGTTCACCGACTTGGCCCCCAGCGGGCGCGTGTGCGACGACAACCCGCTGCTCCAAAAGCTCCTGGCGGTCACCGGGCTGCCCGCCACCTCCAAGCAAGCGTGGACCGACGTGGCCCGGCTGGCCTCCTTCGGAGTGGACGCGGTGAACTTCGGCCCAGGCGAAACCGCCCAGGCGCACCAACAATACGAGAGCGCCTCCTTGCCGGCGTTGGCAGAGGCCTACCGCAAGCTGGAGCTGTTTTTGCGCGCGGGGTGAAGGCCGTCAGCGCCAAAACCCCAACGAGAGACCGACGTTGTAGTAGCGGGTGGCGAAGTCGAACGAGGTGGAGAGAGCCCACTTCTCCCAATACTCCCAGACGAACAACTCGGCGCCCCCGGTGAGGTGCGGCCGCGGCAAGGTCTGCGCGTACGGCGAGGGCTCGACGTAGCTTCCCAGCCGGGTACGCAGGCGTTGGCGAAGCGTGTGGTGTTCCACCCCCAAGCGGGGCACCAAATAGGTCGTGTTGCCGATGAGGGGAGCGCTCGCCTGCCCGCTCGCAATGGAGAGGTCGGTGAAGCTCGCCAGCGGGGTCGCTCCCTCCACCGCGGAGATGAGGTCGAGCTGGCCGGTCACAAGCCAGTCTCCGTCGGGGACGTCGCGCTCTTCCTCCGGGGGGACCCAGCTGTCCCCGAAGCGATCGCGCACGTCGCGGCGCGCCGCGGTGGAGAGGCGGTTGTAGTGCTGCCGCCCCTCCCCCAGCTTGAGCGAGCCGCCCAAGGAAAGCACCGCCGGCGACACCACCGCCGCGTGCAGCGTCCGCCCGGCGAGCATCGGCTGCTCCCCTTCCGCTTGCGGCCGGTAGGGCGCCACCACCAACGGCTTCACGCTCACCCCCAGCCGGTAGCTCAGGCCGTGCGGGCGGTAGAGGACGTCGAATTCCACTCCGGTGTTGGTGTACTTCCGGCTCTCTCGATGGTGGCTGAAAGAGGCCTCCGCCCCGTACAAACCCAGGGAGGCGATGAAGTCGTCGCGTCCCAGCGCCACCGCCGCCGCCAGCGCGGTATTGGCCACGTCCACGCTCACCCACTCGCTGCCGGGGCAGCTGCCATCGAACAGGGACACCGCGCAATACGCCAGGCTGCTGGAGCGCATGTACCAGCCGATGCCGAAGCGCTTGTACTGGAGGAGGATGCCGGTGAGCAGCTGGCGGGTGCCCAGCGCCTGGTCGGCGAAGCCGTCATTGTCCAGGTCGCGGTTCTTCGGGCTGGCAAAAGGCAGGTCGAGCCAGGAGAAGGTGAAGCCCACGTCCCAGTCGCGCTCCAGATGCGGGGCGCGGTGGGCGAGCGCCGCCAAGTTGGAGGCAAAACCGCTCACCCCTTCGGCCACCCCGACGTAGGCGCCTCCCAACGCCACCACCCGGGTGGAGCCGAGCAGCACCCCCGAGGGCAAGTAGAGACGCTCGGGCCGAAGCTCCTGCGCCGCCGCCAGCGCTGGCCAAACCAGCGCCGCCAGGATGAGCGTTCTCATCCGCCCTTCCCGAAAGCCCGGTCGCATTCGTCAGCGACTTGTGGGTCGCGAAAGGTGAGCCCGCCAGCGTCGTGGGTGCAAAGACGCAAAGTCACCTTCCGGTAGCGCACCTCGATGTCCGGGTGATGGTCGTGCCGCTCGGCGACTTCCGCCACCCGCTGCACGAAAGCCACTCCTTCGGGGAAGGAGGGGAATTCATAGGTGCGACAAAGCTCCTGGCCCTCACGGCGCCAGAAGGGATGGGCGGCGAGGAAGGCGGCGACTTCTTCTTCGGAGAGCAGGGTGCGGTCGTACGCCATGTCATTTCCAGACGAGGAAGGCCACCGAGAGGTTCTGGTACTGGCGGGCGAGGTCGAAGGAGAGACCGAAGCTGATGCGCTGGGGGCCGAGCTTGAAGAGGTAGAGCTCGAAGCCGAAGGTGACGTGCGGGCGCACCCAGTTGGCGTGGGGCGTGTCCACCTGCCGAGGCTCAATGTACCCGCCCAAGCGCAAGCGCAAGCGGTCTTCCACGGCCTCTTTCTCCACCGCCGCGCGGGGGACGAAGGACACCACCTCTCCCGCTGCCAGCGCCGGAGCCCCCCGCGCCTGCTCGAGGAAGGCACCCGCGTAGGTCGCGTTCTTCACCGGAAAGTACACGTCGAGCTGGGTGGTGAGGAGCCAGCGGGTCATCGCCGCCGAGTAGGTGGGCGCGCCCTCGGGAGTCTTCTCCTCCAGCTCCGCCCAGCCCTCGGGGCCGATGATGTTGTAGTGCCGCCCGGAAGAGCCGAGCGCCCAGCTGGCTCCCAGCGACACCCGCGCCGGGGCGACGATGGCGGAGAAGGGCACGTAGCCGGCGATGTCCGTGCGCTGCGACGTCGGCAAACCCACCGCCGCCGGGCGGAAGGAGAAGCCCACCCGGTAGTCCTCGTTCTTGGGGCGCCACAGCCCGCCAAACTGGATGCCCCACCCGTTGTAGCCCAACGAGTCCTTCGGGCTGGGCAGGCTCTGGGTGGGCGGCTGCTCGCTGTAGATGAAGAAGGCGTGGGTGCTCTCGGCGCCGATGCCCAGAAGAATCTGGTCCTCCCACAGGGAGAAGGCCAACGCTCCGAAGGCGTGAGCCAGGTTCAGGTTGAAGTAACTCTCGAAGGGGTCGCCTTCGCGGGTCGTCTTGGCGAGGAAGTTCTGGAAGTCGACTCCCAGCCCGAGGGCGACGTTCTTGTATTGCAGCGAGGCCGCCAAGTAGAGCACCTGCGTCCCCAGGAAGTTGAACACCGGGCCGCCCTGCGCCTCCACCTGGTCGGGGCGCCCGTCCAAGTCCCAGTCCTGGTCCTGCACCGCCCAAGGGGGCAAGAAGTGGAGCGCGGCGCCGAAGTCGACGTTGAAGTCGTTCTCGAAGTGCGCGTCTTTGCTCACCGCCGCCGCCGGGTTGCGGGTGATGCCTTCCGCGCCCTCGGCCACTCCCACGAAGGCCCCGGCGATGCCCATCAAGCGGGGACTGCCGCGTAAGACACCCTCGGAGAGGAGCAGCTTCTTGTCCGGGGTGAAGGCCTGGCCCGCGGCGACCATCGGCAGAAAAAGACACAGCGCCGCCAGCTGCGGTCTCACAGCACATACCCCCAGGTGACCAAGGGCCCCTTCATCCACACCAGGTCGCCCGAAGCACCGCCGAAAGAGAACTGGGGCGGAACGGGATAGGCGGTGAAGACAATCTCCTTCCCCACCAAGCGGGGCACCACCCAGCGCTGGGGGCTACCTGGGAGAAGGAAGCGCGGGCGGGGCGCGGCGAGCACGACGAAGGAGGCCAGCTCGTTGCGCGGTATTCGAGGCAGCAGGGCGGTACGCGGCGGCAGGTTGGTGGAGGCCACCGTGCCCAGCTCGGGGGTGCCTGGCCGTCGGTCGTAGATGCGCAAAGTCTGCTCCTCCAACACCCACAGCCCGGCTTCATCGACGCCGGCGGGCTCTCCCGCCAAGGACTGGCAGTCGTTGGCGGTGAGGCTTATTCCGGCGTCACCAAGGAGGAACGGACAAACTCTGTTCCGCGTTTTCAGCACCACCGCTCCGAACCCGGCGTCGCTTGGCTCCTCAGTCTTCACCGCCACGAACAAGTGGTCGCCCCGGCGTAGGGCGAACAATTGCTCCGCTCCTCCCACGGGGAAACTCATCAACGCGGCCCCCTGAGGGGAGAGCCGTGCATTGGAGAAGACGAAGCGCTCCACCCGGCCGGTGTTGCTCGCATGCGCGACGTGCGCGAAGTCGTCGGAGGTCGCCACCGCCTGCTCGAGGGCACCTGCGAAAGCGGTCACTCCGCCGTCGCTCGTTTCCACCAACTGCTGGCCGTCATCCACGTACCGTTGCAGCTTCGCGAAGGACACCGTCCACAGCACATCGCCTGCCACCACCGGAATGGAGCTCAGCAGGCTGTTTCCCCCGTCCTGCCGCTCCAGGGTGCGGTCACACGCCAACGCCCCGGTGGAGGTCCGTTGCAGCACCTCGCAGGAGCTGGAGAGGAAGACGGAGGCGTCGGGTGCCTGGGCCACCACCAGGACGTCGTCCTGAAAGAGCGAGCCGTCTTCGAGGCGCAAGGCCAGGTGGTACCAGCCCGGGCCGCGCGACTCGAAGCTCACCTCCGCCGCGAAGGGAGGGTTGTTCCCCGGCAGCACGCGGGCCGTGGCGGGAGCGTTCTGGTTGAGAGGGTCGAATACCTGGATGCCCACCGTCTCTGGCCGCTGTCCACAGCCCGAGGTGGAAATTGGAGTGACGA
This sequence comes from Myxococcota bacterium, assembly GCA_049322255.1. GTDB lineage: Bacteria > Myxococcota > Myxococcia > Myxococcales > Myxococcaceae > JBMORE01. The sequence goes on along the minus strand of JBMORE010000194.1, from coordinate 585 downwards.
CGGTGAGGGTGGGCGCATCGAGCACCACTTGGCCGGCGTCAGCGGTGACCGGCGGCAACACCCCAGACCGGCACGGAGGCGGAGTGCAGCCCGCGGCCACCACGAGCGCGAGGATGAGGGCTACAGCGGGGCTCTCTCGAAATGAGCCTCGGCCCCTCGACGGCACTTGGGGCGAGCGGAACCGTTCAGGCCGAGCCTGTCGAGGCCCGATCAGTCCGAGCGACTCACATTCTGAGAGACGAGGTGTACCGTTCACGGAGACGGCTGAAGTCTACCGCTCGGGGGCCAAGCAACAGCAAGTCAGTAAAGGACGACCTCTCGCCCCGGGCGCCCGAGCTCGCCTCCTCGCCCCCTCACGGGTCTGAGGCTGGCACGGGGCTCGGTACGCCGCTCCCGAGGATCGCTCCTGCCGTGGACAGCAGAATCGCGAGCACGAGCAGGCCGCCGCCTGCCACGAGCCGCACGTGCGGCCCGCTGGGCTCGGACGAACGCCGTTACAGCAGTTGCTGTTGGCTGATGGCAGTAGATGGCGGTGGCGCGTGCGCCGATGGGCGCGAGGAGTCATCCGCCCCGGGGCGGATTCGG
>JBMORE010000193.1:0-4826 GCA_049322255.1 Myxococcota bacterium | reverse complement strand
TTAGCCTCCAGAAAGCGCCTGCAAGAAGAAGATTCGGTCGGTGGGCGAGACCCTGTCACTCAGATGAGCACGGTCGTGAATTGGCTCCTCGCCGATGAAGACATTCACGTGCCGGCGCAAACCGCCCGTTTCATCCACGATGTACGAGGCCAGCCCGGGGTAGCGGGTTTCCAGCGCGTCGAGGACTTCTCGCAGCGTCCCACCCTCCACCTGGCATTCAGCGAGCGTTGGAAAGAAGCGCTGTAGGTGCCTGGTGAAGGTGACGTGGGGCAAGCTCGCATCTCCGGCGGAGGCGTTAGGCGAAACGAACCGAATGAATCGGGGGAAAGTTGTTTCCCACGCAGCGCCACGTTTCGCCCTTGTCCTCCGACACGTAGACGTTTCCGGTGGTGCTGCCAAAGCACACTCGGCCTTCGCGCGCATCGAGCGCGTGGCGATAGACGACGTCATAGGCGTGCGCTTGGGGAAGCCCTTCGCGAAACGTCTTCCAGCTGTTTCCCCCGTCGGAGGTGCGGGCCACGAACAACCCACCGTCCACGCTCATGCGTTCGTTGTCGCCCTTGGCGGGGACCACCCATGCGGTTTGCCCCTGACGGTCGTCGGCAGCGATGGCAAAGCCGAAATGGACGGCCATCTCCGTGCGACTCACCCGTTTCCACGTCCGCGCTCCGTCGTCGCTGGTGAAGACCCCGCTGTGGTTCTGCTGCCAGAGGCGGTCGGGGTCGCCCGGGCATTGGGTGACGAAGTGCGGGTCGTGGCCCCACTCGGCTTCGGGGTTGGGCAGGTAATCGTTGAGCATGCCGCGGTTTCTGCCCGCCCAGGTCTTTCCCCCATCCCTCGTCTCCAACACCCCCGCGCACGACACGGCCACGAGGAGGTGGTTGGGGTCGCGCGGGTCAACCACGATGGAGTGAATGCCCGGTACGAATTCTCCGTAGGCGATGGCCGCCGGCGTGCCCCACCATTGGTTGCGGCTGGTCGCCTCGCCCACGAAGAGGTCTCCGCCCCTGCTTTCGTGGTTCCACAAGGGCCGGTTCAGCTCCCAGGTGTCGCCTCCGTCGCGGCTGGTGAACAAGCCGCCCGGAAGGGTGCCCGCGTGAATCGTTCCCGGTTGATCCTTTCCCCCAAAGGCCAGCACCCACACCTTGAGCAACGTGGCGTCCTTGTACGTGTTGGGCCGATCGGCGGATGGAAGCTCGTCAGGGCTGGGCAGGTGCTGCTCGATGAAGCGAGCGCCCTTGGGGTACGCAAGCTGCGTCAAGTTCTCCCAGGTGGCGCCGTCGTCCTTCGAACGGGAAAGCTTGGGGCCCCAATGCGCGTGGTCCATCGCCACCCAGAGCGTTCCGTCTCTTGGGTCCCGCGCCGCGTAGCTGATGGACATACCGGGATGTGCGATGGGCCTTGGAGCCCAGCGCCCACCCTTCCGGTCGAGAATCAAGGCGCCCTTTCGCGTTCCGAGAATGATTTGGTCTGACATGGCTCGTCCGTGAGAGCGGGCAGAATACCGCGCGGCCTCTTCCCAGGCACGCCAAGAAAGGTTCCGGGGGTCGCGGCGCGGAGCAAGTCGTCTCCGATTGGCAGGTCTGAAGTTGGCGCATCGACACCGGGAAAGGAACATCATGGAAAGCAACTTGACCTCACGCACGCTTCACCGCTTGGGCGTTCTGGGCCGGGCACCTCGTGCTCGGTGATGCGCTGGGTACCGCCCTCACCGCCGTCGCCGTGCTCGTGAGCACCACCGATGTCTGCATTCCTTCGATGATTTACCGGTTTCTGTTCGGCCGGCCCCGCCCACGCGCGAAAAGGTAACTGGCATTCCAGCGTCAGGGGCCAGCGACGCCGTACGACCATTCCACGCCGACCAGTTCAGAACCCCAGCTTCACCGTGGCGCCGCCGGCGTAGACGTGCCCGGTGCGCGTCTGGTTGAGCGTCGGCGGAGACCACAGCACATGCAGCCCGGCTCCGAAGCGGCCCAGGTTCAGCCCCGCTCCGACCAGCGGCCCCCAGCCAGGGCTGATCTCGTTTCGCACCCGGTCAACGTAGAACATCGTGCCCACCCCGCCCTCCAGGTAGAGGTCGAGCTCTCCGATGACCCAGTGCGCGGCGGGGGCCAGCCCCATCTCCACGAAGCTGGTGGGGACGAGCGGGGTGATGAGGTAGAGCACGCCGGCGACGACGAAGCCGAGCATCAGCCCCGTGTAAGCGAACATCGAAGCCATCAGCTTGAAGAGAAACCAGGCGGGATCGCCGGTGGTCAGCCACTCGGTGACGCTCACGTACGCTCCTGCCGTCCATTGGCCCACCGCGTTGCCGGCCGCGATGGTGTGCAGCGCCCTTTCCCAATGCGTCAGCCCCCAGCCCAAGCGCAGGCGCAGGCTCACCCACTCGTTGAAGCGGTAGGCGCCGATTCCCTCCAGCGCCAAGCCCACGCTGGATTCCTGGTCGCCGGGCAAGAGCTGAAACCCTACCCCCGCGGCACCTGTGAACGACCACCCCCGCTGCACTCCCTTCTCGGGCGGCGCGGGCGGAGCCTCCACCAAAGGCGGGGGCGGCGGCTCGGAAACGGGCGCGACGGGCTTCTGCGCCAACGCTGGCAGCGAGACTCCGAGCACGCAGACGGCGGCGAAGAGCCAAGCCATCGAGAAATTGAAGACAAGTGCGACTTCTTCGCCCCGCTCATCTAGGTTCCGCGCGCGCATGGCCGAAGACGACAAGCTACCACCCAAGGGCCGCTTCTTGCGCTTTCGCAAGCTGGCCGCCCTCTCCGCTCGGGTGGGCACCGACGTGCTCGCCAAGGGGGTCCGGCGGCTGGCGGGCGGCGACCCAGAGATGCTCTCCAAGTCCACCGCGGAGAAGCTGGTCGCCACCTTGGGAGACTTGAAAGGCGCCGCGATGAAACTCGGCCAGCTGGCGAGCATGGACTCGCAGTTGCTCACCCCCGAGGTGCGGGCGGTGCTGGCGCGCTTGCAGAACCAGGCCCCGTCGATGCCTTACGCGCGGGTACGCGAGGTGGTGGAGGCCGAGCTGGGCGCGCCGCCGGAGAGACTCTTTGCCACCTTCGACGAGTCGCCGATGGCCGCCGCCAGCTTGGGGCAGGTGCACCGGGCGACGATGGAAGACGGCCGGAAAGTGGCGGTGAAGGTGCAGTACCCGGGCATCGGCGAGGCGCTCACCTCCGACCTCGACAACCTGGGCCTGCTCGTCGGCACCCTCTCCAAGACCACCCGGGTGCTCGACGGGCGCGCGTACTTCAACGAGCTGCGCAACGAGATGGTGTTGGAAATCGACTATCGCCGAGAGGCAGCGCTGGCCCAGGCCTTCGCGCACGCCGCCGCGCCGCTCTCCGACTTGAAGGTCCCCGCGGTCATCGAGGAGCGCACCTCCCAGCGAGTGCTCACCCTGGAGCTGATTGACGGGCACACCTTGCGCGACTTCGCCGCCGCCGGGCCTTCGCTGCCCGAGCGCTTTCGCGTGTCGCGGCTGCTCATCCGCTCCATCTACGGGCCCTTCCTCCTCGCGGGAGAAATCCACGCCGATCCGCACCCTGGCAACTTCATCGTCATGCCCGACGGGCGGCTGGGGCTGCTCGACTTCGGCTCGGTGAAGCGCTTCTCTCCCACCTTCGTGCAGGTGAACCGCCGCATGTTCACCCAGGCCCTTCGCCAGGAATCGCTCGATTACCTCGAGCTGTCGCGGGCCATCGGGGTCTCCATCGACTTGCCCGACGAAGAGGCGCGCGCGCTGCTGGGGCAGTTCTTTCACATCGCCGGTAAGCCTTTGCGCAGCGAAGACTACGACTACGCCACCGACGACACGGTGTGGGAGGCCAAGCGCCTCTTTCGCAAGCACGCCACCCAGTTCCTCAAAATACGGCCGCCCGCCGAGGCGGTGATGTTCTTCCGTTCCACCGGAGGGTTGTCGCAGAACCTGCGGCTGCTCGGCGCCCGGGGAAATTTTCGCTTGGTCTACGAGGAGCTGGCGCACTTGGTCGCCCACCTCGAACAGGCGCAGTGAGGCACTGTCTTAGGTGCTCAGCAGCCGGAACAACTCGCACCCTCTCGTCCGGCGATCGAACGTGTAGGTCGCGACCGCTTTCTCCTCCTGGTTGCAAAAGCCGATGACGTAATCGGCGAAGTCCGCCTTGCCCTCTTCGTAGAGATTCAACGCGCGCCAGGCCAACTCAGAGCGCTCGACGTGCAGGTCCTCCGCGGAAAGAATGCGCCGTATCAGCCCGCTGATTTCCGCGCGCTCGTACCCGTAGCCGCGCGCCAGCACCCACACCAGCTCGCACATCACGAGCAGCGTCACCACGCCCGGCTCGTCCGCGGTGCACCTGGACTCGATGAGCCGCGTGGCAGCGGCGGCCTGGCGCCCGTCGTCACGCACGACGTACCGGACCAGAACGTTGGTATCCAGGCCGATCATCTCTGCGCCTTCGCGATCACCTCGTCCATTTCAGCGAGAGACAACTTTCGCTTCGGCTTCCGAAGCGCTCCCTTGAGCTCACGCACCGAACCTCCGACACAGACAATCTCCAGCCGGTCGTTGCCGCGCACGATGAACTCGAGCTTGCTGCCTGCTCGAATCCCGAGCCTCCGCCGAGCCTCCGCCGGGAGCGTGACTTGACCCTTCGACGTCACCGTGGCCGTCATTTCATCTCTCCTTACATTAACTCCTTACCTAAAACATAAGGCGGCGGTCCGGGTGGGAGCAAGCCCGGGGCTCTCGCTCCTCGCCCAGTCAGCCAACCTCGGTCGAAAGGAGGACCCCCTCCTCCCGATGACCGACCCTCCTCCTGTTGACCGACGCGGCGCGGGTGGCTCGC
>JBMORE010000192.1:0-4921 GCA_049322255.1 Myxococcota bacterium | reverse complement strand
AAGCTCGGAGAAGCAGTGCCTGACTTCGTCATGGACAACCTGAAGATCGAGCGAAGCGACTTCCACGGCGAGTGGAATTACAAACTATGCCCTCAGCCGATCGCGTAATTCCAACTCAAGCCCTAACCGCCGCCGGCGCTCCGACGAAGATGAGGGCGATGATTGTTATCGGCTCTTCCCCGCTCGGGTCCACGTACCGAAGTGGGCTGTTGTAGACGTAGCTGTATGCGTTGAAGCTCTGCCCCGACAGCGGGTTGCCCACCACCGGGTCCGGCGTCAAAAGCGCGCGATGCCGGCGTCGTACATCCTCCCCCGCATGTTGATGAGCCGCAGCTCATCGTCCATCTCATGGCCGGTGTAACCCTTCCGCGTGGCGGGAGAGAACGCCCCAGACAGCTCACCGACTGCGTTCGGGTTTCTCCTTTCCCCAAACGGCCCATACTTGAACCTCTGCACCACCGCTCCGGCCTCATTCGTCACGACATCGACGCTGCCCAGCCTGTCGTGATGCAGGTACAGCGTCGATGAAGCGACGCCTCCAGATGGCGCGCTCGTCCTCCGCACCTCCGCCACGGTTCTCCCATCGACTTGGACGCTGTAGACGTGCGTCCTCACAAGAGATGCCATGCGCCTTTCGTACAGGCCTCCGACGTACACCGTCTCGTCGGTGCCCGAGGACTTCCTCACACGCGTTCCAAATGCGTCGTACTCGAAGCCGGCCGAAACGCCCTGCACTCGCATGGTGCGCGGCAGGTTGAACGGCGTGTATGCGTCGACCACCCTCGCGCCGGCGCTGCGTTCAAGCGCCGCTGAGACTAGAATCTCCCTCAATGGCCCAACAAGGCTCGGGAGGAAAAGGTCCGCCGCCGCGGCGGCCGGGCGACTTCTCTTCCGAATTCGAGGACTCGGTTTCCGGCGCCACCACCCGCTCGGGGGTGAGCCGGTCCGGCTCCGCCCCGGTGAAGAACGCCTTCAAGCCTCCTCCCAGAAGCCCAAGGAACCCCGTGGCGGCCCCGCCCATCGTTCCCGCCGCCCAGCACCAGAAGAAGCTCCAGCGCTCCGCGTTCGAAGACGACGACGAGCGCACCGAGATGGACTCGCTGCTCGGAGGCTCGGGAGCGACGCTCCTTCCCTTCGACGAGGACGACGACGAGCCCACCGCGGTGGAGGAGGCCTACGACGGCGTCACTCCCGCCAAGGAGCTGACCTCCCGCGATGTGTGGAAGGCCGTCAGCGCCCCGGTGCAAAGCCGGGAGGGCCGCCGCTCCTCCGCCCTCTACCAGCAGGTGATTCACCAGTTCGCCGTGGGGCACAACCCGCGTTACCAGCCCGATGGGAGCAAGCCGCGCGGGCACATCTTCGTGTGGGACGTCACCCGCGCGATGAACGTCGAGGTCCCGCACTTCGCCGGCCCCCGGGAGATGACCTTGAGCCAAACGTGCGACTGGCTTCGCACCGAAGGCCCGATGCGTGGCTGGTTTCGGACCGACCTCGAGTCCGCGCTGAGGGCGGCGGCCAAGGGCCAGCCGGTGCTGGTGATGCCCAAGGACGTTCGCGTGAGTCTTTTGGGGGTGTTGAACCCAGGAGCCACCGGGGCCGCCGAGGTTCGAGTGGCGGCGGCGGCGGTGAAAATTGGCGGCCAGCTGACGCTGCAGGAAGCCTTCGGACAGTTCGTGGTGGAGTACTTCTTCCACGTCTAAAGGCTTTTAGCCCCGGCGCGCCACCGCCGGGCCCGAGGCGCGCATCATCTCCCGCACCATGCGCTGGTAGTCGCGCAAGGGGATTCCCGTCTGCCCCTTGGCCAACGCGACCTGGGCGTGCTTTTCGTAGGCCGCGAGCACCCGCTTGGCCGCGGGAGAGAGCAGGTGGCTGTTCTCGGCGGCGAACTTCTTGATGTCCGCGAGCTCGCGGCCCGCCGCCTGGCCGTCTCTGTCCTTGGTCGCCTTGACGATGGCATCGGCCAGCTCTTTGCCGGAGATGGACCCGGCCCGCTTGTTCTTCGCCGCCAGCTGGCGCAGGGCCGCTCCCGCGCCAGCGTCTTGGTACTTCGGCGTCGAGACCGCCCGCATGTCTTTGGCCATCTTGCGGTAGCTACGGACATCGATGCTGGTCGTCCCTCTGGCGCGCGCCGCCTCGGCCGCCTGCTGGTACACCGAGAACGCCTCTTTGGCCTCCGGGGACAAGAGGTGCCAGTTGTGAACGGCAAAGCGCTTGATGTCTTCGTACTCGGCGCCCGCAGCTTGCCCATCGAGGTCGCGGGTAGCCTTGAGAATCGTCTCCGTCATCTCTTGGCCGGAGACGGAGCCGGGCAAGGTGTTCTGACGGGCCAATTGGTTGAGCGCGGCCAGGGCACCGGCGTCACCTCCCATGGGTGGCATGAACGGCCCACGGGGGTCGTAGCCGAAGCTGCCAGGGAAGTTGGGAATGAATGGCCCGGTGGGTCCAGGACCATTGGGCCCCGTCGGAAAGCTCAGAGCGGGAGCCGCCGCCTGCATCTCGGTGGTCATGCGCTGAAAGTCGCCAGGGGAAATCCCACTCTCGCCGCGAGCGCGGGCCGCCTCGGCGTACTTCGCGTAGATGGAGAAAACCTGTTTGGCTTCGGGGGAGAGCAACTGCTCGCCGCTGCGCGAGCCGTCCCAGTTGACGAAGCTCTTGAACGTTTCGAATTCGCTGCCCGCCGCCTGACCGTCGAGGTCTGCGGTCCCCTGCAAGATGGCTTGGAGCATCTCCTGCCCGGAGATGGAGCCCGGGCCACGGTTGCGGGCGTAGAGGAGATTGAGGGCCCCTTCCGCGCCGGCGTCGCGCTGCCAAGGCATGCGGGTAGGGGAAGGTAAACCACCCGGAAACACAGACTTGACGGACATGAAGCTTCCTCCGGACAGCGAGTCTTACATTCTCAATTTTCGCGAGAGGCCCCTAGAAGTTGTCAAAAAAGGGGGAAGAAAATCAAGACGGCGCCATGTAACCGCCGCTGCCAGCGCTTCGTAAGTCTCGCCAAAGGCCAAAGGAGAGCGACAGATGGGAAGCGGTGGCTACCATGGCTTCGGGCTTCGCGCAGGCCACTACGCCGCGCTCTTATCGGGGGGAGCGGGCGTTCCGTGGATCGAAGTCCTCACCGAGAACGTCATCGGCCGGGGAGGGCGCCCGTCGGCGGTCCTCGAGCGGGTGCGCCAAGACAGCTCCCTCTGTTTGCACGGAGTGTCCTTGTCCATCGGTGGCATCGACCCGCTGGACGAGGCCTTCATCGGAAGGCTCCGCAGCCTGGCGGCGGCGCTCGACGCAGCCGTGGTGTCCGATCACCTGTGCTTCGGAAAAGTCGACGGGCACTATGGCCACGACCTGTGGCCGATGCCTCTCACCGAAGAGGCGCTCGCGCACGTCGCTCGGCGAATCGAGCACGTGCAGACGCTGCTGCGCGGGCGCTTCGCCATCGAGAACGTGTCCAGCTACGCGCGCTTTCAGGCCGACGAAATGTCCGAGGGAGAGTTCCTCGCCGAGCTGTGCCAAAGGACTGGCTGCGGCCTGCTCCTCGACGTCAACAACGTCGTCGTCTCGGCGCACAACCATGGTTTTTCGCCGTTCGCGCTCGTCGACGCCCTGCGGCCGCACCACGTCGTCCAGTACCACTTGGCGGGCCACCAAAACATGGGCACGTACCTGCTCGATTCGCACGAAGGCTCCGTCGCTGACGAGGTGCTCGCGCTGTTCGCGCACTGCCTTCGGCGCTTCGGGCCGCGGCCCACCATCGTGGAATGGGACGGAGCCGTTCCCCCGCTGGAGGTGGTCCGGGCGGAGAGCGAAAGGGCAGCGGCAGTCATCCACGCCCAGCTCGCGGAGCGCGCGGCGTGAAGATGGAAGCGGCCCAGCGTTGGTTCACGGCGTCGATGTACGACGAGGGCGTCGCGGGCGAGGCAGACCGATGGCTGGTGAGCCAGGGAGCGCTCACGGGCCGGGCACGGTTGGAAATCTACCGGCGGATGTTCGTCGTCCGGCAATTGGAGGCGCTCCAAGAGGCGTTTCCCAAGACGGCGGCGGCGCTCTCCTCGAAGTTCCCTTCGGTGTGTCGGGCGTTCATCGGCGCCTGTCCGTCGGAAAGCCCGCTGCTCGAGCTCCGGGGAAAGAAGCTTCCCGAGTTTCTCGAATCTTCCGGCTGCGGCGAGGTGGCGGACCTCGCGCGCCTGGAGCAAGCACGGACCGAGGCCTTCCTCGCGCCGAACCCGGTTTCTTTGTTGATGACCAGCGAAATCGACGCCGAGTCGTTTCCACGCTGCCGGGCGCAGTTCATCCCCGCTCTGTTCCTGCTCGAGCTGTCTTGCGGAACGTGCGGGCGGTGGCAGGCCCCCAACCAGGGGGTGCCCTGGAGAGCGCTGCGCGGCGACGTCAAGACGGTGGTCGTTTGGAGGCGGGAGCACCAGGTGCTGCACGCGACCGTGCAGGGTGCGTTCGTCGTGGCGCTGGCGCGCGCGCTGGCCGGTTTGACGATGGGAGAAGTGTTCGAGGCTTTTGCCGCCGAGCCGGATCCGCAAGCCGCCGCGGTCGCCGCCTTCGCCGCCTGGCTGAAAGAAGGCTGGGTGGAGCGCCTGGCGGTGTAACCGCCTCCGGTGCGCGCGCGTATTCCACGCTGTTCAACCCTTCACCAGGAGACTGTCATGAAGAGCCCGTTTGGAGTGTCCCTCGCCGCCGCCGTCGCCACAGCCCTCATCACCGGGTGCGGCGTTTCGGGAGGAGCAAAGGAGTCGACCGTCGGCCAGCTCGGCCAGGAAGTGAAGTGCCAAGGCATCAATGAGTGCAAGGGCACCTCCGAGTGCGCCAGCAAGGACGGCAACAGCTGCCAGGGGCTGAACGAGTGCAAAGGACAAGGCTGGATCACCGAGCCCTCCGCCGAGTCGTGCACCAGCAAGGGCGGCACGGTCATCAGCTA
>JBMORE010000191.1:0-4969 GCA_049322255.1 Myxococcota bacterium | reverse complement strand
GTTGAAGTGCGTCCCGGCGATGACGTCGCCGTTGTTCGGCGTCCAGTCCTGACCTCCATGGTCGCCGCCTCCCGTGTTGGTCCACTGGGCGTTCGCCTGCGCAGTGAGAAGAACCGCCGCAACCGCACACGACACACCCAAGCTGCGACCAGCAAAGAGACCGCGCATGTAAATTACCTCCGGGAGCGGAAGCGCAACTGTAGCGCCAGCACACGAACGCCATCAATATTGCTGTGCGCCACACCAGTACGGGGATGTGCGCCAACCTGCGCGCGGCGCGGGCAGCCTTTAGGTGACGGATTTCAGCGCAGCCGGCGCGCCACCTCTTGGCGAATGTCGAAGGGCTTCTCCAGCCGCTCGTTGGGAACGCGAGCCAAGAAGTTGCGCGCGCGCTCGGTGAAGGCCCCCCCGGTCATGAAAATCAGCTCCCTTTCACGGCCGGGCCGGCGCGCCCGCAGCGCCTCGTACACATCCATACCGGAGAGGTCCTTCATCATCAGGTCGCAGAAAACGAGGTCGAATTGTTGGTCCGAGGAGAGCACCTCGAGGGCCTCGCTACCCGAGAGCACGACCTCGGTCTGGTGACCATCGCGGCGCAGCGAGTCAGCCAGCACCCGCCCCAACGTCATGTTGTCGTCGATGATCAGAATGCGCGCTGCCGCCGCCGCAGCAGGCGCGGGCATCTCGACGGCGGCGAAGCTTCGCGCCGGAAGCCGCACGCGAAAGAACGCTCCCCCTTGCGGCCGATTCTCCGCATCGATGGTGCCGCCCATCGCTTCGATGAGGTTGCGGCAGACGAACAGCCCCAAGCCGGTGCCCTCACCTACCGGCTTGGTGGTGACGAAGGGCTCGAAGATGCGGCCGCGGATCTGCTCCGGAATCCCTGGCCCGCTGTCGGAGATCTCCACCGACACCTGCGCGCCCTCGACCCGCGCGCTCACCCGCACCTCCTGCGCCGACGCGTCGCCCTCCACGGCCTGCGCGGCGTTGAGCAAGAGGTTGGTGAACACCTGCACCAGCCGCGCCTCATTCGCCCACACCGGGGGCAACTCGTCGACCTCGAGCACCAACTGGGCCCGTTCGCGCAGCGTCTTGCCCACCAACTGCAGCGCCGATTCCAAGGCCCGCCGCACGTCCACCGGCGCGCTCTGCTCGTCGGGTGTGCGAGAGAAGGTCTGCAAGTCGCGCGTGATGACGCGCACCCGATCGAGCCCTTCGCGCGTGGCGGGAAGCCACCGGCGCACGTGCTCCAGACGCTGGCGTGCACCAGCCGCCTCCGGCTCGGCGGAGAGAGAAGCCAACTCCTCGTCGAGGAGGCGCAGACTCTCGATGACGTACGCGAGCGGGTTGTTGATTTCGTGCGCCACGCTCGCCGCCAACGTCCCCATCGCCACCAACCGATCGGCTTGCACCACCTTCGCCTGCGCCCGGTGGCGCTCGCTCACATCCGTGCTCACGCCGATGATGCCGTCGAGCTCGCCAGCGGTGTTCCGTAGCGGGCCGATCCAGCTCTCCAGCACCGCCTCGCCCACCTGAACGGTGTAGGCCAGGCTCTCGCCCGCGAGCCCGCGGCGGATGAAGCCGGGAATGGTCGGGTGGTCGGCGTAGAGCTCGAACACCGATTTACCCACCAGCTCCCCCGAGGCCACCCCCAACGACTGGAGGCCGGCGCCCTCTGAAACGGTGATGACGCCTTCGCGATCGAGCGACCAGATGGCAATCGGCGCGTGGTTGACGATGGTCGAAATCTGCCGCTGGGCCAGCGCGCTCTCTTCCTGGGCCCGCACCTCGGCGGTGATGTCGCTGAAGATGATCGCCACCATCGCCACCTCCCCGTCCGGCCCCAAGAGCGGCTTGGCGTAGGCGCGCACGAAAACGCGCCCCCCGTCCGAGCGGTGAATGACGATGTCGTCGACCATCACCGTCGCCTTGGCCTGCAGCGCGCGCACGAACGGCATGCGTCCTTCCGGGTACAGGCGACCCTCGCGGTCGTAGATGCCGTAAGGCTGCGCGTACTCGCCGACCTTCACGTCGTCGCGCGCCCCCATGCCCATGATGTCGGCGAACGTCTTGTTGGCGTAGACGAGCTCGCCGCCCGGCGCCTTGGCCACCCAGACGCCGTGGGGTAGCTCCTGAAGAATGGACCCGATGATTTCCGCGCTCGGCGCAGCCACCGTCATGGCGCGCATATTCGCCGCTCGTGGCGCCAGCGCCAATGAAAGTTCGTAACGGCGGCCTTAGGGTTGTGGCTCTGACGGAGCCTCGGTCGCCGGTGGCGGAGGCGGTACACGCAGCGCATCGACCGCCTTCTCCCGATCGCACGGCCGGCGAAACACGCAGCGCGCGCACGCCGAGAGGTCTTCGGTGCGCGGGAAGTGGAGCTCGGGCAAAGGGGTGTTCGAAGCCGAGTCGAGCAAGAGCGCGCGCATCTGCTGCGTGCTCTGGGTGAAGCGGGCGCGAAAGGCCTCCACCGCCATCGGGTCGAGCGCCACCGTCCTTTCCGCCCCGTCGTTCAGATAGACCAACGACGCCTTCATCCGCTCCAGGGGAAGCTGGTAACGACTGTTCAAGTACAGCGCGTACGCCAACACTTGGTCGTCGTAGCCCTCGCGCGCGCGCCCGGTCTTCCAATCCACCACCACCGGGTCGCCCGCCTCGTCGAGGTAGGCAAAGTCGGGCACCGCGAAGACCTTCACTCCCTGCAGCGTGAAGACCGACTTTTCGAAATCCATCAGGTCGACTTCCAGCCACTGCTCCTTTTGCAGCGCGCGGGCCAGCCCCACCCAGCGCGACTGGAAGAACCAGGTGAGCGCCGCCTGCACGTTCTCCCAGTTCGTTTTCCACTCATCGGGGGCAACCACCTCGCGGTACTCGTGCTCCACCAGCCCGCCAAACTCTTTGCGGTGGCGTTCGCGCCAGTAACTCTTCGCCCGGGAGAAGACGAAGTCCTGCTGCATCACCCGGTGCACCCGTTCGATGACCCGCGCGCGGTCGAGAGTGCGGCCGTGACGAATCGCCATCAGCGCCCCGCGAATGGCGGCATGGACGATGCTTCCGCCCCAGGTGAAGCGGTTGGAGAGCTTTTTGAGCACGTAGAGCTCGCGCACTGCGCGCGGGGCGTCCAGCTCCCAGCCGCCCCATGACTGGTAGTAGTGGAAGTAGTAGGCGCGCCGGCAGTCAGAAAACTTCTCGTGCCGGCTCTTCGACCAGGAGAAGTCGTTGGTGAGGACGCGCTTCAAGGGCGCACATTGTACACGCGCGCTTCAGGACTCTGTCTCGTAGAGCTTCAACCGCTCGAGGGCGCAGCCGCGGAGGTGACAGGTGATGTTGAAGTAGCCGCGCTCGGCGCCTCCTGCCTCGCAGTTGGCGTAGCTGTCCTCGTACTTACCCACGACGAGGAAGTAGGGATCGTCGCCCGGCACCGCGAGTATCGCCTGCACCTCTGCGCTGGACTTGGCCTGCCCGAGCGAAAGAAAGCAACCCTGGTCGGGCGGCGCCGCCTCCTTCCAGTCGACGCCGTCGAGGTAAACGATGCTGGGCGTTCCGTCCATCAGGGTCATCTCCACCAGCACCCCGCCGTGCGCCAGGACGTAGACGTTTACCGAGTGCGAAAGCCACGGCGAGGTGAGCCGCTCCCCACGCTGAAGCGCGAGCGGTCGCCCGTCTTCGGTGGCTTCGAGCTTCCGGCGCAGACGTTTCGCCGCGCGGGAAAGCTGCTTGGCGTCCAGCGGCGTTGACTCCACTTCGAGCACGCTCACCACGCTGGCGAGCGCCGGCACGTAGACGCCCATATGCAGAAGCGGGGGAGTCCAGTCCACCAGCAACTCTTCCCCGTCCTTGGCCTTGGTCACCGTCCAGCTCGTCTCGCTCTGGCCCGAAAAGACGCCGCGTGCGGAGATGGCGAACCAACGCGCACTCGCGGGCAGCGGCAACGTGTCGGCCCCGTGGAAGCGCTGCGCCAAGACGTCGAAGAGCAAGTACTCGTATCGCGGCTCGCCCCGGGCCAGCTGAATCCACGGAGAGGTGAACGGGAAGGCGATGAAGGCCGGAACCTCGGGGTGAACTTGTGGGCACGCATGGGTGGTGACTCGCCCGCCGTCAGCGAGCGGCGCCTTCCCCTCGAGGATGCGGCAGCGCTTGCCGTCCACGCCGGCCAGCCGCCCCTCGCCTTCCTCGCCCACGCGCACGGCGGGAAGGAGCTCGATGGGAGACGGCTCAGTCGTCCGCTCATGCACGGAACGGTCGATCGCCTCCCACCACGCCGAACGAGGCAACGTCGCCCAGCGAAAGAGCGTGCGTGTCGGCCAATCATCGGCTACCCGCACCGCAGCGAGCGTGGCCAGCCGCTCAGCGCCCAATGCTTCGGCGAGCGCCTGCGGCGTCACCTGCTTCGGGCCCAGGGCGCCTGCGAGCTCTGCGGGCACCTCCCCCTCGAGTGCACGCACCAACCAGTCGGAGAACGGCCGCCGCTCCCAGGCGGTGGGGTGCGCCAAGAAGTGGAGAAAGAGCGCTCGCCGCAGCGACGGGTCGGCGGCGAATTGCTCGTAGAGTCCCTGGCTGCACGCCTCAGTGCGCGCGTCGCTTGCGCAGCCCGCGCACTCCGCCAGCACCTCGAGCAACCGCCGGCCCTGCGCAGGCGCGAACGGGTACGGGCACGCCCCCTCGAGCAGCTGCACCCCGGCGGCGACTTGGGCGACGGTGGCGTCGGGCAGCTGGGCAGCGGCGACCGCGTTCACCTGGCCGTGCAGCATCTGGCGCGCGTTCTCGTCGCTCCATGCGAGCTCGGCGAGTCCCGGCCAGCGCGAGCAGGGGTGCGGGTCAGCCGCCACTTTCGCCAGGCGAACCGAAGCTTGGTGCCGCTGGAAGAGGAGGTGCCCGCTCGCTGCCGCGGCAATGACGCTCGCTCCGGCGAGCAACCACCTGCGCATGGCGCGCACTGTGCGCCGTGGACGTGCGGTGACGCAAGGCA
>JBMORE010000190.1:5145-46790 GCA_049322255.1 Myxococcota bacterium | reverse complement strand
CATGGCGAAGCGACCTATCACAACCGCCACGTCAGCCCCACCCATCCCGTCTGCCGCAGGTAGGTAAGGCCGTTCTGGGGCAGCCGGTTCTGGTAGAGCGCGTAACGCAGCTCCACGTCCACCCGCTTCGACACCGGGCGGACCAGCTTGAGCGAGGCCGAGTTGTGGCTCTCGTCGTCCTCCACGATGTTCAGCTCGCTGGAGAGGAACACTCCGTCGGGGTAGCGCGACAGCTGGACGGCCAGCTGGGCGAGCAACGTCAGCTGCCAGGGCAGCCGAAACCCGCCGGTGGCATTCAGACGGTGGCGAAGCGCCGTCTCCCCGTAGCTGTTCGACGCCTGCTCGGTGAAGGCGTAGGACAAGGAGAGGGTGAAGGGCCCGCGAAAGGCATAGCCCGCGCTGGTGGTGAGGACGAAGTCTTCGCGGCGCGAGGGCGGCGGCGGCTGGAGGTCGCCGGGGTTGGTGTTGGTCAGGCCCTGGTAGCGGCGCGGGCTGGCGTCGCCGTAGACGAAGACGCTGTGGCGGCGGTCGAAGCGGTAGCGCCCGAACAACCCCACCTCGGTGGCAAAGAAGCTGTAGTCGAAGCGATTCCAATAGAGGAAGCGGTGGGCGCCCACGTCGGCTTTGAGCTCGACGCGCGGGTCGGGCACCAGCTCGACGAAGGCACGCGCCGCCAGGTCGGAGTAGTCACGGTCGCCGCCTCTTCGGTCCTTGCCTCGCGCGGTGAGGCCAGCGCCGAACGACTTGCCCAACAGCACCGAACCTTCCATCGACGCCGCCTGAACGAGGACATCCTCCGAAGGCAGCCGGAGGAACTTGCGCACCCCTAGGTCGTAGCTCCCCTTGGCCTGGCTGGAGGCCCCCTGCAAGAAGCCGTCGACCGAGCCGAGGGCGCTCAAGGCCAGGTCGGGCTCGGCCACCACTCCGTTGCCGTGGTCGGGGGTGACGAAGTCGCGCCGCGCGTTGCTGTCGTAGCCGGTGCCGAGGAAGAGGCGGAGGCTCCCCGACGAGGCCGCGTGGAGGGGGGCCGCGCACATGATGGTCAGGGCGAAAAGAGCGAGCCGTCCACCCACGGGAGGGGGACCATAGCGGCAATCACGGGTTGGCCGTTAGAGTGGGGCTCGATGCAGCGGTCCTCCCTCACGCTCCTCTTCCTGTTGGCTCCCGGCTGCCAGCCCAACATCTTCCACGCCGAGGTGAAGGGCGAGGCCACGGTCGCCGGCGCTCCGGGGGGAGCCGAGCTCAACGCCTTCCCCACGGTGGCGAGCTTCTCCAACGTCGATCTCGACACCCACCAGGACTTCCGCGGTCAGGGCGTCACCAAGGACTTGGTGCGCTCGGTGAAAGCCGAAGAGGTGCGCATGAAAATCTTGAGCCCGCCGGAGCAAGACGTCTCTTTCCTCGACACGCTGGAGCTGTACGCGCGCGCCGCAGACCAGGAGACCCTGGTGGCGCAAAAAAGCGGCATCGCCGAGCTGGGCCTGTCCGCCCCCAACCCGACGCTGGCGCTGGAGCCGACGCGGGCCGAGCTGCGCGCTTTCGCGGCGGCACCCTCGATGAGCTTCATCGTGCGCGGTAGAGGCCGGCAGCCGCCCAAGGACACGCGGGTGGAGATGTTGGTAGACCTGACGGTGGAGCTGGGCGCCTTCTAACGCAGCGCTTTGGCCTGCTCCTCGAGCTTCTTCGCCTTCGAGCGCAGCTCCTCGGCGAGGCCTTTGAGCTTTTGCCGCTGAAGCTCGAGGGCGTCGAGGTCGTCGGGCTTCCCGCCGGCCAGGGCCGAGGCGCGACCGCCACCCACGTTGGGGTGCGCATCGGAGGCGCGCGCGCTGCGGGTGACCACGCTTTCGGTCGTCTCCGGCGGAGGTTGCAGGGCCTTCTCTCCCTGGTTCACATCGCGCGCGGTGCCCACGCTGGGGGCCGGGTCGTTGAGGCTCCCGGCGGGCTCGGGCGCGCCGCCCGCTGCGGCCTCGGCCGAGTCGGCCTGAGGGGCGGCGCCGAAGTTGAACCCGCCGCTCTGTGCCGGAGACGCGGAGGTGGTTTGCACGCGTTCGACGCTCTCTTTGCTCATGCGGAAGCGGCGGTCGTGCTCGTCGAAGATGTTCTCGTCGCCCAAGAACTCGCCCATCCGACGGTCGAGCTCGCGCTCCTCGCGGTGTTCGGTGATGAGCGCTTCGAGTGCCGCCAGCTCACGCCGCACCTTGTCTTCGCGGTCTCGCAGCGCGTCGGCTTGCTCGAGCAGGTCCTCCGGGTCGTCGGAGGCAGCGCTCGCAGGTCCCAGCACGGGTACCGAGCTGGCCGGCAGCGCGGCGCGCACCTGCTCCCGCTCGGCGCGCAGGGCCCGCATACGTGCGATGAGCTCTTTGCGCGCCGCGGGGTCGGTGGCACGGTCGAATTCACCGCGCGCGCGCCCGAGCTCGTCGGAAAGGGCCGAGAGCAGCGACAGGTGCTCTTTTTCGGAGGCCGATTCGGAGGCGGCGAGCGCTTGGGCGAGCTGGGTCAGTTCCGCGGAGAGCTCCTGCGAGCGACGCAGCGCCGACTCCAGCTCGGCCCCCGGTAGAAGCTTGCCCGGGCGTTGGGCCTTGAGGGTCTCGATGCGCGTGGCCACCTGGTTCAGCTCCCCCCGCAACACCATCTGGCGGGAGCGGACGTCGTTCACCTTCTGCCGGGCGTCATGGGCCGCCGCGCGTGCCGCTTCCAGCGCGGTCGCTCCCCAGGCGGGCAGCCCGAAGGAAAGCGCCAGCACGAGGCAGGAAGAAAGCGGCTTCATCGCGATGCTTACTTGAAGCAACCGGGGTGCCATTCGCAGGCGGGGTACGCCCTGGTGGAGACCGGTAAAAGATGAAGAATTCCGGCAGGCTGGTCAACTGGGTACGGGTAGGAGCTTTGGGTTGGTTTGGAAAGGCACTCGGAAAGTTGGCAAGGGCCGCGGCGGATCACGAATTTTCGAGGGGGCTGTGTTAGACCGCCCCTCGTTTTTGGAGGCGCTTTCGTGACAGAGACGCTGATTGGCTACATCGAGACGGTGGCGACGCACGCGCCCACCTGGGGTTTCTTTTTCGTCTTTTTCTTCATGACCATCGAGAGCTCCTTCATCCCCTTCCCCAGCGAGGTGGTGATGATTCCGGCGGGCTTTCTGGCCGCGCGCAGCCACCTCACCCTGGGTAGCCCGCTGACCGATGCCACCCTCGCCGCGCTGATGGGCACCTTGGGCTCGCTCGCCGGCGCATACGTGAATTACTTTTTGGCCGTTCGGCTGGGAAAGCCGTTTCTTCAGCGCTACGGGAAGTATTTCTTCCTCCCCCCGGCCAGCCTGCAGCGCGCGGAGGAGGTTTTTCTCAAGTACGGCGCCGGCGCCACCTTCGTCTGCCGGCTGCTCCCGGCGATTCGCCAGCTCATCTCCATTCCCGCCGGCATCGCGCGCATGCCCCTGGGAGCGTTCACCCTGTGGACCGGGCTGGGGGCGGGCATCTGGGTGACCGTGCTCACCGCGGTGGGTTTCAGCATCGGCGCCAAGACCGCGCAGATGAGCTGGGCCGAGCTGGTGCACACCGGGAAGGCGATGATCGGCGCCAACATGGTGTGGCTGATACCCGCATGCCTTTTGGCGCTTGCGCTCTATGTGCTCGTCACCAAGAAAATCATGGGGAGAGCGGCGCCCAACGGCGCGCCCACCACCTAAGGCTCGCTCTCGCGCTCACCCTTCTGGATGAAGCCGTACTTCTCCAGCTTGTAGTAGAGCGCCGAGGTCTTGATGCCCAAAAGCCGGGCGGTCTCCGTCTTCACCCCCTTGGCCTTTTCGTAGGCGCGCTCGATGAGCTGGCGCTCCAGGTCTTCGAGAATGTCGGGCAGCGGCCGGTCTCCATGCGGTACCGGCAGCGCCCCATGGGTCATCGTCGCGCGCGCCTCCGGCCCGTGAAGGAAGGCGGGCAAGTCGGTTTCAGCCAGCTCCATACCCTCGGCGAAGACCAGCGCCTGCTCGATGACGTTCTCCAATTCGCGCACGTTGCCCGGCCAGGCGTAGCGGCACAGCGCGCGCAACGCTCCTTCGGAAAGCCGCTTGGCCGGTGAGCTGCCCTTGGCGGTGGCCTTGGCAACGAAGTGCCGCGCCAGCACCGGAATGTCCTCCGGGCGCTCCCGCAGCGGCGGCAAGGAAAGCGGCACCACGTGCAGCCGGTAGTAGAGGTCTTCGCGGAAGCGGCCGTTGGCCACCTCGGCCTTGAGGTCACGGTGGGTAGCTGACACCAGCCGAACGTCGACCTCGAGCGTCTCTTCTCCGCCGACGCGTTGAATTTCCTTTTCCTGAAGCACGCGCAAGAGCTTGGTCTGGATGGAGGCGGGAATCTCCCCCACCTCGTCGAGAAAGAGAGTCCCTTTGTCGGCGAGCTCGAAGCGCCCCAGCTTGCGCTTGATGGCCCCGGTGAAGGCGCCGCGCTCGTGGCCGAACAGCTCGGACTCGAGCAAGGTCTCGGCGAGCGCCGCGCAGTGCACCACCACGAACGGGCCGTCCTTGCGGGAAGAGAGGTCGTGCACCATGCGGGCGACCAGCTCTTTGCCGGTGCCGCTCTCACCCTGCACGAGCACTGTGGCGTCGGTGCCCGCGGCCTTCTTGACGAGCGCCAAGAGCTTCTGCATCGGCTCGCTTTGGCCCACCAGGTTGCCGGTGCCGGCGGCGGCGGCGGCGTCTTGGCTCAGCGCTTCATTGTGGGCGATGAGCTTCTGCACCTTCTTGCGGGTGGCGGAAAGCTCGAAACCCTTGTTCACTTTGGCGCGCAAGACCTCGGGCGAGAAGGGCTTGGTGATGAAGTCGTAGGCGCCCTCCTGCATCGCGGCCACCGCGGTCTCGATGGTGCCAAAGCCGGTCACCACCATCACCACCGCCTCGGGGTCGACGCCGCGCAGCCTGCGCACCACCTCGATGCCGTCCATCTGCTCCATCTTGAGGTCGGTGACCGCCACGTCGAAGGGCGACTTTTGGAACGCCGCCACCGCCTCCGGGCCTGAGCGGAAGGCGGCCACCTCGTGCCCCGACTTCTTCAGGGTCACCGCCATGCCCTCGCGCATGGTGTCGTTGTCGTCGACGATGAGAACGCGCGCCACGCTTCTTGCCTAGTCGTCGCGCTTGTCCAGCTTGCCGATGTGCTTGGGGTCGAGCCGCAGCTCGAACCCGTCGCGGAAGGCGCTGCGGGAGGAGCCCGGGCGGCGCATGGAGTTGAGGAGCTCGACGAGCTCTTTCTTCGTCAAGATGCCGGTGCCGTGGCCGAAGTACTCGTTCTTGCCCAGGTAGATGACGTTCTCGCCCTGGAAAGCGCTGTGCGCGGGGTCGAAGTCGGGGTTTTTGAAGTAGGTGTGGTCGCCTGGCCAGAACCCGGGGAGCTTTCCGGTGCGTTTGGCCTTGGTGAAGTCGTCGTCCTCAATCTCCCAGCGGAACAGGCGCGTCTTGGCGAACGCCTCGTCGAAGTCCTTGGGGCCGATGCGGTCGAGAATGCCCTTGTAGAGGATGAGCAGCGTCGCGGTGGCGCACTCCATGGCGTACTTGTGGCCGTTGGTGAAGACGTCGTTGACCGCATCGGAGGGCCGCTTGCCCTGACGCAGACCCATCTTCCCTCCGTAGCCCATCCACCAGAGCTTCTGGTTCACCCGGTCGGTCTTGCTCGAGTGGGAAAAGGCCACTCCGGCGTCGGCGAAGGCGCGCGCCGCCGAAACGACGTGCAGCTGCATCTTCGCCTGCTCGTAGCGCGTCTTTCCCAGCTTGGTCTTCACCAGCTTTCCGCTCTTTTGGCGGAGGATGAGGATGTCGCTCGGATCCACCACGCCCTTCTTCCCGCCGTCCTTGAGCGTCAGGCGCGCGCCGTAGACCTCGCGCAAGAGGTTCTGAAACGACTCGTGACCGAAGGAGGGGGCGCGCACGGGCATCGCCGCTCTTATACCTTCAAGGGCAGCTCGAGGCGAAACACCGTGCTCCCCGGCTGGGAGCGCACCTCCAGCTCGCCCTGGTGGGCGCGGGCAATCTTCTGCGCCAGCGGCAGACCCAGCCCCGTTCCCTTTTCCCGGGTGGTGAAAAAGGGCTCGAAGATTCGCTCCGCCATCTCGGGAGGAATGCCAGCGCCCTGGTCTACGACTTCGATGCGGTAGCGCCCGTTCACCGCCGCTCCCCGCAGCTCCACCTGTGAGTTGGGCGGAGCGGCCTGCACCGCGTTCTTCACCAGGTTCACGATGGCGGCGAGCAAGAGATTTGGGTCTGCCTCCACCGTGCCCGCCTCGGCGGAAAGCGCAAGCTCGACCTCTTTGCGCGCGGCGTCGGGAGCCATCAGCTCCCGGGAGGCCTCGATGAGCGAGCGCGCGTCGATGGGCGAGCGCGAGAGCTTCTGCTCGCGGGCAAAGGCGAGGAAGTCCTCCACGATGCGCTTGAGGTAGTCGATTTCTTTTTGAATCCGGCGCACGTGGTCTTTGGCTTCGCCGACGTCGGCGTGCCCGGCGAGCTCTTCGGCGAGCAAGCCGGCGAACAGCCCGATGCCTCCGATGGGGTTACGCACCTCGTGGGCCACGCCGGCGAGCATCATCTTCAGCTGGCGGTCGCGGCTTAGAAGGCCCTTGCGCATCTCTTCCAGCTCTCCGGCGAGCACGCCAATCTCGTGGGTGGGCTCCGCGCGCACCGGAGTCTCCAAGTCGCCGCCGCCGATGCGCAACGCGCTCTCCATCAGCCGGTGGAGCGGCCGGGAGAGTGCTCGCGCGCTCAGCACCGCCACCGCCGCGAGCAAAACGAGCGCGCTTCCCACCAGCACCGCATAGGCGCGGAAGAGGCGGGTGAGGGGGCCGAAGAACTCGGCGCTTCCCTCCACGCCGATGGCGCCTTTCACCTTCCCCTCGTGCAGAACCGGCGCGTAGCCCGTCTTGTAGAGCCGGCCGTCGCTGCCCTCGAAGAGAACTTGGGAGGCCGCCCGCTCGCCGGCGAAGACGCGTGAAAGCTCCAGCCGATCGCGCGCCAGCTCAGGCACCTCGGCCCCTACCGGCAGCGCTCCGCCCGCGTCGATGCGCACCTTGCCCAGGGCGTCGAAAGCGAACACCCGCCGAGCCCCCGCGGCTGCTTTTACCTCCGTGAGCTGGCGCAGGAGGTTTCGGTGGGTGCGGGTGCCCTCGCCCGCATCGTCCCCCGGCTCGATGGAGAGCAAGCGCTCCCCGCTCAGCTGCGAGGCGGCGGCGGCGGCGATGGCCGAGAGGCTATGCCCCAGCTCATCCTCGAGGATGCCGCGGGAGAGCGTGTAGCCCGCCCAGCCGGCGACGCCAAAGAGCGCCAGGGCGGGTAAGAGGAAGGCGGCGAGCAGGCGCGAGCGTAAGGACTTGAGCAGCACCAAGCCTAGCTCTTCGATACCGTCTTGGTGTTGCAGATCTCCTGGATGAGCGCCATCGACTCCTCGTCGAAGTTGACGAACTCGATGCCCATGCCGGGCTCGCGGCTCCTGTCGCCGGGCGGGTTGACCCGCACCACCCGGCCCAGGCCTTCGATGAGCTTGGAGCCGTCCTTCAAAGTGAACTGGAGATAGATCATCGAGCCCTCCTCGCGCGGCTCGGTGGTGCGAATGAACATCCCCCCCGGGGAAATGTTCACGGAGTACTCGGCGAGAAAGTCCTCGAACGTGTCGAAGCGGAACTGCACCAAGATTCCGAGCGGCGTGCGAGGGTGCCGGCGCCGGTTCGAGCCACGCGGAGGAGCATCGTCACTCATAAGGAGCGACCCGATACTACTCCCTCACCCACGCTTTCCAAGGACGCGCGTCAGCTCGTCGCGCGAAAACCGCGACAAGAGAGCAGCGACTTCCGAGGGCGAGTCACTTGCCTGCCTTCCCCAACCAGGGCGAGTCTCTCGCCCGCCTTCCCCAACCAGGGCGAGTCACTTGCCCGGCTTCCCCAACCAGGGCGAGTCACTTGCCCGGCTTCCCCAACCAGGGCGAGTCACTTGCCCGGCTTTCGGGCTCGCCCGGAGTCACTCCGCAGGCCTACCCGTCTCAGAGACGGGACTCCTTCTATCTCCGCGAGACGGCTTTCGGGTTCGGCCGCTCTTCAACCAATTGAAATAACTCGATTTCATGTTGGGCATGGTCGCTGCTCTGCCTGGCGTGGTCGGAATTCACCGACCACAGCAAGGAGTCCACATCATGTCGTCCAATCGCATCAGCCGAAGCATCAGCGGCATTCATATGAAGTTCAATACCCACATGAAGCGCTCAGGCGAGGTCAGCGCGGGTCTGCGCCAGCTGCCCGGAGGCGCAGCGCTCTACGACGAGATTCAGCAGTCGGAGAGGGAGCTTCGGGCGTCGAAGGAGAATCTGGATGTGAAGGCCGAAGCGCTGACGGCCTCGCGCACCACCCTCGCGGCCACGCGTAAGGAGCTCGTCATCCTCGTCCGGCTGGGAGTCGAGCTATGCGAAATCTCTGGTATCAAGGGGGCACGCTCGGTGCTCGTCTCCGATGGCAACGATGAGCCGGCCATCGCTGCACACGTCGCTGAGTACGTCGAGCGGGTGCCCGTCGCCGGGCCGGGCCTGGCCAGCACAATCATCGCCAAGCGCTCTTCGTGGCTGGCGGTGGAAGAAGCATCTTCCCAGGTGAAGGAGGACTTCGAGCGTGCCAGCCGCGAGTACTCCCACGTGTTCTACCGCGCCAACGCGGCAGTAGCGCAGGGGAAGGCCTTGCTTGCCGTCTCGGGGCTTGCTGTCCCCGAGCGGAAGGTGGTGAGAAGGAAGAAGAAGCCGGCCCTCGCTCCTGCGTCGAGCGACAAGGCGGAGCCACTTCTGCTGATACCTGAGGTGGCGTAGTCGCAGGAACCAATGCCGCACTCGCGCTCCGAGGGAGCCGATGAATCTGGTCGGCTTCGTCGGGGCGCACTTCTGGACAGCGCACCAGTTCCGGTTGAGTGCGCGTCCTGCATCATCATTGCTTCCACGAAAGTCCCCCGAGAGGGTAGTAGTCCAGTCTCCATGGCTTTGCCGCTGACTCCTCCCATCGAGCCGATGCTCGCCTTGCCGCAGGACGACATCCCGTCCGGAGAAGGCTGGGTCTACGAGCCGAAGTGGGATGGGTTTCGCGCGGTGGTGTTCAAGGACGGAGGGGATGTCTATCTAAACAGCCGCAAAGGTCAGCCGCTGCAGCGCTACTTCCCCGAGCTGGTGGAGACGTTTCGCGCCCGCCTACCCGAACGCTGCATCGTCGACGGCGAAATCATTCTCGCCGGAAAACGCGGGCTGGAGTTCGACACTCTGCAGCTGCGGCTCCACCCCGCGGCCTCCAGGGTGAATAAGCTGGCCAAGGAGATGCCGGCGAGCTTCGTGGCGTTCGACCTGCTCGCGTTGGGCGAGGAGGACCTGCGCGGAGCGCCCTTTCGCGAGCGGAGAAGGAAGCTCGAGTCGCTCGTACAGTCCGATGCCGCGCTCTTTCTCACTCCGCAGACCCTGAACCACGAGGAGGCCGCGCGCTGGTTTGCCCGTTTCGAGGGGGCGGGCCTGGACGGGGTCATCGCCAAACGCGCCGACGGACCGTACACGCCCGGTGAGCGCACGATGGTGAAGGTGAAGCACGCGCGCACCGCCGACTGCGTGGTGGGCGGCTACCGAGAGGCTAAAGGAGGCGGCGCGGTGGGTTCGCTCTTGCTCGGGCTGTACGACGAGGGCGGCGTGCTCCACCACGTGGGCCACACCTCGTCCTTCAAAGCGAAGGAGAAGAAAGAGCTCCTGGCCAAGCTGCGCCCCCTGGAGGGAAAGAAGAGCTTCGGAGAGGGGCGCACCCCCGGCGCCCCCAGCCGCTGGTCCTCGGGCAAGGAGCTGGCTTGGACGGCGGTGGAGCCCACGCTCGTCTGCGAGGTGGCCTTCGACTACATGCAAGGAGACCGGTTCCGCCACGGGGCGACCTTCTTGCGCTGGCGCGAGGACAAGGCTCCGCGCGCGTGCACCTATGATCAGCTTGCCCCCCCCAACCCCTTCTCGTTGCAGGCAATCATCGAGTTGTCGGCGCGTGGCCGGTGATGTCGCTGGGCCTCGAGGAGCTCGATGCGGTCATCGCCGAGCTCGAGCGCGAGCTTGTGGGCGCGGTGGTGCAGAAAGTTTTCTTGCCCCTGCCCAAGCTGGCGTACTTGGAACTGCGCGTGCCGGGTGAGTCGGTGCTGTTGTGCCTGTGCACCGAGCCAGGCCGGGCGAGGGTATCGGTCGCCACGGAGCGCTTTCCCTCGCCCAAGGAGCCGCGCTCCTTTCAGATGCGCCTTCGCCACGAGCTCATCGGCGCGCGGCTGGTGAAGGTCGAGCGAATGGAGCGAACGGTGGGCTTCACCTTCGAGCGCGAGGGGAAAGCACATCGGCTGATGGCCAACCTCGGAAGAGGGGGTGGATTTTCGCTGAACCCCCCTCTCTCCCTGGGAGAGGGCGGGGGTGAGGGGCCCATTCTCAAAGGAAGTCCGCCCCTCTCCCTCTCCCGCGCCGTGGAGTGGCGCTTCGCCGACGTCGAAAAGTCCGCCCGCGCCAGCGAGGTACGAAAACATCTGCTCGCGCCCCTGCGCACCCAGCGCACACGCCTTTTGCGCACGTTGGAGAAGGTGCGCGCCGAGGCCTCTCGCCAGGAAGACGCCGAGCGTCACCGCCGCTTCGGCGAGCTGCTCGCGCAGAACCTCCACCGCGTGAAGAAGGGCGCCAAGACGGTTCGGTTGACCGAGTACGCCGCCGACGGCGAGCGCGAGCTTTCGGTGCCGCTCGATCCGACGCTGTCTCCCAAAGACCAGGTGGAGCGTCACTTCCGCCAGTACCGCAGGCTTCTGCGCGGCTGCGAGCATGCGCAACGCCGCTTGGGCGAGCTCACCGAGCAGCTCGTTCACCTCGATGCCGCCATCGCCGAGGTGAAGGCGCGCGAAGAAGAGTCGCTCCTGTCGCAGCCCGAGGTGCTCGCCGAAGCGCATCGCCCGAAGGGGCCTGCCCATGCCAAACCATATAAGGAGTACCTCTCCAGCTTTGGGGAGCGCATTCTCGTCGGCAAGGGCGCTGCCGCCAACGAGGCGCTCACCTTCCGCACCGCCAAACCCAACGACCTTTGGTTGCACGCGCGCGGACATGCAGGCGCGCACGTGGTGGTGCCGCTGTCGAAGAGCGCCTTGCCACACCCCGACACCGTGCTCGACGCAGCCCACCTCGCCGTCCATCACTCCGCGGCCAAGGGAGAGTCGCTCGCCGAAGTCAGCTACACGCCGGTCAAGTACGTGCGGAAGGTAAAAGGCGGCGCTCCGGGCCAGGTCACGTATTCCCGCGAGAAGACCTTGCGGGTGCGGCTCGAGCCCGCCCGGCTCACGAGGCTGCTCCAGAGCCGCGAGGATGGCCCTTCGTAAAAGGCGCGCTCGAGGGGCCGTTTGATCGCCCGGCGACAGGTGTGCTACATGGGCGCCCCCTTAAAGAGCAGGCATTTCGCCTGCAAAGGTGCCGGTTTCTTGTCGACTCTTTGCTCACCCCTGACCCGCTTGCTAACAGGGCATGCCGCCGGTGCCAGGGAGGGAGTGCGTGGCCCTCGACGAGCGCCCGTAAACACTGAAGCAGTTCGGATATTTCCACCCACGGGAGCCATGTGGGTCGGCTGGAACGGGAGTTGCTCTCCGGCCGCCGATCCTCGTGACCCCTGAGGGGTTGAAGGCAGGAGGTTTCCTTTGAAGAAGCTCACCGCCGCCGTCCTCGTCATGCTCAGCTGGCCCGCGCTCGTTTGGGCCCATGAAGGGCCCATGCCCGCGGCCGCTCCGGTTTCCGCGGCTGCCGATTCCGCGAAGGCGCCCGAAGTGGAGAAAGGTGAGGAGGCCCCGGTAGCGGTTTCGGCGGTGGCCTCGAAGGACAAAGACGACAAGGAAGACGACTCGAAGCCTTTCCGCATGAGCGTCGCCCTCGACCACTCGGTGGGGCAGGGCACCTTCGTCAACTCCGACTACTACGCGCAGGTGGGCGGGGCGCTGGTCGTAGGGCCCAGCTACTCCTTCAAGGTGCGGGACTACAAGCTCTCGGCGTCGGCGCGGGCCAGCCTTTCATGGGAGTACTCGTTGCCCGACAACCTCAACGGCCGGCGCATCGACTACTCGGACATTCGCCTCGGCCTCAAGGCCCCCGGTCTTTTTACGGAGAAGGTGACCGACATCTCCCTCGGGGCGAGCTTCGGGGCGCTGATTCCCATTCATCCCAAAACCTGGCAGGCCTCGACCATCACCACCCTCTCGGCCAACGTTGACCTTTCGAAGAAAGTCAACAAGTTCAAGTTTGGTCTTAGCCTCGGCATGGGCCGCGGGATTCACGGCAACGCACAGAAGCTGGTGTCGCACTCCGACGCACGTGATGAGCAGGGCAACCTGCTCCTTCTCTGCCGCACCGATGAAGAGTTCTGCGGCACCCTGGGCACCAACACCGCCTGGAGCCTTTCGTCCAACCTCTCTGCGAGCTACCAGGCCAACGACAAGCTGTCGTTCTCGGCTGGCTTCAGGCTCGGCACTTCCTTTAAGTACGCCATCGTCAGCGAGGTCGACGAGTTCACTCCCAAAGCGGTCGATTCGAACGGCAACCCGGTGGCGACCACGGGGATGGCCCGCTCCGACAACATGATTGGGTCGCTCGGCGCCAGCTACGCGGTCAACGACGTCTTCGAGGTTTCGGCAGGCATGCAGACCGAAGGGCCGCCGAAGACGATGGACAACAAGAACTTCCGGTTCCCCTGGTTCGACTTCGTCAGCGGCGCCGACAACCTCACCGCCTACTCGGTCGCCGTGACCGCCAGCTTCTAACCCCTTTCCCGATGCGCTTTCCCAACGGAGGCAACATGAACCGGATGTCCACTCGATGGCTCGCCGCCGCCGGCGCCGCGCTCTTGGCCGCTGCGTGCGCCCAGAGCACTGGCGACATCAACCGCGTCCAGCCCAACGTCATCAAGAAGTCCGACCTGCTCGACGGAACTTGGTACTTCCGCAACACGGTGACCAAGACTCCGGCCACCACCGGGTTTACCTTCACCGGCGAGACGGGGAACATCGAGAAGGTCGTCTGGGACATCGAGATGGAGAGCCTGATTGGCTACCGCGCCTACCCGTTCATTCCCGGCTCGGAGAGCAACATCGACCTCTCTTCGATTCCCTCGGGCACCACCGCCAAGGTGTGCGATGAGCAGGGCAAGTGCCGCGGCGGCCAGCGCTACTACGGCGCTCCGCTGGTGCGCTACCCCATCAGGTCGCACTTCGACATTCAGCGCAGCTACAGTACTTCCACCGCCGAGCAGGGGAACGTCATCTCGGAGAACGCGTCCGACCGCGTCTGGAACCAGCGCGAGTACATACGCGTCGACTGGTCGGCGAACCTGCTCAACATGAACAGCGGCATGTCGTGGGGCACGCTGCAGAACCCGGCGGGGGGCTCGAGCGGCAGCTCGTGGATTCAGCCCAACGAGCCCGGTACCGACCCCTACGACTGGCCCACCTTGGAGTACGGCGCCGACGGCAAGCTCAAGTACATGGACTTCACCGGCCGCTACTGGGCGAGGCCGGAGATAGTGTACATCGAGGACTACGGCTACTACCCGCTGTGCTACTTCCGTGGCGGCCACCGCTACGACTGCACCTCACAGCAAATTCACATGAGGACGTCGATCTGGAAGGTCGACCCCAACGTCACCAACGACTACGAGCCGCTCGTCTACGGCAACGACCTGATGACGAAGTTCGGGTACTTCCGCACCGAGCGGTTGAACTACGACCGCAAGTTCGGCACCACCGAGTCGGCGCGCATTTTCCTGGCCAACCGGCACCGCATCTTCAAGGGCGCCTTCGAAAAGAACGCCGAGGGCAAGCCCGACCCCACCCGGCCCATTCCCTTCGCCTCGCGCAAGCTGCGGCCGGTGGTCTACTACCTCTCGCCCGCCGACCGAATGGGTCACTCGGACATCTACGACACCTACAAAGAGGCGGCGAAGATTCTGGAGACCAACTGGGACGTGGCCTTTCGCCGTGCTGCCGCCGCTGCGCAGGGCAAAGACCCCTCCGAGGTGGGCCAGATGCTCTACGTCTGCGAGAACCCGGTGCCAGCCGGCGCCCCCGCTGCCTGCGGCCCGCAGGGTTTCGAGGCCAAGCTGGGCGATGTGCGTTACAGCTTCGTCTACACCATCACCGATCCGGTCCCCAACGGACTGCTCGGCTACGGCCCCTCCTCGGCCGACCCCGAGACCGGCGAAATCATCTCCGCCAACGCCAACACCTACTCGGCGGCGGTGGACTCGGTGGCCCAGAGCATTCTCGACACGATGAACGTCTTGGTGGGCGACAAGACCATCGACAACATCATTCGGGGCGATGACGTGAAGGAGTACATGGCCAACCGGGCCAACTATGCCGGTGGCTACAAGGCTCAGAAGTCCGGCCCGCTGCAGGCTGAGCTGCAGGGCATTCCGCAGACCAACCTTCCCAGCCAAGGCGCGTTCGACAAGCCCACCGCTCGGCTGTCGGCGGTGCTGGAAGGAGCAAAGGTGCGGGGCGGGTTGCCGCAGTACACCGCGGATCGGGCCCGGCTCGCGGCCGACCTCCTCGAGAAGAACCCGGCGCTGGAGAGCGTCATCCTCGACAACCCCGACGTACAAAACGACGTGCTGGGCCTCTTGCCCGCGCCGCTGGCGACCCAGGCTGAGGTGGACCCGGCGTTCAAGCGCCGCGCCTCGCGCGAGGTGCTCACCCGGATGACCTCGGCGCTCGACTTCGAGAAGCAGCGCATCGAATGGGCGTCGCGTAGGAACATCTACCTGGCCGAGTTCATGGACCGCGAGGTGATGGGGCTGGCGTTGCGCGAGAACGCCAAGCGGGCCGCGCGCATCGCCGAGCTGGTCGCCCAGGGCCACGCCAGCTGCGCCAACACCTACTCCTGCACCGCCACCGAGGCACGGCGGCTGGCCGACGAGGAGGTACGCCGCCGCCTGCGTCAGTCGGTGTGGCGCGCCACCAGCGAGCACGAGTTCGGCCACACCGTGGGCCTGCGCCACAACTTCCAGGGCTCGTTCGACGCCGTCAACTACTTCAACGACTACTGGAAGATTAAGCAGGAGAGCCTCACCGTCAGCCAGAACGGCCAGCCCAAGGTGCCGCGGACTCCGGCGGACTTGATGACCGCCTCCGACGGCACTGAGACCCAGATCGCCCGCGGCATGAACGACTATGAGTACTCGTCCATCATGGACTACTCGGGGAAGCGCAACGGCGACTTCTACGGCATCGGTAAGTACGACGAGGCGGCGATCATCTTCGCCTACTCCGGCGGCAGCGAACCGGGGTACGTCGAGGTGTTCGAGTCAGCCCGCGCGACGCCGCAGACCTTCCCTGGCTCAGACGGCAACCAGCTCACCTTGAACGGCGCGGCTTACGACCTGCCGCTGGTGAACGCCCAGCACAAGCACCAGGGTGTGCCCAACTTCACCGAGCGCTTTCACTACTCCACTGTGCCCTTGCGCTTCGGTCAGGGGGCGGACCTCGAATCCACCATCGCCGACGGCATCACCAAGCTGAGCCGCCGCAAGCTGATGAAGTGGTCGGAGGTGAAGAAGGCGAACCAGCAGGTGGAGGCGCTGCTCAAGAACAACCCCAACCCCACCGCGGGTGAGCTGGGCAACGTGCCGCTCGAGGTGCCCTACATGTTCTGCACCGACGACCACGTGGGCTCGGTGCTGTCCTGCCAGCGGTTCGACCGCGGCCCCGACTACTACGAGGTCGCCCGTACCAAGATTCAGGACTACTGGAACGGCTACTACTTCACTCACTTCAAGCGCGACCGCTACGTGTTCACCTCGTCGCGCGCGTTCAACAACGCGGCGATCACCTATCTGGACCTCTCCGACATCTACAAGCACTGGGTCTTCGCCTTCTACGGCCAGGCGGGTACCGACCAGCAGGCTCTGCCCAAGTACCAGTACGACCCCTTGATGCAGGACACCTGGACCATGGCGGTGCTCGACGGAGCCAACAACCACCTCGGGGTGATGTCGGTGCCGCCCGCGGGCTTCTTCATGTACCGCGACTTCGGAAACGGCGACGGCCAGTGGGACCTGCTCTCGGAAGGGGTGGATTTCGACGACCTCCTCCCCGAGGGCCAGCAGATTATCGAGGACTACTACACCTCCAACTACGGGGCCTCGTCGTTCGCTCACCTGCGCCGTGGCTTTGCCCGCCGCATGTACAGCCGCTACGACTTCAAGAGCGGCTTCGGCTTCTGGGACCGCATGCTCGAGGCTGGTCACTACAACGACCAAATGGGTGCGATGATCGCCGCCGTCCTTCCCCAGGCGACCTTCCTCGGGGTCGACGACATCGCCGACTTCCGTCGCTACTCGATTCCGTACTACCTGGTGTTCAAGCAGGAGTTCGGCGACACCTTCGGCCAGCTCTGGGGCTACGACGAGGGCTCGATTCGCCCGAACATGTTCCTCACCCTCGACGAGGCGGGGAAGGTCTCCAAGACCTCGGCGGTGCAGTTCAAGCGCTACATCGCGGGAGAGAATTACGTGCAGGGCTTCGCCTACCCACGCTACCAGCCGGTCTGCAATCAGGGCATCACCCAAAACTGCTTCAAGACCGAGCAGTTGGTGGCACCGGTGAACATCCAGCTCACATGGACGAGCCGAATTTACGCCTTGTGGCTGGGCATGGCCCTCTTCAGCGTCAACTACGACCTCGACTTCGCCAAGCAGAACCAGGTGTTCAAGCTCGGCTCCCAGGAGCAGGTGCAGGTTGCTCCCGGTTACCACGCGGTGGAGGTCGCCGACGTCACCACCGGCCACCGCTACGTGGCGATTGAGAAAGACGGTTCCTCCGGGATGTCGACCCCCGCGTTGCGGCTCATTCGCATCGCCGACGCCTATCGGCAGGTGGTGGAAGACCCGGCCATCTGCCCGATGCCCCGCATCCCCAACTCGTTCGGCGGTCCCGGCGACACCGTGGGCGACTGCATGCCCGCCGACCAGCGAAGCAACCCATACCTCGTGGAGCAGCGGCGCAAGGAATACACCGAGTACTTCAAGGACACCATCCGCGACCTCGATCTGATGCGCGGCTTCTACGACATCTTCGGGAGGGCTTTCTAACCATGCGCCCGAACCTGTCTTCGAAGAATGCCCATCACCACGGAGTGAACATGAACCCCCGTTTGCGCACCCTGGGTCTGGCCGTCGCCGCGATGTTGGTCGCGGCCTGCAACCAGTCTCCGGCCCTCATCGACCGAACCGAGCCCAACGAAATCAAGAAGACGGACCTGCTCTCGGGCACTTGGTACGTGCAGAGCACCATCGTCGATGTGCCTCCCACTTCGCCGCTCGCGGTCGTCGGTTACCCGAGCGCGCTGGAGAAGGTGCGGTTCGAGATTCAGGAGGACTACCTGGTCGCGTACCGTACCTATGAGTGGGTTCCCGGCACCGACCCGACGGTGGACCAGCAGCGCTCCATCTTGGGCAACACGGTGACCCTCGACGGCCAGCCCTACCGCGGGGCACCGGTGGCCGCCTGGACCATCGTCAAGCACTTCGACCGGCAGCGGCAGTACAACGCGGCGACCGGCGAGCAGACGAACATCCTCGTCGAGGACACCCAGGATCGGCCGTGGTACGAGCGCGAGTTCATTCGGGTGAACTGGGCGACGAACTCCATCGTCAACTTCCTCGATATGTATCCCTCGGGCGCCACCCTGGTCCGTTGGATCGCTCCCGAGAACGACAACACCGAAGACGACGCGTTCTTCACCGAATACGTGGAAAAGAACGGCAAGAAGGAGCTGGCGTACTTCGACTTCACCTTGCGGGCGATTTTCGACCCGCCGACTTTCTATTACCCGGGCTACGGCCGTATTCCTTACTGCTGGCTCAACCCCAGAATGGACTGCGAGAGCGCGGAGATTGAAATCCGCACCTCGGTGCGGCGCATCGACGAGGCGCACGTGCTCGACTACGAGCCGCTCGTCTACGGCGACAAGCTGGAAACGAAGTTCGGCTACTTCCGCACCGACCGCGTGACCTACGACCGCAACCGTGGGGTGACCGAGTCGGGCCGCCTCACCTACGCCAACCGCCACGACATCTGGGAGCACGCGCATGAGGTGGCCGGCGCCTGCAACGCCGCCGGGCTGTGCGCCGACGGCTTTGCCTGTGAGGCGGGCTTATGCCGCAAGCCGATTCCGGTCGACCAGCGCACTCCCAAGCCGGTCGTTTACTACTTGAGCTCCAACTGGCCGCAAGACTTGATGGACGCGGCCAAGGGCATCGAGGAGAGCTGGGACTGGGCCTTCCGTCGCGCGGTGGCGGTTCCCCGGGGGCTGGAGGTCAACGACGTCCCCCAGATGTTCTACGTCTGTCAAAACCCGGTGCCGGAAGGCGCTCCCGCCGCGTGCGGGCCTCAGGGCCTCACCGTGCGGCTGGGCGACCTCCGCTACAACCAGATTCCGTGGATTGACCAGCCGCAGCTGGCAGGCCCCTTGGGCCTGGGCCCCTCGGCCGCCGATCCGGAAACGGGGGAAATCATCCAAGGTGTGGCCAACATCTACGGGGCGGGCATCGACGCCATCGCCGGCAGCACACAGCAGATGGTCGACGTTCTCAACGGCGACCTTGCTCTCGAAGACCTGATCAGCGGCAAAGACATTCGCGACTACGTCTTCGAGCACCTAAATCCCACCGACCCCCGCCGTCAGGCCAGCGGCCCGGCCACCTCCGGCCAGCCGCTCGTCTCCGACCCGCAACGTCCGGCAGCGTCCTTCGCCGGTATTCGCGGAACCCTCAAGGCGCAGATCGACGCCGCGAAGACCAAGGGCCACCTGCCGCTGTTTAGGCAAGATCGCCGCGAAGTGGTGGACCAGCTCATCGCCAACAATCCTGCTCTCGAGTCCGAGCTCATCAACCTCCCCGAAGTGCGGGCGATGGTGCTGGCCAGCGCGCCCAACGCCGAGCTGCGACGCAAGCTGGAGAGCGATGCATCGCTCTTCCGTACGGTGGCGCGTCAGACCATGCTCAACCTGGGCGAGCTCAAGCGGCTCCAAAGGGAGCGGCTGGAGAAGGCGGCCCGTATCAACAACGGTGGCTGTCTCTACTTGGCCGAGTTCGCCGACGATCATGCGGCGGGCATGGCCAAGGACATGAAGAAGCTCTTCGACGCCAAGAGCGCCGAGCTTCTCAGCCAGGGCCACAGCGCTGCCGAGGCCAAGAAGCTGGCCCGGAACACGGTGTACAACCACCTGCGTAACGCGCTCACCCGCCACATCGGCGAGCACGAGGTCGGTCACACTCTGGGGCTGACCCACAACTTCATCGGCTCGTTCGACGCTCTCAACTACAAAGACGGTTATTGGGACTTGCGCAAGGACACCATCGGGGTGATGGTCGGTGGCCAGCGCGTGTTACCGCTGTCGCCGCAGAATCTGCTCGACGCCACGCGGCAGAACCAGATGCAGATCGACGCCCGGATGGCCGACTACCAGTACTCGTCGATCATGGACTACAGCATGCGTTTCTGGGTCGACCGCGGCATCGGCAAGTACGACCAGGCGGCCATCCTCTTCGCCTACGCCGGTGGCGGGGAACCGGGCTGGGTCGAGGTCTTCAACGAAACCCGTGGAAAGACCCCGCGCGACTACGAGAACCCCAACGTGGCGATGCCCACCGACAACCTGGCCAAACAGTTGGTGGTTCGCGGCGCGCACACCGAGATTCCGCTGGCGCACGTGCAGCACTACACGCCGGTCTCCAACTTCTACACCGACCGGTTCCACTACACGACGCTGCCCTTCCACTTCGCCGACACCAACCAGACCTTCGAGCAGATGCTCGATCAGGGCGTGAAGCGCATGGGCAACCGCTCCTATCGCAAGTGGAGCGAGCTCGAGGCGCTCTACGACAAGCTGGAGAAGGTCTACTTCGACTGGCAGCGCAATTTGGGTAGCTGGAACGAGCCCGACTGGACAGCGGCACGCGACATCGTCGGGAGGACGGCTCCAGGCATGCCGGTCGAAGTGCCGTACATGTACTGCTCCGACTACGAAGTGGGTGCACACATCGCCTGCAACCGGTGGGACTTCGGAGCCGACGTCTTCGAAGTGACCAACGAGTGGATTACCCGCTACCAGGAAGACTACGTCTTCAACGCATTCAAGCGTGACCGCTTCGGCTTCGGGCCCGACAGCTATTGGAATCGCATCGACCGTTACACGATGAACCTGCCCAACGTGTACCAACAGTGGCTGTTCAACATCTTCTGGCTGCAGGACTACTACGACCTGACCGCCGAGCAGATGGAGCAGTATTTCGGCGTGGGAGACCCCATCTTCCAGAACTACTGGACGATGGCGGTCATCGATGGCACCAACACCTTGTTGCGGCAGCTGGCGACGCCCTCCACCGGGTACCACGGCAAGCTGCCCAGCGGGAGCTGGGTGCACCTATCCACCAACAAGCCGGACAACGCGCGGCTGCCCGATTCGCTCGAGACCAACTACATCCAGAGCACGCTGGCCCAGGGCTTCACCGACGTGGTGTACGTGCCCCGCGGGCCCGGCCGCAGCATGTACACCCTGTTCGAGAGCGACGGGTACGACTTCTTCACCCGCGTGAACGAGGTGGGGCACTTCTGGGATCAGGTGATGGCGATCAGTGCGCTCGCCAGCTCGAGCACCAATTTCCTCGGGGTGGACCGTGGCTCGGACGCGCTGCGCTACTCGCTGCCCTATTACATGACCTTCGACCGTGAGCTGTCGAACGTGTATGGCGCGGTGTGGTCGGAGGACCGCAGCCGTTACGGCTCCTCGCTGGTGAAGACCGGCAACGGCCTGGCCACGGTGGTGTCACCCCAGTTCGTCCGCGGGGAAGACTTCATCGCCGACTTCAACTATCCGCCGCCGCCGCCGCGTCTGCTCGATGGCTCAGGCTCGGCGCTGCCGATGGAGAAGGTCGAGGCCTCGCCCACCTGGGGCACCCGCTTCTATGCCCAGGTGTACGGCATGGCGTTCTTCACCGAGAACTTCAACCAGGACTTCGCCAGTCAGAACCAGGTTTACCGGCTCGGCTCCGGCGAGCAAATCACGCCGGCGGCGGGTTACTCGGTGGTGCAGTTCGCCGACCCGTTCGGTGGGTACATCTACGCCGCGGTGAAGAAGGACAATGACCCCGCTCCTCCGCCGGCGCCGCAAATCATTCTCACCGCCCAGCAGTACAAGGCGAACTGGGATTTGGCGGCGGCCTCCTCCACGGGCACCTACCAGGGGCTGACCACCGCACAGTGGGAGGCCAAGACGCGTGAGCTGGTGCGCAGCTTGGAAATCATGCGCGGCCTGTACAACATCTTCGGCCGGGCCATCTGAAAATTGGTTTGATCCTGAGCTGAAACGACGGCGCCCGGACGACCAATCCGGGCGCTTCGTCTTTTGGGTGATGCGGTGAGTGTCTGTGCGCGGTGCCCCAAGGTGTTGGGCAGCTCGTGCTGCGAGAGCGCTGAAGGCGAGGCGCTGGCGACTCTGACCGATGCCGACCTCGCGCGTATCGCCGCACACACTGGCTGGGCCGTGGGCCGCTTCGCCGAGGTCGAGTGGCTCGGCCTCGAGGAAGCGCGGCGCTACGAGGAGCTGCGTCCCCTCTTCCGTGGCTATTTCCGCCAGGGTCAAGGCAGGTGGACATTACGCCGGGTGCCGGTGGGCGATGGGCGAGCGCGTTGCGTGTTTCTCCACGAGGCGCGGGGATGCCAGCTTTCCCTCGAGGTGAGGCCCACCGCCTGTCTGCTCTACCCGTTCGAGCGCTACCCCGACGGAAGCTGGAGCGTGGCGGTGGCGCGCCACGGAGCGCTCGAAACCGCACGTGAGGAGGGTGGGGCGTGTTTGGCGGTGGAAGAGGCAAGCTCGATGGACGAGGTGCTCGCTGCGTTCGGGCTTGATCGCGCACGGGTCGAAGCGTTAGGCGAGCGGCTGCGCATCGAGGTCGATTCGCACGGCAAACGCAAGCGCGAACGTTGAGCGCACGTGACGGCGTGCCGGCGGGTGTCTTGAGTCCACGAAGCCGGCGGATAGGATCGTTGGCGTCGTGACGCAGGCACCGTTCCAGCTTTCGCTGTTCGATCCGCAGATGGCGCGCTCGGGGGCGTTGCCCAGACCGCTTCCCTCGCGGGAAGAGGTTCTCGTCAAGGCCGAGTACCTCGCTCACCGGCTCTCGCGGGAGCTGGGACTGCCGGTGCGGCTGTCGGTCACCGACAACCGCTCGACGATGGTCAGCTTTCGGCGTGCGCCTTCGACCTTGCGCCTGCGGGTGCACCACATGTTCCTCGACGCTCCCGAACGGGTGGTGCGGGCGATCGCCGACTACGCCGGGCGGGGCCGCCACGGCGCGGGGCCGGTGCTCGACGACTTCATTCGTGGCCGGCAGCCGCTCATTCGCCAAGACGGGCGGCGCGATCCCGACCTCAACCCCCGGGGGCGGTGCTTCGATTTGGGCGCCATCTTCGAACGGGTGAACCGGCAACACTTTCAGGGCGGCATCCAGGCGAAAATCGGTTGGGGCCGCATGCCGTTCAAGCGACGGCGCAAGTCCATTCGGCTGGGGGTCTACGACCACCAAACGCGAGAGATCCGCATTCACCCGGCGCTCGACCGCCCAGAGGTGCCGGCGTTCTTCGTCGAGTTCATCGTCTTTCACGAGATGCTTCACCAGCTCTTCCCCAGCAGTGGCCGGAGCGAGCGCAAGGTGCACCACCCGCGCGCCTTCCGCGACCGGGAGAAGGCCTTTCCCTTCTACGAGGCGGCGATTCGCTGGGAGAAGCAGAACTTGCGGGTGCTTTTGCGCGGCTAGGTCCCCTATAACCTGCCGCCTAAATGCGTCGAGCGAAGATTGTGTGCACGGTGGGCCCGGCCAGCCTCGGTCAGGACATGCTGGAGCGGCTGCTCGCCGCTGGCATGGACGTGGCCCGCCTCAACTTCTCCCACGGCTCGCACGAGCAGCATGCCCAGACCATCGAGCGGCTGCGGGCGGCCTCCCTCAAGGTGCGCAAGGCGGTAGGCATCTTGGGCGACCTGCAGGGCCCGAAGATTCGTACCGGGCGGCTGGAGAAGGGGGAAATCCACCTGGTGGAGGGCAAGGAGTTTGCCATCACCACCGACGAGGGGACGTTGGGCAACGAAGAGGTGGTCTCCACCACCTACCCTCACTTGGCCTCCGACGTGAACGTGGGAGACCGAATTTTGCTCGACGACGGCTTGCTCGAGCTGCGGGTGAAGTTCACGGACAAAAAGACGCTGGTGCGCACCGAGGTGGTTCACGGAGGGGCGTTGCGCGACCACAAGGGCATCAATCTGCCCGGGGTGGCGCTGCGCGCCGAGGCGCTCACCCCCAAAGACCGCGATGACTTGGTCTTCGGCATCAAGGCCGGAGTGGATTTCGTGGCGCTCTCCTTCGTGCGTAACCCGCAAGACCTCGACCTGGCACGGGCGGCGATGGGGGGAGCGGGGCGCCAGGTGCCTCTCATCGCCAAGCTGGAGAAGCCCGAGGCGCTCGCGCGGCTGGACGGCATTTTGGACAAGGCCGACGGGGTGATGGTGGCCCGTGGGGACTTGGGGGTGGAGCTTCCTCCCGAGGAGGTCCCCGCCATTCAGAAGGACATCATCCGCCGCGCAAACATGCGGGGGCTGCCGGTCATCGTCGCCACCCAGATGCTCAACTCGATGATCGACCACCCACGGCCGACGCGGGCCGAAGCCTCGGACGTGGCCAACGCCGTGTTCGACGGCACCGACGCGCTGATGCTCTCGGGGGAGACGGCTTCGGGCAAGTACCCCGTCGAGGCGGTGCAGATGATGGAGCGGATCATCCTCGCCGCCGAGTCCTCCATGCGGCTCTCGGGGACGAAAAGCGGCCTGGGGGAGCCGGCGCGAATTCCCGCGCCCTTCCCCGACGTCATCTGCGGCATCGCCTGCCGCGCCGCGCGCGAGTCTGGGGCCTCGCTCATTGCAGCCTTCACCCTCACCGGCACCACCGCGCGCCTGTTGTCGCGTTTTCGCCCCCAGGTGCCCATCATCGCCTTCAGCCCCAACCAAGAGGTGCGGCGACGGCTGGCGCTTTTGTGGGGCGTGGTGCCGCGGGTGCTCGAACCGATGCA
Source organism: Myxococcota bacterium (assembly GCA_049322255.1). Taxonomy (GTDB): domain Bacteria; phylum Myxococcota; class Myxococcia; order Myxococcales; family Myxococcaceae; genus JBMORE01. The sequence continues at coordinate 22,651 of JBMORE010000190.1, read as the reverse complement.
GGAGACCGAGCTGATGGTGCGCCGCGTGGAGGAGGAGTTGCTCTCCCGCGGGCTCGCCACCAAGGGCGAGCGGGTGGTCATCGTCTTCGGCGCGCCGGTGGGGCAGCCGGGGAAGATCAACTCCTTGCGACTACACACCATCACCGGCTGACGTCAGCGGCGGCGAAGAAGAAGGTGGGCCACCTGCTGCCGGCTGTCTTCGATGCGATAGCGGCGCTCGATGGAGAGCTGCATTCGCTCGAGCCAGCGGGAGAGCTCGTCGAGGTCGTAGCGCCGGCTGTAGAGCATCGTGCACACTCGGCGATCCTCGCGAAGCACCAGGTCATGGCAAAAGTTGAGCGAGCCGGGCACGTGACAGGAGTCGTCGTTCTGCCTCACCCACACGCGTAAAGAGAGCGCGCCGGGCCGGCGTCCCATCGCTGATTCCCAGCGGCGATAGGGCCCCTCGAGCAGGATGCGCCGATTGGCCACCGCCGAGGTTTCTTCGCCGCCGTCGGACTTGGTCATGGCGTAGAGAGGGTCGTCTTCGACGCGCGATGAGCGCACGCCGACCTCCAGCCAAACGAAATCGCCAGGCCGTACCAGCTGGACGAGCTTGTGGCGGAGAAAGGACTCCTCGCTGCGCAGGTTGCCGAAGGTGTTGCCCAAGAGGACGACGAGGCGGATTCCTTGCTCGGGAGGGCGCGAGGTGGTGGGAAGGCGCTGCAAGAAGGAGAGCCGTCCCTCCTCGAAGTCGGCGCAGAAGGGCAGCACCGCCTTGGCTGCGTCCAGAGGGCCACGCGCGCCCGCCAAGAGTTGCCGGGCGCTGCGGGCGGCGGTGAGCAGGAGGGGAATGGATACGTCGATGGGAGCGAAGGTCAGCCAGCTCAAGCGCTGGCCCGAGCTCTTCTCCACCTCGAGCAGCGCACGCAGGAGGAGCGCTTCCTTGGCACCTTCGCCGCTCCCCAAGCCGATGACGTCGATGCCCCGCGGCGCCCCCTTGCGGGACAGCCCCAGCGCCTCGGCGAGTGGGCCCTTGCAATCGCCTTGACCGTCGCGGGCGGTGTCGAGCCAAGCGCGGGCACACTTTTCCACCGCGGCGAGCCAGACCTCTTGCTCGTAACCCTGCCGGATGAGGTTCTCCCAGGCCAACGCCCCTTGCGGCTCGTAGTAGAGGAAACGGTGGCCCAGATAGTCGTAGGCCACCCGATCGATGAACTGACGCTGCAGGTCGGCGGGGCTCGAGCCGTCTTCCACCTCGAGGGGGCACACTTCGAGCGGCGCGTCGGCCATCACCCGCGCCTGTTCGAGCAGGCTCTTGAGCTGGTTGCCCAGCGCCTCCTTCACCAGCTGAAGGGTCTGCCCCTTGAGCTCCTTGACCAGCCCGCTGCGCCAGTTGGCCACGTTCTCCGGGGTGACGCCGACCAGCTCGGCCAATTGTCGGTCGGAGCCGAAGCCCATCCGCTCGGCGACGTGAAGGAGGAGCTCCATCACCTGGCTCGCCGGCTTTTGAGGCTTGGCCATGAGAGGACGGTTTAGCAGAACGAGCCTGCCGCGCGGCAATAGCGGTCGTCTTGGAGGCCTTCTTTGGTTTTTTGCAGCTCGCAGCCCTCACCCGTACAGGGTGTTCGGGGCGCAGAGCGCGGACCGGAATCGAAGGGGGTGCAGACGCCCTGGGTGGAACAGAACTCGCCGAACGGATCACACGCGACGCAGGCACTTCCCGCAAGACCGCAGGTGGACAGGCCGATGACTCGGCAGACGCCGTCGAGGCAACAACCGGTACACGTCTGCGGTCCGCACTCGGGGCGAGTCGACGGCGGTGAGACGGCATTCACCTCCCCGGCGTCCTTTTCGCCCGTAGGAAGCGGGCCACAACCGACGCTGGTCATCAGGCAAAGGAGCTTGAGCAGTCGAGTCATCAGACCCTCCGAGTTGCTCCTTCGTATGCCCGTTCAACGAGGCGCTGCGATGGTCAAAAACGCCGGCGCTCGGACGAAAAATCAGGTTGGTCTCCCCAAAGACGATAAGGACGAGCCTCACTTGTGCTTGAGCGCCCGCCGCGACACGTCGGCTTCGACGAAGACCTCGAAGAGGTGCTTGTCGATTTGCCCGCCGTCGGCCTCCATCCGGAGGATGTCGAGCGCCTTGGGGTGCGGCACCGCCTTCTTGTAGGGACGGTCGCTGGCGGTGAGCGCGTCGTAGATGTCGGAGATGGCCATCATCTTCGACTGCACCGGTATTTGGGCGGCGGCAATGGAGCGCGGGTAGCCCTTGCCGTCGAGCTTCTCGTGGTGGGCGTAAGCAATCTCCGGCACCCGGCGCAAGGCGCGCGTCCAGGGAATCTGCGAGAGGAAGCGGAAGGTATGGGTGACGTGCGATTCGATTTCCGTGCGCTCCACCGGCGAGAGCGAGCCTTTGGGAATGGAGAGCACTTGAACTTCGTCCGAGGTCAGCAGCGCCTGCTCGGCACCTTTCCCATCGAAAAAGCGCAAGCCGCCCAGGGAGGAGAGCTTCTCGAAGCCACCCTGGGCGAGCAGGGTGGGTCGGTTGCAGGCGAGCACGAAGTCGAAGGCTTGGTCGAGCTCGGCGAGCTCTCGCTGCAGCCGCTCGGACTCTTCTTGTTCGATTTCGTTCCAGGCGTTGTTGCCGCGGAGCTTGAGCGTCTCCGCGCGCCGCCGGAAGGACTGGAGCTCGCGGTCTTTGCGCGCCAGGTCGAAGCGGTGGCGTAAGAGCTCGAGCTCATGCGGGTAGAGCTTTTCCGCCTTCACCAACACCGGCTCGCGCACTCCCACCTTGCCGAAGTCGTGGAGCAAAGAGGCGTAGCGCAGCTCCTGGATGTCCTCGGGGCTGAAGCGGGTGTGGGCGTACGGGCCGGTGGTGAGGTGCTCCACCGCCTCGGCGAGGGTGACGGTGAGCGAGGCCACCCGGCCGGAGTGGCCGGCGGTGGTGGGGTCGCGCGACTCGATCGCCACCACCGAAGCGTTCACGAAGCCCTCGAAGAGCCGGTTGATCTCCTCGTGGAGCAGGGCGTTCTCGATCGCCGCCGCCGCCTGCCCGCCCAGGGCCACCAGGAGCTCCTCGTCCTCCGAGTCGAAGGCGCCGTCGATGGCGTTGAGCGCTTGTAAGACGCCGGAAATCTCTCCCTTGGCGTCACGCATCGGCACGCAGAGGATGCTCTTGGTCCGGTAGCCCTGGGTGAGATCGAAGGAGCGGTTGAAGCGCTCGTCGTTGTAGGCATCGACGATGTTGATGCTCTCGCCCTTCTTCGCCACCGTGCCGGCGATGCCGCTGCCCACGGGAACGCGAATCTCCTGCTTGGCGCCCATGGCGATGCGGCTCCACAGCTCGCCGCGCTCGCGGTCGAGGATGAAGAGCGAGCAGCGATCGGCCTCCACTACTTTGGCGGCCTCGAAGAGAATGAGCGGGAGCAAGGTGTCGAGGTCCCGCTCGGCGGTCATCGCCTTGGCGACCTCGAGAATCGAGGTCAGCTTCTGTACCCGCCGCGCCAGGTGCTCTGGCGGGACCACGGGCTTGGCTTGCGCGCTCATGGAGCCTTTCGCTTTTAGCACGGCCAAAAGGTAAGAAGCCGCCATGAGCGCACGCGCCTCGAAGGTTCTGGTGGCTCCTTCTCTTCTCTCGGCGGACTTTGGCCGCCTGGCCGAGGAGGTCACCGCCATCGAGCGTGCCGGCGCCGACTGGGTGCACCTCGACGTGATGGACGGGCGCTTCGTGCCCAACATCACCATCGGCCCGTTGGTGGTGGAGGCTGTGAAGAAGGTGACCCGGCTCCCGCTCGATGTTCATTTGATGATCGTCGAGCCGGAGAAGTACGTCTCCGACTTCGCCAGGGCGGGCGCGAACGTGCTCACCGTGCACGTGGAGGCGTGCCCGCACCTGCACCGCACCGTGCAGCAGATTCGGCAGACCGGGGCGCGACCGGCCGTGGTGCTCAACCCGGCGACGCCCTTGAGCGCAGTGGAAGAAGTACTCGCCGACGTCGACATGGTGCTGGTGATGAGCGTCAACCCCGGCTTTGGGGGGCAGAGCTTCATTCCCGGGGCGGTGGAGCGAGTGAAGAGGCTCAAACGGATGGTGGACGAACATGGGCTGTCGGTCGACATCGAGATCGACGGCGGAGTGAACGAGAAGACGGCGAAGCTGGTGCGCGAGGCAGGCGCGAACGTGCTCGTCGCCGGTAGCTACGTCTTCGGCGCGAAGGACTATGCGAAGGCGATTGCCTCGTTGCGCGGGTAGAGGTTCTTAGGTTCTTCGAAAGAGCCATACGAGGGAGCCAGCGTTGACTCCGATCAGGGCGTCCGATAGATCCCCTCGCATCGGGGAGTGGCTCAGCCTGGTAGAGCACTTGGTTCGGGACCAAGGGGTCGCAGGTTCAAATCCTGTCTCCCCGACAGAGTAACCGCTGGACTCGCTCAGAAGGCGTGGCCGAAGTTGATGTACAGGCCTCGGTGCCTCTAGGGCCCGGTTTGGGTCTCCGTTTCCCCCTGCGCCTCACCTGCACCCCCGACCGCCGACTCAATGGTGATCGCCGTCCGCCGGTTCTGCGCCCGTCCTTCCGGAGTGTCGTTGCTGGCGATGGGTTCGGTCTCGCCTTTGCCCTCAGCGATGATGCGCGAGGCATCCACTCCCGCGGCGGTGAAGAAATCTTTCACCGATTGGGCGCGCTCGTCGGAGAGGGTCAGGTTGTAGTCCTCGCTGCCCTGAGCGTCGGTGTAAGCCTCGATGCGCACTTGGGCCTCCGGATTTTCGACGGCCAGTTGGGCCAGCTCCTCCAGATGAGCTTTGGCTTCCGGGTTCAGCTCCTCGTCATCGCTGGTGAAGAAGACGTTGGAGTGAACGGTCAGCTCCTTTGCGCCAGCAGCTTGCTCGAGCTGCTGAAGGGCCGCCTCGGCCCGTTGGTGCTCACAGCGCGCCTTCTCCTCCAACGCTTGGATGTACTCTTCTTGCGACTTCGTCGGCGTGGCCTGCTCCCCTTCTGCGGCAGTGGCTGCCCCGCCGATGAGCGCGCCAATGGCCATCACTGTCCATCCGATTCGTCTTGTCATCTTGTCCTCCAGGTTGTGCACCCGTCGAACGTTGGACATGGGGCTGTCTCTTGGCTCAAAGGGCTCGCCGGCTCCCTTGCACCCCAGGGAGATGCCCGCTCCGGGTTGCCGCCAGATCGCTCTCGCGTCAACTTCCTCCAGGAAACGAAAGGAGCAACCAATGGGCGTTCCAATTCGTGCAGGTCTTTTCACTTTTGTACTGGCGGTGAGTGGGTGGGCGCTGGCCGAAGAACGGTCCGAGTCGGCGCCAGAAGGAGCAGACCCTTGTGCCGACCCGTTGGCTCCGTGCCCGGAGCCCATCCCACCCGAGGAGATGGGGACTGGAGGGGCTGGGGTCGAGGAAGCAGTGGTAGCGAAGAAGGAAGCCCCGCAGTGGTACCGGGGTATGTCCGTTCAAGCAGGTGGTGGCGTGGAGGGGTACACCGGCGACCTGGCGCCGCAGATTCAACCGGGGTTCGGCTACGGCGCCCAAGTTCTGTTCAAGCCCACTCCCATCGTGGGAATCGAGGTGGCGTACAGTGGCGCGGTCAACGAGGTGGATGTAGGGCTGGAGCAAGAGTTGGGGGCCACCAGCGGAGCGGACCTCGTTCGCAACGGTGGGTCAGCGGCGGCGACGATTGCCTTTGTCAACGGACCGGTGCAGCCGTACGTGCTGGGGGGCATCGGCTTTAGCCACTACAACGCGAGAGGGGACACCGAGAACTTCGGCTTCCAGAACGATACCGGGGGCAACGTTCCGTTGGGGGTGGGGATTCGAGGCTACGCTGGTGGGTTCGTGGCTGATCTCCGGGGACAGTACTCCGTCCTCTTCGACCACGAGTTCGCGCCCAACGTCGAACCGGTCGACGTGGCCGGAATCAACTCCATCACCGCTGGCCGTTACTCGGGGACTTTGAACCTCGGCTACATCTTTTGAGGCGACGATGAGACGCTCCTTCCTGCTGGTGATGATCGTCTGTGCGGGCGTCTCAGGCTGCGCGGCGACCAAGCTCACCTCGAAGTGGACTGACCCCAACATCCAGACGGAGGGACCGTTCCAGCGCGTGCTGGTGGTGGTGCTGAGCCCCAACTCGACGACCCAAAAAATCGCCGAGACGGAGTTCATCCAGAACCTCCCCGAAGGGACCCAAGCCATTCCCAGCTATCGGGTGATTGCGCGCGAGGACCTCAAAGACGTGGACAAGGTGCGCCAAGTGGTGGACCAACGGGGCATCGACGGGGTGGCTGTCTTTCGGCTCGCGAGCATCGAAGAAAAGGAGGAGTACGTTCCCGGCTCCTACGCGGGCAGTCCCTACCTGTGGAGCTACTACGGCACCGTCGCTCCGCCGGTGTACGAACCTGGGTACATTCGCGTCGACACCATCGTGAAGGTGGATATCAAGTTCTTCTCGGCGAAGGACGAAGCAGCGGTGTGGTCTGGCTCGACCGAAACCTTCAACCCCTCCTCGGAGCAGAAGGTCATCGACGACGTGGCCAGGGTGGTGGCCAAGGAGCTCGAGAAGTCGGGCGTCGTCGGCGGAGCTTCTTAGTGGCGTTGGACGATTCGCTTCAAAAAGCCCCAGAACCCGCCGGCGCGCGCCTTGAGCTCTTCGGCTCGCCCCGCCTCGGCCTTCTTCGCCACCTCCTCGGAGATGCCCAGCTTCTGGCGAATCTCCTCGGCGGTGTACCGGGTGGCGAGCGTGGCCTTGATGGCCTTGCGCGATGAGAGCTCGATCGCCTCCACGTAGAGCACGCACTCGGCATCGAGCCGCAAGGTGACGCCCACCTTGACCATTCCCTTGGGAGCCTTGGGCAGATCCTCGATGCGCACCGTGCCCAAGTACTCGTTGCCGGCTACGTTGGCGTCTTCGCCCTGGAAGACCGAGAGCTCGATGGTCGTCTCGTTGTCCTTCGAGGTGGCCAGCGCGAAAGAACGTTGCGCCGGCAGAGGGGTGTTGCGCTCGATGACCCGCTTGAACGCGCCGCCGGTCATGCCCACACCCACGGTCATCGGCAAAACGTCGATGAGCACCACGCTGCTCACCTTGTCCACCGTGCCGCAGTAGAGGGCGGCGCCCAACGCCACCGCCTCGTCGGCGTTCACGCTGGCGTGCGCGGCCTTGCCGAAGAACTCCTTGAGCCGGTCGCGCACCATGGGCATGCGGCTTTGCCCCCCGACGAGAATGATCTCGTCCACCTCCTTGGGTTTGACGTTGGCGTCGAGCAGCACGTCACGCACCACGTCGAGAGTGCGCAGCACCAGGGGGCCGCACGCCGCATGCACCATTTCCCGGGTCATGGTGCAGCGCAGGTCGTGCGGCTTGCCGCTTCCGTCCATCATCACCATCGGAATGTGAACGTCGTAGCTCGCCCGCTCCGACAGCGCGCACTTGGCCTTCTCCGCTGCCTCGCTCACCCGGGAGAGCGCGATGGAATCGCCCTCGAAGGCCAGCTTCTCCGTCTCCTGGAACTGCGTGAGCAGAAGGTCGACCAGCTTGTTGTCGAAGTCGATGCCGCCCAAGAAGATGTCGCCACCGGTGGCGAGCACCTCGAAGACGTTGTTCTCGATCTTGAGCAGGGTGGCGTCGAAAGTTCCGCCGCCGAGGTCGTAGACGAGCACCTTCTTGTTCAACTGGCGGTTGAGGCCGAAGGCCAGCGCCGCCGCGGTGGGCTCGTTCAAGATGCGCTCCACCTTGAGGCCGGCCATCGCTCCCGCCTTGCGCACCGCCTCGCGCTGCGGCTCGGAGTAGTACGCCGGCACGGTGATGACCGCCCGGGTGACTGGCTTACCCAGCTGCTGCTCGGCCATCTCTTTGCACTCGCGCAAGATGATGCCCTGCACCTCCTCGAGCGAGAGCACGTGCGGGCCCAGCTGCACCGCCGCCCGGCCATCGTGACCGGGCAGCACTTCGTAGTGGAAGCGCTCGCGCACCTGCTGCACGACGGCGCTGTCGAAAGGCCGGCCCACCAGTCGCTTGGCCCCGTAGATGGTGCTGGCGGGGTTGAGAATCATCTGGCTCTTCGCCCGGTGCGCCACCAAGAGCTTGTTGGCCGAGGTCAGCGAAACCACCGAGGGCAGGGTGTTGTAACCGTCCTTCGAGCGCAAGATGGCGGGGCGGCCGCTTTGCAAGAGCGCCACGCAGGAGTTGGTGGTGCCCAAGTCGATGCCGATGATGAGCCCGTCGGCGGAGAGCTTCGCAGGTGGGGTGAGAAATACCGGCCCCGCCTTCTGTACCGGCGCGGGTGCCGGCTTGGCGCTCTCGAGCAAGACCGGTTTCTTCTTCGGTTCTTCTTTGGCGGCGGGCCCGCGCCGAACCGGAGGCAGCGCCTCGGCCTTCGCCTTCGGAGGAGGTGCCGCAGAAGAGAGTGGCGCTCCGAGGTCCTGGGTGTCGAGGGCCAGCTCGAGCGCCGGAGTGGATGCCGACTCTTGCTCGAGGCGGGCGAAGATGTCGTCGAGGCTGGTGGCGGAGGTAGGTGCGGCGGCGGAAGGCGTGGGAGCGGAGCCCAGCAGCGTGTCGAGCTCGATGTCGACCGCTCCCAGCGGGGTGGGCGGCACCTCGGCGAGGTCGAGCGTCAAATCGATGCCGGGCGCGTCTTGGCTGACGATGGGCACCTCGAGCTCGACGGCGGGCTGGGCGGAAGCGCTTGTTGCCTTTTTAGGAGCAGGCGAAGCCGCCGCGACCTTGGCCATGGGAGCCACCGGTGGAACCACCGGGGCGATCGCCGGAGCAATCGGAGGAGCAGGTGGTGGAGCGCTCTTCTTCGCCTTCGGTTTGAGCATCTGCTCGACCAGCGCCTGGGTGAATTCGTCGAGCTTCTCGAACTGCAGCCCCATGCCCGGCGGGCCGAGCGGGTCGTTCACGTTCCGCACCCAGCGCACCACGGCCAGCCCCTGCATCACCCTCTCGCCCCCGGCGATCTGCACTTCGAATTTCACCAGGGTGCCCACCGGCTGTGGCTGCCGGCTGCGAATGAACATGCCTCCTTCGCTCAGGTTGGTGGCGAACTCCTCGGCAAAGGTGGTGCGGTTGGGGTGCTTGAGCTTGACGAGCAGACCCACTGCTTTTCGCTGGGCGCGCCGGTTGTCTGCCATCGAGGTCCAACCATATGAGACTCACGCTCCCAGTCCAGTCGGTCGTCATGCGTTTCACTTGACCTTGGCGGTGGGCTCGCCGTAGTTACCCCTGCGTGCGTCTGACTGCGCTTGCCATCATCCTCGTCTGGATCGGAGCGGTGGTCTTCAGTGGCACGCACACGCACTCCTTCGCCGATGGCGAAACTTCGGTGTGCGCGAGCTGCCAGGTGTGTCACAGCCCCTCCGAGGTGCTGGAGCGGGTGGAGTTGGCGGCGCCAGTCACGGTCGAGCTCGGGAGCGCGGTCGTTTTCATCGAAGCGCCGCGTGTCGAGCGCTGCCTGATGCGCGCACCCAAACACGGACCTCCTACGGCCTAGCTTCGAGGCCTTCAGGTTCGTTGTTCGCTTCCCCCCGCTGCAAGCTCTGCTCCAGCCTATTGGGTACGTCTGAATGATGCTTGGACTTCCTGTCGTTTTCGCTGTTGTTCTGACGCAAGCGCCGGCTCCCGCGCGTGCTGGCTTCGGCCTTCAGTCGCTCAACCCCGACATCTCGCTCGTCACCGACATCGCCGCCGCGGTGTTTTCCAGCGAGGAGAACTTCCAGACCGGGGCCCACGACCCACGCAAGAGCGGGTTCAACTTGCAACAGCTGGAGCTGGCGGTGGGAGCGGCGGTCGACCCCTACTTCCGTTTCGACTCCAACATCGTCTTCGCTGAAGAGGATGGAGAGGTGAAAGTAGAGGTGGAAGAGGTCTACGCGACCACCCTGGCGCTCCCTGCGGGGGTGCAGATGCGCGCGGGGCAATTCCTCACCCGCTTCGGGCGGCTCAACCACACCCACCCCCACACCTGGGCCTTCGCCGATCAGCCCTTCGCGCTGGGAAGGGTGTTTGGAGCCGATGGCAACCACGGCTTGGGTGTGGAGGCCTCGTGGTTGATGCCGCTGCCATGGTTTTTGGAGCTGGTGGGCTCGGCAACGGATGCCGCGGGCGAGGAAACGGCGCGCAGCTTCCTGGGAGCGGAGGATGTGGAGGTCAAGAGCCCGCTTGATTTCCAGCTCACCGGAGCGGTGAAGCAGTTCCACGAGCTTCGCGACGACCTCTCCTTGTTCTGGGGGCTCTCCGCGGCCAACGGCCCCAACCCCACCGGAGAAAACAAACGCACCACCATCTATGGCGCGGATGTCTACCTCAAATACCGGCCGCTCACCGAGGGCAGCACCACCCAGGTGTCCTTCCAGGGAGAGGTTTTCTACCGGCGGCGGCGAATCCCCGACGCCTTGCTCACGGACTGGAGCGGCTACGGCCAGCTCTTTTGGCGTTTCGCTCAGCGCTGGGGATCGGCCGCCCGCTACGAGCTGGGTTCGCCGGCCGAAGGAGGCATCGACCCGCTCGATCCGGAGTGGACTTCCTTCCGTCACCGGGTGAGCGCCAACGTCACCTTCTGGCCCACCGAGTTCTCCCGGCTTCGCCTCCAGGGCTCGGCCGACGTGCCGACATTTGAAGAAGCTCCGGTGTACGCCGTCTTTTTGGCATTCGAATTCTCGGTGGGCGCGCATGGAGCTCACGCCTTCTAAGAAGAGCGAGCAGGAGTCGTCATGAGGTTTCTGGTCCTATTGGGGTTGTGCTTCGCCTCCGTCGGCGAGGCCAAGGTCAATGTCGTCGCCACCGTCTCCGACTTAGGCGTCATCGCCCGCGAAGTCGGCGGAGAGCACGTGAACGTCTCCATCCTCGCCAAAGCCACCCAAGACCCACACTTCGTCGACGCCAAGCCCAGCCTGGTGGTGATGCTTTCGCGCGCCGACCTCTTGCTCTTGGCGGGGATGGACCTGGAAATCGGCTGGCTGCCGGTGCTGCTCACCGGCTCACGCAATGGGAAGATTCAGCCCGGTACCTCCGGCTACCTCGACGCCTCCACGCTCGTCGCGCCCAAGGAGGTGCCGCTGGCGAAGCTCGACCGCTCGATGGGCGATGTGCACCCGGGCGGCAACCCGCACTACACCAAGGACCCGCGCAACGCCCTTCTTGTGGCCAAAGGCATCGCCGAACGTCTGAGCGCGCTCGACCCCGAGCACCGCGCGGCGTACCTCTCCCAGGCCAAGGCTTTCTCCGAGCACCTCGAAGGGCGCATCGCCCAATGGGAGAAGGCGCTCGCGCCGTTCAAGGGAACCCCGGTGGTCGCCTACCACAAGAGTTGGATCTACTTCGTCGACTTCGCCGGCCTGGAGGAGGTGGCCTTCGTCGAGCCCAAGCCCGGCCTGCCACCCTCCACCGGCCACGTCGCGCAGGTGCTGCAAGTCATTCGCGCGCGCAAGGTGCCGCTCATTCTCCAAGAGGAGTGGTACCCGGCATCGACCAGCGAGCTGCTCGCACACAACTCGGGAGCGAAGTTGGTGCGAGTGCCGGGGATGGCCGGTGAGAGCCAGCGCTACTCCGCTCACCTCGAAGCGGTCGTTACTGCCGTCGTCCAAGCGCTTCGCTAGCCTCCCTCTCCCCGTGGGAGAGGGTAGGGGTGAGGGGCTTTCGCTCGCCAACAGCACCCCTCACCCTCACCCTCTCCCAGAGGGAGCGGGAATGCTCGATGAAATTCTGGCGGGTATGGCGAAGCAGGCTCGCCTCTTGAAGCTGCCCGTCGACGAAGCCGCCTACGCCAGGGCGGGAAGGAGCCCCCGGGCGCCCATCGCCTGCGCGGGCACCCCCCGCGCGCCCATCTGCTTTCTCGGGCGCGACTTAGGGAGGCGCGAAGTCGAGGACGGCCAGCCGCTGGTTGGACCGGCCGGGCGCTTGGTGCGACAGACAGTCCTCGAGGTGGCAGGCGAGCCGCTCCGACACGCCTTTCTCACCAACCTCGTGCCCTACAAGCCCGCTGGGAACCGGGCCTTCAGCGCCCGGGCAGTGGAGGGTTTTCGTCCGCTGCTCGAGCAACTGCTCCTCGTCTACTGGAAAGGCCGCCACGTCTTCGCACTTGGCCGGGAGGCAACCCGTTGGTTCTCCCGGTACGTCGACGGCGGCGAAGCTGCCTCGTTATGGAACCCTCCGCGCTGCTTCGAGCACCCGGTGTCCTGCACCCTGCGTGGCCAGTGGCACGGGCGGCGAAAATTTCGCAGGCTCCTCGTGCACCCGCTGCCGCACCCCTCGCCGGCGAACGCGCTTTGGCAGGCCCGACTTCCCGCGTTGCTTCGCCGACAGCTGCGCGCTCAGGGTCTTTTCGGGTAGCGCTTCTCCCCCGCCTCGATGCGAACGGAGAGCCGGTTTCCTGGCGGGGGCAAAGGGCAGGTGGCGTACTTGGAAAAGGCGCACGGCGGGTTGTAGGCGCGGTTGAAGTCGAGGGTCACCATGCCCTCCTTGGGTGCCTCGGCGTAGAGAAAGCGGCCGGCGCCGTAGGTTTCGCTGCGATTGGTGGGGTCGGCGAAGATGATGAACAGGTTGTCCTCCTCCCACACTGGGCTGAGCCGCTGCTCTTTTCCCTCGAGGGTAAAGACGAGCACCCCGGGCGAGGGCAGCTCTTCGACGGTGCCCAGCACCGTAGGCACGCGCAGCTTCGTCGGCCGCTCGGCCGGCAAAAGCTTCGCCTGCACTCGGTAGGTGGCGCGCACCGGGTAACGGGGAATGCCCTCGAACGCCTTGCGCGCGAGCGCCTGCGAGTCCTTCACCCGCACACCCAGCTTGTCGCCGCGGCGAATGAGGTGGAAACGCACCGTGCCCAGCTGGAGCACATCGGGAGCACCGTTTTCATCGGAGCGCAGCGCTCCGCCAGCGAAGGGCACGCCCTCCCGGGTGAGCGCTACACCTTGCGCCGGCAGGAAGCGGACCTCGAAACCTTCGCGCACGAAGGTGCCCACGTGTGCCGGCATCGACTCTGGCAGCGTCACCGCGGCGTCGGCGGCCGAGCCTGCGCGGTGCCGGCCTTCCTCCAGCCAATGCAGGTTGACCAAAGTCAGCCAGCCGTCTTCGGCAGTGAGCCGTTTCACCCGTGTGGCATGCCATTCGTCGGTGTCGCGGTGCAGCGCGTCTTCCGCAGGAGAGGCTGCGAGGAGAAGGAGGAATGCGAGAGCGCGCATGAGGGGTGGATACCGCCTTCAGTTCGCCGGCGTCCAGCTGCCCTGGGCGAGCTGCTCGAGCTTGGTGGTTTTGCGGTCGCGCAGAAGCAGCACGCGGTACTCGGTGCCGGTATCTCCGCCGTCGAAGCGGTTCGCCTCCGACTCCTTGCCCACCAGGATGTCGTTGGGCCCCAGCTTGCCGTCTCCGTCGGCGTCGTCGTGGGCGAATTCCACCACCTGCTGCGTCTGGCCCGGTGGCGCGACGCTGAGCTGAACCTGCGCGATGGGAACGAGCGCGTCGATGCTCAGCACCTTGAGCTGAAAAAGGTTGTCATGCCCGTTCCCGGTGAGCGCGTCGCTGTGGTCGGAGACGGAAATGTCGGTGCTCGGTCCACAGGCCAAGACGGAAAAGGCGAGGATGGCCACCAGGCGGGGGAGCATGGGCTTCATCCTCGTCTCCCTCGCAGGCCGTGGCTACCTTTCTCGCCAAGGAGGTGAGCCATGGGCGGGGCGTTCAAGCTGGCCACCATTCGCGGCATACCAATTCGCATCCACTTCTCCTTCCTGCTGGTTCTTCCCTTCCTCGCCCTGCTCTTCGGCCGCGTGTTCTCTGCAGCGGCGCAGGCAGCCAGAGTGCCGCCTGAGCAGTTGACGGGTTCTCCCTGGCTGTGGGGCCTGGGTTTGGCGGTGTCGCTCTTCTTGGCGGTGCTGGTGCACGAGCTCGCCCATGCGCTCTACGCGATCAAGAAAGGCGGCAAGGTGACCGACATCACCCTGTTGATGATTGGCGGGGTGTCGCGCATCTCCGAGCTGCCGCAGCGCTCGAAGCACGAGGGGCTGATGGCGCTCGCAGGACCTTTGACGAGCCTCTTGTTGGGAGGGGTTTTTCTTGGCCTGTACGCCCTGCTGGCCGAGGCCAACTTCAACCTGCGCTTCGCCTTCTTCTATCTAGGACAGCTCAACCTCTTCTTGGGGGCGTTCAACTTACTGCCCGCCTTCCCTATGGACGGAGGGCGCATCTTGCGCTCGGCGCTCACCGGCAAGCTGGGGCGAGTGCGGGCCACTCGGGTGGCGGGCATGTTCGGCAAAGGCTTCGCGCTCCTCTTCGGCATCTTCGGGCTGCTCTCCTTCAACATCATTCTCTTGCTCATCGCCTTCTTCGTGTACATGGGGGCCGAGGCGGAGACACGGCAGGTGTTGATGGAGGCCGCATTGGGCCACGTGCGGGTGCGCGACTTGATGTCCCCGCGCACCTCTTCTATCCCGTTGGGCACCGAGGTGGAGGAGGTCGCCCGGCGGATGAAACTCGAACGGAGACTGGCGCTCCCGGTCGTCGATGAGACGGGAAACGCGGTGGGCGTGGTGACCTTGCGAGCAGTGAAGAGCGTGCCGGCGGACCGGCGCAACGGGTCGCGGGTGGACAACATACTTTCTCGCGTGGAGCCAGTGACGCCCGAAGATGAGGTCTGGAAGGCCCTGCGGCTCATGAGCACTGAACGGGTACCCCAGCTTCCGGTGGTGGAAGATGGGCGCTTGGTGGGCACCCTCACGCAGATAGAGATTCTGCGCGGGTTGGAGCTGCGCGAGCTCGAGGAGGAGCGCGGGGCTCCCCCGGCGTGGACTCTCAGCCGCCGCGGCGCGTCAGAGACTTAATCCCTCACGGTCGCTGCAGGTCGGGTGAGGGTTTCTCCCGGAGGACTGGCAGTCTACGCGGTGAACGGCTGAGGCCGCCAAAGGAAGGCGAAAGTCATCCACGGGAAGTGGAGGGCTGCTAGGCAAAATCCTCCCAAGAGGCATCGGAGCGTTGGAGGTAAAACTCCTTTACCTGCGCACCCCCTGAGGGAAGTCATTCGCTGGTGGATGGCTGCCCCTTGACGCCAGCTCGGGCCGTACCCATGGTCCCCCCCATCGTGGCGCGATGTTCGAAGCGGTCTTTTCTCAAGCTGCCGGTCGACATCGACAGTGAAGCATTGCTTGCCGACTACCGGACGATTCCGCCGGAGGCTTGGTGGGTCAGCCATTGGCGGGTCCACTGCTCGGCGTCGATGTTGCTGCTTCGGGGAGGAAAGAGGGGGACCGAGGAGGACTTCACCACGTCTGCAGTGGCGAACGCCGACATCCTCGCTCAGCTCTCTTACATCCAGTGGCTGGTGAGCGACGATGGACCGTTCGGTCAGCCGACCTACGCGTTCATCTTCCGTATGAAGCCAATGGGGGTCGCCCGTCCCCACACCGACGACAAGCCGGCGTGGAGAGACCCGTTTCGCCTGCACATCCCCATCACCACCAATGAGGGCGCTCTTCTGCTCTCCGAGGGCCGGGGAATGCACTTTTCAGTGGGTGAGGTCTGGACCTTCGACAACCAGAGCCTGCACGCGGTGGTCAACGGGGACAGCGTACGTGCCCACCTCATCATCGATGTGCCCTTGAACCCCAAGCTGGAATCGCTCCTCCAAGCGGCCCAGTGGGAAAGGGGAAGGGAAGACCCGCAGAGCTGGGAGCGGGCCTGCGTGAGGGAAGGTCCGCCGTCGTTCTCTCCGGCACAGTCGGCACCGCTTTCGGCGGCGGAGAAGCTGTCGCTCGGGCTGAACCCCGACGGTTTCGCCTCGCGCGTGACCCAGTGTGGTTGGACCGTCCGTCTCGCCAGGGTGCCGCTCGCGGTGGGCGATGTTCTCTACGCGGTCGACGGTGTCGAGGAGTGCGCGATGGCGCGGACCGTCACCGACTACATCCAACTCCGTCACCGGCCAGGAGAAACCATCGAGCTCGGCGTGCTGCAGGCCGGCCGGAGGTCGAACGTTCCGGTGAAGCTCTATCCAAACACCTTACCCGAGCCGGTCCGCCGGGCTTGGTGGCGACTCCTCGACCTGGCCAGGTGATGCTCACGGCACGCTACGAAGAGGGGGAGTACCTCCGGAAGGTGCCCGATTGGCACGCGGCGGATGCTCCCTGGAAGGCGGGGAAGGTCTTCCAGCTGCTGGAAAAACACCAGCTCGCTCCCCAAACGGTATGTGACGTGGGCTGTGGTGCGGGGGAGATTCTGGCGCAGCTCCAGCCTCGCCTGAGGCGTGGTGCGCGCTTGACGGGTTACGACATCTCCAGCCAGGCGATCGCTTTGTGCAAGGCGAAGGAGAACGCCCACCTCACCTTCCACCAGCGCGACTTCGCGCGTGAGGGCCGGGAAGTGTTCGATCTCTTGCTGGCGCTCGATGTCTTCGAGCACGTGGCGGACTACTTGGGTTTCCTCGCTGCCGTGCGCGAACGCGCGCGCTGGTTCATCTTCCACATTCCCTTGGATGTGAGCTCCCAGGCGGTGGCCCGAGGGTCGCGCCACCTTTTGCACATGCGCCGGCAGTACGGGCATCTGCATTACTTCACCGCCGAGACGGCGCAGGCGACGCTCATCGACACCGGCTATCTCGTCGAAGACGCTTGCTACACCTGGGATGGCGAGCTCGACCATTGGCCGCTCCACCCGTGGCGGTGCCTCACCTACGGCCTGGAGCGGCTCGCCTTTCGTCTCGCGCCCGGCCTGACCGCCCGTCTACGGCCGGCGTACAACCTCTTGGTGCTGGCGAAAGCTCGGACGACGTAGAGGCAATTAGATGCCGAAAGACCAGTTGGCTACGACGAGGTGCTCGTACTGGTTGGTTTCCAGGAAGTGGGCGTACCGGTACTCGAGCTTCAACGCGCTCCATTCGGTGGTTTCGACTCTGATTCCGCTGACGGCTTCGACGAGGTCGTCCACCGGCGTCAACGGGGCGGTCGGGTCGGGCACATAGAAGGGGTCTGGGGTGGGCCAGCTGGGGTCAATCCACTCGAAGCGCGCGTAGGGTGTCACGACACCAAAGCGGTAGCCTACCAGCGCGTAAGCCCCCGAGGTCCCCCAGGCTTGGCCCGCAGCAGTATGTCGAACGTGGTGGCCTTCGCCGATGAGCGTCAACACGTCGTCGAGGTAAGCGACGTAGCCGCTGAAAATCATTTCTCTCATCGGTGTGTCGGGAAGGCTCGGCCGGAGGGTCGCGTCGACCGGGGCAATCCAATCGAAGACCGCCGATGCTCCTAAGTGGAGGTTGGGCAAGCCCAGCCCTTCGTACTCCACGCCCGCCAGCAGCGCCTTCGCCGGGTTGGTGTCGTTCACCACGCGCACGTCGTCGTTGTTGTTCCCTCGCCCGTTGGCGGCGCCGATGTGCAGGGAAAGCCACCCCGGCCCGACACGGGGACGAGCTCCCGCGAAGATGCCCGCGTAGTGGATGGGTAGGAAGCCCCCTTCGTCCTCGAACGAGATGGTGCGCGGCCGGTCGACAGAGAGCTGAAGCCACGCACCGTGGTGGTACGCCACGTTCCAATATCCGATTTCGGAGTGGAC
>JBMORE010000190.1:0-5045 GCA_049322255.1 Myxococcota bacterium | reverse complement strand
CTCAGAGGTTGTCCCAGGCGTAGCCCTCGTTCTCGAAGGCGTGGTCTGCCAAGGAGCGCACCAGCTCGTCGTCATTGTCGTCAATCTTCCCGAAGTTGCGCTTCACCCGGCCCTTCACCTGGCGGGCGAACACGGTGAGGATTTCCTTCTCCTTGGCGGCGGCCTGTTCGCCCTTCTGGGTGATGGAGGTGCTCACCCGCGAGAGCACACAGGCCAGAGCGAACAGGTCAATCATGATGTCCGCCAGCCGCTTGGTGGGAAATTGCTGGCCGATGATGTCGCGCCCGTACTTGCGCAAGGTGCGGTCCACCATCGTCGCCAAGTCGCGGGTGGCGGCCTCGAAGACGGCGGCCTCCGCCTCGAGCGAGGGGTGCAGCTTGGTGAAAGCCCCCTTCTCCCGACGCAGCCCGGTGGCCAGTTGCGCGCGCTTGAGGGCGTAGTCGGAGAGCACTCCGAAGCCCTTGATGGGGTCGTTGAAGACGCCCTTGAGGCTCTGCGCCAGCTCCTTGAGCTGCCCGCCGACGTCGTTCATCGCGGTGAGGGCGATGAACAGCCGCAGGATGTCGTTGGTGCCCTCGAAGATGCGGTTGATGCGGCAGTCGCGTACGATGCGCTCGTAGGGAAACTCGCACATGTACCCGTTGCCTCCCGCGGTCTGCAGCGCTTCGTCGGCGGTGCGCCACAGCGCCTCGGAGGCAAACACCTTGGAGATGGCCGCCTCCACCGCGTAGTCCTCGTACCCCTGGTCGATGAGCCCGGCCACCATGTTCACCAGGGCCTCGGAGGCGTAGCACTCCACCACCATGTGCCCGACTTTCTGCTTGATGAGCCCGAACTCGGAGATGGGCCGGCCAAACTGCTGCCGCTCGGTGGCTTGCTTGGCGGAGAGCGCGATGAGCTTCTTCATCAAGCCCACCGAGCCTCCGCCCAGGCCGGTGCGGCCGCTGTTCAAGATGTTCATCGCCACCTTGAAGCCCTTACCCTCCTGGCCCAGCACGTGATCTGCGGGCACTCGCACATTGTCGAAATGCACGGTGGTGGTGGAGCTGGCCCGCAGGCCCATCTTGTCCTCGTGAGGGCCAGCGCTCACCCCGCCCATCTCGGTGCTGACGATGAAGGCAGTCATGTGGCCGCGGGCCTCGACGCCTCCGGTCTTGGCGAAGACAGTGAAGAACTGCGCGATGCCTCCATTGGTAATCCACAGCTTGTTGCCGTTGAGCACCCAGTGGTCACCCTCGCGCACCGCGGTGGTCTTGATGCTCGCCGCATCCGAGCCGGCGCCGGGCTCGGTGAGGCAGAAGGCGGCAATCAGCTCCCCGGTGGCGAGCTTGGGCAGATAGCGCTTCTTCTGCTCCTCGGTGCCATAGAGGAGCAGCCCCCGCATGCCGATGGAGCTGTGCGCCCCGATGGTCACCCCCACCGAGCCGTCGTGCTGCGCCACCGCCTGCAATGCGCGCGAGTAGGCGGTGCTCCCAAAGCCCATGCCCCCGTATTCCTCGGGGATGACCAGGCTGAACAAGCCGAACTGCTTGAGCTCGTCGATGAACTCGCCCGGCATCTCTCCCGCGCGGTCCCACTTGCGGAAGTCGCCCGCCCGGGGGGAGAGCAACTGGTCAATCGAGGTGAGGACGTTCTTGAGGGTCTCTTTGTCCGCGTCCTTCATCTGCGGGAAGGGGAGAATGACGTCCTCCTCAATCTGCCCCATGCACAGCGAGCGGATGAAGGAGAGGTTCTGGGTGTCGTTCAAGGCGGCCTCCGAGCGTTAAGGCTGTTCGCAGCGTAACGGTCTGGGGCGCGCCGTGCCGCAACGAAAAAGACGGCTTGCGCCCAAAGGACCAAGTGCCCAAATCACCCCCGCTTCAATCACCCTGAAGGTTTACCCCCGGGAAAAGGGCGAGAGGGAGGGCGTGTATGCAGGCAGTGGAGCTTGGCGGGTGGCACAAGCCCGCGGCGGCCCCGGTGGCCACGGTGTCGGAGGTGACGGAGCGCGAGGACTTCGTCGCGTTGAAAGACGAGTGGAACACGCTGGTGCGCGCCAGCAACGACCACTTCTTCTACCGTCACGAGTTCATTCAAATCTGGCTCGATCATTTCGCCCCCCAGTCGCGGCTGCGGGTGCTGCTGGGGCGAGATGCGGCGGGCACGCTGGTGGCGGCGCTGCCCTTGCTCGAGGAGAGCGCCAGTATCTGCGGCGTCACCGTACGCCAGCTCTCCGGCACCTCGAACGCTCACTCGTGCCGCTTCGATTTTCTCGCCCTCGATCCGCCAGCGGCCGCCCGCGCGCTGCTCTCCTACCTCGGGGCCGACGAGCGTTGGGACGTCTTGCGGCTGGTCGATGTGCCCAAGACCGGCGCGGCGATGGCGCTCCTCGAGGCCGCGGCCGCGCTGGACATGCCCTACGGCTCGTGGGACTCGCAGCGCTCGCCGTACCTGGCGCTCCCCACGACAATCGAGGCCTTCGAAGAGGCGCTGGGCAAACGTTTCCGCGCCAGCCTTCGCAGACGACGGCGACGCTTGAGCGAGCTGGGCAAGGTGGAGGTGGAGCGGGTGGAGGGAGGCGGCGAGCTGGCCAAAAAGCTCGCCGAGGGTTTCGAGGTGGAGCGCAGCGGGTGGAAGGGGAAGAACGGCACCGCCATCGTGCAGAGCCCGCAGACCCACGGCTTCTACTCGACGCTGGGGTACTTCTCCGCCGCCGGCGGCTACCTCTCGGCGTACTTTCTTCGGCTCGACGGCAGGGCGGTGGCCTTCGACTTCGCGGTCACCTACGGCCAGCGCTACCTCACCTTGAAGCCGGCGTACGACGAGGCCCACCACATGGTGAGCCCGGGGCAGCTGCTCACCGAAGATTCGCTGCGCGCCTGCATTCAAGCGGGGGTGACCGAGCTCGATTTTCTCGGCAACGCCACGCCCTGCAAGCTCGACTGGACCCAGACGGTGCGCCCGCACGCCTGGCTCTACCTCTTCCGCGGCACTCCCAAGGGCCGCATGCTCTGCTCGGCCAAGTTCAGCCTCCTGCCTGCCGCCAAGCGCCTGCTCAAGGGAGGATGAGGATGTCGGTGGTCGCCCCGGCAAGCTCCTTCCTGGGGAAGGCGGGCCCGCTCGTCCTCGCGCGCACCGTCTCCGCGGGGGTGACCGTGCTCATCCCCCTGGTGCTGACCCGCGCGCTCGCCCTTCCCGAGTTCGGCACGTACAAACAGTTGCTCCTGGTCGCGCAGACGCTGCACTTCATGCTGCCTTTCGGGGTGGCTCAGAGTTTGTATTACTTCCTGCCGCGCACGAGCGAGCGCCGCGCCTACCTGGGTCAGACCCTCGTCTTCCTCACCGGGGTGAGCCTGGCGGCGGTGGTGCTCCTCGCTTTGCTCGGTGGACACGTCTCGACGTACTTCTCCAACCCGGAGCTCTTGCGCCATCGGGTGCTGCTTGCGGTGTACGTGGTGGGGACCATCGTCTCCAGCCCGCTGGAGATTGTCTTCACCGCCGAGGGGCGCACCAAAGTGGCGGCCGGGGTGTACCTGGGTTCGGACGCGGCGCGTACTTTGGCCATGGTGCTCCCGGTGCTGGCCGGCCAGGGCCTTGCGGGGTTGATGGCGGGGATGGCGGGGTGGGCGGCGCTGCGCGCGCTGGGCACCGCCTGGCTTTTTTGGCGTCACCGGGGAGCTTGGTTCAGCACCGGCCTCTTCGTCGGTCAGCTCAAGTACGCCGCGCCCTTCGGGGCTGCGGTGGCCATCACCGTGCCCCAACTGCTCGCGCACCAATACGCGGTGTCCTTCAGTGTCTCGCCGGAGGACTTCGCCATCTACGCGGTGGCGTGCTTTCAGCTGCCGTTGGTGAACCTCCTGCTCACGCCGGTGAGCGAGGTGTTGATGGTGCGGGTCTCGGAGCTCGACAGCCAGGGAGGGCTCGAGGAGGGCGTGCGCTGTTACCGCGAGGCCACCGCCAAGCTGGCGTACGCCTTCCTCCCCTTGACCGCCTTTTGTTGCGTCGCCGCCCCCGAGCTCATCACCGCGCTCTTCGGATCCAAGTACCAGGCAGCGACTCCTCTCTATCAGGTGGGCGTGTTGGCGACGGCGCTGGCCATCTTCCCGGTGGAGGGTGTGTTGCGCGCCACCGGACGCACCGCCCACATCTTCAGCGCCAGTGTGCTCAAGGCGGTGTCCACCGTGCCCATCGTCTACGCGGGGGTGCGGTGGTTCGGAATGGAAGGCGCCATGGCGTCTTCGGTCATCACCGAAGTCATCGGGGTGGGGGCGTTGATGGTGGCGCTCCCTGCGGCGCTGGGGGTGAAGCAGCGGCCTTGGAGAGAAGCGCTTCTGATGCCGTGGATGGACATGGGCAAAGCCACCGCGGCGGCGCTGGGCGCAGCGATGGGGGTGTGGGCGCTGCGCGCGGTGCTCTCCGGAGCGGACGAGCTGCTGCTGGTGAGTGTGGGGTGGCGCTGGGTGCCGCTCTTCGCCGCCGCCGGCGTGTTCGGAGCCGGATACCTCTTTGCGCTGCGGCTTGCCGGGGTGAGGCCACTCGAGCTCGCCTCCTCGGTGCTGCGCGGCGGATAGCTCTTGGTCTGGACGGAGGCTTGCATGGGAAAGTGGAAGAAGAAGCTCGAGGAGTGGTCGCTGGCCCTGCGCGGAGTTCGCCGGCTCAACGGCGAGGTGGAGAGTTTTCCACCCGGGAGCGAAGCCAACGCCCACGGGGTGGTGGCGGTGGGCGGCGACTTGAAGCCGGAGCGGCTCTTGGCTGCGTATCGACGCGGACTGTTTCCCTACTACTCGGAACACCAACCCATTCTTTGGCGCTCGCCCGACCCACGCTTCGTCATCGACCTGTCGCGCTTCCGGGTGCCGCACAACGTTCGCCGAGCGGTGCGCCAGGGCCCCTTCGACATCCGCTTCGACACCGCGTTCGAAGAGGTGGTGCGCGGCGCGGCCTCGAGCTACCGGGGACCCCAAGTCAAGACGTGGCTCAACGAAGAGCTCATCGCCGCCTATGTCGCGTTGCACAAGCTGGGGTACGCGCACTCCTCCGAGGCGTGGGACGGTGACCGGCTGATG
>JBMORE010000189.1:0-47528 GCA_049322255.1 Myxococcota bacterium | reverse complement strand
TCTTCGAAGGATTCATCGCGTCGGAGATGCTCAAGAACCAGCTCAACTCGGGCCGCTCGCGAGAGCTGTATTTCTTTCGCGATCAGCAAGGGTTGGAGGTCGACTTCCTCGCACCGGGTCCCGCTTCCAAGGTGCATCTGGTGGAGGTGAAGTGGACGAAGACAGTGACTCCGGCGATGGCCGCTGCGCTGCGCAAGCTGTCAGCCTCCATGCGCTCGCGCAGCCCAGTGGCGGTGATTGTGCATCGTGGGGATGGACGGGGCAGACCCGCCCTGACGGTGGCACCGGGGGTCAAGGCTCTCTCCGTCGAAGACTTCCTCACCCGGTTTCCGGAGGTTTGACCTAAGGGTTTTTCAGCGCGGAGGCGATGGTCGCAGTGGGGGTGGCGATGTTGCAGGCCGCGCCGCCGTGCACCAGGCCCACCACCTGGAGCTTCAAATCCACCACCGGCGCGCCCGACTCGCCTCGGTAGCCGCGCAGGGTGGTGAAGAGCGCCTGGGCGACGTTGGGCAGCGAGGGACAGCGCCCCAACCGCTCGACGGCGGCGACCTGGGTGTGCGGCCCGCCGTCCCGACCGCAGAAGAGCACCACCTCTCCTTGCGCCGGAAGTTGTTCGGCCACCGCAAGCCCTCGAACCGGCAACGGCTCTTCGAAGACGAGCACCGCGACGTCTTGTGCGGTGTCGATGCGCTCCCAGCGGCCTTCCGCCACTCTGCCGTCGTAGAGCGCCACCATCGCCGGCTGGTCGGGGGCCAGCACGCAGTGCGCGGCAGTGAGGGTGCGCCGGCCGTCCCCCACCACCACGCCCGCGCAATACGGAGGCACGAAAGTCACCGTGGCCTCGTGAATGCGTTGTGAGGCCTCCAAGAGGTGTTCCGCCGAGCCAGGCAGTGAGGTCGCCTCCACGGAAGGAGCGAGCGCCAAAAGCGGCACCAGCCAGAGCACGCGCGCACCCATCACCGGCCCTCCGGCTCGGCGGGCTGGGGCGCTTCTGCCGGCGGCGAAGGCGGCAGCTTAGCCTCCACGGGCACCGCAGGCGTCTGCGGCGGCAGGTTCTTCGTGCGCCGCAGCTGGGACACCTCTTTATCTCCGAGAACGACGATGTCCCGCGCGAAGGTCTGGTCGCCCACGAGGTCGAGCGACGCCCTCACCACCGCGCCCTCATCGAGCGAGCGGACGGCAATGCGCTCGCCGTCCGATTCGAGCGCGCGGGTCCGCTCGTCGACCTTGAGCTGGTAGGTCTCCCCATCGAGATCGATGAGGGTGACCCAGCCCGCCCGCACGTCCATCACCCGCCCGGTGAAGCTCGCGCTGGCCACGACCTCCGAGGGCTCGGTCCCAGGAGCGCGTTCCTGAAGCTGGGCACGCAGCTCGACCACCTCCCGCTGGAGGCGAGCCAGCTCGCGCTGCAGCGTCTGCAGCTCGCTGCGCTCCAGGGTGACCAGCTCATCCTCTGGTGCCGTCCCTGCGTCGACTTCAGCACGTCCGACGCCTGCGAACATTCCCGCCACCACGACCGCCGTCCAAAGAATCTGTCGCATGTCCAAAGCTCCGTTGCCGCTCAAGCTGGAGGGCGGAAACGGGAGGGACAAGGAGCGACGAACCGGCCGGGCGCCCGGGAGCTCGCCTTGGACGCGGGCGAGGCTACGGCCTCAGATGGAGTGCAGCGGCGCCGGTTCGTCGAGGTTCA
Organism: Myxococcota bacterium; assembly: GCA_049322255.1. GTDB lineage: Bacteria > Myxococcota > Myxococcia > Myxococcales > Myxococcaceae > JBMORE01. Next base: position 45,838 of record JBMORE010000189.1, on the reverse strand, counting down.
TCAGCGCGCGGAACTCGGGCGAGTCGACCTTCATCAGCAAAAGCGTCACCTCGAGGTCGGCGGCGCTGGCCGAATGGGCGCGGCGCTCCTGGCCGTGCAAGAGGGCGAGGTCGAACTGGCCCTGGGCGTTGGGCACCATCACTTCCAGCTCGACCGAGTAGGCGTCGCCTTCCGTGGCACGCGGGCTGAGCACCAGCTGGTAGTCGGGAGCGTCAGCGCCCGGGGCTCGCCGCTCGGCGCGCAGCGTCTTTCCCTCCTCGCCGAGCAATTGGGGCTTACCCACCAGCTTGCCGTTTTGGCGCACCTCGAGGGCAAAGTAGAGCTTCTCTGCCGCGGTGGCCTTCTTTTGGCCGGCACACCCGGCCAGCGCCCACACCCAGGCGGACAGGACCAAGCCGAGACGGATGCTGACGGCGGCGAAGCGCATGACGATGAGCAGTCTAGCAAGCAACGCGCACGCCACCGAGCCTTGGCCCAGCGCTTTCACCCCCTTCGCTCGCTCGGTGGGCCGCTGCCCATGACATGCCTGCCCGTCGCCGAGTCGCGCCGAGACATTTTGACAAGCGCCTGGCCCCTCCCTACGGTCCAGCGCCCTTCGATGCTGGGTTTTCTGGTCCACTTCCTGTCTCTCTTCGTCCTCGCCCTGTGGGTGGGTGGAGGCGCGGCCATCAGCTTCATCGTCGCCCCGGTGGTGTTCGAGCGCGCACCCTCGCGTGCCCTGGCCGGGGACATCGTCGGCAAAATCCTCGAACGCTTCGACACCTACGTCCTCCTCGCGGGTCCCTTGGCGCTTCTGGCGACGGTGGTGGAGATGGCGGGAACGGTGGGAGCCACGCGGACTTTGACCCTCAAGCTCGCGCTCCTCGCTGCGATGGTGGGGCTGTGGCTGTACGCCCGGTTGGCGCTGACGCCGGAGATTCGACGCGTGCGTGCCGAGCTGGGGCCGGCGCTCGACGAGGTGCCGCGGGAGGACCCTCGGCGCATTGCCTTTGGCCGCTTGCACGGTTTTTCGGTGTTGTGCCTGCTCGGCCAGCTCGTCTTGGGAGCCTTCGCCATCGCTCTTTCGGTGATGGCGCTTTCCGCGAGAGTGGGTTGATGCCTCTTTCCCCCAAACAGCTACGCGCGCTCTTCCCCGCGGTGTTGCGGACCAGCTACCTCAACGCGGCGGCGTCCTCGCCCATCGCTTTGCCGGTGGAGAAAGCCGCCGCCGACCACTTGCGCGAAACGGTGGAGTGGGGGGACGTGGGTTTTTCCTCCTGGCTCTCGCGCAAAGAAGAAATCCGCTCGCGCTTCGCTCGCTTCATCGGCGCGCGGGAAGGGGAGGTGGGCTTCCTCCCCTCGACCTCGATGGGTTTTCAGGCCGTCGGACGGATGCTCCACGAGCTGGGGGTGCGCGAGGTGGTGACGCTGGCGGAGGAGTTTCCCTCCACCACGCTGCCGTTTCTTCATCAGGGTTTTCGCCTGCGGGTGGTGCGAGCGCGGGCCGACGGCAGCTACCCGGTGGAAGACATCGCCGCCGCCGTCACTCGCCGCACCGGAGCGATTGCCCTCTCGGCGGTCCAATACGCCAGCGGTTATCGCGCCGAGCTGGAGGCGCTGGGCCGGCTCTGCCGCGCCCAGAAGCTGTACTTCGCGGTCAACGGCGCCCAGGCGCTGGGTCAGGTGAAGGTCGACGTGCGCGCGCAGCGCATCGACTTCCTGTGCGGCACCAGCCACAAGTGGATGATGGGCGGCTACGGCACCGGAGTGTTTTTCGCCAGGAAGGCGCTGCTCGAAAAAGTGCAGCTGCCCTTCGCCGGGTGGCTCTCGGTGGAGAAGGCGATGGCGATGGCGCCCTTCGTGGGGGCGAAGACGCGCGGCAAGGGCCGAGTCTTCATCGCGAGGGGTGCTCACTTTCGTCGCGAGGCTTCAGCGCTCGAAGCCGGCTGCGGAGCGTACGCACCTCTCTTTAGCTTCGGGGCGGCGCTGGAGCTCATCGAGCGCGTCGGTCTTCCCACCATCGAGGCCCACCACGCGCGGCTACAGAAGGCGCTTCGCCGCCGTCTGCGTGCCCTGGGCTTTGTCCCCAACGCTCCCGACGAGCGCGCGCGCGGCTCGGGCATCTGCGTCTTCCGGGTACAGGGAGAGCCGCACCGGGTGGCCGCCGAGCTCGCCAAGAAGGGAGTGATGGTGAGCCCGCGCGGTGTCGGCATCCGGGTGTCCACCCACGTGTTCAACAACGAGGAGGACGTGGACCAGCTCTTCTGGGCGATGGGGAAGCTGGGCGTGCGTGCGCGGTAGAGTTGGGCGCATCGGTGCGTACCTGAATGGCGCGAGTCACCCTTCTCAGAACCGTTTTGAGCGCTTTCTTCCTCGGGTGCAGCGCGACGCCGCACCCTGGCGCAGATGGAGGCGAGCCGGGTGGCTTACCCGAGCGCTTTGACGCAGGACCGGCACAGAGCGGTAAAGACGCCGGGCTGGACGGGGGGGAGCTCGATGCCGGGCTGGTGGCCAACCGTCCCTATCGCTTCAAGGTTCCCGCCGCATACGACCCGGCCAAGCCCACGCCCCTGGTCATCCTCTTCCACGGCTATGGCTCCACCGGCGCGGCCCATGACGCGTACTTCGGGCTGAGCCAACTGGCCGATGCCCGCACCTTCCTACTCGCCACCCCCGACGGCACGATGGACGCCTCGGCGCGCCGCTTCTGGAACGCCTCCGACGCCTGCTGCAACTACGGCAACGCGCCGGTGGATGACGTGGCCTACTTCCACGACCTCGTCGACGACGTACAGCGCCGCTACAACGTGGACCCACGGCGCATCTTCGCCATCGGACATTCCAACGGCGGCTTCATGGCTCACCGGCTGGCCTGCGATGCCTCGCATCGGCTGGCAGGCATCGCCTCCCTGGCAGGCGCGGCGTGGAAGGACGGGAGCCGGTGTCAGCCGATGCAAAGGCTGGCGGTATTGGAGGTGCACGGAGATCAGGACACCACGGTGCTCTACGGTGGCGGCCAGTTCGGCGGCGTGGCCTACCCCTCGGCGGTGGAGACCGTCAGTGGCTGGGCCAACCGCAACGGCTGCGCGGCCGGGCCCCGCAATACCAATATGCCGCTGGACCTGGTGAGCACGCTGTTCGGGGCAGAGACGCGGATCGAGGTGTTCGATGGCTGCGCCGGTGGCGCGGTCGAGCTGTGGACCATTCAGGGCGGCTCGCACATCCCCGCGCTCAACGCCAATGGGTCGCCGGCCCTCTACGACTTTCTGATGCAGCACCCCAAGCCCTAGCCACTCCAGTGCTTGCGAACATCGTGGTAGATCGCCTGAGCGCTTCATGGACCGCACCGAACGCCTGCTCGACCTGGTCGCGCTCTTTCTCGACGCGCAGGAGCCCGTCTCCTGGGCCCGGCTGCGCGAGGCGTTTCCCGACGACTACGGGGGCTCGGCGGACGCGGCGGAGCGCAAGTTCGAGCGCGACAAGGCGGAGCTGCTCGAGCTGGGGCTACCGCTGGTCTACCGGCAGGGCGAAGAGGTGGAGCGCGACGGCTACGTGGTGGACAAGAATGCCTACTACCTCCCGGAGATGGGCCTTTCCCCCGAGGAGCTGGCGGTCCTCTACGCGGCGGGCTCGGCGGCGCTCGCCTCGGGCGCCTTCCCCGGTAGCCAGGACCTGGCGCATGCCTTGCGCAAAATCGGTTTCTTCGCCGGCGCCGAGCTGCCCACCCCGCGTGTTCGTCTGGAGTTGGGAGAAGGGCAGGGGACGGGCGAGCTCTCCTCGCGCCTCGAGCAGCTGTGGGCGGCCACCTCGGCGCGGAAGTTCGTCGACCTCACCTACTACTCGCCTCGCTCGGAGGCGGTCACCCAACGGCGCGTCAGTCCCTATGGCTTGGCGCTGCGCCGCGGGGTGTGGTCGCTCGTCGGCCACTGCCACCTGCGCCACGCCCTGCGCACCTTTCATGTCCACCGCGTGCGCGAGCTCTCGGTCAACGCCGTCCGCCCCAAGAGCCCCGACTTCGAGGTGCCGAAAGACTTTCGCCTCGACGACCATGTCGCCTCCTACCCTTGGCGGCACGCCTTTCATGCACCGCTCTTCGTGCGCCTGCGTCTGACCGGCGAGCTCGCCCCGCTGGCCAAAGGGCTTTTCCCCACCGCCGAGGTGACGCCCCAGAAAACCGCCACGGAAGTGGTGCTTCGCGCCACCGACCTGGAGGGGCTGCTCAAGTACGCCCTCTCCTTGGGCTCCTCCTGCCGGGTGGAGTCTCCCCCGGAGGCGGTGCAGCGCCACCGGAAGATGGCTTCCGACGTCTACGAGGCTCACCGATGAGCTCGCGGCACGTCGACGGCGGCAAGTCTTTGGGCCATGAGCGGCTGCGGCGGCTGCTCTTCCTGGTCCCTTACGTTTCCAAGCACCCGGGCGTTTCGCTCGACGAGCTGGCCAAGGCGCTCTCCTTGACCCGTGAAGAGCTCCTCGCCGACCTCGACCTGCTCACCCTGGTGGGCCGCCCTCCCTTTCAACCCGACGACTACATCGACATCTACGTGGAGAACGACCGGGTGTTCGTCGACTTGGACCAGCGGCTCTCCGCTCCGCCCCGCCTCACCGCCGCTGAAGCCGCCGCCTTAGGCGCCGCCGCAAAGCTGCTCCGGGGCGCCGACGCCGACGCCCTCAGCAGCGCGCTTTCCAAGCTCGAACGTGTGGTGCCCCCGGGCGCCCAAGCACGCTTCAAGGAGTTCGGACAAAAGCTCGACCTCGCCCTCGATGCACCCACCGGGATGGCGCCTTTGGCCAAGGCCATCGCCGAGCATCGCGAGGTGGAGCTTCACTACTTCACCTCGGGCCGCGGCCAGACCGAGCGCCGCGCGGTGCGCCCCCACGAGCTCTTCAGCCACCGCGGTCAGTGGTACCTGGCCGCCTTTTGTCTTTCCCGGCAAGACGACCGGCTCTTCCGGCTCGACCGCATCCACTCGCTCACTCTCACCGAGCGCACCTTCCCTCCCCAAGAAGACAGGGCGGCTGCGCTGCCCGGAGTGAGCGGCGGACCGGGGGCGGTGCGGGTGCGCTTTTCCAAAACGGCCGCGCCCTATCAAAAAGAGCGCTTCGGGGAGAAGGCACGGGCGCTGCCCGACGGGCGCCTGGAGGTGACGGTGGCGGGCGACTCGGAGCGCTGGTTGACTCAATGGATTCTCTCCTTCGGAGGCGACGCCGAGGTCGTCGAGCCTCCTTGGGCGCGCGAAGCCGTTGCCCGTGCGGCGAAAGCCTCGTTAGAGTCGTGAGCTTCGATGGGCTTTCAGCTGGTCATCGCCCAGGGCAAAGAAGCGGGGCGCGAGTTCGTCTTCGAGCAAGGCTCGGTGGTCATCGGCCGCACCTCGGAGTGCGACGTCGTTCTCTACGACCCCGGGGTGTCGCGGCGGCACGCGCGCATCTACTCCGAGGGCCCCGCCTACTTCGTGGAGGACATGGGCAGCTCCAACGGGACCAAGGTCAACGGGAGCATCGTCAAAAAACAGCAGCTCTCCGACGGCGACGCGCTGGCTTTGGGCCCGGTGGTGTTCAGCTTTTCCGCCGTGGTGCTCGAGCCCGAGGCCTCGACGGGGGACTCCGACCCCGGGGTGGCCGGGCAAAGCACTCGCATCGTCTCCGCCGAAGATGTGATGCGCCAGCGCAACAGGGGCGTGGCCTTGGTGCCCCAGGGCGCCGATGCGCAGCAGCTGCAGAAGCTGTCCAAGACCCGCACCAAGGCCCTTCCCGCGGTGGCCAAGGCCCGCGTCTCCGCGCAGCACGCCGAGCTCTCCCGCCAGCGGGACGGCGGGTCGCCTGAAGGGCTCTCGGCGGCGGAGCGCGCCCGCATCCGGCGCGAGTCGAGCCCGGTGGTGGCCAACTGGCGCATCTTCTGGGCCGAGGCCTCCGCCGGGACGCGGCGGCTTTTGGGCACCGGGCTCGCCGTCATGTTCCTGGGCGCGTTGGGGGTGGTCTACTACCTGGTCATCGTCCCTCCCCAGAACCAGACCCCGCTGCCGCCCGAGCCGACCTCGCTGGCGCGCAAGCCGATCGAGAGCTCCTTCGGCTACGGCGAGGAGGTGGACTACGAGCGGGCGGACATGAAGATTTTCGACTTCGAGTTCAACGCCCCAGTGCGGGCGGTGGTCCTCCTCCACTTCCAGAGCAAGGACATCTCCCAGGGAGAGGTGCTGATCAGCGTCAACGGGGCCGACGTGGGCGCGGTGCCGCCAGACACCTTGGCGGCCAACGAGAAGTCACACGAGGTGCTCATCCCGGCGGCGAACTTGAAGAAGGCCGAGAAGAACACGGTCACCTTCGACAACGTGCGCAACCCGCCCCGCAACGACCCCTGGCGCATCTGGAACGTGTGGATCGAGGTGAACTTCCTCCCCGACCTGCCCCCGGAGGACATCGTGCGCGAGGCGACCAGCACCTTCCAGCGCGCGCAGCAGAATTACGAGCGCCGCGACGTGGGCTCGGTGAACCGCTACGAGGCCTGGTCGGATTTTCGCAAGGCCTGGCTGATGCTCGAGGCCCACCCCGACCCCAAGCCCGAGCTCTACCAGCTCGCCCGCGACAAGGTGCGCGAGGCCCAGCAGGAGCTCGACCGCACCTGCGCCAAGCTGCTCTTGCAGGCGCAGACCGAGTACAACTTGAACCAGTTCGACGCCGCCCGCTCCACCCTCGAGTACGTGAGAGACTTCTTCCCCGCCAACGACCAGCCCTGTCCCTGGCGGGCGGAGAGGCAGCGCGTTCAGTTCGGTCTTTGACGTTGCGCGTTGCTGCGGGCGGCCCTCGTGTCGAGTGTTGGGGCGATGCGCGAGCAGGAGCCCTCAGCTCTGGACCGAGCGCCGGCGGCTCCGTCCGCGGCGGTGAGCTACTTGGACCCCGCCCATGCGTCGGTGAAGGGAAACCGCTGCCAGCTTCTGCGTGACGGCGTCGAGGCCTACCCGGCGATGTTGCGCGCCATCGCCGGTGCCCGGCGCAGCGTCTGCCTGGAGACGTACAAGCTCTTGGATGACGCAGTGGGCGACGTGTTCGGTCGAGCCCTCGCCGCCGTGGCCGCTCGCGGGGTGAGGGTGTGCGTGCTCTACGACTGGCTGGGCTCCTTCGGCAGCCGGCGCGGCTTCTTCCGCTCGCTTCGGGAGCGCGGCGTCGACGTGCGCCCGTTTCGCCCCTTCTCCTTTCGTTCGTTGCGCGGGCTCACTCAGCGCGACCACCGCAAGCTGCTCGTCGTCGACGGGGAGGTGGCGTTCGTCGGGGGCCTGAACATCTCCGCCCACGGGTCGAGCGGTGGCTGGCGTGACGACGTGCTGCAGGTGGAGGGGCCGGCGGCGGCGGCGCTGCAGAAGCGCTTCTTCGCCGCCTGGCGCATGCAGTGGAAAGACCGCCGCCGCGAGCGACCCACGCCCCCCGGGTGGCGGGGCGACGTGGGGATGGTGGTGCTCTCCTCCCGGCGGGCGATTCACGCGGCCTACCTCCGGGCGATTGGCGTCGCGCGCCGCTCGGTGCGGGTGGCGGCCGCTTACTTCGTGCCCGACCGCCGCATGCTGGAGGCGCTGCGCAGCGCCGCCTCACGTGGAGTGGAGGTGACGCTGCTCACCGCAGGCCGGTCGGACCACCCGTGGATTACCTGGGCCACCCGCGGGCTGTACACCCGCTTGATGGCCGCGGGAGTGCGCATCTACGAGTGGAACCACGGCATCCTCCACTCCAAGACCGCGGTGGTGGACGGGGTGTGGGGCACCGTGGGCTCGTTCAACCTCGAGCGCTGCTCTTTACGTCTCAACCACGAGGTGAACGTGGTGTTCGAGCACCCGCGCTTGGGACGCGCGCTCGACCACGCTTTGCAGCGCGACACGGCCGCGGGCGTGGGCATCGACCCCTCGACGTGGGCGAAGCGCCCCCTGTGGCGCCGGCTGGTGGAGGGGCTGGCCAGCGTGTGCTACCGGCTTTTGCACCTGTCCCTCCCCGCATGACCGACGCTCGATGGTTGCAACACCGGGGCCCTCCTCACGGCCGGAAGCGCGACCGGGCAACCCTTTCAGACGCCAGCCGGGCGGAGCGCAACGTCGCCCAAGCGCGCGGCGGAAGCACGGCGCGGGCCGCCTCTTTGACGCGTCCAGCGCCTTGGCGCAACCGACGGGCGGCTGGGAGCAGCCGCATCAGCACCCGGACGGAGGACGACGGCGAAAGACCGCCGGTCTTCAACTCGGCCACGCGGCGGCGGCCAGCGCCGGTGTCGCGCCCGAAGAGAAAGAACGACCGATTCGAGTGCGGCAGGAAGTCGTCGAATATTGCGTGCAGCGCACACTCGAGCTCTTCGGCCCGAAAGAGCCCATGGCTCGTGAATTGGCGCTCCCACCACTGCGCGTGCGCCCAGATGAGGTGGCCGGCCGCCGGAATGAGCGGCTCGGTCTTCTCGACGCAGAGAAAACGAAAGACGCCCCGCTCTTCGAAGGAGCGTCGGTTCTCCTCGAACTCGAGCGGGAATTGGCTGCCGAAGATCCGGTCATCACCGAAGGCGGGGATGACGAGCAAGAGCAGGGCGTCGTCCGAAGTGGTCTTGAGCACCGATTCGATGTGCGGGTGGAGGGATTTTGGGTGCAGGTGCTCCCAGATGTCGAACCCGAGAATCAAGTCGAACCGCTCGCCGCCAGAGGCGAGCCGGTCGCAAACGGGCCCAAAGTCCCCCGCGATGAAGTGCGGCCGCACCTCGGGCCAAAGCTGCCTTTGGACTGCGTCGCTGAAGTCGATTCCGCAGACTTCGACATCGTTTCGCAACAGCAAGGCCAGCACGTCGCCCCGCCCGCAGCCGACCTCGAGCGCACGCCGGGGTTGGAGCAGGCCTGCCATTTGGGCAAGAAAGCGCAGGTTGCCAAGCACGGTCCACGGCCGCAGGGCCGACGCGCGCTGCAGAAAGGACGGCTCGCGGTAGCCCGAGTGGCTCTCGAAGTAGGCGCGGTCGTAGTAGCTCGACTCGACGATGTTCCGCAGGAGAACGTCGTAGTCCTCCTCCTTCTCCATCTCGACCAGCGTCGCCGGCTGGCCGTGGTTCCACAGTCCCAGGCCATCGTCGAGGAATCTCGTGTGCACCAAGCGCATGCGTCTGACGCCTATAGCGCACTCGAAAGGGGCTTTTCGACTTGCGAAGCCTCCGCAGGGCTACGGGAACGTTGCGGCCCGCCGTGCGCGATGCGATATCGCCCCCCATGGCACAGCTCGACACGAAGAACCCCAAGGTGGCCTCGCTTCCCTTCTCCTTGAAGGTGCTCCTCGAGAACCTCCTGCGTCACGAGGACGGGCGGGTGGTGAGAAAGGAGCACGTCGCGGCCCTGCTCGATTGGAATCCCCAGGCTCCCTCGGAGCAGGAAATCTCCTTCACTCCCGCGCGGGTGCTCTTGCAGGACTTCACCGGCGTGCCCTGCGTGGTCGACCTGGCGGCGATGCGCGAGGCGCTGGCGGCGATGGGCGGCAACCCGCAGAAAATCAACCCGCTCTCTCCCGCCGACCTGGTCATCGACCACTCGGTGCAGGTCGACCACTTCGGCTCGGTGAAGGCTTTCTCCGACAACGTGGCGCTGGAGTTTGGGCGCAACGCCGAGCGCTACGCTTTCCTCAAGTGGGGACAGAAAGCGTTCAAGAACTTCCGCGCGGTGCCGCCGGGCACCGGCATCTGCCACCAGGTGAACCTCGAGTACCTCGCCCAGGTGGTGTTCCAAGGCGAAGACGGTGAGGTCTACCCCGACACGTTGGTGGGCACCGACTCCCACACCACCATGGTCAACGGCCTGGGGGTGGTCGGCTGGGGTGTGGGCGGCATCGAGGCCGAGGCGGCGCTGCTCGGCCAGCCCATCACCATGCTCATTCCCCAGGTGGTCGGCTTCAAGCTCAAAGGCAGCCTGCCTGCGGGCGCCACCGCCACCGACGCGGTGCTCACCGTGACCCAGATGCTGCGCAAGAAGGGAGTGGTGGGAAAGTTCGTCGAGTTCTTTGGGCCCGGCGTCTCCAAGCTGTCGCTGCCCGACCGCGCCACCATCGCCAACATGGCGCCGGAATACGGGGCGACCATCGGCTTTTTCCCTGTCGACGACGAGACGCTCGCCTACTTGCGCTTCACCGGGCGCTCCCCCGAGGCGGTGGAGCGGGTCGAGTCGTACTGCAAGGAGAACGGGCTTTTCCGCACCGAGAGCGCGCCGGAGCCGAAGTTCTCCGACACCCTGGAGCTCGATCTCTCCACCGTGGAGCCCTCGCTCGCCGGCCCGCGGCGCCCGCAAGACCGCATCGCGCTGCGAGAGTCGAAGAAGGCCTTTCACGGCGCGCTGGAGTCGATGCTCGACGGCGCATCGGGCAAGCTGGCCACCAAAGTGCCGGTGACCGACGGCCCGCTCACCTATTCCTTGGGGCACGGCGCGGTGGTGGTGGCGGCCATCACTTCGTGCACCAACACCTCCAACCCAGCGGTGCTGCTCGCCGCCGGGCTTTTGGCGAAGAAGGCGGTGGAGCGCGGGCTTTCCACCAAGCCGTGGGTGAAGACCTCCCTCGCGCCCGGCTCGCAGGTGGTGACCGACTACCTCACCGAGGCGGGGCTGATGCCCTACCTCCAGGCGCTGGGGTTCCATCTGGTGGGCTACGGATGCACCACCTGCATCGGCAACTCCGGCCCCTTACCCGAGCACGTCGCCGACGCAGTGACCAAGGGCGACCTGGTGGTGGCCAGCGTTCTTTCCGGCAATCGCAACTTCGAGGGCCGCATCAACCAGCACGTGCGAATGAACTTCCTCGCCTCTCCCCCGCTGGTGGTCGCCTACGCGCTGGCCGGGAAGATGGACCTCGACCCCACCACAGAGCCGCTCGCGCTCGACCGCAACGGCCAACCGGTGTTCTTGAAGGAGCTGTGGCCGACGAGCGAGGAGGTGTCGCAGGCCATCCGCACCGCGGTGAAGCCCGAGCAGTTCAAGAAGCGCTACGCCCAGGTGCTGGAGGGCGACGCGCAGTGGCAGGGGCTCCACATTTCCACCGGCGATACCTTCGCCTGGGACCCCAAGTCGACCTACGTGCGACGGCCTCCTTACTTCGAGCACATGCCCAAGGAGCCCAAGCCGTTGTCCGACGTGAAGGGCGCGCGGGTGCTGGCGCTGTTGGGCGACTCGGTGACCACCGACCACATCTCACCGGCGGGGAACATCTCCAAGACCAGCCCGGCGGCGAAGTACCTCTTGGCGCAAGGGGTGAAGCCGGAGGACTTCAACTCGTACGGGGCGCGGCGGGGCAACCACGAGGTGATGGTGCGGGGTACCTTCGCCAACATTCGCCTCAAGAATGCGCTGGTGCCAGGGGTGGAAGGCGGGGTCACCACCCACCTGCCCTCGGGCGAGCAGCTGTCCATCTACGACGCGGCGATGCGCTACCAGAAAGAGGGAGTGCCGCTCATCGTGCTCGCCGGCGCGGAGTACGGCACCGGCTCCTCGCGCGACTGGGCGGCGAAGGGAACGCAGCTGCTCGGAGTGAAGGCGGTGCTTGCCAAGAGCTTCGAGCGCATCCACCGCTCCAACCTCGTCGGCATGGGGGTGTTGCCGCTGCAGTTCGACGGCGCTCAGGACGCGGCGTCGCTCGCTCTGACCGGCCGGGAGACTTTCGACCTGTGCGGCATCGCGCAAGACCTGATGCCGATGAAGAAGCTCGAGGTAGTGGCCAAGGCCGACGGGAAAGAGAAGAGGTTCACCGTCACCGTGCGCATCGACACCCCCAACGAGCTCGACTACTACCGGCATGGCGGCATCCTGCCCTACGTGCTGCGCCAGTTGGCCAAGGGGTAGATCTTCGTCACGGGTGGTTCGTTGAAGGGGACACCACTTCGGAGGACCCCTATGACGCGCCGTCTCATCCCGCTGTTCTTGCTGCTCTCTCTTCCCGCCCTCGCCCAGCCGAAAACAGGAGAAAAACCCCGGGTGGAGATGGTCTTCGCCCTCGACACCACTGGCTCGATGGGCGGGCTCATCGAAGGGGCGAAACGCAAAATCTGGAGCATCGTCAACGAGGTGGCTCAAGGGAAACCCACCCCTGACGTGCGCATCGGGCTCGTCGCCTACCGCGACCGGGGCGATGCCTACGTCACTCGAGTCACCCAGCTCTCCGGTGACCTCGACGCCGTGTACGCCAAGCTGATGGCGCTGCGCGCGGACGGCGGAGGCGACCACCCGGAGAACGTCAACCAAGCGCTGAGCGACGCGGTGAAAAAAATCGAGTGGTCCAGCCCCCAGACCCGGGCCCTCCGCGTCGTCTTCCTCGTGGGCGACGCCCCGCCGCACATGGACTACCAGGACGTCCCCAGCTACGAGCAAACGGTGAGCGAAGCGGCCAAGCGGGGCATCGTGGTGAACGCCATTCGCTGCGGCAACGACGCCTCCGCCGGCACGCACTGGACGCGCATCGCCCGCTTGGGCGGGGGAGACTTCCTCTCCATCGACCAGTCCGGCGGCATGGTGGCGGTGGCGACGCCTTTCGATGACGACCTGGCGCGCCTGTCGGGTGAGTTGGACAAGACGTACGTGGTGGCGGGCCGGCGTGAGGAACGCACGCGCGCCGAGGAGTCGTTGGCCAAGGCCGCCGAAATGGTCGCCTCCGGGGGTGGGGTTGCCAGTGCGACGCGCGCCGCCTATCGCTCCAAGACGATGGCTGCTCCGGCGCCCGCTGCCTCCGCCGACCTGGTGGGCGCTTTTGAGAAGGACTCCGCCGAGGCCGAAAAGAAGCTCGCCGACAAAGAGTCGCTGCCCGAGCCGATGCAAGCCATGTCGCTCGAGGAGCGCAAGGCCTACGTGCAGAAGAAGTCCGAGGAGCGGAAAGCCATTCAGGCGAAAATTGACGCGCTGGGCAAGCAGCGCGCCGAGTACTTGAAGAAGCAGGTCGCCGCCAAGGACTCGTTCGACGAGAAGGTGGTCGAGGTGGTGCGCAAGCAGGCCACCGCCAAGGCAGGCATCGCGTATTAATCGTCGCCGTCGCGCCGCATCGTCTTCAACTGGCCGCGCCGCCGCTTCTGCTCGAGGCGGCGGCGTTTGGCTGCTCGCGAGGGACGGGTGGGACGGCGCTCTTTTGGGACGAAGGCCAGCGCTTCCAGCCCCTGACGCAACCGGGCCAACGCGGTGCTGCGGTTCTGCGATTGGCTGCGGCGTTCGGTGGCGGTGACCGACAGCTCGGTCGGGCGGTGGGTGAGCCGCACGCCGCTCGCGGTCTTGTTGCGGTGCTGCCCGCCAGGGCCGCCCGCGGTGATGAACTCTTCGTCGCACTCGGCCAACAGCGCTGTGTCGCCGAGCAGCTTGGCTCTCCGCGCCTGCTCTCGCCGCGCCGGGTCGACATGATCCATGCGCCGTTCATACGCCAGCCTGGGCCAGCGAAACACCCGGCGCCGCGTTTGTAAGCTGAGGGGAGGAACCCCCAATCGGTGTCGCAGCTTCGGACACTTCAGCACCCGAAACAGGAGGCAGAAGGCGATTTGCCGACGCAGATCGGGCGTTTGCATCTTGTGCGGAGTACGGCAGGGCCCGTGCAGGAGGGCTCCTCATGCGTATTCATTGGAAGACCTTCTGGTTGCTGACCTGTCTGGCCGCCTCCCCCGCGGCAGCCTCCGGAGAGCGCATCGTGGTGCTCTCGGCGTCGCAGCGAGGGGCCGAGTATGCCGCGCAGCTGGCGACCAGCTTGTGCGTCTCGATGGAGTGCGTCTCCGAGGCCCGCGTTCTCTCCGGTGGACGCGCCGACTACGCCAAGGTTTCCCGCGAGCAGGTGGTGGCGGTCGTATCCAGCCGCATGGTGCGTGAGAGGGGTGTGTGGGGGGTGGAAGTCGCCCTTCGTAACAAGAGCGGAGGGTTGGTGCTGAGCACCACCGTTCCTGCCGCGTCCGACGGAAAGCTTTCGGTCACCGAGGTGGTGGCCGCGAGCGCGAAGGTGATTTCGGCCATTGAGTTCCCTCCCGCGAAGCTGCAGGCCGAGGCGAAGAAGAGCTCGACCAAGAAGTGGGCCAAGAAGAGCATGAAGGGAAAGAGCTCGCGGTACGCGCGCAAGCGGGGCGTGCACCCGGGCCGCGTGCTCGCCTCGCGTTGACCCTGGAGCCACCCCGGCCGCTTTTGACTGCCGCAAGCCTACGGGCTTGGTTGTCGCTGAAGTCGCCTGCGCCAGCTGCGGTGGAGCGCGAGGAGCACCGTCAGCGCCACCCCCAGCGACGCCCCACCGCTCGAGCAGCCGCAGGTGCTCACCACGGGAGCAGCGGGTTCGCTGGCCTCCGAGCCTGCGTCGCTCACCTCGCCCCCGTCGCTGGTCTGGCCTGCGTCGCCCGCTGCTCCGCCGTCGCCGATGGGGTTGTCGACGACCGCCACCGCTTGCATCGACCCCGATTGATTCTTGGCGTCGTAGACGGTCATGCGGAACACGTGCGGCCCGTTGGCGAGCGTGGTGGTGTCGAAGCGCTCGAGCGTATGCCCGTTGGTTCCGCCGTAGTGGTAGTGGTCTCCTGGGGTGGCATCGACGTACACCATGACGTCGTCGACGAAGAACTCGGCGCGTACGGTGGCGGCGTCGTCGCGGCCGTCGCCGTAGAGCTCGATGCGGCCCGACAAGCTGGCGCCGTCGCGCGGCTGGGTGAGGAGCGCCTGCGGCGGTGCGTCGGCCGCCACGTCGATGGTGAACGACTGGGTGGCATCGGGTAGCTGCCCATTGGTGGCGCGCACGGTCACCGCGAATTGCCCCACGGCCATCGGGCCCCACCGCACTACTCCCGTCGCCGCATCGATGGTCATGTCTTGCGGAGCGGTGCCCAGCGCGTAGGTGGGCGTGGGCAGGCCGACGGCGTTCACGTCGTATTCGTAGGCGATGCCCACGATGCCGCGGGTGACCGGTGTCGACTGAATGACCGGCGCCGACAGGTCGTTGTCTTGGGCGGTGACGGTGACGGTGCGGCTGGTCGCGCCGCTCGCCGCCACGGTGAAGGTGGCCGAGTCGGCCACCGTATCGGCGTCCTCCGCCGCAGCGAGGGAGACGGTTTGCGGCGTCAGGTAGTTCGCCGGGGTGAAGGTCAGGCTCGCGCCGCTGGCGACGGTGAGGTCGGCGTCTCCACTGGTGCGAGCAACGGTGACGGTGGTGTCGACCGCCGGAACGTTGGCGAGGCGCACGGTGAAGCTGCCGCTGCCGCCCTCCACCAGGTTGAGAATCGAGGTCGAAAGCACCAGCCCCTGCTCGTCGTCGTCCGCGGCGAAGAGGGTGACGGTGTGAGAGGTCAGGCCGGTCGCGCCCACGGTGAAGGTGGCGGTGTCGTTCGTGGTGTCCGGGTCATCGGCCACCGCGATGCTCACGTTCTGCGGAGTCGACCAGTTCGCCGGGGTGAAGGTCAGCGCGGCTCCGCCCGAGACGGAGAGGTCGGCGTCGCCCGAGGCGCGCGCGGTCGTCACCACCACGTTGGCGGAAGGAGCCATCGCCAGCCGCACCGAGAACACCGCCGTCGCTCCCTCGACGGTGGTGAGGTTGCGCCGATCGAGGACGATTTCCTGGGCGGAGGCGGTGTAGTCGAGGCGGAAAACCTGTCCCAAGTTCCAGCTCGCGTAGTACAGCGCTCCGTCGGAGCCGACGTCGACGTCGACGATGTTGGGAATGTCGGTGCCGAAGACCGACTGGGCGACGAAGGCGTTGTTCGCGTCGAAGGTGGCTCGGATGATGCGGCCGGGTACCTCGAAGTCGCCCAAAAAGTAGTTGCCCCGGTAGGCGGCGGGGAAGAGCGTGCCGTCGTAGAAGGCTCCTCCGGTGATACATCCACCGCTGGAGCCGCCCGCGGGCACGATGAACACCGGGCGGATGTAGCCCGCCGGTTGGTTGCCGCCGCCGTAATCGTTCCACCCCCCATGGTCTCCGCGGTTGACTTGAAACACCTGTTCGCCGAATCCGCCCACGTCGTTCACCCACAGCCGGTTCAACCCCGGCTGCCACGCATGGGTGAACGGGTTTCGAAACCCGCGCGCCCAGATGTAGTCGTTGTTCGGACCGTTGCCATCGTAGAACGGGTTGTCGTTGGGCACGCTGCCGTTCAAATGGGCGCGGCCCACCTTGCACATCAGCGAGGTGAGGTCGCCGTCGTGTCCGATGGTCAGCCGGTTGTCGCCGATGGCCCAATACAGCTTGGCGTCGGGGCCGACGCTGATGCCGCCACCGTTGTGCGTATCCCCCACCGTCGGCAGCCCGCCGATGAGAGTTGTCTTCGCGGTACCCACGTCGCCGACCGCGGTGTACCGAATGATTTGCGACTCGGTGTTGGACACGCAGGCAAACACGTAGACGTAGCCGTTCGAGGCGAAGCTCGGATCGAAGGTGATGCCCAAAAGGCCGCACTCGCTGAAGTTCCGTATCGGGGTCACCGTGGCGAAGGGTGTCGGCAACAGGGCGCCGTTCTTCACCACCCGAATCTGCCCGCTCTGCAAGGCGACGAAGAGGCGGTTGGAGCCGTCGGGAGCCCAGGCCATCGCGGTGGTCGCCGGCAGGCCCGAGGCGTAGACCGTCTCGGTGAAATTTTGAGGAAAGCCAGTGCCGCCCCATGCCGGCCAGGTGGCGCATACGAGCGCGACGAAAGCCGCGCGTGCAGGAAGAGTGGTCATCGGTCGCGTCCTTGAGGTGTGCGGGGGTTGGTGACCCAAGTCGGTGCAAACCTTACGATTCTTCGGCAGGCGACCGGGTCAATCCCGGGTCACCGCGCGCAAGACGAGCTCCCGGCGGGCGACGAGCAGACGAGCGGCGAACGGAAGCAGCGCGCGGTAGCCGAGCCAGGCGAGCAGGGCAAAAGCGGCAAGCAGCCCCGCCGTCGTCCAGCTCGCTCCGTCTTTGCCTTGAAGACGCAGCGCCCACACGAACGGAGCGCTCCCTACCGAGGCGGCGGCGACGCCGAGCATCGAGGCAGCGAAGGGCAGTTTGTCGCGCCGCTTCAGGTCGGCATGGAACTTCACCGGAAAGTAGAGGGAGAGGAAATTCCCCGCGGTGAGCAGCACCGGCAAAAGGCCCGCCACCGCCGCCATGCCGCACGCCCAGTCCACCGCGCGTCCATGGCCGAAGTACACCCGGTAAAAACCACTCACCGCGAGGGCGAGCCCCCCGGCCGCCAGGGCGTGCACCGCGTTTTTCGCCTCGAGCACTTCTCCCAAGTCGACGGGCGCACTGAGAAACACCATCATGCCGTGCCCATCGTACGCGAAGGTGTTCTGCGCGAAGGTGGAGGCAATCACCACCGCGCCGTAGAGACAGAAGGCCCCGAGTAACCACGCATCGGCGGTGGCTCCCAGAAGAAAGACGAACAGGTCTCTGCCCGAGAGCAGCTTGAGCAGGATGGCCAAGAGAAACGGCACCGAGGCCAAAAGCCGTGCGCGCGGGTTGTGCCACAGGTCGATCGCCTCGCGCATCAAGAGGGTCTTCCACCGGCTACGGGTGCGCGCGAAGGGGTTGGAGGCCCGGTCCAGCCCCGCCCCCCAGCCGCCGCGGCCCACTTGGCGATGAAAGTCGAGCAAAAGCCCGTACGCCACCGCCAGCGTCAAGAAGGTGAGCTCGACGAGGCCGACGAGGTTCTCCAACGCTTCGATTCCCTCGCCCCGATGCAGGCGCACCAGGGCGTCGCCGAACCAGCCGGGAGGCACTCGAGAAAGGGCGAGCGCCGCGTCCTCCAAGACCCGGTCGGGGAGCGCCCCCACCCCTGCGTCGAGGGCGAACAGCCAACGGGTGTCGATGGGTGGAATGAACGAGCAGGCGACGAGCACGAGCACGAAGAACCCACCGATGAGCTCGGCCGACCGCCGCCGCCTGAGCACGTTGAGCACCAGGTGCAGCCCCACCCGGCTCGAGGCAGCGTTGAACAAGACGAAGGCGAAGAAGAGCGCCAGCGCCAGCGCTCCCGACGAGGGCGGATGGCCGGCGGTGTACCCGAGCGCTGCACCGAGGAGCGGCGCATAGAAAACGAGCGTTCGCGGCTCGAAGAGCCCCGCCAGCATCGAGGCCAGCATCAGCCGGAAGCCGGAGAGGGGAAACGCCGCGTAACGCGACAGCTCGCTGTGGTCGTCCACCCCCGCCGACAGCACCGGCCAGGCGCACCACACGCTGGTGGTGACGAAGCACAAGAGATTCAAGAGAAACGCGGACCACACCGAAGAGTTGGCCACCGGCGGCCAAACCAGCAGCCGATAGAAAGCCACTCCCAAGGCAAGGCCGGGAGCGCTGGAGAGAACGAAGGCCGCCACCGCCAGCGCGCGGTGATTCTTCGCGCCGCGGTTGAGGCCGATGGAGAGCCGAAGTCCCCACAACAACCACAGGTGGCGCCAAAAACCGGGCGCGGAGACGTTCACGCCCGCTCCCGATAGAAGGACAGCTGCGCGTTGCGCGCCGCCGGCGCCCCCACCAGCTTTTCGAAGACCTCCTCCAGCGACCGGGCATGATGACGGCGGCGAAGCTCCTCCAGGGAGCCTTGGTCGACCATCTTCCCCGCTTGGATGATGCCCGCATGGCTGGCCAGCCGCTCGGCAATCTCCAGCACGTGGGTGGTGAGCAGGAGCGTCACCCCCCTGGCCGACAGCTCGCGCAAAAGGTCGCGAATGACTCCCGCCGCCAAGACATCGATGCCCTCGAACGGCTCGTCGAGGAACACCAGCTCGGGCGCGTGGATGAGGGCGGCGGCGATGGCCAACCGGCGCCGCATGCCCTTGGAGTACTCCGCCACCAGCGCCCCCGCCTTGTAGGAAAGCTCGGTGAGAGAAAGCAGCTCCTCGCTGCGCCCCGCCGCCGCTTCCGCCGAAAGCCCGAACATCCGCCCGCAGAAGGTGAGGTACTGCCTTCCTGTCAGTCGCTCGAACAAAGAGAGCTCTTCGGGCACCACCCCGATACGCGATTTGACTTCCAAAGGCCGCGCCCGCGCATCCAGCCCGAGGATGTCGATGCTCCCCGCGTCAGGGCCGTAGATGCCGGTGAGGACGGCGATGGTGGTCGACTTGCCGGCGCCGTTGGGCCCCAGGAAGGCGAAAAACGAGCCCTTGGGGATGACCAAATCCAGCCCGTCGATGGCGGTGAACGTGCCAAACCGCTTCACCAGCCCGGTGGCGCGCACCGCAGCCTCTGGTGCCATTCAAGGCGGCATCTTAGTGCAGCATCTGCACCTGGGGCGGCCCCACCACCTGCTCCACGATGTCCGTCTTGGAGTCGAGCCAGGGTCAACGCATTAGTATGCGCTGCATCTGATTGCGCAGTTGGGGCACCTTGTTGTTGACCGAGTCCCAGATGGTCTCGTCGTCGATGCCGAAGTAACCATGGGCGAGGATGTCTCTGAGGCCAGCAATCTTTCGCCACTCGACCTCGGGGTGCCTCACCCGAATCTCCTCGGGGACGTGTTTTGCCGCCTCGCCGATGACGAGGAGATGCCACTCCACGGCTGCCTTCGTCTTCTCGTCGGCGATGAAGCTCTCGAAGGAGTGGCCATCGATGAACCTCGCAATTTTCGCGCACGCCTCCTCGATATCCTCGAGGTAGAGCTGCCAATCACGCGACATGGATGGCCTCATGTTCCACGGTCGGCCGAAGCCGCGGACGCAGTCCCTTTCGGGTGATGAGGTCGACGCGGCACCCGAGCAGGTCCTCCAGGAAGAACTTGAGGTCCATGTACCGGTCGAACGTCGCCGGTCCGTCGAAGTCCACTAGAAGGTCCACGTCGCTTCCTTCTCGGGCCTCGTCCCTGGAGACAGACCCGAAGAGTGCGAGGGACTTCACACCGAGGCGGCGGATGTCGTCGGCACGGCTTCGGAGGGTGGCGAGGGTGTCGGCTCGGCGCATCGTGAGCGAATCATACCCACGGTGACCCGCGGGAAGAACTGACGGCCACCTACGCAGCCTTCTGCGCGTAGCTCTGGGCCTTGCGGATGTGCAGCTTCTCGCGCCCTTGGGGATGACCAAATCCAGCCCGTCGATGGCGGTGAACGTGCCAAACCGCTTCACCAGCCCGGTGGCGCGCACCGCAGCCTCTGGTGCCATTCAAGGCGGCATCTTAGTGCAGCATCTGCACCTGGGGCGGCCCCACCACCTGCTCCACGGTGGCGCGCACCTCATCCCCGTCTCGCCGCTGCCCCTCTCCTAGGGTTTGCTGGTTATTCTTGTCACCACTGCGGCTCAGCACCCCTCGCCTTCAGAGCTTCGTCCGCTTCACGAGGCGACCGTCGCGGGACCAGGTCTCCCAAGTGCCGACCTGCGCACCAGCCCTGAATTCGCCGGTACGCATCAGACTTCCGTCTTGGCGATACCACTTCCACTTGCCGTGGAGCTGCCCGTTCCTCCAGCCGCCCTCGGCCTTCAAGGTGCCGTCGTCATAGTAGTCGCGTCGCTTGCCGCCTTGGGGCCGGGAGAGCTCGGCGAGGCGCGCCTTGACCAGCTTCCGCACAACCCCCACCGAGAGCGGCTTGTCGGCGGGGAATTGCAGGGCGCCCTTGCTGGAGCGGGTGGCTCCAGCAAGGGTCCCGGCAGCCGCAAGAATCGACCCGCTGAATGGGAAATATGAGCAGTGGGACTTGAACGCCGCATAGCCGGCGACGCCCGCGCCGTCGATGAGGAACGAGGGCATCCCGTACTTCATGCCCTCTGCTGCGCGCGGCAGAACCTTGCGCAGGTGTGCGCGCATGACACGCAGCGTGGTGCGGTGGGGCTCTGGAACTTTCTCGAGGTACGAATCGACGACGAGCACACCAAGAGCCTTTTTCACTCCACGATGATACTTAGACTGACCGGTGCTTCACTACAGGGAAGTCGATCTCCGTTTGTGCCACGTGGTTCACGTAGTTGGTCAAGGTCGTGAGCACGACGTGCATGAGGATTTCCAGAGCCTGCCCATCGCCGTAGCCGGCGGCGCGCAACGCCTTTAGGTCACCGTCCGTGACGTTTCCTCGTTCGCGGGCGAGCCTCACCGCGAAGCGCACAGCCACGTCCGCCTTGGGGTCGCCGGAGCCGCCCTCGCGATTGGCAGCGATTTCTGCCTCGTCCAGCTTCGCGAGGGACTTCGCCAGGTAGGTGTGCGCCGACAAGCAGTAGTCGCAGCGGTGAAGCTCCGACACGGCGAGAGCGATGCGCTCGCGGGTGCGCGCGTCCAGCTCTCCCTTGGCCAGCGCGCCGCTGAGCCCCAGGTACCCTTCGAGCACGGCGGGGCTGTTGGCCATCACACGAAACAGGTTGGGAGCCGAGCCCAGGTGCTTCTTCACCTCCTCCAATAAGGGCCGAGAGGCGGCGGGGGAGGCATCGATGGTGGCGGGGGTGGGTATTCTCGACGACATGGTTTTTCCTTTCCGTTCTGCGGCGGAAGACCCGCCGCACCCCACAGATGCAGCCGGCGCCGTTTCGCAACAACGGACATGATTGACATGACACTGTTGCGGAAAGTGAAATAGTGCCCCTGGAACGGCTCGATGCCATGGCAGCCTTCGTCGCCGTCGCCGAGTCACGCGGCTTCGCGGCCGCCGCGCGCCGGTTGGGCCTTTCGCCCTCGGCCGTGACGAGGCTCGTGGCTGTGCTCGAGGAGCACCTCTCCATCCGTTTGCTTCAGCGCACGACGCGCTCGGTGTCTTTGACGGACGCAGGCGCGCGCTACCTCGAGCGCGTGCGGCGCATTCTCGCGGACGTGGAAGAAGCCGAAGCGACGGCCCGGGCGGAACGCACTGAGCCCACCGGGCGCTTCGTCGTCACGGCGTCGAGCGTCTTCGGCCGGCGAGAGGTGGCACCCCTGATGTGCACCTTCCTGTCGCGCCACCCGAAGGTGGTGGGGGTGCTCACCCTCACCGACAGCATCGTCAACATGGTGGAGGAGGGGGTCGACCTCGCGGTCCGCATCGGCGTGCTCGAGGATTCGAGCCTGGTGGCCCGGCGCGTGGGCGAAACGCGGCGCGTGCTGGTGGCCTCGCCCAGGTATCTCGCCCGCCGGAAGACGCCGCGCACCCCGGCGGAGCTCGCGTCCCACGCGCTCATCCAACTCACCTCGCTCACTCCGACGGCCGTCTGGAGATTCGTGCGCGAAGGCAAGGAGTTCGCCGTCCCCGTCGTTCCCGCTTACGTCACCAACAGCGCCGACGCGGCCATTGGACATGCGGAGCTGGGCGGCGGCATCACTTTGGTGCTGGCGTACCAGGTGGCAGAGGCGGTGCGCGCGGGAAAGCTGCGAGTTCTTCTTCCCTCATACGAGCCGCCTCCGCTTCCCATTCAGCTCGTCTACCCCTCGACGCGGCTTGCCTCGGCGGCGGTCCGTTCGTTCATCGACCTGGTAGTCACCACACGCAACTGGCACTTCGTGGATGTGTGACTGCTGACGGACCAACGGTGACACCTCCCTCCCTTCGCCGACGACACCGTCAGAACCGCTCTCGAGTTAGTGCAGCATCTGCACCTGGGGCGGCCCCACCACCTGCTCCACGGTGGCGCGCACTTTCTCCAAGTCCACCGGCTTGGAGATGTACCCCGCCGCGCCCACCAGCTCCGCCTCCCACTCGTACCCGTACGCCGAGATGACCACGATGGGTAGCCCGCGGGCGCGGGGCAGCTTCTTGAGCGCGTCGAGCAGAGCCCAGCCACTCATCACCGGCATTCGCAAGTCGAGCAGCACCGCTTGGGGCAGCGACTCCTCGAGAAAGTCGAGCGCCTCGCGGCCGTTGGCTGCCTGAAAGGTTTGGTAGCCGAGCTCCTCCAGGAAGTCGCAGAGCAGGGTGCGGTGGCTGGCGTCGTCGTCGACGACGAGAATCTGGGACATGGGGGCTCCGACAGCAGCAAAGGTGGGGCCGCGAGGTTTGTTTGCCAACCCCCACTTCGGTTAGAAGCCAAAGCCCCATGAAAAACGCCCGCTGGTTTTTGGCTGCTTTCACCGCTGGTTTTCTCTTGGCGCTCGCTCCTTCCTGCACCCCTGCCAAGCCCCGCTGCACCGCCTCCAACTGTAACGGCTGCTGCGACGCCAACGGCACCTGTCAGCCGGGAGACAATGGCACCGCTTGTGGACGAAACGGAGGGGCTTGCTCGCCGTGTGCTCCGAACCAGACTTGCCAGCTGGGCTTTTGCACCCAGACGGGCAACACCACTTGCACCTCCACCAGCTGCCCCAACGGACAGACGTGCGAGAACGGGGTGTGCACCGGCTCGAGCGGCGATGGCGGCACCTGCGGCCCTTCCAACTGTGCTGGCTGCTGTCGCAACGGGCAGTGCGTGACGCCCTCCAACTCCGCCTTGAGCTGCGGAGCCTCTGGCAGCGCCTGTCAGACCTGCACCGGGAGCCAGGTTTGCCAGAACGGGCAATGCTTGGACGTGGGCGGCGGCAGCTGTAACTCCTCCAACTGTCCTTCCGGCTGCTGCTCTGGAACCCAATGCATCCAGCCATCGCAGCAAACCAGCTCCCAGTGCGGCTTCGGAGGAGCGGTCTGCCTCGCGTGCAGCGGCACCAACGTGTGCAGCAACGGAACGTGCGTGGCCGCGAGCGGCTGCGACAGTCAGAACTGTCCCACGGGGTGCTGCTCGGGCAGCGGGTCCTCGGCGACATGTCTTTTGGGCACCACCGATACGAGCTGCGGCGCCGGAGGTAACGCCTGCCAGGTCTGCAACACCGGCGCGGGTCAGACCTGCATCAACCAGATGTGCCAGGGCGCGCCACCGCCGGCGGCCTCGGTGGGCTCGGCCTGCTCCAACAACACCCAGTGCGCCGTGCTCGGCGGCAACTACACTTGCAAGCTCTCCACCAGCAGCGGCAACGCGACCTACTCCGGAGGGTATTGCACCCGCCTGTGCACCCAGCCCGCCGATTGCCCGCTGGGGTCCACCTGCGTGGCGCTCAACCCGGCCTACGGGGAGGCGGACACCTTCTGCTGGGACAACTGCAGCACCACCGACCTGTGCCGCTCCTCGGGCTACGCCTGCTACCAGGTGGGGTCGAGCACGGCGTGTTGGGTGAGCCCCTTGCCCACGCCTGACGCAGGGCCGCCTTTCCCGCCCGGCGAAGCGGGCTCCGCCTGCACCGCGAACGCCGACTGCATGCCACCCAACGACGGAGAGTGCGTGCCGCAAGTCCTTCCCGATGGGGGAGCGACGGGCTATCCGGGAGGGGCCTGCACCGCTCCCTGCGACCTCGACCCGCAAAACCACTGCGGCGATGGCGGCATCTGCATCGACTACGGCACCTCGGGAGCCTGGTGCGAGGGCGCTTGCACCGGCCCCTTGCAGGGACAGAGCAACTGCCGCACCGGCTACGTATGCAGCCCACTCACCACTCCCGACGGGGGGCTGTATCCTTTGGGCTTCTGCAGACCGCGCTGCGACAACGTGGGCGCCTACATTCCCCCCTGCGGCAGCGGCTTCACTTGTCAGACGTCAGGAGCTCGCTCGGGTTACTGCTGTGACGCGGCCTTGATGACCTGCTTCTAGACAAAAGGCTGAGCCACTCGCTCGCGCAGCTCAGCGGCGAGGGTTTCGATTTCCCTCGCCAGCCGCTCTCCTTCCGCCAACAGGCGCGCCTTGAGCGAGGTGCGGCTGCCCAGCAGGAAGAAAGTGCGCGCGTCGTGCCAGGCAGCGGTGCGGCGCTCATAGAAATAGCGGGTGAAGAGGGCCAGCGGGAGGCAGGAGCCGAAAAGAGCCGCTGCCGCGAGCGGGCCCCACAGTGCCCAGGAGAGCGCGGCGAGAAGAGCGGCCCACAGCGGCGCCAAGACGAAGAGCACCAACACTTTCACCGTGGCCTCGGTGTCCTCTTCCGCCTTGAGCGCGCGCGCCACCAATGGAGGAACGAGGTAGGGCAAGAAGAAGAGCGCCATGCCCACGGCAAACAGCGGCAGGCCCAACGCCAAGGCGAAGACATTTCGGAGCGCGAAGCGGGCGACGGTGGTGGGCCGATACCGAAGCGCCAGCTCCGCGGGCCCCGCGCGCAAAAGCTCCAGCCGTCGGCGGAAGCTGGCCAACTCCGCGCGCAGCCGCTCGAAGCGCTGGGGTTGCTCGGCGCGCATCAGCGCGACCCCCCGGGCAAAGGCGCGCAGGCGCTCCGGGTCGCTGTGGTTTTCTCCCAGACGCAAGGCGTAGAGCGCCTCGGCGGTCTGGGCCAAGGGCAAATCCTCCCAGCGTTCGAGCTGGAGGGATTCCTTGCGCAAGGCGGCCTCGATGCGCCGGGTGAGCTTGTCCACCGCCGCGTTGTCCTCGAGCGCCAACAGCTCGTTCACGTCGAACGCTTCGCCCACGTCGACGAGCACCAGGCTGCGAAAGAGGTTCTTCTCCGCATAGGTGAAGCCTATCGGGACGATGCGCACCTTTGCCCCCCGCCGGGCCGCGCGCAGGGCGATGCGGGCGGTGCCGGTCTTCAAGGCAGAGAGGTGGGGCTCGGAGTGGCTTCTCCCTTCCGGGAAGAGGGTGATGGCGCGGCCTTGCACGAGCGCCTCCACCGCCGCGTCGAGAGAGCCCTCGTTCTTGCTCATCTGCGAGGGGTCGTCCTGCCGGCGGTAGACGGGAAGGGCGTCCATCCACCGCAGCACCCTGCCCAAGACCGGCAGGGAAAACAGCGGCGCCTTGGCCAGGAACGTGACGTGACGGCGGGTGAGGATGAACAACAGCCCCGGGTCGATGAGCCCGTTGGGGTGGTTGGCGACGAAGATGACCGGCCCTTGGGGGTCCACCCACTGGCCAGCCACCTGAATTCGGTAGAACAGGCGCAACGCCAGCGCCACCACCGCGCGGAAGCACCGGTAGAACATGGCTACTCGTCGACGCGCTCGAGGTACTTGTCCTGCTTTTCGTAGCCGCTGCGCGACAGGCGCTGTGCGTCGACCGCGTCGGCGAGCTTTTGGCACACCTGGCCCAAAAGCCGCAGCGACTCGGCGAGCAACTTCTCGGCGTGGTTGCGTCGCTCGCTGGCGGCTGCCTCGGAGCGCTCCCGCGCGAAGAAGAGAGGGAACTTCATGCGGTAGACAATCTAAGGGAAGGCAGCGCCCGGTGCCACCCAGGGGCCCCTACGCCGCCGCGGTCTTCTTCACCGCTCGCTTCTTCTTCCGTTTCGGCGCCGGCTCTTCTTCGGCCATCCCGCGCAGCTCGTCTTCGTTCTTCTTCCGGAATTCGTGGAACGACTCGCGTGAGAAGAGCGAGCCCGCTTCCCGCTTGGCCTCGGCGTAGACCTGGCCCAGGTACTCCCGGGTGGCGTCGGGGCGCTTGAAGTACTCGATGGCCATCCGGCCGATCGCCCAGTTGGCGGCGAAGGCCGCCGGCACGGTGAGCAAGGCGCCGAAGACCGGGAGGATGGCCTTGATGCCTTGCCGCGCGAGGAAGCTGGCGCCGGCCACCGTGCCCAGCTCGACCAGCAAGTCCTTCGCCGCCGCCTGGCTGAGTCTCCGCCCGTACACGTGCGCCACCGTCACCGCCATCGCCGACTGGATGGGGAGCATCAAGAGCGCGTCGGAGAAGGGTACCGGCGACACCGCCACCACCGCGCAGGCGTATGCGCTCATGTTGATGACGTCGCGCGCCGCCTTCTCGCGCTCCTTGGCGGAGAGCTTTTTGAAATCCTTGGTGCGGATACGCTCCAGCGTGTCGAGCCAGGACATGGGGCCTCCCTGAAGGTCTCGAGCATGCCAAAACGCGCGGAGCGGCGCTTCGATCTACCGGTGCACCCCCACCGTTCCCCCTCGGTGCTCCGAATCGCGCAAGACCAGGCCCTCGCTCGCCAGCCGCGCCGCTTTAGGCCCGATGAGGAAGACCTTGGGGTCGCCCTTGCGGAAGGTTTTCTTCAGCCACTCCTCCACCTCGAGGTACAGACGCCGAAAGCGCTCGGGAGCCGGATCGCGGCGGCCGGTCTGCTGGGTGATGTCCAGCTCGGCCCACAACTTGCCCGAGAGCAGCTCGCCGTCCTCGTTCATGCGGGAGCGCTCGTAGAAAATGACCGGAGAGCGCACCTCATCGACCCGCCAGAATCCTTTGTCCGGCCCGCGCTTGACTCGATCCACCAGCACCGGAGCGATGTCGCTCGCCGCCAGATAGACCT
Organism: Myxococcota bacterium; assembly: GCA_049322255.1. GTDB lineage: Bacteria > Myxococcota > Myxococcia > Myxococcales > Myxococcaceae > JBMORE01. The sequence continues at coordinate 18,831 of JBMORE010000189.1, read as the reverse complement.
CCTCTTCCGGCAAACGAGGCACCGCCTCGGCGGTGGCGGCGAACGGCTTCCAATCCGGCGGCACCCGGCGGGGGTAGACCTCCAGGCGGAAGCGCTCGAGGAAGCGAAAAAACGCCACCTCGTCGTCGGGTGCCAAGAACAAGCGAAGCAGGTTGGCCATGAGCGTGGGCGCACTGTAACCACGGACGAAAGGAGCGCGTACTGGGTACCTGTCCAACCCAACCGGAGGTGTGAAGATGAGACTTTTGATCGGATGTGTTCTTTTATCGTTGGCGGCGTGCGGTGGCGGCTCGACCCCTGACCCCTCGCAGGCCAGCCCTGCGGAATACCGGGCGGATTTCAAGAGCAGCACGCTCTTCTTTACCCAGATGAGCAAGCCAGTGGACAACTTTGGGCTCGACGCGAACAAGTATGTGCACAAGCTTCAGCGCACCTGGTACTCCGCCAATGTCCAGGGAGCCTTGGCAGGCAGCACCCTCGATGTCCCGGTGGGCACCGTCGCCATCAAGGAAACCTACGATGGGGCAGGAAACCCATCGGCCCAGGTGGTGATGGTGAAGAAGGCCAAGGACACTTGGTTCTACGAGGTGCGAAAGACCGACGGAACGGTCGACGCGGCGGCGCCCAGTGGCGACAACGTGCCGGCCTGCCACGGTTGTCACTCCGTGTTCAAAGAGAAGGATTACCTCGCCGGAACCGACATCATGAATTGACCCTTGGGCGCCCGCGCCGATGCGGTAGATCGGCCTGATGCGAGCGTTCGACGGCCTTTTGGAGCGGATGCGCGAGCTGCGCGACCTGAACGGCATCATCGGCCTGGCCACCTGGGACCAGGAGACCTACCTGCCGCCCAAAGCCGAGCCAGCGCGGGCGAACCAGCTCGCCACCCTGCAGGGCATCTACCACGAGCGGCTGGTGGACCCGACTCTGGGGGAGTTGCTGACGAAAGCGAGCGCGAACGGCGAGCTCGGCTTCGACCAGAAGGCGATGGTGCGCCGGCTTTCCTGGGAGCGGGAGCGGGCGGTGCGGGTTCCCTCCTCCCTGGTGCGTGAGCTGGCCAAGGCGCAGTCGCACGGTTTGTCCGCCTGGCGCGAGGCGCGTACCAAGAACGACTTTCGCGTCTTTCAACCGGCGCTGGAAAAGCTGCTCGAGCTGCGCCGCGCGCAGGCTGACGCGTTCGGCCACGAGGGGACGCGGTACGACGCCCTGCTCGAAGGTTACGAGCCGGGCATGCGGGTGAAGCGGCTCACCCCGGTGCTGGCGGCGCTGCGGCAGAAGCTGGTGCCCCTGGTGAAGACGCTCACCGAGGAGCGGCCGCCCCCGCGCGACGTCTTCGCCGGCAAGCGCTTCGAGGCCGAGCGGCAATGGCGCTTCACTTTGAAGCTGCTCTCCGACATGGGTTTCGACCTCGAAGCGGGCCGGCAGGACAAGAGCATTCACCCCTTCACCGGAGGCACCCACCCGCGTGATGTGCGTCTCACCATTCGCATCGACGAAAACAACCCGCTGCCGGCCATCTTCGGTGCCATCCACGAGGGCGGCCACGGGTTGTACGAACAGGGCTTCGCCGAAGAGCACTACCGCACTCCGCTCGCCGCCGCGCCTTCGATGGGGTTGCACGAGTCACAATCCCGCCTGTGGGAGAACGTGGTGGGACGAAGCCGCGCCTTCTGGAGCCACTACCACCCGCTCCTCCAGCGCGAGTTTCCCGAGGCGCTGGCCGCGGTCGGGCTGGGCGACTTCTTCGCCGCCGTCAATCGGGTACAGCGCTCGTTCATCCGCGTCGAAGCCGACGAGGTGACCTACAACCTGCACATCGTGCTGCGCTACGAGCTGGAGGTGGCGCTCTTGGCCGGCGACTTGCGCGTGGCCGACCTCTCCGCTGCCTGGAACGAGAAGATGCGCGAGCTTTTGGGCGTCACCCCCGCCGACGAGCTGACCGGCGTCTTGCAGGACATTCACTGGGCCTGGGGTGAGCTGGGGTACTTCCCCACCTACGCGTTGGGAAACCTCTACTCGGCGATGCTTTTCAACGCCGCGTGCCGCGAGGTGCCAACGCTCGAAGCCCACATCGGGCGTGGCGAGCTGATTCCCTTACGCGATTGGCTGCGGAGGAAGGTGCATCAGGAGGGTTTCCGCTACGACGCCGAGGAGCTGGTGACGCGCGTGTGCGGCAACGGCCTCACCGACGAGGATTTCATCGCCTATCTGAAGGCGAAGTATCAGCTCTGATTGGCTAAAGTTCTTTCTGCAGCTCGTTGTCGAGCTGGCGTAGCTCCTGGAGGAGCTCTCGGCGTTCTTCGGGAGGCGCGGCGAGGAGCTCCTGGCGCAGCTCGCGACGCGCGTCCGCAGGAAGAGCCTCCCACAGCGCTTCGAGCTTCGTGCGCTCAGCGGTGGACGCCTCACGCCAGACCTTGTCGAGCTCGCGGCGCTCTGCGGCCGGCAGACGCTGCCAAATCTCGGGAATCTTCTCGTTCGCTGGCTTCTTCACCCGCTCCACGACCGGAGGAGGAGGGTCGACCACAGCCTCGAGGTCGCTCTCCTTCGCTGATTCGGCGGCTGTCTCGGCGCGCGGCGAGTCAGCGGAGCGATGCATCAGAAAGCTCGTGCAGCTGATGCCCACGAGCAGCGCGACGACCCACCTTCCCACCCGACGCGGTTTGGGCCTCGCCGACGTCGGCGAGGCTGCCACCGGTACCGGGATGGCTTGAATGGGCGGTGGTGCCACCTGGTGGAGCGCAGGGTCGGGAGGCGGCACGGGCAGCGCTTCGATGACCGGCGCGGGCGCAACTTCGGGTCTGGGCGTCGGCGGCGCGGTACGGGCGAGCAGCGAGGCATCAGAGAAGTCGGTGGTCGCTGGCCTCGGCGTGGGAGGCGCGGTGCGCCCCAGCATCGACTCCTCCGACAGGGGCGACGGAGACGGCGTTGCGTACGAGAGCGGTCGACTGGTCTGGGCGGAGCGCTGGGGAAGCTGGAGCGCCACGCGCAAGGCGTCGCCCATCTCGAGGGCCGTCTGAAAGCGTGCCGTCACCTCCCGCGCCATGGCGCGCTCCACCACCGCAACCAGCGGGGCGGGCAGCGTTGGGGCGAGCTGCGCCAGCGGCGGCGGAGGCTGCGTGCGCACCTTCACCAACAGGTCCGCGTAGCTCTCGGCATCGAAGGGTAGGCGGTGGGCGAAAAGCTCATAGAGGATGACTCCCACCGAGTAGAGGTCGGCGCGGGCATCGACGTCCTTGGCGCTGCCGAACTGCTCGGGCGCCATGTACGCGGGCGTACCCATGGCCATGCCCGGCAAGGTGAGCGAAGAAAGCGGGCCCTCCTGGTGCATCTTGCTGATGCCGAAGTCGAGCAGCTTGATGAAGTCGCGCTCCACGCCGCTCTCGTTCGTCTTGCGTAAGAGAAAGACGTTCGCCGGCTTCATGTCGCGGTGGACGATGCCCTTCTCGTGCGCGGCACAAAGCCCTTCGAGCACCTGGAGGAGGATGAGCCCACTGCGCACCGGGGACAGCGGGCCCTGACGAGCGACGAGCTCCTTCAAGTCCCAGCCTTCGAGGAGCTCCATCGCCAAGAAGGCCTGCCCCTCGACGACTCCGGCGTCGGTGACGCGAATGATGTGCTCGCTCCCCACCGAGGCCGCCGCCTTCGCCTCGCGCAAGAGCCGGTCGAGCATCGACGCGTCGGCGTGGAGCTGGCGCCGCAGCACCTTCAGCGCCACCAGCGCCTCGGTGTGTACGTGGCGCGCGCGGTAGACGGCGCCAAAGCCGCCGCAGCCCAGAAGCCCCAGCATCTCGTAGCGGTCGATGCGGGTGCCGATGAGGCCGGGCTGCAGCATCGGCTCGCCGGTGGAGGGGCAGGAGAGGGTGCCAGGAGCGTGCTCGAGACCGCAGTGGCCGCAGGCGGGCATCGCGCAAGGACTCTATGAAAAGTGCCGGCTCCGTGCGACACCACAGTCAACTTGATTCGCCTCGACAACATCGGTGCCCAGCACGGAAAGCAGGTTCTCTTCATCGGCGCCTCGGCGGCGGTTCACCGGGGGGAGAAGGTAGGCCTGGTGGGGCCCAACGGCGCCGGGAAGTCGACCCTCTTTCGCTACATCATGAAGGAGGAACAGCCCGACGAGGGGCAGGTCTCCATCGATCGCGGGGTGACGCTGGGCTACTTCCGCCAGGACGTGGGGGAGATGAAGGGCCGACCCGTCATCTCCGAAGTGATGGATGGCGCCGGGCCGGTGTCGCAAGTGGCGGCAGAGCTCAAGTCGCTGGAGGCAGCGCTCGCCGACCCCGAGCGCGCCGGCGAGCTGGAGGCGCTCATCGAACGCTTCGGCGACGTGCAGGCCCGCTATGACGCGCTGGGCGGCTACGGGCTGGAGGGCCGCGCGCGGGAAATTCTCGCCGGCCTGGGTTTCTCGCAGGAGATGATGGACGCGGACGTCGGCGCGCTCTCCGGTGGATGGAAGATGCGGGTGGCGCTCGCGCGCATCTTGCTCATGCGGCCCGATGCGATGCTGCTCGACGAGCCCTCCAACCACCTCGACCTCGAGTCGCTCCTGTGGCTGGAGGGCTTTCTCAAACAGTACGAAGGTGCGCTCCTGATGACTTCGCACGACCGCGCGTTCATGAACCGCGTCTGCACCCGCATCGTGGAAATCGACGGCGGCGAGCTCACCTCCTACGCCGGGAACTACGACTTCTACGACGCCCAGCGCGCGCTCAACGAGAAGCAGGCGCAGGCCGCCTACGAACGCCAGCAGGCGATGCTCGCCAAGGAGCTGGCGTTCATCGAGCGGTTCAAGGCGCGCGCCAGCCACGCCGCCCAGGTGCAATCACGGGTGAAGAAGCTGGAGAAGATTGAGAAGGTCGAGCCGCCCAAGCGAAGACAGACGGTGATGTTCGAGTTCAAGCCCGCGCCGCGCTCGGGTGACGACGTGGTGAAGCTCGCCCGCGTGAGAAAGGCCTACGGAGCCAAAGTCATCTACGACGGCTTCGAGCTCTTGGTGCGGCGGCAGGAGCGCTGGTGCGTGATGGGCATCAACGGCGCGGGTAAGTCGACCCTGCTCAAGCTGGCGGCCGGTGCCACGGGGCCCGATGCGGGTGAAGTCACTTTGGGGGGGAGCGTGAAGCTGGGCTACTTCGCTCAGCACTCGATGGAGGTCCTCGACGGCACCAAGACCGTCTGGGACACGCTGGGGGAGGCCTTCCCCCGCGCCTCGGTGGGCTCGCTGCGCAGCCTCGCCGGCTGCTTTGGTTTCTCCGGCGACGAAATCGAGAAGGCGGTGCGGGTGCTCTCCGGTGGAGAAAAGGCGCGCCTGGTACTCGCGCTGATGCTCTACGACCCGCCGAACTTTCTGGTGCTCGACGAGCCGACCAACCACCTCGATGTGGCCACCAAGCAGATGCTCATCGACGCTTTGCGTCCGTTCGAGGGGACGATGCTCTTCGTCTCGCACGACCGGCACTTCCTCGCCGCGCTGTCCAACCGGGTGCTCGAGCTGACGCCTCAAGGGCCCATTCCCTACGGCGGCGGCTACACCGAGTACGTGGCCCGCACCGGCCGGGAAGCGCCCGGCCTGCGCAGCTAGCGCTTCGAGTACGCCGAAGTGCCGTAGCAAAGGCCGTGTAAGGTTTCCCACGCTGGTGTCGCAGAAACGTGTCAAACCGTTGAAATTCGCACCTGTTGTTGCCTCGGCCGGAGGACTTTCCCGATGAGTGACGCGCGCCGCTTTCCCCATCTCCGGTTCCTCGTCGTCGCTGTACTTGGGTTCGCCGCGACGGCCAGCGCGGCCAACTTCCCGCTGGAAATCATTCACCCCCGGCCCAACCTCACGACCGCCAACCGCGCGTACAAGGCGTACCCCGGCATCGAATACAACATTCGCGCGGGTGTCATCGGCGGCGCCTATCCGTTCGCCTATTCGCTCACCACCGCGCCCAGCGGAATGACCGTCAACCCCGCGACCGGGGAGGTGGTGTGGCCCAACCCCACGACGACGGGCTCTCCGCACAGCGTGACGCTGCGGGTGCAGGACCAAGAGGGCGCCACCGCGACCGTCTCCTGGACGGTGACAGTGACCACCACCGGCTTTCGTTTCGTCGATGCGGTGAACGGAAGCGTCTCGACCTTCCTGGGCGGCACCGGGACGGGGACCATCGACAACCCCTGGCGCAGCCTGCGTGACGTTTACCAGGGCAACACCCAGGGAACGGGTGGGCTGAGCGCCTATCTGAACGAGCTCATCTACTTCCGCGGCGGGACGTACTTGCTCGACTCGTACATCGAAGACGCGACCGCCATCTACTCCGGCCGCTCGCCGTGGCGAGGCGATTTCAAACCCATCGTCTGGCTCGAGTACCCCGGGGAGTCGGTCACCTTCGACTTTCAGCGCGTGCCGGCGGACAAGAGCACCGGCCACAGCCTCTTGTTCTACGTCAACATCGACAACCTTTACCTCGACGGCTTCACCTTCACCCGAATGGGGTTCTACGGAATTCAGATCTCCCCTGGGAGCACGGGGGCAGTGCTGCGCCGCCTCCACATGAACACCCTCGGGCCCGGCGAGAACGGCTCCAACTCCTCGTTCCTCCGGTTCACCGCCGGCCTCCCCGCGGGGCAGCAAACCGTCATTCAAGACTGCGTCTTGGACAATCTCGACGTGGGAGCAGCGATGAAGATCTACTCGCAAGACAAGCTCCTCATCGAGGATTGCACCGTCTCCAACGTGCGTGACTCGGAAGGGGCGGGCGCTCTCGAAGGAATCGCGCTCAAGGGCAACACCGACCGCGCCACCGTCCGGCACAACACTGTATTCAACGTGCCGGACCATGCCATCGGTGGAAACCAGCACACGATGCAGAACGCAGAACTTCTCTACAACCGCGTCTACAATGCCTCGTCCACCGCGGGGTATTTCAACCAAGACGGGGTCATCTCCACGCCGACGTTCATTTATCGGAATACCTTTCTCGGTCGGGTGCTGGTGGCTGGTGTCGGGGCGACGAGCGGACCGTTCAACTTCACCGACAACGTCATCGTCTCCAACGACCCGCCCGGTTCCTGTGTCCCCGGCAGCCGAATCATTTGCCCGTTGGCGTCGGCGCCGACCCGCGTGGTGGTGAGTGGAAACGTGGAGGGCGCTCCTGGCGACGGCATCACCGACGCGGCGGGGTATCTACAGGGGACCTTCCGGACGACGTATCTGGGCTTGAAGGGGTGGGAATTCGCGAACGGGTCGGTGCCCCCGCCGCCCCCGCCGCCTCCGGATGGAGGCGTTCCTGCTGCGGATGCGGGCACAGGTGGAAGCGACGGTGGTCAAGGTGCTTCTGATGGTGGCTCGAGCGATTCGGACGGTGGCGCAGGTGACGTCGACGCTGGATCATCCGGTGTAGACGCAGGAGGCTCGGGGCCGTCCGATGCAACACCTGGGTGCGGCTGCTCGTTTGGGGGACCGCTGGGCCTGTTGCCGCTGTGGCTCGCCGCCGCCTGGTTGACGCGGCGAGGCAATCTCACGAGGTGTTCCAAGAGGTTCATTTCATGAAAACGATCCATGTGGTGATGAGCCGGCAAGCTTGGCTTGTGGTCGCGCTGAGCCTCGCCTCGCCGGCGTTATCGATGGAGCCCATGAGCATGCCGTTCACCGATGCGGCTCCCCCGACATTTACTTGGCCGCCAGCTGGCTCGCAGGATGCCTTGGAAGGCAACGGCGGGGGCGGCCCGGGGCCGTGCAGCCAATCAGGAAAAGAGTGGAACTGGAGCCGATCGACGACCGGAGGGCCGGACGGAGCCGGCTACTACGAGGTGACGTGGTGTAGCGGAATCCAGTTGGGCGCGACAGGCTGGACGGAAAGCGGGAGCGGATTCGAAGGAACCGGGTTTCCCGCCGAAATGTGTGCCGCCGAAACCGTCTATTTCGTCAACGGCCTCCAGGCCGGGCCGGGCGGAGCCGACAACCACACCCTGAAGCATTGGCTGTGGCACTCCGGCGTCTTGGATGGCGACGCACGGCCGATCCTTCACTGGTCGGAAGGCGGGTACAACCCCAATGACGCCTGGACCGTCGACGATAAATGCAATGGACAAGGCACGGACGCCACCCACGTCTGCTACTCCATCGAAAGAAACATCTCTTCGAGCGACTCAGCGGCCTACGCCCTCGTGCCCGTTGGACAGTGGGTCTATGTGCAGTGGTGTTGGAAGCACGGAAATGCGGGCACTTCGTTCGTCAAGTTGTGGGTCAACAACAACGACTACAACAACCCGACGGCGCAGGACCTGTCGGTCGGTGACTGGCCGCAAGATCAGCAGGGCTACCGGAACCAGTGGCGCTTCGCCTCGGCCACGAACACCTCTTCGATTTTGGCAACTCCCCTGGTCGTACGCTTCCGTGACTTCCAGATGACGCCCGCATTCGACCCGAACTACTACCCCGGGAGCACGCCGCCGCCGGATGGAGGTCTGGGAGGTTTCGACGGTGGACCCGGTGAGTCTGATGGTGGCTCGAGCGATTCGGACGGTGGCTCAGGTGACGTCGATGCCGGAGCTGGACCATCCGGTGCAGATGCAGGAGGTGACGGTGGTGGGCAGACCATCGACGGTGGAGGCTCGGGATCTGCTGATGCGACCCCTGGGTGCGGCTGCTCGTTCGGAGCGACGCCGGGCCTTTTGCCGCTGTGGCTCGCTGCCGCCTGGTTGACGCGGCGAAGCGCTCCCACGAGGCGCAAACGAGGCTGTTCGAGGTAGAAGCGGCGGAATGAGCTTGACCCTCGTTCCCGCCGCCATCGAAGCCTACGCCGTCGATCACTCAGAGAAGCCCAGCGCCCTCCTCGACAAGCTGCGCGAGGAGACGTACGCGAAGATGTCAGCGCCCCAGATGCAGGTGGGGCCGCTGGAGGGCGACTTCCTGCGCCTCTTGGTGCGCCTGGTGCGCGCGAAGAGGGTGCTGGAGATAGGGATGTTCACCGGCTACTCGGCGCTGATGATGGCCGAGGGACTCGCTGACGACGGCGAGCTCATTACCTGCGATGTCGACCCCAAGGCGGAGGAGGTGGCCCGGCGGTACTTCGCCCAGAGCCCTCACGGGAAGAAGATTCACGTCCGCATGGGGCCAGCGCTGAAAACCATTCAGTCGCTCCAGGGCCTCTTCGACCTGGTCTTCATCGACGCGGACAAGGAGAACTACGTCCATTACTTCGAGGCGGTGCTGCCCCTGGTCCGCCCGGGCGGGCTGATCGTCGCCGACAACACCCTGTGGAGCGGCCGGGTGCTGTCCCCCAAAGAAGTCACCGACCAGGCAATCGTCGCCTTCAACCAGAAGGTGGCGAACGATGCGCGCGTAGAGAAGGTGCTCCTGACCGTGCGCGACGGGATGATGCTGGCGCTCAAGAAGTAGTCAAACCGCGCGCAAGACTTCGAGCAGCTCCGGGCCGTAGAGCCGCACACGCTTCTCCCCCAGGTACGGCACCGCGCGAAGCTCATCGAGGTTCGACGGCGCGCCCTTCGAGAGGGTCTCGACCAACGGATTGGAGAGAACCGCCGAGGCAGTCACCTTGCGCTCCTTGGCCTTCTCCGCCCGCCAGGCCTTGAGCGCGTCCTCGCGTTTTTTCTTCTTCGGATCTCGCGGGCCTTTTTCCGCAAGCTCCGGCGTCAGCTCGCCGCGCCGCGCGCGCTCGATGGTCGTGCGCACCAGCTCGAGCACCTCGTCTCCGTGCTCGCGCACGAACGCTCCGCGCACCCCTTGCGCCCGCTGGAGCTCCTTCTTGTTCTGCGGCGGCTTGGTGGCGATGGCGACGATCGCCGCGTTGGAGAGCATGCGCCCCATGGGCACGTTCGCCCCTTCCGCCCACTGGAGCCGCTTCTCGTGCAGCTGCGCCACCAGCGCCTCGCCCAGCGCCACCTGCGCCGACGAGAGCCCTCCCTTGGGCAGCTTGGGCCGGAGCTGTGACAAATCGGGCCGCTCGGCTGCGTCATCGCTCATCCGCTGACAGTCGAGCAGCACCTCTTCGAGAATGTCCGCCTTCACGCACTCCTCGCGCACCTGCCGGCCGATCTCTACCAAGTAGCGCACGTCGTCGGCGATGTACTCGCGCATGCCCGGAGGCAGGGGACGCAAAGAGAAGTCCGACTGTTGATGCGCCTTGTCGAGGGTGACGCCGAGGCGCTCTTGCACCAGGTCGGCCAGTCCCACTTTGGCCCAACCGAGGAGCGTCGCCGCACGGTGGGTATCGAACAGCCCCTTCACGCGCACTCCTGCCTCGGCGAGGTACTGGAGATCTCCCCCGGCGGCGTGGAAGAACTTGGTGCGCTGCGGGTCGGCGAACGTCCCTGCCAGGACCTCGGCACGCACCGTCGGGGCGAGCGTGTCGAAGAGAAAGACGTTTTGGTCGGTCGCCACCTGAACGAAGCACAGCCGTGCGCGGAAGGCGTGCATCGCATCGGCTTCGACGTCGACCGAGAGCTCGCTTGCCCGGCCAATCGCCTCGGCGGCGGCGCGCGCGGCGTCGGGCGTGCCAACATCCTGCGCGCCCTGAGGAATGGTCGCCATGCGGGCTCAACAGGCTAGCCCATCGGCCCTACACGCGGCGCGGAAAACCCTGTATACGGCCCGCCGATGACCGAGGTTGCGCGCATTGAAAAGAGCCTGCTTGGCCAGGTGGGGAAGGCGATTGCCGACTTCGGGCTGATCTCTGACGGCGACCGGGTGCTCGCCGCCGTCTCCGGAGGAAAAGACTCGTACACCCTGCTGCACCTTCTGCGGCAGCTGCAGCGGCGTGCGCCCGTTCGTTTCGAGCTCATCGCGGTCAACCTCGATCAGGGTCACCCTGGCTACCCTGGTCACCTCCTCGAGCGATGGTTGGCGGAGAACCGCTACGAGTACCGGATGCTGAAGGAAGACACCTACTCCATCGTTCTCGAGAAGCTGGAGCCTGGACAGACGCAGTGCTCGCTGTGCTCGCGGCTTCGGCGGGGCATTCTCTACAACGTCGCGGTCGAGCTCGGCTGCAACAAGATCGCTCTCGGGCACCACCGGGACGACTTGATTCACACCTTGTTGCTCAACCTCTTCTATGCCGGCCGCACCAGCGCGATGCCGCCGTTGCTCCACTCTGACGACGGGCGCAACACCGTCATCCGTCCGCTGTGCTACGCGCCCGAACGAGAGATTGCCCAATTCGCCGCGCTGATGAAGTTCCCCCTCATTCCCTGTGACTTGTGCGGCTCGCAGGAGAACCTGAAGCGTAAGCGGGTGCAGCGGCTGGTCGACGAGCTCTCCACCGAGATTCCCCACCTGCGCGAGAGCCTCTTGGCGGCGATGGGCAACGTCCGTCCCTCGCACCTGCTCGACCAGAGGCTGTTCTCCGCCTCCACCGGGCTCGCTCAGCCGATCGAGGGTGAAGAAAGGAACGCGCCATGGCTGGCGACGAGGCAGTAAACGTGCGCAAAGCACGCAACGCAGCGCTGGTCGAGGCGATGCTCCTGGCGGCGATTGCCGATGGCCGGGTGACCGAAGGCGAGATGCAGACGTTGTTGCGCCGGGTACTCGAGCGTCCGGAGTTCGAGGGCACCCGTCCCGACGAGCTCAACGCGTTGGTGGAGAAGTCGGTGCAGGCGTTGGCTGCGGCGCCGAACATGGAAACGGTGCTCAAGTCTTTGCGCGAGCGGCTCCCCGACCACAAAAACCGCATGCTCGCCTTCGGGCTCGCGGCCGCGGTGGCCTTCGCTGATCACCGTGCCACCCGCGCCGAGCTGGGGTTGCTCAAGACTTTCCAGGCGGCGCTGGGCATCTCCGAGGAGGAAGTGGCGGAGATCATCGAGGTGGTGGAGCAGGGAGGCTCGCTCGCCGAAGCGTTGGGTGAGCCGCTCGAGCGACTGTATGCCGAGGTGATGGTGCTGATCACCGCCGCCGACGGAAAGGTGCAGCCGGAGGAGGCACGCGCCTTGATGGAGAGCTTCGCCGCCGACCCGGTTTTCGCCGACGTCAGCGTAGAGCGCGCCCAGGGCTTCGTGCGCGAGGCGGTCACCGCCCTGGCGACCGAAGGCGTACCTCAACGCCTCACCGTGCTCGCCCACGGCCTGAGCACCCACGCGCAGCGGGTGAAAGCGTTTCGGCTGGCGGCTCGCATCGCCCGGGCAGGGAAGGTCACCTTTCGCGAATCGCGCATCCTCGATCTGCTTCAGGCGACGTTCGGCCTCGCCGACGACGAAGTGGAGCGGATTCACCAGGAGGTCTGATGCCCTCCATTCACCTCATCGCCCCTGCCTCGCCACGCACCGCCTTTCGCTTCGTCCTACCGCCCTCTCTGGGTGCAAGCGAAGCCAGCGCCCGTGCGCACGCCCTGGAGCGCTTCTTCACCCGCTCGCTGGGCAAGCAGGCAGAGGTGTCGGTGGCTCAGAGCTACGAGTCCCTCGCCCGGGAGCTGCTCTCGGGCAAGAGCGACGCCGCGTGGGCGCCGCCCTTCGTTTGTGCACGCATGGAGGCGATGGGTGTTCGCGTGCTGGTACGCGGAGTGCGCCGCGGTGCCTCCTCGTACCGCGCGGCGCTCTTGTGCCGTCAAGGGCAGACGGTGACCCTCGAGGGGCTCGCCGGCCTCACCGCCGCGTGGACCGATCAGGACTCGGTGGGGGGCTACCTGTTGCCAATGGCCTTCCTGCGCGCCAAGGGTCTCGACCCGCTCAAGGCTTTCTTCGCCCAGCGCTTCGCCGGCTCCTACCTGGCGGCCGCCGAGGAAGTGGCCGTGGGCACCGCCGACGTGTGCAGCGTCTTCGCTCCGCCGGCGCGCGCCGGTGTTCCCGACACCACCGGCCTTCAGGAATTGGCGCCGCAGCTCGTGGAAGCGCTCGTTCCCTTCGCCTTCACCGAGGAGGCTCCCAACGACGGCGTGGCGGTGTCGATGAATACGCCCCAGGCGTTGACCTCTGCTCTGGAGAAGTCGTTGCTCGGCCTGGCGGCCACCGAGGAGGGTCAAAAGCTCCTGCGGGAGTCGTTCAACGCCGAGGGGTTCGAGGTCGCTCCCCGCATGGGGTACCGCGCGCTGTATCGGGTGGCGCTGGCCAGCATCTAACGCCGCCGGCTTACGCTCGCTACCAGCGCATCTCGAAGCCCACCACATCGGGGGCGCGGTGCTCCCAGGTCACCTGAGCGGTGGCGCCAGCCAACTTCTCCAGCGCGTGACGAAAAATGCCCGCGAAGTAGGGCGGAGGAAGCAGGTCGTTCTTGAGCAGCAGCGAAGCACGGCGGTCGCTGCTCGACTCCACCAGTCGCTCTCCAGGGGAAATCATCGGTTGCAGCGCGGCCAAGAGCGGGGTGAACAGTCGCCCCCCGCCTGAGGAGAAGGAAGAGAGTGACACGGCTGCGCTCGTGCGAAGCAGACTCTCCGCGCACACCGCGCCCAGCTCGGTGAAGGCCGGGTCTACCCCGGTGCACATGGGAGCGATGACCTCCGCTCCTTTCCAGAGCAGGCGCAAGAAGTCGGGAGCAGGGTAAGGCTGGGCGTCTTGGTAGGGTTGGGGCTCGGCGGTCACCGCGCGCACGTGTGGCTCGGCGATGGGACCGGCAAAGCGCGTCACCCCTTGGAGCACCGCGTTGAAGAACAGCCCGCGCACGTTGTCGCCCGGCCTGGCCAGCAAGAGGCGGCGATCCAGCTCGGCGATGTCGGGGATGAGCACCGGCGCGGCCACCCGGGTGCCTCGCGAGTCGGAGCCCGGGTCCTTGTTGCGCGCGGGTTCGGCGATGGTCGGCGCAGTCCGATTGCTCATCTTCTCGTCGGCGATCTCATCGAACGAACGCTTCTTCGCCGATGGCGTCTTCGGGTTGGCGTCGTTCTTCGACTGGCTGGGCGTACGCTGGTAAGGGATGTCGGTGGTGGAGTCGAGAGAGAGGTTGTCGTCGAGCGACTCGTCCCGGTACAGCCCCCGCATGAACGCCGAGAGGTGCGCGCTGGTCGCCGGCAATCGCTGGCGCACCAGAAAATCCTCCAGCGCCAGCTGAAGCTCGTTGGTCGTCTGGTAGCGCTCGGTCTTCTTGCGCGCCAAGGCCTTCATCACGATGGCGTCGATCTGTTTGGGCACGCCTTTCACCACCGAGGAGGGCGGAGGGATCTTCGCGTTCACCACCGCCTTCAGGGTGGCGGTCTCCGAGTCGCGCTTGAACAGCCGCGTGCTGGTGAGGACCTCGTAGAAGACGATGCCCAGGCCGAAGACGTCGCTGCGCAGATCGAGCGACTCTCCCTTGGCCTGCTCGGGGGACATATACGCGTACTTCCCTTTGATCGCGCCGGTCATGGTGGTGCTGATTTTTCCCGTCGCCTTGGCCACGCCGAAGTCGATCAGCTTCACGCTCCCGTTGAAGCCGACGAGGATGTTTTGCGGTGACACGTCGCGGTGGATGAGCCCCAGAGGTTGACCGGCGGGACCCTTGGCGTGGTGAGCGAAGTCGAGCGCGCAGGCAGCGTCGGCGATGATCCGGCACTTGAGCCCCAGTGGAATTCCACCCTTTTCGGCGTCGGCCCTCTGGTTGAGCGCGCGCAACGACTCGCCGTGCACGTACTCCATCGCGATGTAGTAGGTGCCGTCCACCTCTCCCAAGTCGTAAATCTGCGCGATGTTGGGGTGGTTGAGCAGCGCCGCGATTCGCGCCTCGTCGAAGAACATCTCGATGAACTCTTCCTCCTCGGCCAGGTGCGGGAGGATGCGCTTGACCACCACCAGCTTCTCGAAGCCCAGTGGGCCCTTCTGGCGCGCCAGATAAACCTGCCCCATCCCGCCGGTGGCGAGCTTCTTGATGAGGTGGTACCGGCCGACGGTCTTGGACATCGAGCGCTGCGCCCCAATATCAGGCGTGGGGGGCCTAAGTGTAGCCCCGTTCCGTCGGGGTGCAGTCGAGCGAGCAATGTTCAGCGAATGCAGGCGCTGCGGTAGCGAACCTGAATCGTCTGCCCCGGCGCCGGCACGCTTCCCGGGGCGAACACCACTGCGTTGGCTGCCGAGTCGTAACTCCAAGTGGCGCGCGGTACTTCGACGCCGTCCACGCGCACCGAGATTTCTCCCACGCTCGAGGGCGTAGCGCTCAGACGGAAGTCGGCCTGTTGACCCGCCGCCCGCGCGGTGAGCTGGCCCAGCAGCGGTAAGTAGCTGGCCTCGCAGATCGACCGGACAGCACCGCCGGTGCGCAGGGCGACGTCGGCGAAGCGCGGCCCGGGGGGGCCCGCGGTGAGACAACCGGCATCGAGAGGTACCAGGGCGTAGGCGGACACCCGGTGGCCCATGTTGGGTCCTTTGAGCGAGACAAGGAGCTGTACGTAGCTCTCCGGCTCGAAGCCGGAGTGGTCGTCCTCGTCGGCCAAAAAAAGCACCGCCAGCCGAGCGGCGGCGCGCAAGAAGCCCGCGTTGCCGTCGTTGGGCTCGCTGGTGCGCACATCGTCGGTCGAATCAATCAGCGGCGGCATGAGGGCGGCGCGCATCGTCTCCAACCCCTGCACCAGGTTGTGACACTGCCCGACGTCGAGGTTCTGCGAAAGCTGGGCGGCGGCGGTAGGAGAGGCGCTGGAGACGACCCGTGCGCGCGAGCCGTCGACGGGGAAGAGCCGACCCGCTTCGCCCCCGTTGCCCGCGGTGAAGCAGCTTGCAGGCCGGGACACCAGCCCGGTGGTGGTGACGCCCACGCGAAGGTCTACCCCTTGCCGCGTCGCCTCGGCCAGCCATGCCTGCGCCTGTGCGGCCAGCCGGCGCTGGTAGGAGCCCATGGTGGTGGCGTTGGAGACGACCAGGAGCACGTCCAGCTGCCGATCCGTCCCTTGGACGAACGTTTCCACCTCGACGCCCTCGTGATTGGTCTCGGCGAGCATCGGAATCAAGAGGGGCTCGCTCTCCCCGACGGCCTGCACGAACAGCGGGCTGTAGTGTTGTCCGTGAACGGTGCGGGCGTAGGTGCCCTCGAGCTCGAACCCCGCTCCAGGAGCGAGGGTGAGAGGAAGGGTAGGGCTGGTGGTGAGCGAGAACTGGAGGCTGGTGCCTTGGCCAATCCATACCTGGTCGAGGGTGAGGGGCAGGCCGCAGCGGTTGCTCACCAGCACCTTTCGGGGAACCGGCGCACAGTCGTAGCGGATGGGGCCGAAGTCCATGAAGGGCGGCGCAGCGACCAGACAGGAGGCTTTCGCCACCGCGCGTAACGGCAGGTGGAAGGTGGGTGCCACAGGGTCGCTCACCGTGATGGAGAGCTCTCCGGCATACGCGCCGTCGGTGGGCGCGCGAAAGGCGATCTGCGCGGCGAAGGAGTCATCGCGTAAGACCACTCCCCCGGCCAGCGGTCCTCCGGGCATGAAGAACGCGCCGCCGGCGTCGTCGCTCAAGTGAATGTCCTTGACCGCGCACTCCTCCGTGCCCGCGTTCTCGAAGCGAAAGCCCAAGACCGCGCCGGCGCCCGTGGGCACGTTGCCGAAGTCGAGCACACCTTGGGGCAGCACGCGGAACACGCACGGGCCGATGGGACGCGCGCGTCCGGTGAGCACCACCACCCGCTCCGGCTCGAAGAGGTCGTCGGTGAGCACCACCAGCTCGGCGCGCAAGGCTCCCTCCCGCATGGGCGCGAAGGACACGCGCAAGTCGATGCCGTCGCTGCCAGGCGCGATGGGCAGGGCCGGGGCCGCCAGCGAGGGCCAAGCAGTGCCAGAAGACCAGGCGAGCGGGGCGCCCGCGCGAAAGGGCACCGAGACGGAGAAGTGGGCAGTGTCTCCCGTCGCGCGCACCCCGTGCAGGTGCAAATCACCCGAGGTGCCGGCGTTGGTGAGACGGAGCACCCGCTCCACCTTGCCGCCCACCGGCAGCTCGCCAAAGTCGATCGTCGCCGGAGCCAACGCCAATCGGGCCCTCCCGCCGCGCGCGTCGAGCACCACCTCGGAGAAGCGCTCCCGATCGGAGAGGTACACCACCCGCAAGGACGCCACCGAAGGGCCGGAGTGGCGGGCGGCGAACTCCAAGTCGACCTCCACCGACTCCTGGGGGCCCACCACCTGGCCGGTGAGCGGGTGGAGAGCGGAGAAAGAGGCGTCGCTCGCCTCCAGCCGTTGGATTTCCACCGGACGCCAGGTGATGTTGGTGGCCTGGGTGCGCGAGCGGGTGCGCTCGTGCACCGGCACTTCCTCGAAGGGCACCGGGTTGGGATCGAAGACGAAGGCCGAAGGCACCGCGTTGCCGCCGAGCTGGGTGGAGGCCGGGGTGCAGCTTGGGCAGGCGCGTGCCTCCGCGCGGGCCGAGGAGGCGCCCAACCGGCCCGGGCGGTAGCGCACGGCCACTTCCTGGGTGGTGAGGGGAGCAACGTTGACCGCGCCGGTGTCAAACTGATCGAGGTCGCCCGAAAGGCTCAACGAGAGCGGCAGGTCCACCGGGTTGTGCACGGTGAAGGTCAGGGTGCGCTCCGAGTCGAGCTCGAGCGTCTCGAAGTCCACTCGTTCGGGCCAGATGCGTACACGCGCCGGCGCGCCCACCCCGCGGGCGAAGAGCTGGCGCGAGCGCTCGTTGTCCGCGTCGGTGGCCACGTGAATCTGCTCTTGCGTCTCCCCCTCGTGCAGCGGGTGGAAGCGGACGCGTACCGCTCGGGTGTCGCCGGGTTGGACCTTGCCGGGGTCGAGCTCGATGACGAAGGAGGGGTTGCCGGTCAGCCCCAACGCTTCGACAGCCAAGAAGGGCACGCGCCCCACGTTGTGAATGCGTACCTCGGCAACGCGCCATTCGCCCACCGGCACCTCTCCGAAGTCGAGTGCGCTCGGGTCGAAGGCTGCGGTGGCCTCCACCCCCTGCAGCGGGGCCGACTCGTGACAGGCAAGCGCGGCCACCGTCACCAGCCCCCACCACCCTCGTTGTCCTATCGCGCGCATGGACCGTCCCTAGTTGAACACCAGCCCGTGGACCACCACATGGCGCAAGGGCAATTCGCGTACCGCCTGGAGCAGCGTGAATCTGGGGGGTCGGCCTTCGGGATTGGGTAAAACCGTTCCGCGCGTTGCGAGCAAAGCGCCGTTCGAAGGAGGATTCCTTCATGTGTGAGTGGCTTCGTTTGGTGGCCCTTCTCCTCGTGTTGGGGATGACCGGATGCCCGCGCTCGGTTCCCTATTGCGACAGCGATGAAGAGTGCCCTGCGGTTGCCCGCTGCGACTTGAAACGGCGGGTCTGCGTGCAGTTGGTGCCGGACTTCATCCCGACCGTGTCCGCGACGGTGGTGTCGATCAAACGAGGGCAGGAGGTCGCCCTCGATGTCGAAGTCGCGAGGACGAACCTGAGCGCCGATGTTCAGGTCGGGTTGGTGAACGCCCCGGCCGGAATCGTCGCCGAACCGGTGACGCTGAGTGTGGGCGCAAGTCGGCGCGTGTTGCGCATCACGGCGAGCACGAGCGCGCCACTGGGTGGGCCGCTCGAGGCCTTGGTTCTTTTTGAAGGTGGTGGAGTGACCAGGGAAGTGCCCCTGTCTATGAGCATCGTGGAGGACATCGCTCCCAACTTCTCCTTGAGCGTGAACCCGGGGCAGATAGCCGTGGTGCAGGGAGAGACGGCGTATCTTCAGATTCAGGTCGAAAGGGTAGGTGGCTTCGCCGAGCCAGTCGTCGTGACCGTCTCTGCCTTGCCGGTGGACGTCTCGGCAGATCCGCTGACCCTTGCACCTTCGGATACGACAGGAGCACTGGTGCTGCGAGCCGGGCTGACCGCCCGCCGGACTTCCGTGGCACGCATCACCGCTTCTGCAGGAGAGGTGAATCGGCAGCAGGACGTGACGGTGACAGCGCTGCCGCTTTCCGGCTCGCTGGACTACGACTTCGGGGATGGTGGAATCGCCGTCGTCACGGTTGGAAC
>JBMORE010000188.1:0-5110 GCA_049322255.1 Myxococcota bacterium | reverse complement strand
CGGTACAATTCGTGCCCGGCAATCCCGCTGCCGCTGTCGGTGGAGGGCGGATTCCAAGAGAGGGTGACGACGCCGTTGGTGGGGTTAGGAGAGACGACGAAGGGTGCGCCCGGCGTCGTGGGGGGAAGGGTGTCGACGGTGAAGGAAGTCTCGATGGAGAAATTGGACCAGCCGCCTACGCTGTCCTGGTAGCGCAATTGCCAGAAGTACTGGGTACCTTCCGTCAGTGCAGGCGCCACCAACCAGCTCGTTGTCGCTCCGCCCACAAGACCCGAGTTGATGCCGTTGGCGTAGGTGTCGCCCGCAAGGCGCAGCTGGAATTGCGCCGCGGCTTGGGGGTTGTTCTCCAAGTCATTGTAGGTCGAGCCGGTGAGAAGCGGCGTCAGGGTGGTGACGTATGGACCCAGCGGGGAGGCATTGTCGGGCGTTGTCGGCGCACGGTTGATGCGAAGCTGGCAGGAGCTGCTCCAGGGGCCCATGAAGCCGTTGGAATCCCAGAAGCGGATGCGCCAGTAGTAGTCGGTGCCCGCGGTGAGGGCTGCTCCCCCATAGGAGATGCTCGCCGTACGCGTTCCCGATGCGGTGGTGATGGGCACGATTCCCGACGCCCACATGCTGAATCCCGTGAAATTCGCCGCGGTGTTGACATGGATTTCGTAGGCCTGGGCCGCGTTGGGACTGAATTCGGCCGGGTCATCGCGGTAAACGGCGCTGAAGTAGGGCGGAAAGGTAACCTCGGCGCCGCACGCGGCACCCGCTTGAGCCCCCGCCGCGCTAGAAGCCGCATACAGAGAGGTTGGAGCCACGGGGCCGTAGGCAAAAGTCTGAACGATGGCACCAGCGCCACCGTTGAGACCTCCCCCGGCGCCTCCGGCGCCACCGTTTGAGCTCAACGTACCCGCGATGCCTGGAGCATTGACGAAATAGAGCTTGATTCTTCCGCCACCGCCACCTCCCCCGCCTCCTGCGCCGTAAAGAGACTGACCACCATTCCCGCCGTTGCCTCCGTTGGTGGAAATTAGCGCACCTGCGGGGATGCTCAACGTAGACGCCTTGATCGCGATGCCACCGCCGGAGCCACCACCACCACCACCCGATGCCGAATTTGAGCCGCTGCCGACGCCATTCCCGCCAGGAATTCCCACAGCAGAAACGGTTCCTGTGACTGAAACCGTTGGCGAAACAAGGGTAATGGCACCTCCTCCTCGGCCACCTGCGCCCCCAGCACCAGCGTAAATGCCCAGTCCTCCGTTTCCCCCGCCCGAGCCCAGCTCCACCCCATACGTTGTCGAATCGTACGAACCTCCTCCTGCTGCCTCCCCCCCGTAGCCGCCCCCACCACCGGGGCTGCCATAGCCACCTCCCCCCCCTCCTAACCCATAGCGGCCACCATTGGCCCCGGGTTGTCCCCTACCCGTTCCGGCGCTTGCGGCATTCCCGGCACCATCTGCACGCAACGCTCCGGCAATAGTGATGGAGCTCGTCGCGTAGACGACCAGCGGAGAGCCCCAGCTGACGTTGACGGTTCGCCCCGCCAACACCGTGAACGTGCCGACGTTGAAGTGCGTCCCAGCGACGACGTCGAGGTTGTTGGGCGTCCAGTCCTGACCTCCGTGGTCTCCGCCGCCCGTATTGGTCCACTGCGCGTTCGCCTGCGCAGCGGCAAGCAACACGGCCAACGCACACGACAACCCAACGCTGCGACCAGCAGAGCGAATGCGCATGAAAATTTCCTCCCGGGGCGGCCCATCGCAACTGTAGCGCCAGCGCTCGCGCGCCTTCAATACGTCTGTGGCCACTCCGGTACGGGGGTGTGCGCCAACCTGCGCGCGGTGCTACAGGAAGTCGAACGCCCGCGGCGCATCGTCGACGAGCTCACCCGCTTCCGGCTTCCCAAGCAACTGGCCAAGCTGCAGCTGCCCCTATCCGCTCCACGGGTATCCGCGCGGGGTTGACGGAGCTTCATACAGAAATGTAGATTTATTTGGGGAGATTCTCAATGTCCAAGGAGACGCAGATCTCGGCCATGATCTCGCAGACGACTCGGGACCGTCTGGAGAAGCATGTGCGCGCCAGTGGCGTAAAGAAGGGCCATCTCCTCGAACAGGCGCTTCTGCACCATCTTCAAGCGCTCGAGGAGCTTCCGGCTGACATCATCGTGCACCCGCGCATCGTGGTCACGCGCCAGTCGTTCGAGAAGGTCGTCGAGCAGATGGAGAAGGCTACTCCCACGCAAGCGCTGCGCGACCTCATGCGCGATGGAGATTAGACGCCTACGCGAGCAAGATGAGCGCTCGCAATTTCGGTCCGGGGACGACGATCTCGACCGCTTCTTCCATCGCTTCGCCGGGCAGAACCAGTTTCGCCACTACGTTGGCGTGACGTACGTTGCGGTCGACGACAGTGACCGGATCATCGGCTTCGTCACCGTCACGGTTGGGCAGCTCGAAAGCGACAACCTTCCGGCGTCGCTCCGCAAAAAGTTGCCCGGCTATCCCCTCCCAGTCCTGCGGCTTGCCCGGCTCGCGGTGGACGAGCGCCTGCGCGGTCAGGGCCTCGGAAACCAGTTGCTCCGGTTTGCCATCGACCTCGCCGTGAAGATGGCCAAGGACTTCGGATGCGTGGGCATCGTCGTGGACGCCAAGCAGCAGGCCGTCGAGCTCTACGCAAAGTATGGCTTCGTCGGGCTCGTTGCAGTCGAGGGGGCCTCCAATGCGCGACCAACACCGATACCGATGTTCCTGGCGATGCGTGCGATCTCCGCAGCCGGAAAAGGTGTGCACTGACACGCGACTGGCGTTGCGTCCACAGCTGGTTAATCTCCGCGCGGAGGCGTCATGGCGGAGGACTACTACCAGCAGCTGGGGGTCTCCAGAGGCTCGTCGAACGACGAAATCAAGAAGGCCTACCGCCGGCTCGCGCGCAAGTACCACCCCGACGTCAACCCGGGGAACAAGGCCGCCGAAGAGAAGTTCAAGCAGATCTCCAGCGCCTTCGAGGTGCTCTCCGACCCCAAGAAGCGAAAGCTGTACGACGAGCTCGGAGAGGACGCGGCGAAGATCGGCTTCGACGAGAAGAAGGCGCAAGCCTACCGCGCCTACCGGCAGCAAGCGGCGGGGGGAGGCCGGGGCGTGCCCTTCGACTTCGGCGCCGGAGTGGGCCCGGAGGTCGACCTAGGAGACCTCTTCGGCGAGCTCTTCGGACGCGCGGGGCGCGGCGGAGCTCCCTTCGAAGGACCCACCCGCGGGGAAGACATGGCGGCGCGGGTGCAGATTTCGCTCTCCGACGCGGTGACAGGCGCCGAGCGCTCCTTGATGGTGACCCGCCCCGGCCGGTGCGCCAAGTGCGACGGCCAGGGAACGAGCGGCAAAGCAGGAACGTGTCCTACGTGCAAAGGCTCCGGGCGCTCCCGTCGCATGGTGGGCCCTTTGCAAATGGCCGGCGCCTGCCCCACCTGCGCAGGCAGTGGCCGCTCTGCCCCTCCCTGCAAGGTCTGCGAGGGAGACGGGCTGGTGGAGGAGACGCAGCGGCTGACGGTGAAGATTCCCGCCGGGGTGTCGACCGGCTCGAAGATTCGCCTCGCCGGTCAGGGAGCCGCGGGCGCGCGCGAAGGCCCGTCGGGAGATTTGTACATCGAGACCGAGGTGGCGCCGCACCCGCTCGTCCGCCGCGAGGGAGACGACCTCTACCTCGACCTGCCCCTCACCGTGCCCGAGGCGATGCTCGGCGCAGAAGTACGAGTGCCGACCTTCACCGGCCCGGTGACGGTGAAGGTTCCTCCCGGCTCGCAGTCCGGCCGCAAGATGCGCCTGAAAGGCAAGGGCGTGCCTTCGCTCAAGGGTGGCGCCCCGGGCGACCTCTACCTGGTGCTCCAGGTGATGGTTCCTGAAGCCGCGGGCAGCGACGTGCGTTCGGCGGCGGAACAGCTCAAGGCCGGGTACAAAGGCGACGTTCGCGCCGAGCTGCGCCTCTGAGTAACCCTTCGGCCTCGTTGTTATGATGATTCCGGATGTCAATGTACCCTCCAGTACGGTCGTTCGACGAAGCGGCCCGGCTCGCCGGAGAGTACTTCTTGGGAAAATCTCCTATTCATCAAGCTGCCGATGCAGTTGCTCGAATCCTCTCCGAGGAGGGAATCGACTTCGCAGTGGCTGGCGCTCTCGCCCTCAACGAGCACGGCGTTCTGCGTGCGACCGAAGACGTGGACCTGCTCATCACGCGCGATGGTTTGGCTCGCTTCAAAGAGCGGTGGCTCGGACGAGGGTTCGTCGAGGTACGCCCGGGAAGCAAGCCAGTTCGACACACCGAAACGAAAGTGAAAATCGACTTCTTGATCTCCGGCGACTACCCCGGAGATGGCAAGCCCAAACCCGTTGCGTTTCCTGTTCCATCGGAGGCGTCGGAAACGACCGAACGCTACCGGGTCATTTCCCTGCCCACGCTCGTCGAGCTCAAGCTGGCGTCGGCGATGACGGCCCCCGATCGGCCGCAAGACTGGGCTGACGTGATCCGCCTCATCCGCACCCGGAAGCTACCGCTCGAATTCCGGCTCCACCTGCACGAGTACGTGCGGGCTGAGTACGACCGGCTGTGGCACATCGCCCAGAAGCCGGAAGACGAGTACTAATCACCCTTCTGGAGTCCAGCGGCTTGCCGATCTACTTGGCGCGTTGCGTGACGAAGCCTTGGTGAACGACCCAGTAGATCGTCCTTTCGTCGATGACGAAGGCGACAACATTAGGCGCGATGAGAGTCGATGCTCCCCCTGACTTCGGTCGCTGCCGCAGGTCACCCCAGCCCCTGACGCCGTCGATCCAATAGAGGTGGCCGTCGTCTGCTGAGACCCGGGTTGGATGCTCGCCCATGGCCAATTCAGTCGGCACAACGGGTGTCTTGCCCGACCGCCAGATCGTCTCGGCTTCGACCCAATACAGGTGAGCCGAATCAACGAATAGATCGGACGGGTACGCCACCAGGTCGGCCAAGCGCGACACGGCGCCGTCGGTCTTCGAGATCTTGATGATGGCGTTGGGAAGTTCGGGCTTTTTTCCCTTCGGCGAACGTCTCTTGCTCGGGTCGGCTGCCTGGTACACCGCTGCTTCGGTGAACA
>JBMORE010000187.1:35922-50875 GCA_049322255.1 Myxococcota bacterium | reverse complement strand
CAGAAACCGAGCGTGGCACCCCTCAGGGTTCTCCTGTCAGCCCGATGCTGGCCAACATCTGCCTGCATCATCTCCTCGACGGGTGGTTCGACGCGGAATACGCCGGTCGCGGGGAATTCGTTCGCTATGCCGATGACGCCGTCTTCGTCTTCACCGACGAGGAAACGGCCAGGTCCTTTCAGGCGGCGCTGCAACTCCGACTGCAAGAGGCCGGGCTGTCGCTGAACATCGCGAAGAGTGCCATCGTGCCCTTCTCGTCCAGGGCCCCCGAAGGGGTCGTCTCGTTTCTCGGGTTCGACTTCTACTGGGGCAGGGACAAGCAGGGCGGCCGGCTGTTGAAGCTCAAGACGGCCGCGAAGAGGCTCCACCGCAGCATGCAAGCCTTCACCGAGTGGGTGAAGAAGACGCGCAGCAAAAAGCCGCTCAAGCAGCTCTGGGCCGATGTACGTGCACGGCTCAGGGGCCACTTTGAGTACTTCGCGGTGCGCTTCAACGAAGCGAAGCTCTGTCACTTCCGCTTCGTTTGCATCGGCGCACTCTTCAAGTGGCTCAACCGCAGGAGCCAGAAACGCTCCTTCAGTTGGCAGCAGTTCGAGCGGAAGCTGCACTTCAATCCGCTCCCACTCCCGCCCCACGGCGAGCAGCTGATTGACATCACCTCGGAGCACCGTGCTGTACGGAAACACCAACCGAAGAGCCGGATGCGGGAAAACCGCACGTCCGGTTCTGTAAGGAGCCTCAGCCGGCTAAATGGTCGGCTGAGGTTTACTTGATGCTCCGCTCTGCCTTCGCCCTGGCGGTGGCCTTCACGCTCGCCACGCCGGCCCACGCTCAGAAAGCCAAGTCGTTCTTCCCCTACCCGCTTCAAGTCACTCGGTTGGACAACGGGCTCACCCTGGTGCGGGTGCCCTTTTCCTCCCCGGGCCTGGTCGCCTACTACACCGTGGTGCGGGTGGGCTCGCGCAACGAAGTGGAGGCAGGCCACTCGGGCTTCGCCCACTTCTTCGAGCACATGATGTTCAAGGGCACCCCAACCCACCCCGAAGGGGTACGCGAGGCGGCTTTAGGCAAGCTGGGTTTCAACGAGAACGCCTTCACCTCAGACGACGTGACCGTCTATCACGTGGCCGGTCCCACCTCGGGCTTAGAGAAGCTCATCGAGCTCGAAGCCGATCGCTTCATCAACCTTGCCTACAGTGAACCCACCTTCCAGACGGAGGCGAAGGCGGTCTTGGGCGAGTACCACAAGAACGCCGCCGACCCGGGGTTGAAGATTGAGGAGACGCTCGTGGCCACCGCCTTCACCAAGCACCCTTACGGGCACACCACGCTGGGCTACTACGAGGACATCAAGAAGATGCCCGAATACTACGAGTACTCGAAGGAGTTCTTCCACCGCTGGTACACCCCGGACAACACGTTCGTCTTCGTGGTGGGAGAGCTCGACGGCGAAAAGGTGATCGAGTGGGTGAAGAAGCACTACGGACCATGGAAGGGCAAAGCGGCCACGGTGGAGATTCCTCACGAGCCGCCACAGACCCAGGCCCGCTCCGCCCAAGTGCAGTGGGAAACACCCACTTTGCCTCGCCACATTCATGCTTGGCACACCCCAGCGACGGCGATGGCGACGAGCGATGGGGCCATTCAAAACGTGCTCGCCGCCTACCTCACTGGTCCCATCAGCCCGCTGCACAAGGAGCTGGTCCTGGAAAAGCAGCTCGCCGAGAGCGTCGGCTCAGGCTTTTCGGAGCACCGCGACCCTGCGCTCTTCTCCCTCGCCGTCACCCTCAAGGCGGAGAACCACCGTGAGACGGTGCGTGCGGCCCTGGACCGGGCGATTGCCGAGCTCGCCAAGGGCAAAGTGGACAAAAACCGCGTACAAGCGGTGAAGGACAACCTGCGCTACGGCCTCCTGATGTCGCTGGAGACTCCCAACGAGGTGGCTCTCCAGCTCGCCTGGTACGCCGGCATTCTGGGAGCGCCCAACGCGCTCGACCTGCACTACCGGAACATCGCTCAGGTGACGCCCGAGCAGCTGGTCGCCTTCGCCCAGAAGCACCTCACCGAGCAGAACCGCACCGTGCTGACCTTCAGCGCCAAGGAGGGCAAGTGATGGTCCGTGTCGCGTTGCGCTTCGCCGCCGTCGGCGTGTTCGTCTCCTGCGCCGCCACCCTTCCACCCCTTCCCAAACCCGTTCCGGTTCCCTATCGCCCGCTGAATCGGCCGCCACCGATGACCACCGTGCTGTTGCCGGTGAAGAACAAGCCGATCGTCAGCTTCCGGCTGGTCTTCCACGCCGGGTCGGTCGACGACCCCAAGGGCAAGGAGGGCCTCACCGCGCTCACCGCGCAACTGATGGCAGAGGGTGGAACGAAGAAGCTCTCCTCGGCCCAGCTACTCGACGCGCTCTACCCCATGGCCGCCGAGCTCGACGCCTCCACCGACAAAGAGGTGACCGTCTTCGTGGGCCGGGTGCACTCCGACCGGCTCCAACGCTTCTTCGACATCTTCAGCGACGTCTTGCTCGAGCCCCGCTTCGACCTCAAGGAGCTCGAGCGGCTGCGTACCGATGCGATCAACACGGTGAAGAACCGCCTGCGCGCCGAAGACGACGAGGAGCTGGGAAAGATTGCCCTCGATGCTCTGCTCTACCCCGACCACCCCTACCGCCACTTCCCCGGTGGGACCGTGCAGGGGCTGCAAGCAATCACCTTGGAGGACGTCAAAGCTCACGCCGCTCGCGTCTTCACGCAAGACCGCCTGGTGATCGGCCTGGCAGGCGCCGTGGACTCCGCCCTGGAGGCGAAAGTGAAGAAGCGTTTGGCTAAGCTGCCCGCCACCGGTGCACCGAGGGTGGAGCTACCTCCCGCGCCCGGAGTGCAGGGGCACACGCTCATCTTGAAGAAGAACACGCTCTCCACCGCGGTCTCGATGGGCTACACGTACCCGCTCCGCCGGGGCGACCCCGACTTCTACGCGGTGGCCTTCGCCCTCTCCTACCTGGGCGAGCATCGCCAGTTCCACGGGGTGCTCTTCCAGGAGCTGCGGGAGAAGCGCGGCCTCAACTACGGCGACTATGCCTACGCCGAGCACTTCCACCAGGAGGGCTGGGGCACCCAGCCCAGCTTCAACGTGGCCCGTGCCGAGCAGGACTTCTCCATTTGGCTTCGCCCGGTGGAGCCGCCCAACGCGATCTTCGCCACCCGCGGCGCGCTGCACTACTTGACGGAGCTGACGAAGAACCCTCCGCCGCTGGAGCAGATGGAGACCGCCCGCGGCTTCCTCATCGGCTACACCCGCCTGTGGGAGCAGACCGACCAGCGGCGGCTGGGCTTGGCCATCGACGAGCTGTTCTACGGCACCCCGGGCTTTCTCGAGGGCTACCGCCAGGCGCTGGCGACGATGACGCCCCACGCGCTCCAGCAAGCCGCCGCCCGGCACCTGACACCCTCCAAGCTCAACTTCGTCTACGTCACCCAAGACGCCGAGGACCTCGAGGCCCGCTTGGCGAGCAAGAAACCCTCGCCCATTCGCTATCCGACGTCGAAGCCCGCCGAAGTGACAAAGAAGGACAAAACCCTCGAGCGCGAGCCACTGCCGATGCACCCTCAGCTGATTCGAATCCAAGACGCACAGGTCTTCATGGAGAACTAGCCTTCTGTCGCAGCTTGTAGCGCGTGGCTTCGGGGAGCCTTTCTTCTAAGACGCCACGGCGAGAGCTATAAGAACGACGGCAGGGAAGAGAAACCGCGAATGACAGCGACCTACGCCGCGCGTCGACTCACGCTTCTCGCCGTTTTCGTGACGGCCCCCTTGGCCCATGCCACGCATGACGCCTTCGGCAAGGGTTTCGATCTCTTTCCCGTCAAGCAGACCACCGCGATGGACAGCGGCGTGGGCCTCGAAGGCGCCACCTTCCGCGGGCCGAAGAGCTTCCGCTTCGCCGCGATGTTCGACATGGGCGTGGGCATGCTCGCGCTCAAGCTGGGGCAGGAAAAGCTGGGCGACCTGGTTCCTTTTCGCACCGACCTTCACCTCTTCGGCAGCTACCAATTGCTCCCCAAGCTGGAGCTGGGAGCACACCTGCCGCTGACCCTCGCCCAGGTGAACGACTTCGATTTGCTCGCCCAGCAGGGCTTTCGCACAGCGGGGCCGTCGGCGCTGGGCGTCGGTTCGCTGCGAGTGTTGCCACGCGTGTCCATTCTCGACCCGGCCAAGGCACTCTTCGGGCTGGCGGCGGTGGCCGAGGTGCGACTGCCCGCTCCGTCGGCGCAAAGCTTCATCGGCGACGCCGGTTTCGTCTTCGCTCCCAGGCTCGCGGCTGAACGAGCCTTCGGCCCGGTGCGGGTGCTCGCCAACATGGGCTACCGGCTGCGCCCCTACCACGCCCAGTTCATCAACCTCTTCATCGGCAACGAGTTCACCGCCGGCGCAGGAGCCATCGTCGACCTCCCCTCGTTCAGTCGCTTCACCGAGGTGCAGTTCGTGGGCGAGACCCACCTGGTCACCCCGACCGAGCGGCCCTTCACCTTCGACCAGGCCGACTCGCTCAAAACGCCGTGGGAGCTGCTTCTGGGCGTGCGCGGCAAAGTGCGTGGCAACTGGGGCGCCGAGGTCACCTTGGGTCGCGGGCTGGGCACCACCACCGGCTACGGGCGGGAGGCGTTTCGCCTTTTGGCCGGGGTTCGCTACGACTTCACCTTCGACGACCGCGACGGCGACGGTATCGCCGACCATGTCGATGCCTGCCCCGACGTGCCCGAAGACAAAGACGGCTTCGAGGACTCCGACGGCTGTCCGGAGCCGGACAACGACAAGGACGGAGTGAACGACAACGAAGACGGCTGCCCGATGGACCCCGGCCCCGGTGAGCTCGAGGGCTGTCCCGACCGCGACGGCGACGGCGTGCCCGACATCGTCGACAAGTGCCCCGACGAGCCCGGCCCGGTGGAGAACGAGGGCTGCCCTGTGCCCGAAGAGCCCGAGGTAGAGCTGGAGTCCGAACGTATTCGTGTACGCGGGCAGATTCAGTTCGAAACCGCTCAAGCCACCATCCTGCCGCAGTCCTTCAAGATGCTCGACGACGTCTACAAGGTGCTCGCCGACAACCCCGAGGTAGGCCCCGTGCTCGTCGAGGGCCACACCGACGACCGCGGCACCCGCCCCTACAACCTCGACCTCTCCAAGCGCCGCGCCCAGGCCGTGGTCAACTACCTGCTGAACAAGGGCATCGCCAAGAACCGGCTCAAGAGCGCCGGCTTCGGCTTCGACAAGCCGATCGCCGACAACGCCACCCCGCTGGGCCGCGCGAAGAATCGCCGCACCGAGTTCCGCTTGGTCAGCGAAGAGGAGGCGGTGAAGGAGGAGGGGGAGAAGAAACCGGAGCCGGGGGCGAAGTAGCGCTCCCTCCCCCTTTCCCTCTCCCAAAGGGAGAGGGTTTACCTCAGTGCTTCCTCGATCCACCGGCGCAGCATCGTCTCCGAGGCCAGGCCGGCATGCGCCTTGGCCACCCGCCCCTGGCGATCGATGACGTACACCGTCGGCAGCGTCCGCACCCGGTAGCGCTGGCTGGTGACCTCGTCGGAAAAAGCGACGTAGCGCCGAAGCTCGGGCGCCCGCGAGGAGACGAAGGCCTCGACGGCGCCTTCTGCCTCGTCCGGCTCGTCATTGTTGGCGGCGACGAAGGCCAGGCCCCTGGCTTCGTACTCTTTGGCCAACCGAGTCAGGTAGGGCATCTCGCGAACGCAAGGTGGGCACCAGGTCGCCCAGAAGTCGAGCATCACCACCTGCCCGCGAAGAGAGGAGAGCGTCACTTGGCTCCCGTCAGGCCGGCGCAACCCAAAGTCCGGCGCCAGCTCGCCCGTGGAAAGGAGGCGTTTTTCTTTCGCCTCCTGCACGCCCTGGTAGATGGCGCCCAAAAGAAGGCCCACGACGAGCAACACGGTGAACGCCTGGCCGAGCCAGCCCGATTTCATCCGCGCCGCTCCAAGTGGTGGTGCAACCGGCGTAAGCCGTAACGGGTCGCCGCCAAGAGCCACGGCCGCCGAGCGACAAAGCGCGCCCATGCGGGGCCATGGCGGTAGTAGAGCCGCACCGCCGCCGCTCCCGCGGTGTGGCGCAGGAGAACTCGGTCGCGAAAGGCGCGGAAGGCAACAAGCTCCTGTGCGTCCTCGCCGAAGGCCACGGTGGCCACGAAGCAGGCGCCGCTCCGGTTCACCCACAGCACCCGGCCGCTGGAGAGGTTGAGCAGGCCGCGCAGCTGCCGGTGGGCGGTGTAGAGGCAAGCGACCTGGTCCTTTCGCGCCACCGACAGCTCCGCACCGCTGGTGTCGTCTATCTCCACCCGTGAAACCGTGCCGTCAGGCTCCTCGATGCGCAGCCTGTAGCTCACCACCCCTTGCACCGGAGAGCTCTTCTCCGCCGCGCGCACCTCGCCGACGTAGGCCAAAAAAGGGCTCTGGCAGCTAGGACAAGTCAGCGCGTGCAAGGCGAGGCGCCCCGGCAGAGCAAAGGCCGCCTCCTTGGCGCAACCCGCCGCCGGACAGGCGAGTCGCACCGTTACCGTCGGCTCGGGCCGAGGGTCGTAGCGTGAGGTGCGCGTCGCCTTGTCGAACACCGGCACCGGCTCGGCGGTGGAATGGACACACAGCGAGCGACCGCGCACCGCCTCCCGCTCGAGCAACAGGCCCTCACGCCACGCATTCTCCGCCGATCCCAAGCGCCCCTCGGCCGTGTGGCACAGCGCGGCGAGGTAGGCCTTCAAGACAGGCACCAAGCGCGCAAGCCCCGAGCCGCCGTCTTCGCGCGAGGCGGACATGCAGCGGGCAAGCAGCTCCTCGCCCCGTTGCGTCAACGCCAGGGCGAGCGCGCGTGAAGGGTCGTTGGCGCGCCGGTACACAGGCGGCTCGGGCACTTGGTCGAAGAAAGCCACGCACTCGCCCCGAAGCCGCTCCCGTTCGACGTCGCTGGGCGGAGCCAACGCCTCCGCCCGCGCCTTCGCCGACTCGATGAGCTCCTCCGGCTGCACCCTTGTCTTCTTAAAGACCGCCGACCCCACGGTCAAAAACTGGCGGAGGCAGGTGGGTCAAGGTACGACCAGGTAGGAGCTGAAGGGAGGAAGCATGGGCTTCATCAAGTTCGTGGTGTGGACTTCGTTGGCGGTGGGGTTGGGAATCTTCCTCGCCACCCAGCCGGTGCTCGGGCGTACGCCCGTCGAGCACGCCCAGCGTGCGTGGGAGAACGGTGGGCCGCACAAGCTTCAGCGCCTCAAGGCGGGCATCGGCGAAGCGGTGGACGAGGTGCGCGCGGCACGACGCGGGCAGCCGACCGAGCGCTACTCGACGGAGGAGCGGGCGGCGGTGAACGACCTTTTCGCCAAGAAGCGGTAGGCAAAAGCGCATCACATTCCTTATGAAGCCGGCGTGGAAGCGTCTCCACCAGGAAAGCTCGTCATCGGTGGGCTGATGATCGCCATCTTGGCGCTCACGCTCATCTACTTGCAGCAACAGTTCGATCAAGGAGACGAACGCCGCGCCGTGGAGCTGCTCCTCTCCAAGGCCCCAGGCGCGAAGTGGTCGGTGGCCGACGAGCTCAATGCCCGCGCCGGCACCTCGACGCCACAGTGTGCGCCACGCATCGTGTCCTCCTTCGCCGGCACGCTGGAAGTGAGCTGCTCCGCCGGCGCCCCACAGCCCTACCGCTTCTCGGTGGATTTGGTGCGCAAGACGGTACAGCCCCGTGACCCACCCACCCGCGAGCTGATGGAGGCAGTGGAGGCGAAGAACCGCGCTCCGCCCGGCCCAGAGGATCCGTAGCTTTCCGGGTGCTTGTTCGCCACCCCACGCTCGCCTTGGCACGGCCCTGTGCCGCTTCCTAACTTCTCGCAGCGGCGGGAGGTGGGACATGGGGCGGGTATGGGGTTGGCTGGTCTTCGGGTGGATAGCGGCCGCGGGCGCAGCCCCGACACCGTCGCTGTGGACGGAGGCGAAGCAACGCCAGGTCCGCGCCGAGCGCTCGGCGATCGCCGAAGTGGCGCGGCGGGCGCTTCCGGCGGTGGTCTCGATCACCACTCGCACGCCCCCGGAGGCAGGAGACGACGAGGAACCGCAGAAGGGGCTGGGCGCGGGCTTCTTCATCCACCCCGATGGCTACTTGCTCACCGCCTCGCACGTCATCGAAGACGCCACCGAGATCAAGGTGTCGCTGCAATCGACACGTGGGGTGCCCGAGGAGCTCGACGCCCAAGTCATCGGAAAAGACCCGCAGACGGACATCGCGTTGCTCAAGGTCGACGGTGAACGAAAGTTCCCCGTGCTCGAGCTATCGACCTCGCGCAGCGTGGAGATCGCCGATTGGGTGGTGGTGATTGGCAACCCCTTCGGGCTGTCGCACTCGGTCACCGTGGGGGTGGTCAGCTTCAAGGGCCGCACCGACGTGGTGCCCTCCGGGCGCAGCGGCTTTTTCGACTACCTGCAGACCGATGCGCCCATCAACCCCGGCAATTCGGGAGGCCCCATCCTCGACCTGCACGGCGAAGTGGTGGCGATTGCCAACGCGGTGAACGTGGCGGGGCAAGGCATCGGTTTCGCCACGCCGATCGACGTCGCCAAGGCGGTGCTGCCGCAGCTTCGAGCGCACGGCAAGTTCCGCCGCGGGTGGATGGGGGTGATGGTCGAAGACCTCACTCCCGAGGTGGCCAAGAGCCACCGCCAAAGAAGCTACTCGGGAGTGTTGGTGACCGACGTGCGAGGCGGCAGCCCTGCCGACGCCGCGGGGATGAAGGCGGGCGACGTCATCGTCTCCCTCGACGGCGAGACGATGGAGCGGGCCCACGCGCTCCGCTGGCGGGTGGCCACCTCGACCGTCGGCCAACAGGTGGCTCTCACCGTGCGCCGAGAGGGCAAGCCGGTGGAGCTTTCCTTACGGCTGGGCGAGACACCCTTTCAGCAGGCGCCTTCTCCGGCCCCGGACGAACCCCTCGCGCTCGCCTTGGGGGCGAGCGTCTCCACCGTCGACCGCACCGCTTCGTTGCGCTGCGGGCTGGCCGAGCCGATGGGCGCGCTCGTCCGCTCCGTAGTTCCCGGGGGGCCGCTACAGAAGGCCGGGTTGGCCGAGGGCGACGTGGTGCTCAAGGTGAACACCACCGAGATTTCGAACCCGGCGCAGCTTCATGCCGTGCTCCAGAGCCTTCCCGGCGGCAGCCTGGTGCGCCTCTACGCCCGGCGGGGGACGAGCACGTTGACCTTCAGCTTGCGCAAGCCCCAAGCCCCGGAGTAGGTACCCCGCCCCATGCCAAACCGATTCAAGAAGTGGCCCCGCCAAGCAAAAGGCGGCGGCAAGAAGACGTGCTCGGCGCAGGGCTGCAAGCGCCCGTACCGCGCCAAGGGGTTTTGCTTTTTCCACTACAAGAAGTGGCGCCAAGGGGAGCTACCCCATTCGCGCTACCGCACCTGCTCGAAGGCCGAGTGCCGCAAGAAGGTGCTCAAAGGTGGGCTGTGCGAGCAGCACTACAACGAGGCCTTCAAGAAGGGCGAGCCGGCCGCCGCGTAGCGCGCGCGAGGTGCTCGAAGGCGGAGAGCCACATCTGGGCCTCGCGCTGCGACAGCCGACCTTTTTGCAGGGCGCGCATCAGCTCGCGCAGGGCATGCCGAGGGGCCTGAGGGTTGAGCCAGCCGGCCCCTTCCAGCGCCTCCTTCATCGTCTCCTCCAGCTTCTGCCACAGCCTCTGGGGCGCTCCCGGCTCCGGAGTCGCCGACGGCGGCGAAGCTTTCTTTGCCTGGGTGATGAGGTAGAGCAGTACCGCCGCCGCGTGGCTTACGTTCATCGACGGCTGCTTGGGTGCGGTGGGGATGACCACCACGTCCTGACAGCGGGCCAGCTCGTCGTCGGAGAGCCCTCGCTTTTCGCCTCCGAGCACCAGCGCCACCTTTCCCCGCTGGGCCTGCGCAGCCAACCGCCGCGCCGCATCGTCAGGGGCAAGCACGCTTTGACGCTTGAGCCGCTCGCGCGAGCTAGAACCCAACGCGTAGACCACGTCCGTCAGCGCCTCGTCGAGATCGCGTGCTACAGCCATGTTGGCCAAAACCTCCTCGGCACCCACCGCCAGCTTCTCGGCCCCGCGGAAGTCGTAGCGCGCTGGATCCGAGAGAATCAGCCGGCTGACCCCGAAGTTGGCCATCACCCGCGCAATGGCTCCGAGGTTGTCGAGTGAACGGATCTGGTGGCACACCACGAACAGGTTTGCGGGGAAGGCATGCATCGAAGATGGGCGCCGGACTTTAGCTGGCTCCTTTCGCCGGTCGTCGATATATTGCGGCCTTGAAGATGCGCCGGCTGACCTTCCCTTCGTGCCTGTTGATCCTCGCCGCGTGCGGGTACGGCACCTCGCCTTCACGGGTGCTCTCCGCTTCTCAGGCGCTGACCGGGACCGCCGAGCTGCTCGAGCTCGAGTCGGGGGCGACCCGCCAAGAGCTCTTCCGCGACATCGCGCGCGCCTCCGAGATGGAGGCAGGGCGACCGGCCACGGGCCCGGTCTTCTTTCCGGTCGTCTTTGGGGGGGAGCTGGTGGCCGCCCCCGGCTTCGACCCGCGCGCCGACCTCCTTCAGGCGCCCGACGCCGGTGAACCGTTGCAGCTCTCCTTCGATGGCCGTGAACGTTGGGCCGAGGACCGCCGCGAGAGCCTGCAAGGCCTCTCCGAGCGCGAGGCCGTCGAGCTGATTGCCCGTTCCCTGCTGGCGCACTGGGGTATCCGCCCGCAAGGGGTGGTGTCGGTCGACCGCGCCACCGGAGCCCCTTACGCCGCCGCCTACGTGGACGGGACGCTCCGGGTCAACCCGGCGTTCGTCTATCTGGCAGCTGCGTCGGTCAGCCCTTCCGCCGGGCCGTCGCTCCAGTAGAGTCGCGCCTTCTTTGCGAGGCGCCCATGACCCATCCCCTCCTCGTTCAGCAGCTACCGCACACGCTGGCGCAGACGCACTTTCCCTCGCTCGGGGAGCGCTACCAGGGAAAGGTCCGCGACACCTACCGCAGAGGAGATCGCCTGGTGCTCATCACCACCGATCGGCTCTCGGCGTTCGACCACGTGCTCACCACCATTCCCTTCAAGGGAGAGGTCCTCAACCGGCTGGCGAGCTTCTGGTTCCAGAAGACGGCGCACGTGGTGAAGAACCACGTGCTCGACGTGCCCGACCCCAACGTCACCGTGGCGCGGCGCTGCCAACCCTTCCCGGTGGAGCTGGTGGTGCGCGGCTATCTCACCGGCAGCCTGTGGCGCGACCTGCAAAAAGGAACGCACCTGGCCTACGGGGTGCCCTTGGACGCGGCGATGAAAAAGGACCAGGCCTTCGAGCGGCCGATTCTCACCCCCACGACGAAAGCCGAGTACGGTGCGCACGACGAGCCAATCAGCGAGAAGGAAATCGTTGCCCGGGGGCTGTTGTCCGAGCGCGACCTGGCGGAGGCCAAAGAGGCGGCGCTGGCGCTGTTTTCCGAAGGGCAGAAGTGGGCGCGCTCCCGCGGGTTGCTCTTGGTCGACACCAAGTATGAGCTGGGGAAGGCCGGGGACGAGCTGGTGCTGATCGACGAGATCCACACTCCCGACTCCAGCCGGTACTGGGTGGCCGACGAGTACGAGGCGCGCCTGGCCAGAGGAGAGGAACAACGCATGTTGGACAAGGAGAACATCCGCCAGTGGCTCATTCGCGAGCGGGGCTTCTTTGGGCAGGGAAAGCCGCCGCCCATCCCCGACGAGGTGCGGGTGGAGCTGGCGGAGAAGTACCTCGCCGCCTACGAGCGCATCACCGGCGAGGCGCTGACGTTGAAGGTGGGCGAGGTGAGCGCGCGCATCGAGAAGAATCTGCGCGCGAAGGGGTACTTGTAGAAATCGCCCCTCACCCTTGCCCTCTCCCAGAGGGAGAGGGGAAGACGCGCTGGAAGATGTCGTCGACGTGGCGGGTGTAGCGCTGGTAGGCGAAGCAGGCAGAGAGCTCGTCTGGCGAGAGCACCTGGGTCAAGTCGGTGTCGGCCCGGAGCGCGTCCTCGAAGCGCACCCCTTCTTCGTACACGCGCATCGCATTGCGCTGCACGATGATGTAGGCCGCCTGCCGATCCATGCCTTTCTTGGCCAGCGTGAGCAGCACCGCCTGGGAAAAGACGACGCCGCCCAGCGCCTCGAGGTTTTCCCGCATCCTGTCCGGGTAGACGCGCAGGCACTCCATCAAGCCGGCGAAGCGATGGAGCATGAAGTGGGCGACGAGAGTGGCGTCGGGGCCGATCACCCGCTCGACCGAGGAATGGGAGATGTCGCGCTCGTGCCACAGGGCCACGTTCTCCAGCGCGCTCAGCGCATGACCGCGCAAGAGCCGCGCCAGCCCGGAGAGGTTCTCGGAGAGAATGGGGTTGCGCTTGTGCGGCATCGCCGAGGAACCCTTCTGGCCGGCGGTGAAGGGCTCTTCCGCCTCGCGCACTTCGGTGCGCTGCAGGTGGCGAATCTCCACCGCGAACTTCTCGATCGACGCTCCCAAGAGCGCCAGCGCGGTGAAGTACTCGGCATGGCGGTCACGCTGAACGATTTGGCTCGAGGCGGGCGCGCAAGCCAACCCCAGCGCCTTCATCGCGTGCGCTTCGACCGACGGCGGCAGATGAGCGAAGGTGCCCACCGCGCCAGAGAGCTTCCCCACCGCGATGGTCTGTCGGGCCCGTTCGATGCGCTCTTTCGCGCGCCCAAGCTCGTCGAACCAGATGGCGAGCTTGTGTCCGAAGGTGATCGGCTCGGCGTGAATGCCGTGGCTGCGACCCATCATCACCGTGCGCTGGTGCTCGAAGGCGCGCGCAGACACCGCCGCCATCGCACGCTGTAGCTCTGCCAAGAGGAGGTCCGCCGCGTCGCGCAGGGTCATCGCCAGCGCGGTGTCCAGCACGTCGGAGGAGGTCATGCCCAGGTGCAGCCAGCGCGCCGAGGGGCCGATGCGCTCCTCCATGAAGGTGAGGAAGGCGATCACGTCGTGCTTGGTCGTCTTCTCGATGTCGTCGATCCGCGTCACGTCGGCGGCGGCGAAGTCACCCGCCTTGGCCTGGCACTCGGCGAGCGCTTGGGCCGGAGCCATTCCGACAGCGACCATCCCCTCCAACGCGGCGAGCTCGACGTCACGCCAGCGGCGCAAGCGCGCTTGGTCGGACCAGAGGGCGAACATGGCTGGGTGCGAGTAACGCGGAATCACAGCCCCTCACCCTTACCCTCTCCCACAGGGAGAGGGGAGATCATTCGTAGACCTTGATGGGGTAACCACGCCCGGCAGCGAACTTGAAGATTTCGAGAGCCACGTCACACGCCGAGCCCAGCCGTTTGGCGGCGGAGAGGTTCATCGCCAGCTCGAGCACCTCGGGTTGCGCCACGGCCAGCGCTCCAGGGTCGACCCTCTCGTGCAGTATGCGGTTGGCCAACCGCCCCGCCTGCTGCCCGATTCCCGTATGGCTGGGGGAGAGGGAAAAGGTGGCGCCCTCCTTCACCTGGCTGGCCGAGAGCCCCACCAGAGGAATCTTCTGTTCTTCGCTGAAGGCGATGAGCTTTTTCACCACCGCGGCGTTGCCCACGGTCTTGTCGACCACCATCAAGAGCGCGTCGACCTTTCCCCGTGCACCCTCGAGCGTCTTGTCTGTCTTGGCCGCGCTGTCGACCTCCAGCGGCACCACCGTCAGCCCCGCCCGCGTCGCCGCCTCCTGCGCCTCGCGCACCACCTTCGC
This sequence comes from Myxococcota bacterium, assembly GCA_049322255.1. GTDB lineage: Bacteria > Myxococcota > Myxococcia > Myxococcales > Myxococcaceae > JBMORE01. The sequence continues at coordinate 37,134 of JBMORE010000187.1, read as the reverse complement.
CGAGTACCTCGGATCTTCGAGAACACCCACGCGGCGTGTGCCCGGCGCCACCGCCTTGAGCGTCTCCAACTCGACCGAGAGATCGCTGGTCAGAGCGATGCCGGTCACCTTGGGCCCCTCGAGCCCATACTTCTCGTAGTAGGGCACCATGGCGAAAATCACCGGCACTTGGGTGAACGCGCGCTTGGCGCCGTTGGCCGCCGCGGGGCCAATCGCCAGCACCAGCGCCGGCGCGTCGGAGGCGATTTTTTCGAACGTCTTCGCCGCGGCGCCGGCACCCTCCTCGAGCACCACCTCGGTCACCTCGCCTCGCACCTCGGCGGAGAAGCCGGCGACCACCGAGGTGTAAGCCGCCAGCTGCGACGACTTCACCACCACCACCCTGGGACGGCCAGCGCGGGCCTGCCCGGCACAAAAGAGCGCCGCGAGGACGAGCTGGGCCACCCGGGTATGTCTCATGACGTCCCCCACTACTTCGGGCTCGCGCAGCAGCGAAAACCGACCTCCGCGGCGCGCACGTTGGGCGAGCCGTTCTTACGCGCCGAGCAGCGCGTCGCATAATCCGGCCGATCGAACGCGCCGCCCTTGATGGCCTTGTCCTGGTTGGCGGCGTACTGGCTGGCGGTCCACTCCGCGACGTTGCCCGACAAGTCGGCCACACCAAACCCCGAACGGCACTTGGGGAAGCTGCCGGAGAGCGCCAGGCGGCGGTCCTCCCCCGTTTCGTCCTCGGTGTTGCAGGCGTTGGGGTCGAACCCGTTGCCGTAAGGGAAGCGCGCGTTGCCCGGACCCTTGCAGGCCTTTTCCCACTCCTCCTCCGCGCACAGCCGCTTTCCGCGGCCGTCGCACAACCGCCGTGCGTCGTTCCAGCTCACGTTCACCGTGGGAGTCACCCCTCGACGGTTGGGGTACTCGTAGGCGTCGATGCAGAACGCGGGCACGTCGACGGCGGCGAGGCTTCTCTCGTCGAAACCGCGCATTGGGTCGTCGGCGGAGGTACCCATGCGAAACACCCCAGCCCCCACCAGACGCATGCCTTCGGGACAGCGGGCATCACCCACCAGCTTGGCCGAGACGACCTTCACCTCTTCCTTCTTCTCCTCGGCGACCCGACGCTCCTCCTCTTTGCGGCGCTCCTCGGCTTTCTTCTTCTCCTCCGCCGCTTGCCGTTCTTCGGCGAGCCGCCGTTCCGTTTCCGCTTGGCGCTCTTGT
>JBMORE010000187.1:10500-35912 GCA_049322255.1 Myxococcota bacterium | reverse complement strand
CCTCCGCCGCCCGCCGCTCTTCCTCGGCTTTTTGGCGCGCCAGCGTCAGACGTCGTTCTTCGGCGAGCCGCTCGGCCTCCTTGCGCCGTTCTTCCTCGCGCGCGCGGGAGTCCTCCCGGGGCGGCGTAACCGTCGGCGGCCGCTGCCGCATCTTCTGCAACACGAAGTAGCCGCCTGCCGAACCAGTGATCAACCCTGACACGGTGAGCACCAAGAGCCAGATGGCCGAACGGCTGCGGTTGGGCTGCGGGCGAGGAGGTGGAAGGGGCTCGGGGCGCTCGTGATCGCGCGCGGGCGAGGGACCGGAGAGCACCACCTCGGTCGGCTCGTGCGACTCCGGCGGAGGCGAGGGAGGAAACAGGTCGGAGGGCAGCTGCGACGAATCGACCGGCTGGGTGGCGTCGGAGGGCAGCGCCTCGACCTCCCCGCTTTCGAGCTGAATCGCGTCGGACTCCGAGCCCAACAGGGCGCTCTCGGGCACCGGAGGAGGCGGCTTCTCGATCGTCCTTCGTGGTGACAGCTGCAGGGCCGCCCCGCCCCCGGGCCGCGGACGCGACGAAGGACCCTCGCTGGCTGGCTCGGGCTTCGACTTGAGCGGCGGCGGCAAGACGCGGCGGGAGATGTCGGCGAGCTCCTCCACCATCTCCTGGGCGGATTTGAAGCGGGCGAGCGGGTTTTGGTTGAGCGCGCGGCGGTAGAGGCCTTCGACCGCTGGCGGCACCTCGGGGTTGCGTCGCCCAAGCTCGGGAATCGCCCCGTCGGGGGTCAACCCCGAGAGCATCTCTCCCAGAATGACTCCCAGGGAGAAGATGTCGGCGCGGTGGTCGATCTCCCCGCCCTCGACGAACTCGGGAGCCAGGTAGCGATCGGCCTTGCGCGCCTTCACCGCCTGCACGAAGGGCAGCCGGGGCATCGCCAGGCCGACTCCGAAGTCGGTGACCTTGAGCAAGTCGGGCAACACCACCACGTTCTCTGGCTTCAAGTCCGAGTGAGGGCCGACCTTGTGCGCGCCCTCCAAGGCTGCCCCCACCTGGGTGAGGATGGGCTCAATCTCCCGCAAGGAGAAGAACTGGCCCTTGCTCAGGCGCAGGTCGATGATTTTCCGTAAAGACAACCCTTCGAGAAACTGCATGGAGAAGAAGGGGCGGTCTTTGTCCTCACCTTCCTCGTACACCCGGGCCAGGTTGGGGTGAGAGAGCTTGCGAGCGCTGTGAATGACCTTGGCGAAGGCTCGGCGCTCTTCCGCGGTTTGTAGAAGCCGGGGGTGAATCACCTTGAGCGCAACCTCGACGTCGATCTCTTTGTCGTGCGCCCGAAAGACGAAGCCCAAGGGGCCAGCGCCCACCGTGTCCTTGATGTCGTAGCGGTTGGCGATCAACTCGCCCGGCTTGAAGGGCGCGCCCTCGACGACGTTTTGTCCTGGGCGCTTTCGCGAGAAGGTGGCAGTCGCTTGACGCACGCCGCCACCGGCCAGCTTCTGGCCGCAGCTCCCGCAAGTGTCGCTGGAGTCGGGGACGTGACTGCCGCAACGGTAACAAAGCAACGAGGGGTGCTCCCGGCTCCGACCCTAAGCCTAAGGCCTGAATCGGACGATGGTTTTTATCGCGCCGCCGGGGCCCACATCAAGGAAGGGCCGTTTTAGCGACCCGTCGAGCCAAAACCCCCGAATCCTCGATTGGTTTCCCCCAACTGGGCGACGTCGACTACCTCGGCGCGGGCGACGGGAGCGATGACCAGCTGAGCGATTCGTTCTCCCCGCTGGAGGGTGAAGGGAGTGTTGGAGAAGTTGACGAGCAGCACCTTCACCTCGCCGCGATAGTCGGCGTCGATGGTGCCGGGGGAGTTGAGGCAGGTGATACCGTGCCGCAGCGCCAACCCCGAGCGGGGCCGCACCTGGCCCTCGTAGCCCACGGGCACTTCGATGTGCAGCCCGGTGGGCACCGCGAAGCGCTCGAACGGAGCCAGCGTCAAAGGCGCTTCCACGTCAGCGCGCAGGTCGAGCCCGGCGGCGAGCTCGCTCTCGTAGCGCGGCAGGGGCAGGTCAGAGCTCGGTCGCGTCCGCGAGACTTTGAGCGTCACTCTCGTCACGGCCCTTCACACCTACCCGTTCCGGCGCATTCGTCAAGAGCTGCTTGAAAAGGAAGGGATCCATCGGCATCCCGCCCAGCTCGAGCTGGTAGTGCAGATGCGGTCCGGTGGAGCGGCCCGTACTCCCGGAGCGGGCGATGATCTGACCCTTCTCCACCTGCTGACCGGGCACCACCAGGAGCGCCGAGTTGTGGCAGTAGGCGGTGGTGACGCCACGCCCGTGGTCCACCACCAGCACTTTGCCGTTGACGTGGTCTTCACTGGCTCGCCGCACCACTCCCCGCTCTACCGCGCGCACCAAAGTCCCCGTAGGCACCCCCAAGTCGACCCCGGTGTGCATGCGCCGGCCACCGAGCAAGGGGTGCTGGCGCATGCCAAAAGGAGAGGTGACCTTCGCCCACGCCGGCACTGGCCAGCTCAAGGCGTAGGCGGTGCCCAACGCCATCGCCTGCGAGGCCAACCCCACCTGCTCGTCGAAACCCGGTGGGAGGTGGCGCGCCAACTCATCGAGGGTGAGACCCGAACCCTCGGCCCGCGCCCGCTCGGAGGCGTAGCGCGCCGGTTCCTGGCCTCCGAAGAGGGAAAGCACCGCCACCTCCTCCGAGCCCCACTTCCGCGAGGCGTCCCCCACGAGGCGAGTCATCTGGTCAGGGCCACTGAGCGGATCGAGCAGGGTCGCCGAGTCGAGCCCCGATGCCGCGAAGGACCGACGTTGCTCAAAAGACAGCTGACTCCACACCGCCCAAACGCCGTAGCCAAGCCCCTCGGAGCGGGAGAGCTCGGCGGAGGCGGCGGCAAGTTGCGCGGGCATCGGTGGCTCGAGCGGCGTCTTCACCTCGTGCGCCGAGTAAACCCCGCCGCTGTAGTAGGCGAGCAGCGGCTGCGCCGAGCTCTTCACTCCCAAGAGGCGCCCGCCCACGCCCCGCACCCCGGCGCCGACGGGCGTGTGGTACGCCGCCGCCCACAGACACAGAGCCGCCGCGAGGAAGTCGACGAGCCCTCTGGCGCGGTGGGAGAACATGGTCAGCGGAAGAAGGACAGGAGCGGAGACGCGTCGATGAGCGCGGCCAGCGCCAGGGGCGCCACCACCGCCGAGCCCAACCACCCGGCGGTCATCGCGCGAAAACGGTTCTTCGCCGCCTCCTCGCTCACCGCGTCGGCGTGCTGAAGGTTTCTCAGGACCGCGCGCCAGCCCAGAGTGGCGAGCACCAGGAACAGCGCCCCTAAGGCAGCGACCCGCGCGGCCGGCCCCGCAACGTCGTCTCCCAGAACGCCCTCGCGCAAGGAGAAGTAGAGGGCCCCCTGCACCATGCGAGCGATGGCACAGGCTCCGGCGAGGACGAGCGACAGGGTCGCCAGCGGCCGCAAAAGGCGCATCGAGGTGGGGCGAGCCACCAGCTTTTTGAACAGTCCCCGCCAGGTTCGGGTCTTGGGCAGCAGGGTGAGGGCACGCGCCTTGGCTTTTGGGTCCTCCTCGCGGTAGCCGAAGAGCGGCAACGCCACCGCGAGATCGGCGGCGATTTCCCACCCCAGCGTCACTGCCCGGGAAAAGAGGGTGCGCTGCTCGATGCCCACCCAGTGCACCAGCGACTGCGTGGCTTCGAAGCGCGCGAAGAGCCCGTCGAAGAGGGCGTCGGCGTGGTCCAAAAGCCACAGGATGCGGTCATCCAGCGTATCGGCGGCCGCGTGTACTCCCACCGCCACCAGGGCGAACAACCCCAGCGGCATGAACGCCCACCGGAAAAAGCCGAAGAACGTCGACACGTTGGTGACGAAGTTGCCGCGGCGAGGAGGTGGGCCCAGCGGCGATGTAGGGAAGGCGGCCATGGCAGCGCTCGAGTGGCTCAAACGAACGACGGAGCGATTGGATCTCGACTGCAAGGGCCTTTCCAAAAACCTGACCCGAAGCCTAAAACCGAGGAATCTGCCAGCCAGGAGCTTTCGATGAACTGCCCCCACATTCCCAGTTGTGAGCTGTATGCGCAGTTCCGTTTGGAAAGCCTCCTCAAAGTCTGGAAGGTGAACTACTGCGAGGGGCAGTTCCACAACTGCGCGCGCTACACGCTGGGCTGCTCAGGCGAGAAGGTGCCCAAGAACCTGCTCCCCAACGGCAAACTGCTCGAGGTCCCCAAGTGATGACCTACTGGCCCTGGTGGGCGGGGGCGCTCGCGCTCGGAACCATCGCCGCGGTCTACTACCGCGCGCTGGGGCGGCCGCTGGGCGCTTCAGGCGCCTTCGGACGGTTGCTCGAGCTGCGTGCCGAGAGAAAGCGGGCGGAGCTCGAGGCCCGGCTGGGCGATGACGAGGCCAAGGCGGCCGAGGCGCTGCGGGCGGCAACCCTGGAGGCCTTCGGGGAACAAGCGCTGGCCCAAGGAGCAAGCGTCGCCGACGTCGATGTGCCCAAAGCCCCACCGCCGGCGGCGTCCAAACGGCTGCCGGTGTCGGTGCACGCAGTCTTTTTGGCGATGGTGGCGGTCGGCGGCGCCCTGGCGGGTCTGCTTCGCGGAAGGCAGGCGGGGTTCTCCCTCGACGCCGCGCTCCTGACGACCTACGGCGGGGTGGCACAGGCCTCGGCCGCGCTCGCGCTGGGCGGCTTCCTCGTCGGCTTCGGTACGCGCATGTCGGGCGGCTGCACCTCGGGCCACGGGTTGTCGGGGTGCTCGCGGCTTCGGCCCGCCAGCCTTTCGGCGACGGCGACCTTCCTCGGCGTGGCGGTGGCGGTCACGTTGCTGTGGAACAAGGTGCTTTCGTGAGAAACCATCTGGTGGCGGCCGGCTTAGGGCTTTCGTTTGGGTTTGCCCTCTGCTTCATCGGCTTCACCGATTTCGGTCAGGTGCGCGCCATGTTCGCCCTCGAGGACTTGCGCCTGCTTTTCACCTTCGCCGGTGGAGTCGGCTTGAGCTTCGCCGCCTTCCGTGTCCTTCAGGCGCGCGACGCCAGTCCGCTGTTCACTCCGGGCACCCTGCCCGGCGCCGTGCTCTTCGGGTTGGGCTGGGCGCTCACCGGTACCTGCCCCGGGGTGGTGTTCGCACAGCTGGGCGAGGGGCGCTTCTACGTGCTGGCGACTCTCGCGGGCATCGCCTTGGGCATGTTCACCTACGGGCGGGTGCACGCGCGTTTCTTCCGTTGGCCGGCGCAGAGCTGCGGGGAGTAGCCGACCGGCAACCTGTTGTTAGTGCGTGGGATTCTTTTGAAGCACGGCCTCGGCGTCGGTGAGCGCTCGGCCCAGCTCCTGCTCGTGGAGGATGAAGCCGTAACGCGCAGGCGGTGGTGCGGTTTCGCTGATGACCGGCTCGGCGCCCTCGCGCAGCTCTTCGAAGGGGAGGCCGGAAGTCTTCAGCTCCGGCGGCAGCGGCGAGGGGAGCACGAGCAAGAGGTGCCGTTCATCGAGCCGCTTCACCGACTCGATGTGGCGAAGCTCGATGCGGCTCTCGCCTCCGGGTGTCTTGAGCCGCAGTGCGGTCTCATTCAGCTCCAGAACCCGAAAGCGCCACCCGGCCTGCGGGTTCTTCAGACGACCGAACTGCAAGAGGAGATTGGTCACCGCCGCGTAGAGCCCGAGCAGCCCGGCGATGGCGATGAACACCCAGCCAATGGTGCTGGGTGTCTCGGTGCGCCCGACCAGCGACACGCCGACGGCGGCGAGGTACAGCCCGTCGCCTGCCGCCTGCACCGCCACTCCTTTCCTCAGCGCCGCGTAGGACAGGCGCATCTCCAGGAGCACGCCCAGCGAGGCGACGGCGATGCCTCCCTCGGCGAGCACCAGGTGCAGCGAGGAAGTTCCGTCGATGACGAGGTGGCGAACGGCGGTGAAGAGGAGCATCACCACCGCGGTCGCTTGGAGCAGGTGCGCCGCAGCCGTGCGGGGGCTCCCCGGCTCACCGGCGTCGAGGAGCAATCCACCGACGAGTACGATGAACGCAGCGCCCAGCGTGGCGAGACTGCCGCCGGGCGGCGCCCTCAAGAGCAGGAGCGCCGCGAGCCCCAGGTACAGGACGATGGCGTGGCGGTTGAGCACTCGCCCCTCACCCCTACCCTCTCCCAGAGGGAGAGGGTGCGCCGCGCCTACGCCTTCGCCTTGGGCTGCTCGGCGGCGGGAGCGGGAGGAGTGGCACCTTGCGCCTGGGCTTGACGCTCGGCGAGCGCTTCCTTGCGCGAGAGGCGGATCTTCCCGGTCTTGTCGATGGAGATGACCTTCACCATCACCTCGTCGCCCTCCTTGAGCACGTCGGAGACTGACTTGACGCGCTTGTCGGACAGCTCGGAGATGTGAATCAAGCCATCGGTGCCGGGGAAGATTTCGACGAAGGCTCCGAACTCGGCGATCTTCCGCACCGTGCCCAGGTAGATTTTGCCCACCTCGGCCTCGCGGGTGAGCGCCTGGATCATCGAGATCGCCTGCTTCACCGCCTCGCCGTCGGCCGAGGCGATGTCCACCCGGCCCGAGTCCTCGATGTTAATCGAGCACCCGGTGCGGGCGATGATGTCCTTGATCACCTTGCCGCCCGGCCCGATGACGTTCTTGATGTACTCGGGACGAATGGTGATGGTGGTGATCCGCGGCGCATAAGGGCTGATCTCCTTGCGCGGCTCGGCCAGCGCCTCGAGCATCTTTCCCAAGATGTGCAGGCGCCCTACCCGCGCTTGCTCCAGCGCGCGCTGCATGATCTGAGTGGTGAGGCCGGCAATCTTGATGTCCATCTGGATCGAGGTGATGCCCTGCTTGGTGCCGCACACCTTGAAGTCCATGTCCCCCAGGTGGTCTTCGTCACCAAGGATGTCGGAGAGGATCGCCACCTGCTCGCCCTCCTTCACCAAGCCCATGGCGATGCCGGCCACCGGGGCTTTGACCGGCACGCCTGCGTCCATCAGCGCCAGCGTGCCGCCGCACACCGAGGCCATCGACGAGCTGCCGTTGGACTCGAGAATGTCGCTCACGATGCGCACGGTGTAGGGGAACGTCTCGCTCTTGGGGAGCATGTTGCGCAGCGCCCGCTCCGCCAGCGCCCCGTGGCCGATCTCCCGCCGGCCCGGCCCACGCAAGGGCTTGGTCTCGTTCACCGAGAAGGGCGGGAAGTTGTAGTGGAGCATGAACTTGCGGAAGGCCTGCCCGGTGAGCAGCTCCAGGCGCTGCTCGTCCTCCGCGGTCCCCAAGGTGGTGACCACCAGCGCCTGCGTCTCGCCACGGGTGAAGAGCGCCGAGCCGTGGGTGCGCGGGAGCACCCCCACCTCGCAGGTGATCTGCCGCACCTCGTCGTGTCGGCGATCGCCGATGCGCCCGCCCGCCACGGTGATGGCGCGCATGTGCTCGTACTTCAAGTCTTCGTAGATGGCCTTGGCGCTCTTCTCGCTCTGCGCGGTGAAAGCCTCACCCATCTCCGCCTTCAGCTTGGCCACCAGCTCCTTCTTGCCGGCACCGAGCGCTTCGTAGCGGGGGCCCTTTTCCTTGATGCCGTAGGCCTTCTTGATTCCATCGAAGGCGAGCGCCTTCACCGTCGCCTTGAGGGCCTCGTCGTGCGCGGGCAGCTTCTCGTAGGCGCGCTCCGTCTTGCCCAGCTCCCGGCGCATCGCCAGCTGCAGCTCGAGCACCGGCTGCACCGCCTGGTGGCCGAACTGCAGCGCCGCCACCATGTCAGCTTCAGAGACTTCCTCGGCGCCGCCTTCGACCATCACGATCGCGTCGCGCGAGCAGGCCATCACGATGTCCATGTCGGACACCGCCCGCTGCTTGGCGGTGGGGTTGGCGATGAGCTTGCCCTCGACCCGGCCCACCCGCACCCCGGCGATGGGGCCGTGGAAGGGAATGTCGGAGCACATCAACGCCGCCGACGCGCCGGTGATGCCGTGCACGTCGCCCTCGTTCTGCGCGTCGGAGGAGATGACGTTGGCGATGATTTGGGTCTCGTAGGCGTAGCCTTCGGGGAACAGCGGGCGGCAAGGGCGGTCGATCAGCCGCGAGGTGAGGGTTTCCTTCTCGGTGAGGCGGCCCTCGCGCTTGAAGTAGCTGCCGGGAATCTTGCCGGCCGAGTAGAGATTCTCTTTGTACTCCACGGTGAGGGGGAGGAAGTCGACGTCTTTCTTCTCTCTCGCGCTCACCGCGGTGACCAGGGTCATGGTGTCGCCAAAGCGCACCACCACCGCACCGTCGGCCTGCTTGGCCATGCGGCCGGTTTCGATGGACAGCTCACCTTCGCCAAACTGAACACTCTTCTTGAGGAACATGGTGCTTCTCCAGGGCGGCTCGGAGAGGCTTTCCAAAAGTCGAGGGAGGCGGGGGACTTTGATCTCTTTTCGCCGCCGTCGACGTGCTCGACGACCTCGAACGGAAATCAAAAATCCTTGTCCGCGTCCCTCTTTCCTTGGCGCCGTCCGGCCGATGTGAAACGGGGCGCTCCCCATGAGCGCCCCACAGGGAAAAAACCGCTCTACTTCCGAATACCCAGGCCTTCGATCAGCTTCTTGTACCGATTGGCGTCCTTCGTCTTGAGGTAGTCGAGGAGCCGGCGGCGCTGACCGACGAGCTTGAGCAGCCCGCGGCGCGAGTGGTGGTCTTTCTTATGGGTCTTGAAGTGCTCGGTGAGGTAGGTGATGCGCTCGGAAAGCAGCGCCACCTGCACCTCGGGCGACCCGGTGTCCTTCTCGTGAACCTTGAACTTGCTGACGAGCGCGCTCTTGCGCTCACGGTGCAACGACATGACTCTTCTTCCTTCCCGCTCCCATGATTCGAAAGACGCCACCGTCCGCGGAGGGGTACAGGCGGGGTCGCCAGCTTCAAAAGCCGGGCGCTTATAGGCCCCTGGTATCGGCTGGTCAACTGCCGGGGGCCAGGTGCGCTACTTGCGGCCCTTGCGGCTGGCCGCGGCCGCCTGCGCCACGGGAGGCGGAAAGCTGGTGGCTCCGAACAGCCATACCTTTTGCCCTTCACGAATGGCGAGGCTGCGGCGGCCAGTCAACGGCTCGGCGAGGTAGACCGCCAAATGCGCTCGGGCGGCCGTCTTCTCGCTGGGCATGTGCTGCGCCAGCTTGGGGTAGAGCTCGAAGAGCGTTTGCAGCACCTCGCCCAGCTCGGCGCCCGAAGGAACGCCCAATTCGAGCTTGGGCCGGCCCTCCACCGCGGGCCTGAGCGCATCGGCGACCATCACCGTCACATTCATGCCAGCACCCGACGATACTTGAGCCGGCCCCTCTCCACGTCGGCGATCGCCAACAAGCGTCCATTGGGCCCCACCACCCTCACCCGCCCCGTCGCCGCCGCCTCGAGCGGCACCCCGTGCGTCACCTTCACCGCGTCGGCTGCGCTCACCCCAAACGCCGGGAGCTCGGCGAGCGCCTCCTCCACCGGCACCAGGCGGCCAGCCAGCTCGGCCAGCCCTTGGGAGGAAGCGGCGAGCGCTTCGACCTTCTCCAGCGGCAGCGCCTGCGCCAGGGTGAACGGCCCGCTCTGCAAACGGCGCAGAGCCTTGAGGTGCGCCCCGCAGCCCAGCTTTTCCCCCAGCTCGGCGGCGAGCACCCGCACGAAGAAGCCCTTGGAACACCGCACGGTCAGCCGAAGCTCGCTGGCGGAAAAGTCTCGCACCGACAGCTCGTACACCTCGACCGGCCGCGCCGCACGGGCGATTTCCGCTCCTGACCGCGCCAGCTCGTACAAGCGTTTCCCCCCCACCTTGACCGCCGAGTACATCGGCGGGGTCTGCAGCTGCTTGCCGCGAAACGTCGTCAACACCGCCTCGAGCTCGGCCGCGCGCAGCACGGGAATGGGCGATTCGGCCAACACCTTGCCCTCGGCATCGAGGGTATCGGTGGTCTGCCCCAGGCGCACCACCGCCTCGTACGTCTTGTCCCCTTCGGTGATGTAACCGGCCACCTTGGTGGCGTCGCCCAGGCACACGGGCAGCACCCCGGTGGCCATCGGGTCGAGCGTACCGGTGTGTCCCGCCTTCTTGACCTTCAGCGCCGAGCGCACCCGTCGAACCACGTCGAAGGACGTGGGACCGGAGGGCTTGTCGATGACGAGGACGCCGTGCATTGAACAGCAACCAGCTTAGCATCGTGCCCCTCACCCCCACCCTCTCCCAGAGGGAGAGAGGGTGCTTGTTACCAGCCTTCCTTCTCCTTCACCTCGCGGAGCAGGCGGTCGATTTTGTCCCCTTCAGAGAGGGAGCCGTCGTAGGCGAAATAGATTTCCGGGGACACCCGCAGCTTGACCTTGGAGGTCACCTCGCGGCGCACGAAACCCTTGGCGGCGTCGAGCCCCTCCTGGGTCTCCTTGCGCTTCTCCTCGCTGCCGATGAGCGAGTAGTAGACCTTGGCCACCCGGAGGTCGGGCGACATCTTCACCCCGGTGAGGGTGATGTAGCCGATGCGGGGGTCCCGCAGCATTCCCCGCGCCAAGAGGTCGGCGATCGCCGCCAAAATCTCCTGCCCCACCCGCTCGGTGCGCGCGTGCGTACCCATTTCTTCATTCCTTCTCCCACTCGCGTGGGTTACGCAGCGCCCGTGCCTTGGCGCGCGCCTCTTCGAGCGGCAACGTGCGCGGTCGCTTGCCCTTGCCGTTCTTCGTCTCCTTGGGCCGAAGCGGCTCGGAGGGGGCGCTCTTGGCCTCGTGACGCTTCTCCCACTCCCCCAGCCCTTCCGCTTCGGCGAGCGAGCGTTGGCCGTGGTGAATCGACGACAGCGCATCCTCTTCGCCGTAGAGCAGATCGCCGAAGGAGACGATCTCCATTTCTCTGCTCACCATCGGCGCCACGTACATGTCGTCGATGAACTGCAGAATCTTGTCCATCTGCTCGTTGACGAACCGGCGCTCGTTACCCACCACCGCCAGCCCGACGGTGGCGCGCTGCCACAGCCCGTTGTCATCCACCTCGGCGACCGAGACGTTGAAGCGGGCCTTCACCCGATCGGTGACGCGGCGAAGCACCTGCCGCTTGGCCTTGAGCGAGCCGGTGTCGGGAATCTCCAAGGTGACGCGGGCGACGCAGGCGAACATGGGGGCACCTTTGTGAAAGGAAGAAAGGCCTCTTTGGCCGGGGCATAGCGCACCCTGACGGCGGCTTTAATCCACCGCCCAAAGTGCCCCGTCGCCCGCCAAGCGGCTAGGTGAGGCTGGGCCGGGTCTCCTCGATCTCGTACGCCTCGATGATGTCCCCGGGCTTGATGTCCGAGTAGTCCTCGATGCCGATACCGCACTCGAAGCCTTGGGCCACCTCGCGCACGTCGTCCTTGAAGCGCTTGAGCGAGGCGAGCTTGCCGGCGTGCACCTGCTTGTTGTCGCGCCACAGCCGCACCAGCGCAGTGCGCTTGATGGTACCGTCGATGACCGCCGCGCCGGCGATCGTCCCCAGCTTGGGCACGTTGAAGAGGTTGCGCACCTCCGCCCTCCCCAGCCGCTTCTCGGTGCGAATCGGCTCCAGCATTCCCTCCATCGCCCCGCGCACCCCGTCGAGCAGCTCGTAGATGATGTTGTAGGTGTACATGCCCACGCCCTGCGCCTTGGCGGTGGCCTCGGCGCCCGACTCAGGCTTGACGTTGAAGCCGATGACGATGCCCTTGGACGCCGCGGCCAGCATCACGTCGGTCTCGGTGAGCGCCCCCACGCCTTTGTGCACCAGGGTCACCTTCACCTTGGGGGTGGAAAGATTCTCCACCGCCTGGGACACCGCCTCCAGCGAGCCTTGCACATCGGCCTTCACCACCACCTTGAGGTCCTTGGCCTCGCCGGCCTTCATCTTGTTGAACAACGCCTCGAGCGACTCCTTCGAGGTCTTGCCCATCTGCGCTTGGCGCTCCTTGAGGGCGCGGTGGTCGGCGATTTCCTTGGCTGCCTTCTCGTCTTCCACCACGTGGAGCGTGTCGCCCGCAGTGGGCACCCCTGACAGACCCAGCACCTCGGCGGAGTAGCCGGGGAAGAGCTCCTTCACCGTCTCGCCCCGGTCGTTGACCATCGCCTTGACCCGCCCGTAGTCGGTTCCCGAGACGATGGGGTCGCCGTGCCGCAGCGTGCCCTCCTGCACCAGCACCGTGGCCACCGGACCGCGGCCCTTGTCCAGCTTGGCCTCGATGATCGCCCCCACCGCCGGGCGGTTGGGGTTGGAGGCCAGCTCGAGCACCTCGGCCTGCAGAGCGATGTTCTCCAGGAGCAGGTCGATGCCCATCTTCGTCTTGGCCGACACCGGCACCATGATGGTGTCGCCGCCCCAGTCCTCGGGGAGCAGCCCTTGCTCGGAGAGCTCCTTCTTCACCCGGTCGGGGTTGGCGCCCTGGGTGTCCATCTTGTTTAAGGCGACCACGATGGGCACCTCGGCCGCCTTGGCGTGGCTGATGGCTTCCTTGGTCTGAGGCATCACCCCGTCGTCGGCCGCCACCACCAGCACCACCACGTCGGTCACGTTGGCGCCGCGGGCGCGCATCGAGGTGAAGGCCTCGTGGCCCGGGGTGTCGAGGAAGGTGATCTCCCCCTTGGGGGTGGCCACTGTGTACGCGCCGATGTGCTGGGTGATGCCGCCGGCCTCGCCGGAAGCCACGTCGGTCTGGCGAATGGCGTCGAGGAGCGAGGTCTTGCCGTGGTCGACGTGCCCCATCACCGTCACCACCGGCGGGCGGGGCCGCGCATCCTCGGGCCGGTCCTCCACCTCGGGGAGATGGTCTTCCACCTCGAAGCCGATCTTCTCCACCCGCCAGCCGTAGTCGGAGGCGAGGATGCCCGCCGTCTCGGCGTCGAGCATCTGGTTGGCGGTGGCCATGGTGCCGGCGGCCATCAGCTTCTTGATGATGTCGGCGGTCTTCACCCCCATGCGCTGCGACAGCTCGGAGACCGACACCCCCTCCTGCACCTTGATGACCTTCTTCTCCTCGGCCATCTCGGTGATCTGCGTCTTTTGACCCTTCTTGGTCGGCTTGCGCTTCTTGCCGCGAATGGGAATGGACACCCGCCCGAACATCAGCTCTTTGATGTCCTGCTGGCTGAAGGAGCCTTCCTTCTCGGTGGTGGAGCGCTTCTTGCCGCGATCGGCCTTGTTCTTCGAAACGTCCACCAGCTCACGGCCGCGCCCCAGGTGGTCGGGCACCACCTTGAATTCGCGCACCTCCCCGATGGCCTTCTTGCCCGGGGCAGCGGGAATCTGCTTGTGCGCCGTGGAAGTCGGCGTGACCCGGCGAACCGCCACCGAAGGGCGGCTGATCACCACTGCCTGGGTGGCGGTGGGCCTGAGCTGGCGCGGGTCGAGCGCCTGCCGGGGTTGAACCGCTGGCTGGGCTACCGCGGCGGCCGTGTGCACGGCGGGCCGGGGAGCGGGCGAAGGCGCTTGTGCCGGCGCAGCGACAGGAGGGGCCACGGGGACGAGCTCCTCCACCTTCGGCTCGACGGCGGAAGGGAGGACATGAACGGGGGCGGGGGGCTCCTCGACCGGCTCGGGGGCTCGCGTCGCCTCCACCGGCGCAGCGTCGGGCGCAGGCGCCTCGTCGGCGGAGATCACCTTGCGGCGCACCACGAACCCCTTGGCCGCCACCGGGGCTACCACCTTCTTGGGCTTCTTCTTGTCGACGATCTTCTGAATCGCCGCGGTCGCCTGGTCGTCCTCGAGGGAGCTGGAATGGCTCTTGACGTCGTAGCCCAGCGCCACCAGCTCGTTGACGACTTCCTTGTTGTCGAGCTCGATGCCGAGCGACTTCAGCTCTTTGGCGATTTCGTGTACGCGTTTCTTCGACATGACCACACCCAATCTCAATCACGAGCCAGTCCGCTCGCCGTTTGGCGAAGCGCGGCATATTCCAAATTCCTGGTAGACGAAATGATCAACGCTTCAAGCCACCGCTGTCCTTCGTCGTCTTCGCAGCCCGCTTACGGGGCCGCCTGCAGGAGTGCCTCCAGGCCCGTGGTCTCCAGCGGCTTCGCTTTGCCCCGGAAGGCCCGCTGGAAGGCCCTCCGCTTGGCTGCTGCCGTCAGGCAGCCTTTTCCGCAGAGGTACGCCCCCCTGCCAGGAGCGGTCTGCGGCTTGTCGAACACCAGCTGGCCTTCTTGATCGATGACCAGGCGGTGGAGCGACCACTTGGGTCGCCGCTGTCCACAGCCGACGCACGTTCTTTCGGGTGCGGCGGCCTCCTTTTCAGTGTGTCTCTTGGTTAACAGCAAACGGACTTGGTTCCCTCACCCTTGGGGCGCGGCGGCGCCAGCCCCGCTGGCCGCGCGCTCGGCGTTGAGCTCGGCACGCAGCTTGGCCTCCTCGACCAGGTAATTCTCCGCAGCGCTCTTGAGCTGCCGCGCTTTCTTGATTCCCACCCCAGGCACGTCACCCAGCTTGGCGATGTCCTTCTCGTTGGCGATGTCCTCCACCGAGTGGTAGCCGCCGGCGGTGAGCTGCTCGATGGTCTTCTCGCCCAGGCCGCGCACCCGCAGCATGCGCTCTGTGGGGTTGAGCTCGTCGGGGTGGCGGCGTGCCTCGATGAGCCGGGCCTGCTCGCGCTCGTAGTCGATGCGCGCCAGCTCGGCGGCGTCGTCGATCATCTGGCTCTTGGCCCGCTCCTGCATCGCCGGAATGCGCGAGGGGTCGAGCCCGGGGATTTGCGCCAGCACCTCCGGGTTGGCCTCGGCGATGTCCTTGGCCTGGCGGAAGCCGTGGGCGTAGAGGGTCTCGATGAGCATCTCGGTGACCCCGGGCAGCGCTCCCAGGCTCTTGTTGGCGAACTCGCGCATCTCCTTCACGCGGGTCTCGCTGTTGATGTCCAGCTTCCAGCCAGTGAGCTGGGCGGCCAACCGCACGTTCTGGCCCCGGCGGCCGATGGCCAAGGAGAGCTGGTCGTCGGGGACGATGAGCTCCATCGCGTGGTTGGCCTCGTCGATGATCACCCGGCTGACCTCGGCGGGAGCCAGCGCAGCGCACACGAAGCGGGCCGGGTCCTCGTCGAAGGGGACGATGTCGATCTTCTCCCCGCGCAGCTCCTGCACCACCGCCTGCACCCGGCTGCCCTTCATGCCCACGCAGGCGCCCACCGGGTCGACGTCGGAGTCGCGCGAGCTGACGGCGATCTTCGCCCGGCCGCCTGGCTCACGGGCCGCGGCCTCGATGATCACGATTCCTTCGGCGATCTCGGGGACCTCCATCTCGAACAGCTTGGTGAGCAGGTTGACGCTGGCACGGGAGAGAATGATCTGCGGCCCCTTGGCCTCGCGTAAGACGTCGATGACGTACGCCTGCACCCGGTCACCGGCGCGGTAGGTCTCGCGCGGCACCTGCTCGCGCACCGGCAACACCGCCTCGGCCCTCCCTAGGTCGACGACGATGTTGCCCCGCTCGAACCTGCGGGCGATGCCGGTGATGATCTCGTTCTTGCGGTCTTTGTACTCGTTGTAGACGTTCTCCCGCTCGGCGTCGCGGGTGCGCTGGAGAATGACCTGCTTGGCGGTCTGGGCGGCGATGCGCCCGAACCCGCGTCGGTAGGTCTTCAGCTGCAAGATATCGCCGTACTGGTCGTCTTGCGCCTTGGCCTCGGCGGCATCCTCGTCACGGTAGAAAATCTGGAACACCAGCTCGTCGCCGGGCTCGACCTCCATGCCCTTCTTCTTCGCCTCCTCCATGGTGAGCTGGTTGACCGCCTGCACCGGGTCGGTGACCTGCTCCACCACGGTGATGGCCTGGAACAGCTCCACCACGCCCTTGTCGGAGTCGTATTTGGCCTCGAGGTTGCGGTCCATGCCGAAGTGTTTCTTCGCCGCGGTGGTCATCGCGTCCTCCAGGGTGGCGATGAGCACGCTGCGGTCGATGCCCTTGTCCTTGGCCACTTGGTCGAGAACGAGGTTCAAGTTGACGTTCGGTAGTGCGGGTGCGGTAGCCATCTTCTTCTCCTAGAACTCGAACTCCAGATTCGCTTTGGCAATGTCTTTGTAAGGAATGCGGAAAGCGCCCGCTCCCTCGACCTCCACGGTGACGCCGTCGTCGGCCACGCCCGCCAGCACCCCGCTGAAGTTCTTCCGCGGCGGCTCCCCGATCGGCCCGTAGGTCTTCACCTTGATTTTCTTCCCCTCGGCCCGGCGGAAGTGGTCTGGCTTGGTCAGCGGGCGGGAAAGACCCGGGCTGGAGACCTCCAGGTGGTACTCCTGGGGAACCACGTCTTCTACGTCGAGGGCCGTCTCCACTGCCCGGGAGACGTTGGTGCAGTCCTCCAGCCCCACCCCGCCCGGCTTGTCGATGAAAAGCCGCAAGACCCAGCCCTCGCGCTCGCGCACGTACTCGAGGTCGACCAGCTCGTAGCCCTCGGCGGCGACGATGGGCTCGGCCACCTCGCGGGCGCGCTCTTCGATGCTCTGCTTGGTCGATGGCTGATTCATGGCCCCAAAAAACAAAAAGCGGGCAACTAGGCCCACTTTTCGAAGCACTTCCGAAAAATGTCGGGGCGCTCCTACTACATTCCCACGCGGGGTGTAAAGCGAGGGAGCACCCTGGCAGGCTGACGAAAACCAGGAGGGAGGAGCCGGTATTTCCAGGCCCGGCAAAGGAAGCCAATGGCACTCATCGCAGCGGTACAAATGACCTCGGGAGCAGACAAGGCCGCCAATGTGGAGACCGCCACCCGGCTCGTTCGCCAGGCCGCCGAGCGGGGGGCTCAATTGGTCGGTTTGCCGGAGAATGTCGTCTGGATGGGTCCGGAGCGTGACCGGCCGGGCGCCGCCGAACCCCTCGACGGCCCGACCCTGAGCCGTTTTGCCCAGCTGGCCAGAGAGCTTGGGCTCACCCTGCTCGCCGGTTCGGTGCTGGAGACGGGGGCTCCCGGCGGCAAGCTGTACAACACCAGCGTGCTGTTCGGCCCGGCCGGAGAGCGCCTGGCGGTTTACCGGAAGATTCACCTCTTCGACGTCGACGTCGGCGACGGGGCCACCTACCGCGAGTCGGATGCGGTGGCGCCTGGTTCGGAAGTGGTGGTGGCGCCCACCGACATTGGCAAGGTCGGCCTCTCGGTGTGCTACGACCTGCGCTTCCCCGAGCTGTACCGAAAGCTCTCCGCGCAAGGAGCGACCCTGCTCACCGTGCCGGCTGCCTTCACCCTGATGACCGGGAAGGACCACTGGGAGGTGCTCTTGCGCGCCCGGGCCATCGAGAACCAGGCCTACGTCCTCGCTCCCGCGCAGTGGGGCAAGCACTCGGAGAAGCGGCAGACCTACGGCCACGCGATGGTGGTGGACCCGTGGGGGCTGGTGGTGGCGCGGGCCTCGGACGGCGAAGGGGTGACGGTGGCACAGCTCGATCTCGAGTTGCTCGCTCGGATTCGGAAGAACCTCCCCGCGCTGGAGCACCGACGGCTATAGCCAAATCGCCGAACTATTTCGGCTTCATTGCTTCGCCAGCTGCGCAGGCTCCCATCGCGAAATACCGTGTTCGTTGGTTCGCGCACCAGGACCAGCTTGCTGATCAGACCGCTGCGCTGCTTCCGAGACGTTAGTGCGACCCCTTGGGAGCTGTACACGTAGAGCTCCGTCTGAGCACGGCAACCACGAGCGTCGAAAACACGGTTGGTCCTCTTCTCGCCACGACGTGGTTGTCGACCAGGTCAATATTCAGTACCTTTTATCGACCTATGAAGACGAAGCCGGTGTCGTACGTGAAAGCGCATTTCGCCGAAGTTCTCGAAGCGGTGAAGTCCACCGGCGACGGGGTTCTGGTCACTCAAAATGGAGCAGGCGCTGCCGTGATCGTCAGTCACGAGACGTGGCAACAGAGTCGAAAGGCGCTGGCGATGTTGAAGCTCTTGGCGATGGGTGAGCGGGACTTCGAAGCAGGCCGGGCCTTCACGCAAGACGAGGTCTTTCGCCAAGCGCGGGCGCGGCTGCGACGGCGCGCACGCGGCGAATGAAGCGCTATCGCGTCCGATGGTCCAGCGTGGCGCGAACTGACTTGCTCGAGATTTTGGACTTCATCGCCGAGCATTCGTCGAGCGACGCCGTCCGCGTCTTGAACCGGCTGGAGGCGCGCGCGCGAACGCTGGCGAGGTTCCCCGAGCGGGGAAGGGTCGTTCCCGAGCTACGGCGCCAAGGGATCACCGCATTTCGCGAGCTGCTCGAAGGACCATGGAGGCTCGTGTATCGCATCGATGGCCGAGAAGTGGGGGGTCTCGCCGTCTTGGATGCGCGCCGCGAGATCGAGGACCTGCTCCTTCAGCGGCTGCTCGGATTGCAGTGACTGGCCCGCTGCCAGCGAACCCGGGTAGGACGAGCGCTGCTTGCGGCGCCCCCAAACGACCAGTGGTGCTCGTGTTAGCCTCTGCATCCTGTGAAGAAATCCTCTCGCCGGGCGACTTACGACGACATCCTCGCGCTCCCCGACCACCTCACGGGAGAAATCATCGGCGGCGAGCTCTTCTTCTCTTGTTGCCCGCGGTGCATGCGCCCGCGCCCTAACGCGGCTGAACGCACACGCGCTTCGGGGCACTGGAAGCACGCCTTCAGCGACTTCGCCCACTTACTGGCTGGCAAGCCTCCTGCTTTGGGTCGGCAGCGGAGGCCCCATGCGTCTTTTCGCGCTGCTTTTTGCCCTCACCCCCGCCGTCGCCCTCGCGGACTTAGACGTCGTCTTTCTCCTCGACACCACTGGGTCCATGGGCGGCGAAATCCAAGAAGCGAAGGAGCGGGTCAAGCAAATCGCCGAGACCCTCTCCAAGGCCCGCCCCAACCAACGGGTGCGCATCGGAGTGGTCGCCTACCGGGACAAGGGCGACGAGTACCTCACCAAGGTCTCGCCGCTGGGCACCAACGTGAACGCAAGCTTCGCCTTCCTCGCCTCGCTCCGGGCCGACGGCGGCGGCGACGCGCCGGAGGACGTGCTCTCCGGCCTTCGCGCGGCACTCTACGAGATGAACTGGGACGAGACGCCGCAGACCGAGCGGCAGGTCTTTCTCATCGGCGACGCACCCGCTCAGCTCTACAAAGGAGCACCCACCCCCGAAGAGCTCATCGCCGAGGCACTGTCGCGGCGCATCGTGGTCAACGCCATCGGGTGCCGCTCGCTGTCTGCGAACGGCCAGGAGCAGTTCCGCCGCCTCGCCTTCCACACCGAGGGGAGCTACCAGCACATCGGCCGGGTACGCACCGAGGAAGCCGGCCTGGCGAAGGCGATGCTCAAGGCGCTGGCGCCCACCGGAGGCGATGAGCAGTCGCCCAACGGGCCCGCCGTCCGCGTCTTACTGAAGGAGCGAACGGAGCGCGCCACCGAGCTTGCGCTACGTCCGGTGACCCGCGCGGGAAAGACGTGCGGTCTATCCGTGTCCTTGCCACCGGGGCTCGGCTTGCTGGCGCCACCCAAGGTGACGCGAGGAGACGGAGAGCTCGCCGTCGAGCTCTCCCTGTCGACCGGCCGCGGGGGAAGCGAGACCTACGAGCTGTCCGAGTGCGTGCCCGCGGCGACTCCGCTGCGCGCACTGATTGCCGGCTGAAGAGGAAACCGATGAACGCCCAAACTGCGCTGCTCTTTTCGCTGCTCTCCACTTCCGCGCTCGCGCAAGACGACCACGCCGCCGGTCTGTTCACCCGCGCCCGTCAGTTGCCGCTGGTGACGCAAACGATGAGCGGAGCGGCGACCGACGCCGAAGCGACCCTCACCCTCACGCAGCAGTTCGCCAACGACGGTCCCGACCTCGGCCAGGCCGAGTACCGCCTGCACCTGCCGCAAGGAGCGACCATCGTCTCCTTCGCCTTCTGGGACGGAAAGAAGCGCCTCGAAGCCTCGCTGAAAGAGCGCTCCGCCGCCGAGTCCGCGCACCGCGACGCCGCCGCCCGGGGGCGCTCCACGGGGCTGCTCACCTCCGACGCCACGACCCACGTCTTCTCCGTCTACCCGGTGCGCGAAGGCGAGCTGAAGCAGGTGGAGGTCGTCTTCCGCTTGCCGGTGGAACGGGAGATGGGACGCAGCCGGGTGCGGCTACCCATCGATTCCTTCCTCGGGCAGTCGGCGGCACGGGGGCTGGTCGTCTTCCGTCTCACCACGGGCGAAAGCCTCGCCGACGTCGGCGTGGAGGGAGCCCGCTTCCGCGTCCTTCAGCGTGCCGAGAAGTCGGCCACCCTCGTCTTCACCTCCCGCCGGGCGGCGGAGGTGGTGTGGCACGAGCGTGCAGAAGCCCTGGTGATGCGCGCCGAGGCGGTGGAGGTGGAGGGCGGCAAGACCGCGCTCGGCCTCCGGGTGGTGCTCAACGACGCCGGAGCATGGGCCCCGCCTTACCGGCAGGTGCACGTGCTCGCCGACGCATCCTTCTCGATGCGAAAGCGCGCGGGCGCGCTGGCCGATCTCTTCGCGCGTGTACAGGCGCAGTCGCCGGTGCCGGTGCGCGTGCACGCGGTGGCGGAGCGCACGGTGTCGCTTGCTCAGAATGGCAATTCGGCGCAGCTGGCGCACGAGGTGCTCTCGGGGGCCGCCGGCCACGTCGCCCGCTGGGGGCAGCTCGCCGAGCTGGTGGGGCGGCTGGAGTGCCGCTCCAAAGGCGTGCGCTGCATCGTGGTGACCGATCCGCTCCTCGCCGGGCTGGACCAGGCACCGCTGGTCGAGCTGGGACTGCCGGTGGTGTTCCTCGCCGACGCGCCGGAGGTGGCATGGGCGCAAGAACGGCTGCCGGCGGGTGCGCTCATCTACCAGCCGGAGAGCGAGCCTTTGGCCAAGCTGCACGCCATCGTCGATCAGGTCGTGCTCCCGGTGCTCGACGTGCGGCTGGCCTCCCAAGCCAGCGGGCCGATCGACTTGGGCCAGCAGCGGCTGCGGGTGGCCGAGGGAGGAATGCTCCGGCTCTTCGCCGAAGCTCCCTCGCTCGCGCCGGTGGAGGTAGATGCCATCGTCGGAGATCGCCCGCTGCGCCAGCGGCTCGACGTGCGTGCGCTCGAACCGGCGTCGGAGGAAGGCAAGGCGCTGCGCCGCGGGTACTACGCGAAGGTGCTCGCCGACTGGATGGCGAAGTGGAAGGAGGCGAACGACGAGAAGTTGAAACGGGAAATCATCGAGCTGTCCTTGCGCGAGAAGATTCCCACCGCCTTCACCGCGCTGCAGGTCGACGCACCCGAGCTGTCCTTGGCGGACATCAAGCCCGGCGACCCGCTGCTTCGGGTGAAGGCCGAGCCGGGACTCGAGGAGGTGGTGGCGTGGTACCCCTTCGGAGAGGTGCGCCGGCTGGTGAAGGAGGGCGACGGAGCATTCATCGACCGCTTCCTGGTGCCGCGCTTCTGGGCCGAGCGGGTGTACTCGGTGGAAATCTTCAAGCGCTACGCCGACGGCAGCACCCGCGCCGAGCGCGCCTTCTACCGGCTCGACGAAGAGGGACCGGACGTCTCGGTGCGCCTGGACGAGCAGTGGGTGCGCATCGTGCCGGGCCCGAAGGCGACCGACCTCTCCACTGTTTCGCTCCATCGCGAGGACGGCCGCGTGCTCGCCTTGAGCGCGCTCGGAGACACCTGGCTGGTGCCCCGCGCAGAAGCCGGAGCCCGCTTCACCGTCGTCGCCCGCGACCGCGCTGGGAACCGCACGAGTATCCCTTTCCCTGTGGGAGGGGGTCAGGGTGAGGGAACGAAAACTCGTCGAGCCCACGCCCCTCACCCCACCCCTCTCTCACGGGGAGAGGGAGTCTCGCTGCAAGCGTCCGGAAGAGGGATTTCCGTCGATGGTCGACTCGCCACCGTCGAAGTGCTCGACAGGCGTTGGACCTTCTCTCTCGATGAGGCGCCTTTGCGCTCGCTCGATGTCACCGCTTCTCTCTCTCCCAAGAAGAACGAGCTGCTCTTCGGCACCCAGGGCGGAGACCTCGTTCATCTGCGCTGCACCTCTACGTGCACCGCCACCGCTCTTGGTCGCGCGCTCGCCGAGCACCCGGTAACGGGGCTGGCCTCACTGGACAACAAGCGCGTGCTGGTGGGCGCCCTCGGCCTGGGCCTGTACGAGCTGCGCGGGAGCGCGCTCACGAAGAGCAAGCTCCAAGTCGGCTCAGCCTTCATCACCGACATTGCCACCGATCGCGGCGACGTGCTCGTCTCCACCGCCTACAACGGCCTGTGGCGCATCGCCGGCGGCAAGGCGGTGAAGACCCTTCTTTCCGACAAGCGCGCGCTGGCGCTCACCACCGCTCCCGACGGCGCCCGTGTTTGGACGGGAGAGCGCAGCCTGCGCGTCCTCGGAAGAGATCGCTTCGTCCCCGCCGGCGTGCCCGACTTCGAAGAGACCTCGCGCGCGCTCACCTCCTCCGTCGAGTGGAACGGCACCTGGTACGTGGGCGGATTCGATCGCGGGCTCTTCCAGCTGCGCGAGGGAAAGCTGACGCCGGTGGACATCGGCCTCTCCCCCCGGGAGGCGCAGGTGAACGCGCTCCTTGCCCACGACGAAAGCCTGTGGCTGGGCACCGAAGCCGGCCTGCTTCGCTACGACGGCGCCCACGTGGAGCGCGTCCATCCCGCGGCGGTGCACGACCTCGCCTCCTGCCCGCAAGGGGTGGTGGCAGCCACTCCATCGGGCCTGTGGGCAATCGACGGCGGCGAAGCCACCCGCCTCGACTTTCAAAAAGCGGGCAACGGCAAGTTCCTCTCCGTGGCTTGCACGGGCGAAGCTACTTACGCCGGCAACCTCGAGGGGCTCTTTCGCTTCGCCAACGGCAAAGGCGAGCAACTGGGGGTGGCGCACGGCTTCGACGCCGGCTGGGTCACCGCGCTCCATGCGATGGGCGACCGCATCATCGCCGGCACCTACGATGCCGGAGTGTTCGTCATCGAGGGCAGCCGCGCCAGCCGAATGAAGGAACTTGCGCACCAGTGGGTGCCGCCGCGGGCCATCCGCTCCCAGGGCGACACGCTGTGGATTGGCGGCATCGGCATGGCGCCAGTGCGCGTCGACGAGCGTGGCGTCTTCTCCCTCCCCATCCCCGCCCGTGACGTCAACGATTTCATCTTCACCGACGGCGCGGCCTGGCTGCTCACCAGCGAGGGCTTACTCCGATTCGCAAAAGGGGCTCCGCTCGCCTCCCTTCCCTGAGGCTGGTCAATTGCGAGGTCGCGGGATCCGTCGCCCCGTATTGGAGTCGCGAGCGCGCCACGGATGACCGACGAAAGACGTCTGGTCCAGTTGCTCGCCGGGTTCAGGCTCGCCGGTCGGGCAGCAGGCTACCTTCGCGCGCTCCCTGACGGCGCCGAGTCGTGGCGCTCTCTTTTCGGCACATTTTTTCACATATCGTTATAATTGGTAATTTATCGCATAGCATATATATGTACGATAAAATATCCCCTATGCCCCAGCTGTGCGCCCATCCGAGGAGGCACATGACGCGCCCAACGAAGAAACCTCGCCGTTCTGGCCCGATCGAGGAGCCGTTCAAGGCTTCGCAGTTCATCGCGCGAAACCCGGTGTTTCGTTTCGACGACTTCGTCGAGGCGCACACCGCGTCGGGCCGAAGTCGGGCGACTTCCATCGCGTTGCTGCGCTACCACGTCGAGGCTGGGCGCATCCGCAGCGTCCGGCGCGGGCTGTACGCCGCAAATACGCACTGGGTCGACCCGTGGGTCATCGGCAGCCGGCTGACGCACGATGCGACCATCGCGTTTGACGGAGCGCTTTCGTTCCACGGCCTGGTGGGCCTCGGGCACCACATCTCGTACGTGACACGCGAACGGCCGACTCACTTCATTTTCAACGAGGTCGTCTACCTGGGCGTGACTGGACGCGAGATGGAGGAGGGCGTCGTCACCGTCGAGCGCGCGGGCCAAGAGCTCAGAGTCACGACGCGAGAACGTACGATGGTCGACCTGCTTGACCGCCTTGATCTCGCGCCCAAACCGGTCGAGTTGTGGAAGTTGTTCGAGAAAGCTGGTGCCCTCGACGTCGAGCAGATGGTCCACTACGCCACGCGCCTCCACAACCGGGTCACGGCCGCGCGCCTCGGGTTCTTCCTGCTCGGCCTGAAGGGCACAACGCCTGCCGACTTGAGGAAGCTGCAGCGGTTGCGGCCCCGTTCGCCGGCGTACTTCGAGAGGTCGTCCCGGAGAATGGGCGACCCGTATCTGCGCGACTGGAACCTTGTCGTTCCCCGCCCGTTGTACGAGCGGTCGCGGGAGCGGTGGACCCGACGAGCGGCGCGCTGACCTCCGTCGGCGCTTGAAGGCCAACTAGGGGGCGCGGGCCCTTTCTGAAGGGCGAGGCGAGCCGGCCGAAGTAGGAGCGGAGAAACGGCGACGGCAACCCCAGCTTGTAGTGCGCGTCGTCCGCGGGCCGGGGGTAGGTGCCAAAAAGACAATCGAAGCGGTGACAGGCGCGGTGGAACCAATAGATGGTAGGTCTCCCAGGACGACCCCCAGCGCGACCTGCGCCCAGCCCGGGAGGGCGCCGACGGCGGCGAGGACACTTTCCGGCAGGGTTGGGCACCAGATGCCGCAGCGCCTCGATGCCAAAAAGCGCCAGCGCGGTCCACAGGAGCGATTGGCCGAGGAAATACGCGAGGTCAAGCCTCCATTCCGGCCGAAAGAAGCGCTGCACGCGTGCCGGATGAGCCCGCTCGAGAAATCCGAACCAGGCCCCCCCAAGCCCGCCGATCCCCTGTCCCTCCTCCTCGACGAAGGGGGACGATGTCGGGCACGCGCGCACCCCCTCATCCGCTAGACTCTATTCGCCCTTGAAGCCACGCATCCCCATGTTGGCGATCCTCCTTTTCGTGCCCCTGGCGTGCACGGGGAGCGAGGCGCCTCCACCGCTCGCCTCTGCCGCTGTGGCCCCCGAGCCCAAGGCCACCTTGCGGGCAATCTCGGGCGAAGTGACGGTCAAGCGAGCCACCTCGGATGGGTGGATGACCGCCGCCGGCGAGGTGCAGCTGTTCGAGAACGACAAGGTGCGCACCGCTGCGGGCGCCACGGCGGTGCTCGACTTCCCCAACGGCTCGACGGTCAACTTGGGCGAGGATGCGCTGGTGAGCATCACTGAAACCCGCCCCCGCCCGGGCCAGGAGCGCAGCGACCTCACCGTCCTCAAAGGCACCATCGACGCCGAGCTGGACGACCAGGCCAAAGAGTCGATCACCGTCACCACTCCCTCGGCGACGGTGCGCGCGGGAAGGGAGATCGTCTTCCAATGAGCGCTCTGCTCATTTTTTCCCTATGGCTGTGTGCCACCCCCCTCCCCAGCGAAGTGAGGGTGAAGCAAGGCGAAACGCTCGCCGACGTGGCCAAGCGCACCCTGGGCAGTGCCGCGGCGGCCAGCGAGCTCAAGGCGCTCAACGGGCTTTCGGAGATGGCCCCCGCCCCGGGTACCCTCCTCAAGCTCCCCGGGACCGAACGCACGCTCGCGCTCTCCGCCCTGGTTGCCGCCAAAAATGCCATCGAGCAGGCCGGA
>JBMORE010000187.1:0-10400 GCA_049322255.1 Myxococcota bacterium | reverse complement strand
TGCTCTCGTGGAAGCCGGTACGCGGCGCGCAGGCCTACGAGGTGGAGGTGACGGGTGCGCGCACGCTCTCCCTCAAGGTTCCGAAGGCCGAGGCGCAGCTGCCGGCGCTGCCCAAGGGCACCTACCGGTGGTCGGTGCGGGCTTGGAGCGAAGAGGGAAAGCCCTCCGAGCCTTCGGCGACACGTACCTTCGAGGTGGTAGAAGCGCCGCTTCAGCTCGAAGTCAAACCGTCGAGCTGGAAGTAGGGGCAAGCGATGCGGCTTTTCAAGCTCATCCTTCTGTTGATGCTGGTGGCGAGCATCGTGCCCACGGTGATGGTGGGGTGGACATCGGTTTCCCGTACCCGGGAGCTGCTCGTCACCGACGCGCAGGAGCTTGCCCAAGAGCGCGTCAAACAGCTGCGTTTGAAGACCCACAACCTGCTGCATGAGCCGTCGCGCGCGGTGATGGGTTTGGCGCGTATCGCCGGCTTCTTTCGGCTTCCCCAAGCCGAGCAGCGCGCGCACATCGGCGCGGTGCTGGAGCAGCGCTCAGAAATCGCGGTCATCACCCTCTACGACGGGAAGAAGCAAAAGGTGCCGGGGCTGCAAGGTTTCGCAGTGCGCGACATTCCGCCCAGCGACGTGGCGGTGCACGAGGTGAAGGCAGGGGCGCTGCTCGAAACGCTCGGTGGCCCCGGTTCTGCGTTCTCCGAGGTCTATTTCAGCAGTGCGCGTGGAGCACCGGTGGTGACGCTGGCGTTCACCGTGGGCGACCCGGTCAAGGGCTACGCGGCCGCCGAGGTGTCCCTGTTCGAGCTGGTGCGGACCCTGGAGAAGGAGCGGTTGGGCTCACGGGGATTTGCCTACGTGGTCGATGGATCGGGGCGGCTGGTGGCGGGACCGGGGCTGCCGGGGGCGTCGACGGGGGCGAATCTGTCGACCCGACCGGCGGTGGCCCGCTTGCTGGCGGTTCTGGCGGCGACGCCGGCCTCCGAGTCGGTGCATGTGGCCAGCGTGGGGGAGGGTCACGCGCGGGTAGTGAGCGCTTTTTCGGTGCTCTCCGAGGTCGGCTGGGCGGTGGTCTCGGAGCAGCCAGTCGAGCTGGCCTACCGCCAAGTGGACACCATGGAGCGACAGATCGCCGCGGGGGTTTTGGCGGCCATGGGTGTGGCCCTGGTGCTGGCGGCGCTCTTTTCCCGTCAGCTGACCACCCCGCTGCGACGCTTTGCCGGCGCCGCGCTGGAGATCGCCAAGGGCAAGTTCGGCGTGCAGGTCGACTTGAAGAACAAAAACGAGCTGGGCGAGCTCGCCCAGACCTTCAACTACATGTCGGCGCAGATCGAAGCGTCGGCGCAGGAGACCCAGCGGCTCTACGAGAGCCTGGAGAACGGATATCTCGAGACGATCGTCGCGCTGGCCAACTCGATCGACTCGAAGGACGCCTACACGCGAGGCCACAGCCAACGGGTGGGAGACCTCTCGGTGGAGATTGGCCGCGAGCTGAGCATGCCGGAGCGGGAGCTCAAGCACCTCCACTACGGCGGCATCCTCCACGACGTGGGGAAGATCGGCATCGTGGAGTCCATTCTGTGCAAGCAGAGCCGACTCACCGACGAAGAGATGAAGACGATGCGGGAGCACCCGGTGATCGGCGACAGCATCATTCAGCCGGTGAGCTTCTTGGCCAGCGTGCGTGCCGCGGTGAGAAACCACCACGAGCGGTGGGACGGCAAGGGTTACCCCGACGGCTTGGCGGGCGACGCCATTCCCCTCATCGCCCGCATCGTCAACTGCGCCGACACCTTCGATGCCTGCACCTCCACCCGGCCCTACCAGAAAGCGATGCCCATGGAGCGGGCGCTGGAGATTCTCGAAGGGCTGCGCGGCACCCAGCTCGACCCCCAGGTGCTCGACGCCCTACGGCGGGTGGTGGAAAAGAAGTGCGTACCGGTGGAGGGCGGAGCGGAGACGGTGAAGCTCGCGGGGTGAGCTCGTGATTGGCACAACCTCACAAGGAGGCGCTCCTCATGAAATCGGTCTTCGTCTGTGCACCACACCTGTTTTCAGGATCTAAAAAGATCCTTGGGCTGGTCCGCTTCGCCTCACATGGCTGGGTGCCTCGGGTCTTTGTATCCCGCTACGGCTGTGGCCGTTGGAGCGGGATACGAATTGCTCGAACAACTAACGGTTGGTGGGGCATCTATTACCGCGGAGAACGAGCCATGGACTGCGCTTTTGCGAATGGTGAGGAGATCGCGATTGCAGGAACGATGCGGTTCCGGCTGGACGGCGCCACATGAGCGGACACGCACCGAAGCATTGAGACGGAATCTTCGACAGACGCTCGACCTCAACCCGCGCGCCGCTCGCGCAACTGCGAGACCTTCGCCAGCGCGTCGTAGTCGCGGTCTACGTGGAGCACCTCGAGGTCGTTTCGAAGCGCGCACGCCGCAATGAGGCAGTCCACCGACGAGCGCACGGTCCAGCCGGCGCGCCGCGCGGTGCGGTATAGGCTTGCAGCCTCGTGAAACACGTCAGGACCCATCGGAGACTCCACCCGGGGCAGTGCCATCATCGACTCTCGGGCAAGGCGAAACGCAGCCTCGTCTCGAAAGCCCTGGAGTACCTCCTGCACCACCGGAAGACAGGTCACCACCTCGTCCAAGGGGACGACGTGCTCAAGCTCGAGCGGCTCTTTCTTGCGAAAGACAGCAATCCAGACCGAGGTGTCAACGAGCGTCACGGCGAGCCGCCTTCGCGGGAGCATCGCGGCGCATCTTCCTGAGGTCGCCCTCCCAAAGCCCTGAGCCGGTAAGCTCGAGGATTCGCCGTGCTTTCGCGCGCCGGACGAACTCCTCGAGCGCCCGCTCGACGGTGGCCGAGTACGTCTTCTCGCCCGACAGGCGAGTTGCCTCGTCGAGGAGCTTTTCATCAAGCACAAGATTTGTGCGTTTCATGTGTATAACCTGTTCCAAGCTCGGCGCCGCGTCAACCCCTGCCACACGGGTCGGGCTCGCACCACCCGGTTGCAACATTGCAGTGCGTTCCGGGGACGCATGAGATACCGAAGCCTCCGATGGCGCAGGATGGCATGAGTAAGGCCAAGAGGAGTCTCCCCACCATAGGACTCCATCCAAACACCAGATGGACGTCGATTCCCCGGGCCGCTGCAGCGCTGCTCGTGTTCCTTTGCAGCTGCGCCACTGCCCGTCTCACCAGCCCTTTGCCGCTCACCCCCGCCGACATGGGCCAGCGCCGGGTGGTGGTGCTCGAGCCTTTCTTCGAGTCGGCGCCCTGGGAGCTGGCCACCCGCTCGGAGCACGTACAGGTTTACGGCGCCTACGGGGTGCCGCAAGACGTGGTGGTCACCCAGCAGGTGGCGCAAAAGCCGGTCTACGCGCGGGTGAGCTCGCTTTCCACCGAGCATCGGCTGGTGCTGGCCGAAGTTCGGCGGCTGCGCCCCTCCTGGGAGGTGCTCTCCACCGGCACGCTGGGAGAGCTGTCCGGGCCCGCCACGTTGGTCCGAGTCGTGGTGGGGGAGGTGGAGACGGTCGAGTCCAACCGGGCGCTCAAGAACCTCGCCTGCGCCTTCGGGGTGATTCTGCCGCCGCTGCTCTTGTTGCAGCTTCAGCCGGTGCAGGAGACCCACCGGGTGCATGGGTGGCTGACCCGCTACGAGGGCGAGGCCTCCGACTTCGCCGCCCGCCGGCTGCGCTACCCCAGCCAACCCGACTTCGCGGTCGACACCCGAGGGTTTACGCCCCTACCGCGCGCGTTCGGCCTCGACCTTTCCTTCGAGGAGGGAGTGCTCGGGCCGCAAGACGCCCGCGAGGAGGTGCTGGTGCAGGGCTTCTCCCAGCGCCTGGCCGCCGCGGTGGTGGCGATCGTCGAGGAGCAGCGGTAGCTTTCGCCACAATGAGCTTTTGGGACCACGTCAGACCCTCCCAGCGGCCGCCCGTCGCCCAGAACGTCGAGCTCTCGAGCGACCAGCGGGTGCTCACCCTGTCTTGGGACGACGGGGTGAAAACCCAAGTGTCGGCGCAAACGCTGCGCCAGCATTGCCCGTGCGCCGAGTGCGTCGAAGAGTGGAGCGGCAAGCGCACTTTCGACCAAGCCAACATCCCCGAAGGGATGAAGCTCGTCGAGCTGGCCCCGGTGGGAAACTACGCTTTGTGCTTCACCTTCGGCGATGCGCACCGCATCGGCATCTTCAACTGGTCGTACCTGCGCGAGCTGTCGCAAAAGTATCCGGCATGAGCGAGCGATACCGACTGACCAGGCAGGTGGCCTCCGGCGGTATGGCCGAGGTCTATCTCGGCGTGGCCACCGGGGAAGAAGGGTTCGAAAAGCCGGTCGCGATCAAACGCATTCTTCCCCAGCTGGCCAAAGACTCGGCGGTGGCCCGCATGTTCTTGGGCGAGGTTCGCGCGGCGACCCACCTGCACCACCAGAACATCGTGCAGGTGCTCGACGTGGGCAAAAGCCCCGACGGCCTCTACATCGTGATGGAGCTGGTCGACGGCTGGGACTTGGCCGACGTGCTCGATGCCCTGACCAACCAGGGCCGCCGCTTTCCCCCGCAGCTGGCGGCGTTCGTCGTCTTGCAGGCGGTGACCGGGCTTGCCCACGCGTACAAGAAGACGCTCGACGGCAAGCCGCTCATCGTCGCTCACCGTGACATCTCGCCCTCCAACCTCCTCCTCTCGGTGGAAGGCGAAGTGAAGGTGGCGGACTTCGGCATCGCCAAGCTCGAGGCGCTCTCCACGGGCACCGAGCCGGGGACGTTCAAAGGCAAGGTCGCCTACGCCGCCCCCGAGGCGCTGTGCGGCGAGACGGTCACCGCCGCCTCCGACCAGTTCTCCTTGGGGCTGGTGCTCTACGAGATGCTGGCGGGCGGTCACCCCTTCGGCAAGCACGAGAACATGCTGGCCTACGTGGGCGCCATTCAGCACCAAGAGCCGCCGCCCTTGACCGGCTTGCCCACCCCGTTGGTCCACGTGGTCGAGCGGCTGCTGAAGAAAAAGCCCGCGGAGCGCTTCCCTTCTGCCGATGCCCTCTCGCGCGCGCTGGCGGAGTACCTGGCCCGGGCCGGCGAGCCAGCCACCAACGCCGAGCTGGCCCAGCTGCTCGGCACGCTTTCCTTGCCGCCGCGCATCTCGCAGCGCAGCGGCGCCGAGGCCTCGGCGCAAGGGAGCTTCTCCCTGCACGGCACCTCTGCCCCTGGCTTGATGACCGGCACCGAGTTCGAGCTTTTCGACTGGCAGCCGACGGGTCCGGTGCTCGACCCGAGCGGGAAAATCGACCACTCGCCGCCCTCTCCCCAAGTCGCGCTCGGCGATGAGGACCCGTTTGGGAAGACCTCCATCAGCGGCTCGTTTCCCAAGATCGATCCCAGCCAGCTTCCTCCCCCACCTCCGCCACCCGCGCCGGCCAAGCCGCCTCCCACTTTGAAGCCCGCCGGCTTCGAGCCTCCCCCCGAGGAGCCGCTGGAGCTGGCACGCGACATTCGCCGCGAAGCGCAAGAAGAGGACTTCATTCCTCCGGTGGAGACGCCGCGCTCCGGGGCCCGTTGGTTAGGCCGTGGGGTGATGCTCTTGGTCACCTTCCTCGCTGCTGGTGCCTTCCTCGGGCTCTACCTGTGGCCGAAGCGGCACGCCTTGTCCAAGCCCTTCGCCGACAAGCGAGTGCTGTACATCGACAGCGAGCCTCCCGGGGCCAAGGTGCGTATCAACGGCAAGGACATCGGGACGACTCCCTGGATCGAGGAGAACCTCTACGGGCCGACCGACGTATCCTTCCAGCTGATCAAGGAAGGCTATCGCCCGTACGCGGGGACGTTCCGCGGTGGCGAAATGCAGCGGGTCGAGGTGAAGTTGAAAAGAAAGTGAGCGAGGGGTGGGTCATTTCACCACTCGCAGGTGGCCTCGGCCGCGTGGCTTGGGAGGCTCGTCCTTCTTCTCGTCCGGAGCGGGTTTTTCGGCCACCACCTCGCGCAACAAGCCGCGGGTTTTCTTCATCGGCCCGTCCTCGAGCGGAACTTTCGAGGTCAACTTGGCTGCCTCGAGAATCTCCGCCGGCATGTCGTCGGGGTACATCCAGAACTCTTTGGTGACATGGCTGGTGATGGCGTAGAGCGCCGACCAGGGAATGGCCACGGTGAAGCGCTTGCCCGAGAAGGTGAGCGTGGAGCGGATTCCCCACTCGCCCACCGACAAGTCCGGCGGGTCGAAGCGGTAGGAGAGGTTCAAGAGCAGGTGCGCCTCGGTCTTCAGGTGGGAGGGCACCAGCACCCCGGCGCGGCGGGCGTCCAAGTGCACCATGGTCAGGCCCTTGTCGAGGGCGGTGAGCAGGCGCTCTTTTTTTTCAAGCGTCTTGTCCATCACCTTCGCCGCATCGCGCGATCCATCTCGCGTTTGCTCTCCCGCTCCTTGATGGTGTGACGGCGATCTTCGTGCGTCTTACCGCGGCACAGCCCTAAACGGACCTTCACCCGCCCCTTGCGGAAGTAAACCATGAGCGGGACGATGGAATAACCCCGCTCGCGCACCTTCGCCGCCCAACGGTCGATTTCCTCCCGGTGGAGCAGTAGCCGCCGGCTGCGGGTAGGCTCGTGGGCGAAGGTTCCCGAGGGTTTGTACACCCCGATGTGGGCGTTGAGCAGGTACAGCTCCGGCCCCTTGGGGTAGGCGTAGGCGTCGGAGAGGCTGACCGTCCCCTCCCGCAGGGCCTTCACCTCGCTGCCCAACAGCTCGATGCCCGCCTCCACGCTGTCCTCCACCACGTAGTCGAACTTGGCGCGGCGGTTCTCGGCGATCACCTTGAGCGATTCGTCGGCGACCGGTTTCATAAGGCCACGTTGTCGATGAGCCGGGTCGTTCCCACGAACGCGGCGACCAACAGGCGCGCCGGCCGCCCGGGCGGCACCTCGGAGAGCGGTTTCAAGGTCGCCGCGTCGACGATCTCCACGTAGTCCTCGCGCACCTGGTCCTTCTTTAGCTCCTCGCGCACCGCCGTCACCAGCTCGCGTACTTCCTTCACGCCGCGCGCGTGAAGCTCTTTGGCCCGGCCCATGCCCCGCCACAGCGCCAGCGCCCTCGACCGATTCTCGGCGGAGAGGTAGGAATTGCGCGAGCTCATCGCCAACCCGTCGGCTTCGCGCACCGTGGGCAGCCCCACGATTTCCACCCCCAAGTGAAGGTCTTGGGCCAGGGCGCGAATGACTTGGAGCTGCTGATAGTCCTTCTCCCCGAAGAGCGCGAGGTGGGGGCGAAAGAGGCACAACAGCTGAGTGACCACGGTGGCCACTCCACGAAAGTGACCCGGCCGCCGCTCGCCGCACAGCCCGTGCGCAAGCTCGGTCACCTCCACGAAGGTCTGGTAACCCTCGGGGTAGAGCTCCGTAGGTTCGGGCGCGAACACCAGCGCCGCCCCCGCTCCCTCGCACTTGCCTAAGTCTCCTTCGAGGTCCCGCGGGTAGCGGGAGAGGTCTTCTTGGGGGCCGAACTGGGTGGGGTTGACGAAGATCGACACCGCCACCGCGTCGGCACGCCGGCTACCCTCACGGATGAGCGAGAGGTGCCCCTCGTGGAGAAAGCCCATGGTGGGCACCAGCGCCAGCCGTTGGCCGGTTTGGCGCAAACCCTCGGCAAAGCCCGTCACGTCCGCCGTCGTCCGGACGAGCTTCATCGCCTCACACCGGCACGCCGTAGACGCCGCCCGTCTTCTCCTCCCGCTCGGAGGGCTTGACGTCGGGGTTGTCCACCACCAGGCGGATGGTGCTCGACTTGAACGAGTGTTCCTCGTCGGGGAAGGAGCCTTCGCGCACCTCGCGGAAAAACGTCTCGGCCGCGCTGCGGATGTCGCCGTGCAGGTCGGCGTAGCGCTTGACGAACTTCGGCTTGAAGTCGGGGTTCATTCCCAACAGGTCGTAGCAGACGAGCACTTGCCCATCGCAGTGCACGCCCGCGCCGATGCCGATGGTGGGAATGGTCAGGTGCGCGGTGATTTGCCGCGCCAGCTCCAGCGGCACCCCTTCGAGCACCAGGGCGTAAGCGCCGGCTTGCTCCAGAGCGAGGGCGTCGGCGACGAGCTTCTTGGCCGTCTCCTCGTCGCGGCCCTGCACCACGTAGCCGCCCATCTTGTGCACCGACTGAGGCGTCAGCCCGATGTGCCCCATCACCGGAATGCTGGCGGTGACGATGCGCCGCACCGTCTCGGCGAACTCCTCGCCGCCCTCGAGCTTCACGCTCTCCGCCCCGCCCTCGGCCACCAGCCGCCCGGCGTTCTTCACCGCCTCTTGCGGCGACACCTGGTAGCTCATGAACGGCAGGTCGACCACCAGGTGCGCGCGCCGGGCGCCGGCCTTCACCGCCTTGCCGTGGTAAATCATCTGCTCGACGGTGACGGGCAGGGTGGAGTCGTGCCCTTGCACCACCATGCCCACCGAGTCACCGACCAAGATGACGTCGGCCCCCGCCTGGTCCAAGAGCCGCCCGAAGGTGGCGTCGTAGGCGGTGACCATGCAGATCTTCTGGCCGACCTGCTTGAGCTTCTTCAGCGTGTGGATGGTGACCTTGTCCTTCACGGTTCACCTCCTATGGCGTGACGGCGATGTTTTGAAGCTGCTGGCCCTTCGCCGTCCTTTGGGGGATCGCCGTGGGCCGTCGAACAAAGTGTAACGTCACCCCTTCTTGGAGGCCAAAGGGATGTAGTGCTGAGTGCCCTTCTTCATCTTGCGGATGACGGAGATCAGGTTCTCGAGGTCGGCCTCGTTGTTGACGAAGTCGATGTCCGAGGTGTTGATGACCAGAAGCGGCGTCTCGCCATAGTGGAAGAAGAACTCGTTGTACGACTTGCAGAGCTCTTCGAGGTAGGTGGGGTCGAACTTGCGCTCGAACTCGCGCCCCCGCTTCTTGATGCGCGTCAAGAGCACGTCGATGCGCGCCTGCAGGTAGATGACCAAGTCCGGCTTGGCCACCCGGGGGCCCAAGGCCTCGAACATGCGGTCGTAGAGCGCCAGCTCGTTGGGGTCCAAGGTGAGGCAGGCGAAGATGCGGTCTTTGGCGAAGAGGTAGTCGCTCACCGTGACCGAGTTGAAGAGGTCTTGCTGGAAGAGCTGCTGCTGCTGCCGAAAACGGCTGAGCAGAAAGAACATCTGCGTCTGAAAGGCGTACTTGGCGCGGTCGCCGTAGAAGCTCGCCAAGAAGGGGTTCTCCTCCACCACCTCCATCACCCGGCGGGCGGAAAAGCGTTGCGCCAAAATGTCGGTGAGACTCGACTTGCCCACCCCGATAGGGCCTTCGACAACGATGTAGCGGTTCTCCATCGAGGTGCCCCTCATCGCCGCCGGGGCCGATTTGTTGGGCCCTGGACGCCGTGGCAGATAAAGCACGACGCCCCCCACGCGTGCAATCGGGTCGAGAAATTGTTCAGTGATCCCAAGCGGTTATTTGACGCTGCCATCAACGTCATGTATGGTCACTCCACCGTTGCGCGATGCGGCGGAAAGAGGGGCAAACCAGCCAGTGAACAGCGCCAAGATTCCAGCGGAGGTGGAGGGCAGCCCGCTGTACGGGGTGGCGATGTTGAAGATCGCGATGGAAATGAAAAAGAACGGCGCCGCCGGCTTGGAGGACATCCTCCGAGGGGTGCTGGCCAAGATGAACCTCCCCGAGGCCGACTTCCGCGCCTTCCTCGTCAAGAACGGCGGGCTGTTGCGCACCATCGCCGCCAAGCGAAAGTACTGATGCAGCCAACGAAGAAGGGCCCCGTTCGCTCAAGCCGGATTCCCCGCCCGGTGCTGGCCAAGGCCAAGCTGGCGGCAGCTTCGCCGACGTCGGAGCGCCCCAAACCGGTGAAGAAGAAGATTCTTCAGGCGCTGCGCCGGCTTCATCCAATGGACTGAAGCGTCGGCCGACGGGCCAGCGCGCCGCCGACGTCGCGCGTGACCAGCTTGACGCCCATGCGGGCGAAAGTGGTGGCGCTGTTGGCCTTGGGGCTGTGGGCGTGCGGCTCGGAGGACACCCGCTGCGTGCGCGAGTGCCCCGACGTGAGCGGCACCTTCGGGCTTCGGAGCAGCATTCCCTTCGGACGCTGCCCCTTCCCTGCCTTCCTCCTCGGGCCCTCGCTGGTGCTCGAGCAGACGGAAGGCAACGTCCGCACCATGGTGGTGGACCCGGTCAGCCAGCTCCCCTTCGTGCTCGCAGGAGATGTCTTCAACCCCTCGGATGGCGAGATGGTGGGCGCGGTGCGCCTACGCGGAGAGGTCGTTCGCCCGTCCACGCGCCCGAGTGACGAGCTCGTCCGGCTGCAGCTTCACCTCGGCGCTCGTCTGTATGTGGAAGAGGAGCGCCTGGTCGTCTCCGGAGCCTTGGATACCTGGAGCACCGGCAGCGTCGGGGGCGCTCCCTCCTGCCGGGT
>JBMORE010000186.1:0-5500 GCA_049322255.1 Myxococcota bacterium | reverse complement strand
CCCAGCACCGAGCGATGAACCTGGCTCGGCAGGCGCTCGAGGGCTACCAGACGATGAGCGGAACGAACGCCCAGGTGGCTTCCGTTCGCGAGTGGCTGTCGACCAGCTCCCGCGCAGGCAAGGGGTTCAGCAAGAAGAAGTAATCGACCCTTTTTGTACGGCGCTCACATGCAGACTTTGTTGCGGCCCGAGGTCTTCGCCTCGTACAGCTTGGCGTCCGCCGCGCGAATCATGTCCGCCCCGTCGCGCTGACCCGCTTGCAGGGTGGTCACCCCGAGCGAAATGGTCACGGGGATGTTCTGGCGATCGAACTCGAAGCGCTGTTTCTCGATCAGCTTGCGCGCCTTCTCCGCCATCGCCGCTGCGCCCTCCAGGTCGATCTCCGGGAGCAAGAGGGCGAACTCCTCGCCGCCGTAGCGGCAGAAGATGTCTTCCCGGCGAATCTTGGTCTTCACCGTGGAAGCGAGCTGCTTGAGCACGTAGTCCCCTGCGAGGTGCCCATAGGTGTCGTTGATCTGCTTGAAGTGGTCGATGTCCATCATCACCAGCGACATTCCACGGCCGTAGCGGCTGCAACGGGAAAGCTCCCGCTCCAGCGCTTCCTCGAAGTAGCGCCGGTTGAAGATCTGGGTGAGCCCGTCCACCGTGGTCAGGCGATAAATTTCGTCGTGGTACGCCGCTTCGATGTTCCCTCCGGCGATGAACTTGAAAATCGTGCGACCGATCTTCACCAGATCGCCGTTGCGCAGGGAGTAAGGACCGGTGATCGCCTCGTCGTTCACGTAGGTGCCGTTGGTCGACCCCATGTCGGCAATGGTCACCTGCTGGCCGTTGCTCACCTTGGCGTGGTTGCGGCTGATCGACTCCTGGTCGATCTGAATGTCCGCCTTCGAGGAGCGGCCAATGACCAGTTGTTCCTTGGTGAGGTCGTACTTGCGGCCTAAGTCGAGGCCGTAGATCACCACCAGCGCGGCGTCGCGGTTGACGTGCCGTTCGGAAATCTTCGAGATGACCGTGACGACCGTCTTCGTCCGGGCCATAGGCGCGCCTGATGCTAGCACCAACCGACCGTGGCGCCCACGTGGCGACTACAACACCCACTCCTGGCTTGGCGGAGGCCGCCCCTTCAGCTCGGCATGCGCGTCCTCGAAACCGGGTCGCCCCATCAGAGCACACGCGTAGCGCTTCCCTGCCTCCACCCCCGGCTGGTCGTAGGGGTCGACCCCGTAGAGCGGCCCAGCGAAGGCGGTGGCCACCTCCAACAGCATCATGAGCTCGCCCAGCGCGTGTGGGGTGAGCGCGGGCAGCCGCACGGTGATCGACGGCCGGCCGTTGGCCGCCAGCGCGGCAGCGGTCGCCTTCTGCTCGGCGGCGAGCAGCTGGTGAAAGCTACGCCCACCCAGGTAAGCGACCTCGGGCACCTCGGGAAACGCCTTGGGAATGGGCAGGTCCTGTCGCGGGCGATCGAGGGTGACGAAGACCACCACTTTGTCTTCGGGTCCATCCATCAAGAGTTGGAGCAGCGAGTGCTGATCGGTCGCCCCCACCGCCCGCACCGGCGTGGGACCCACGTGCTCTTTGGTCGGCAGCGTCTTACCCAGACTCTCCGCCCACAGTTGCACGAACCAGTCGGCGGTCTCGCGCAAGGCGTCGGCGTAGGGCATGAAGACGTGGATCGGCCGCCCCTGCTTGCGATCGAACAAGTGCAGCGTGGCGGCGAAGAGGTAGGCAGGGTTTTCGAAAAGCCCGGCCTTCTCGCAACGGCGCGCCATCTCCCCCGCCCCCGCCAGCAACTCGTCCACGTCGATACCCGCCGCAGCGGCGGGCAAAAGCCCCACCGCGGTGAGAACCGAGAAGCGGCCTCCGACAGGAGGAGGCACGCTCAAGGTGCGCCAGCCCTGGGCGTTGGCCACCTGGCGCAGCGCTCCCTTCATCGGGTCGGTCACCGCGACGATCTGCTGTTTGGCACGCCCCCCCAGGCGATCTTGCACCACGAGCAGCTGCGCCCAGGTCTCGGCGGTCCCTCCGCTCTTGGTGACCGCCGCGACCGCCGTCTGGGACAGGTCGAGCGTTTCCAGCAGCGCCGAGAAGGTCGCCGGGTCGGAGTTATCGGGAAAGAACAGCCTCGCACCGCGCCGCTTCGCCGCCGTCAGCAGGTTGTGGAAGGGGTGGCACAGAGCGGTGAAGAGCGCCTTGGCCCCCAAGGAGCTTCCACCGATACCCAGCACGACCAGGTTCTCGTAGCGGCCGAGCTCGGCAGCCAAGTCCTTGGCGGCCTTGGCTGCCGCCGCGTCAAAAGGCAGGTCCATGAAGGCGACCTTCCCGGCGGCGCGCCGCGCGGTGAGCGACTGGTGGGCGGCGCGTGCGACCGGAGCGAGAGCGTCGAAATCGGCGCGTGACAGCCCGTGGGGACCAAGCTGTGCCAAGGTCGCGTGATTGAAGTCGATCGTGAGCGGGGTCATCGAGTCACCACCTCCGCCTTAAAAACACAGCGGCGCGGAGCGCCTCGTGGCTCTCCGCGCCGCAAGCGTCTTTTGGAAAACAGCTATTGGAGGTTCACCGCGATGGTGGAAGCCACCGACGGGTTGAGCGGGTTGCCCGCCACGTCGTGCAGGCTCGCCGTCATCTGAATGTTGGCGCCGGTGCACCCGGTCGGCAGGGTCATGCTCACCTCACCGCTGCCGGCGGTGGTCTCGGTGTTGCCGTCGATTTGAGTGCAAGCCGCGGGGCCACCGGCGAAGGTGACACGAACGAAGCCGTCGTCCGCCGCGGTGGTGCCGATCTTGAACGCCTTCACCCCCACCTTGATCGTTCC
This sequence comes from Myxococcota bacterium, assembly GCA_049322255.1. GTDB lineage: Bacteria > Myxococcota > Myxococcia > Myxococcales > Myxococcaceae > JBMORE01. The sequence continues at coordinate 2,685 of JBMORE010000186.1, read as the reverse complement.
CCCCGGGCCCACCGTGCCGTTGTTGGTGGGGGTCACCCAAGTCACCGTCGGCCGGGAATAATCGATGAACGCGAACCCGGTGGTGAAGTCGGCCAGGCGGTCGGCGTTGGCGGAGTTGAATTCCACGAGCTTGGCAAAGTCGATCGCCGCTCCGTTGGCCGCGGCCGGATCTTCGTTGAGCCGCAGCGACTGCACCAAGAAGACCGACCGGTTGCCCGTGGCGTTGCCGTTGGTGAAGGTGCGGTCGGCGAACGCCCCCGGAGGCGGCGGCAGGGTGAAGCCGGTGGCGGCGTCGGCCGGGTTGAGCAGCACCACCCAGCGGTCTTCGTTGCGATCGGTGAACACCACACGCAGGGTGCTGACCCCCGTGGTATTCGGCGTGCTGGTGAACCGGAAGCTGCGTGGCCCCAGGGCCCCTTGCTGAATATTGGAGAAGTTGTACTTCGCGCCATCGGGGTAAGGCAGGTAGCTCGACGGCAGGTTGACGATGTTCTGCCCGGTGGGGTCGAAACGGAGCTGGTTCTGCGGTACGCGGCCGACGAGACCCGAGGTGGCGATACCCGCCGACACGTCGTTGACGCTCTTGAGCGATACCGCCAAGGAGACGATGCCGTAGTCCGCCCCTTCGATGCCGTGATGGGTCGGCGCCATGCGCATGGTCATCAGCCCCGGACTGGGTAGGTCGCTTTGTGTGTCGGTCTTGGCGTCGGCCGGAGTGGTGTTGACCGCCGCTCCCAGGCCGAGCGGCACCATGCCTTGGCCGGGGACCATCGCCCCACCCAACAGCACCACGCCGTCGACATAGGAATTCTTGAACTGGGGAAGGTCGGGCACCCGCACCACGAAGTTGAACGCCAAGGGAATCGACGAGAACTCATGGTTCACGGGGGTGAAATGATCGGTCCCGCTGAAGTCGAGCTCTCCTGCCGAGTCACGCGGCGTCGTCTGCAGGCTGAACTCCACATCGCGCACGATCGAGGAGCTGAACTTCCTAAAGATGGGAATGATGCGCGAGAGCACCTTGCCGAAGTCGATGTTGTTGGCGCCTCCAGCAAAGGCGTCGATCGGCAGATCGCCCAAGGGGACATCGCCCGACAGCGCCCAGGCAGTACGGGTACCGCATGCGCCGGAAGCCATCTTCGTCTCGTCGGGGTTTCCCGCCACGTCTTTGCAGACACCCGCCAAGCCCTGGGCGGAGATGTTGGACTTGATCACGACGTCGTTGAAGCCGATGTAGGCCCCCGCCGGCAACGGAACACCCTTCTGGTCGACGGCTTCGCCGATCTTCACGTCGGTGGGCACCGTGCCGCCCAGCAGTTGATCGAAGGAAAGATCGGTCATCGCCCCGGCGATCGACATTCCGCCGATACCCGCGTGCACGTTCGACGTGGCAGGCACGTTGTTGAAGGTGCCTTTGTACCCGCCGTACTTGGCGACCTGGTTGCGCCGCAGCACGAAGGAGAGGAAGCGCGCGTCGGGCCCGGTGGAGGCGAAGTTGTAGTTGGCGATGGTCAGGTAGTTGTAGTCGTTGTGGAACACCGAAACGGAGACGGAGTTGTTCCCCCCTGGAATGGTCAGCTCGGCGTCGCCGAAGGCACCGGTGGTGGCCGTCGCGCCGAGGGTCGCTCCAGTGGTGGGCACCGAGGCGAGCACCGTGGCGCCGGAGATCGGCCTGCCCGAAAGCTCGTCGCTCACCACCACCGCCAGCCGATTGGCGGCGGAGGGGCCGGGCAGGACAATCACCTTGGCCTTGCAGGTGCCGCCGCCGATGGAGGCGGTGATGGCGTCCACCGAGCCGGTGGTGGTCGCCGCGGCGGTGAACTCCTGTGACAGGCCGCTGCCGCCGCCGGTGACCGCAGCGTTGCTCGCCGTCCAGGTCACCCCGTCCTTGGGAACGACCGGGGTGGTGCCCGCCCAAGCCGAAACCCAAAATTTGGCCTTCGCCCCTACCCGCAAGATCGCCAAGTCGGGCGTGATGGAGCAGGCGGTGATGGTCGACTGGGCCGGCGGATCGACGCAGGCGCCGTTACGGCACACCTGGCTGCCGCAGTCGAGGTCGCTCGAGCAGAGCGAACCCACGCACTTGCCCCCCGAGCTATCGGACACGTCACACTGGCAACCCAGGCCGCGGTCGCAGTAGTCGAGCGCAAACTCGCCGCGCACGCTGGCGGAGCACTGCTCCTTGGTGCGGCACGATGGCTCGCACCTCGAGGTGGCTGTGTTGCAGAAAAAGAGCTGAGGGTCGGGACAGTCGCTGTCCTCGAAGCAATCCTCGCTGATGGGGCCACCATCGGGGGTGCCCGTATCTGTCGGCGGGCACGCGGTCAAAAACAGCCCCAGGCCCGCGAGCAATGCGAGCATTCCTGTGCGAGTCACTGCCATCATGTGTTGCTCCCTGTTGGAAAGGGGGAAAAGGGCGAGGCATTCAACGGATCGGCCCCTCTGTTGTCAAGCGACGAAGCGGCATAAGTGCCCTACTCCACGTGGTTTTTACGCGGCGCGGCATGGCCGCTCCGGCGGCGGCCGAGCAGCGCAAGCCAGCGCCGTGCCCAGACGCGATTTCGCGTGATTGGCGGTGGCGTCCCTCGCCCGTCCCTGACACCTCCGTCGGGCTTTCGCGCGCTCGGCGGTGCGACACGCATGCTCCACGCCACCGTGGCATCCCCTGCTAGGGTAGCTGTCGTG
>JBMORE010000185.1:36410-52659 GCA_049322255.1 Myxococcota bacterium | reverse complement strand
CATCGACGTGGGCGAGGCGCCTGTCCACGAAGGCGCGGGTGATGCGCACCCGGCGTTTGCGTCGCTCGGGAGCGTCGAACATCACCTCGCGCATCACCTGCTCGAGCACCGCCCTTAAGCCCCGCGCTCCCAACCCCCGCATCGAAGCGAACCGCACCACCCGCTCCATCGCCCCGGGGGAGAGCTCGAGGTCGATGCCGTCGAGCGCGAGCAGCTGGGCATATTCACGGGTGATGGCGTCGGGCGGCTCGGTGAGCACACGTAAGAGCTCTTCCTCGGTCAGCCTCTGCAGCTGCACCGTCACCGGCAGCCGGCCGAGAAACTCGGGGAGCATGCCGTAATCGACCAGCATCTTGTGGCTCACCGGCTTGGGGCGGTGGGCCACCTCCGCGGCGCCAAAACCCACCGGCCTCTTGTCGTCCTCGCCGCCGTAGCCGAGAAGGTCGGAGTACGCTCCGGCGCAGATGAAGAGCACCTCGGTGGTGTCCACTGCGACGAAGTCGCCCTTCGCCCACGGCGAGGCCACCGACTGCGGCACGTACACCTCCCGGCCCTCGAGGAGCTTGAGCAGGGCCTGCTGCACGCCCTCACCGCCGATGTCGCGGCTTCCCGCACCGTTGCGCGCGGTCTGGGAGCGGCGGGCAATCTTGTCCACCTCGTCGATGAAGATGATGCCGCGCTGGGCTTCCTCCACCTTCTGCTCGGCGCGCAAGAGCAGCTCGGCGACCATCATCTCGACGTCTTTTCCGTAGTAGCCGGCCTCGGTGTACTCGGTGGCGTCCACCGCGGTGAAGGGCACCGACAGCGTCGCGGCCAGCTGTCGCGCGAGGTGCGTCTTGCCACAGCCGGTAGGACCGATGAGCAGGAGGTTCGACTTCTTGAGCAGCACCGCTTTGCCGGCGCGACGGGCCTCCACCCGCTTCAGGTGGTTGTAGGCGGCGATCGCCACCGCGCGCTTGGCCTCCTCCTGGCCGATGACGTACTTGTCCAGCCGCCGGTAGATTTGTCGCGGCGTCAGAGCGTGCTCGTCCCGCCGTCGCGCCGAGCTTTCCACATCGCAAAGCTAGGGCGACCCAAGGGCAACGGCACCCCGCGGCCGCCCGGCACGCCACCTTCCAGGCGCACGGGCTCTGTTGAATGCCGGACCATTTCCCTATAGTGGCGCGTTCTTGGAGGGGCAGCACGATGGCCACCACCCCGCAGCGCTGGACGATCGCCGACTCTTTGGACACCTACGCCATCCCCAACTGGGGAGCGGGCTACTTCGGCATCAACGCCAAAGGACACGTCGAGGTGCACCCGGGAGGCCCGGAGGGTCCCAGCTTCGACTTGAAGGAGCTGGTCGACGAGACCCGTCGCCGCGGCATCGGCCTGCCGCTGCTCATTCGCTTCACCGATGTCTTGCGCCACCGGGTGGTGCACTTGAACGAGGCCTTCAAGAAGGCGATCGCCGAGTACGGCTACAAGGCGCCCTACCGCGGGGTGTACCCGATCAAGGTCAACCAGCACCGCTACGTCGCTGAGACGATCGTCGACACCGGCAAGCAGTACGGCTACGGCCTCGAAGCCGGCTCCAAGCCCGAGCTCCTCGCGGTGATGGCGCTGCTCGAGGACGAAGAGGCGCTGATCATCTGCAACGGCTACAAAGACGAGGAGTACGTCGAGACCGCTCTCTACGCCTCGAAGCTGGGGCGCAAGGTGGTGATGGTGGTGGAGAAGCCCAGCGAGCTGCCGCTGATCGCCGAAGTGGCGCGCCGCACCGGCGTCAACCCCCGCATCGGCATTCGGGTGCGGCTGTCCTCGCGAGGGGCGGGCAAGTGGGAGGCCTCGGGCGGCGACCGTTCGAAGTTCGGGCTGTCGTCCTCAGAGCTGGTGGATGCGATTGCCTTCATGCGCGAGGCGGGCCTGCTCGACTGCTTCGAGCTGTTGCACTTTCACCTGGGGAGCCAAATTTCCAACATCCGCAATGTGAAGAACGCGCTGCGCGAGGCGGGGCGCTTCTACGTCGAGGTGCGCCGCATGGGGGCGCCGCTCAAGTACCTCGACGTCGGCGGCGGGCTGGGCGTCGACTACGACGGTTCGCAGACCAACTTCGCTTCGTCGATGAACTACACCACCCAGGAGTATGCCAACGACGTGGTGTTCCAGATCATGGAGGCCTGCGACCTGGCCGGGGTCGAGCACCCCACCCTGGTCTCGGAGTCGGGCCGGGCGATCGTCGCCCACCACGCGGTGCTGGTGACCGAGGTGCTGGGGGCGAGCGAGTTCGGGGTGCACAGCGTGCCCGACCCGCTGCCCGAAGACACGCCCACGGTGGTGAAGAACCTGCACGCCACCTACCGCGACGTCACCCGCAAGAACCTACTCGAGGCCTGGCACGACGCCACCGAGTACAAAGAGGAGTGCCTCACCCTCTTCTCCTTGGGCCACCTCTCTTTGCAGGCGCGGGTAGTGGCCGAGAACATCTTCTGGGCGCTGTGCCACAAGATTGTCCGCATCGCTCGCGAGATGGGAGACGAGGTTCCCGAGGAGCTGGAAGCGCTCGAGCGATTGCTCTCCGACACCTACTTCTGCAACTTCTCGGTGTTCCAGTCGCTGCCCGACTCCTGGGCGATCGACCAGCTCTTCCCGGTGATGCCCATTCACCGGCTGAACGAGAAGCCCACTCGGCGCGGAGTGCTCGCCGACATCACCTGTGACTCCGACGGGAAGATCGACCACTTCATCGACAAGCGCGAGGTGCGCGACTTCCTCGAGCTGCACCCGCTCAACGACGACGACTACTACCTGGGCATCTTCCTGGTGGGGGCGTACCAGGAGATTCTGGGCGACTTGCACAACCTCTTCGGCGACACCCACGCGGTGCAGGTGTCCTTGGCGCCCAACGGCGGTTACCTCATCGACCACGTGGTCGAAGGGGACACGGTGACCGAGGTGCTCAACTACGTCGCCTACAACAAAGACGACATGGTGGCGCGAGTGCGGCGCATGGCCGAGGTGGCCTTGCGCAAGCAGCGCATCACCCTCGACGAGTCGCGGCAGCTTTTGCGTATGTATGAAGACGGCCTGAGCGGCTACACCTACCTGGAGCGCGAGGTGGACGCCAAGTCCTTCCCCGCCGCCGGGCAGCTGCGGCTGGTGGCGCCACCCGATACGAAGTCGGGCAAGTCGACGGGGACTTGACTACTACGTCAGATGAGCCCCTCCCGCTGACGCCCTCAGTGGCTGAGGTAGGCCGGGTCAGGCTTGGTGAGAAAGCCGGTGCAGTAAGACGTGTAGCCGCGAAGCTCCAGGCCCTTTGCACTGCGGGGCAACCGCCATGAGAGCATCTTGGCACGCCAGCAATCCTGCGTGTCCTTGCCGAGAAACTCGGGGGGGGCGACGAGACGCGCATCGTTAACGACGCCATCGGTGGCGATCACGAGATCGATCGCCGGGCAGTACTCCTTGCTCTGGTCGAGCTCTGCAGGATCCGGGCAATCGACCTGCACCATCAACCAGCTGACTCGAGTCTCGACTTCCTTGGGCGTCGCCATTGGTTCCCGCGTTAGGATGGTCGCCGGCGCTCCGCTCGCACAGCCCGTTGAGATCACGAGACAGATTCTCACAGCTTTTTGCACACCCTTCATCGTCGCGGACCCCCGGCAGAAGCGAAGCCAGCGTGGCCAACCCTTTCTAACTATGGCGAGCGGGCGGCCCGCCGTGCAAGGAAGCGCTTGCCCGGTGGCGGTTACCATTTCCTGCGCCCGTGAAGCCCCCTTCTGGATGGGGTTGCCCGCTGTTACGATGAGCGCATGGAGTTGGGCGGCACGACCGTATCGATTCAAGCTCCCGCGGAGCACTTGCCGCTGCGGATTCGTCCCGCTGTCCCGTTGAGCGACGACGAGCTCTTCGAGTTGTGTCGCATGAACCGGGAGCTTCGCATCGAACGGACGCGCGAGGGGGAGATCATCGTTATGTCGCCGACCGGAGGCGAGACCGGCCGCAGAAACTTCACTCTCATCGGGCTGTTCTTCGCCTGGGTGGCCAAGAACCAGACGGGCGTAGGGTTCGACTCATCGACAGGTTTCATTCTACCCAATGGCGCCGAGCGTTCGCCCGACCTGGCGTGGGTAGGGAAGCGACGCTGGGAGGCGCTCACCCCGGAGCAGCGGCGGAGGTTCGTGCCACTTTGCCCCGACTTCGTCATCGAGCTGCGCTCGCCCTCGGAAGACCTGGGCGAGCTTCAGGCGAAGATGGCGGAGTACCGCGACAACGGCGCCGCTCTCGGCATTCTCATCGACCCCGAGGATCGTCTCGTGTTCGTCTACAGGACGGGGCGAGCGCCTGAGCGACTGGATGCACCCTCCGTCTTGTCCGGTGAGCCCGAGATGCAAGGTCTCGAGCTCGACATGACCTCTATCTGGTAACTCCCTGCACCCCTACCGCACGAACACCCGCTCGTCCGCGGGCGGGTGCTCAACAGGCGGCACCTCGGCGAGATCGAAGTGGATGGTCTGCTCGAGCTTCTTCTTGCGCTTCGCGATGTCCTTGTCGAGGAAGCGCAGCGCCTTTTCGTAGTGGTCCATCAGGCGGAAGGGTTTGCGCCTCATCTTCTGGTCGCCAAACAGCGCATACGTCACCCAGGGGAAGACGGCGGTGACGTCAGAGTGCACATAGATCGATCCCGTCTCCACCGCCTCCACCGACACCTTGCCCCAGGTGTGACCCTCCCCCGCCGGGCAGCTGGAGAGCGCTCCGTTGTCCACCGGGTCGACGCAGAACTGCACGTCGATGTCGAAGCCTTGAGTGGGCACGCCGAAAATCTGGTCGAGCAGCGGCTCTCCCTGCAGGGTGTAATTCTTCGGCACCCCGCCGCCAAGGATCCAGATCGCCAGCTTCTTGGAGAAGTGGTGCCGGCAGTAGTGCTGCATCGCCGCCATCGCGTAGACGTCGTCGTTGATGTCGATCTCGAACTTGAACTTCTCACCCAGCATGCGCTTGAGCTTGACCACGTTGAGGAAGATCGACCCGTCCTGCACCGCGCCGACGAAGATCGGCACCCCGTACCGGTAGCAGGTGGAGAGGAGCGAGGGCTGCTTCACTTGGAGCGCCCGCTCCATCTCGTCCACCGCCTTGCCCAAGAGGTAGTGGAACTCGGGGGTGGTCATCTTCCGCTGGAACTCAGGCCGCAAAATGATCGCCGAGAAGAGCCGATCGGTGTCGAGGAGCGCCTCTTCCCAAAACCCCAAGTCGTAGATGCGGATGATGCGCGCCATGCGTAAGGCGAGGTCGCCGGCGTTGGGGTCGACCTCCCGCAGGCCGTGCCCGATGATCCGGTGGGCGTCGTGGTACAGGTTGGCGCCGGTGGTGGTCAGGCAGCTCACCAGCCCGCGCTCGATGAGGGGAATGACGCAGCTTTGGTGCAGCCCGGCGGGGGTCATCGCCCCGCTCATGGTGAGGTAGATCGACGCGTCCTCCTCCACCGAGCGGCGCATCAGCTCGTAGCCTTTTCTCTCCTGGCGGCCCACGTAGGCGCCGAAGGCGTGGGCGAACAGCTCTGCCGGACGTTCCTTGCCGGTGATGGGCTTGGGGTCCACCCGCCGCGAGCGCTCGTAGGCCTTTCGCAGACTTCGTTGCACGTTCTTGCTCATGGGGCGCGGGGGTATACCTCCGCCGCCGGAATTGGGTATAGGTTTCGCGGCCGACTTCACCCCTAGGAGTCCTTTCGTGCGTACCTCCCGGCTACTCGTTGCTTCCGTTACCCTGGCGCTCGCAGGCTGCCGCTGCGAGCCCCCCAACACCGGCGGCGCCAGGCCCGATTTCGATCCCAACCCCAAGGCGATGTCCTTCGAGGCTTGCCCGGTGCAGGACGAGGGCGGCAACCCGGTGCAAGACGTCTTCCCCGACGAAAAGAAGCTCTTGCTCAAGAACCTCGGTAAGGCGCCCGGCGAGGTGCACATCACCTTCGCCGGGCCCGAGATGGACGCCTTCTCGCTGGTGGAAGGTCAAACCCCGCAGACGGTGGATGCGACCTCGGAGGTCGAATTTCCAGTGCGCTTCACGCCCACCAAGCGGGGCGACTCCAAGGCGGAGATGACCATCGACGACGGCGATGAAACCACCGACCTGGTCACGGTGGCGCTGGTGGGCACGGGGCGCAACTTGCCTGCGCAGCCGACCCTCGAAGTCTCGCTCCAGGACAAGGACCTGCCCGATACCTACTCCACCTGCTTCACCGGTGGCACTTGTCTTCAAGTCTTCCCCGACACCTTCTACGGGGAGAGCTCGACCCTGCTCATCAAGCTCGAGAACACCGGCTGCCCGGCGCTGAAAATTTCCGCGCTGGAGCTCGAGCGCATCAACGCTGGCGGCGGAACCAACCTGGCGTACTTCCTCGACGAGCCTGCCGTGCCGCCGACGTCGGCGACGCCGCTGCTTCTCACCACCGCCGACGGGCGCGCCGAGAGTGTCCTTAAGATTCGCTTTGCCCCCGAGAACGACGGCTCGGGCATCACTCAGCGGTACGCCTTACTCAAGGTACGCACCAACGACCCGGCCAATCCGGAATTCCTCATCCAGCTGGGGGGAAGCGCCGCCGAGCCCTCGGTGTACTCCCAGCCGACCTTCTGTGACTTCACCCAGCCGCTCGACCTGTGCGGCAACCCCACCAAGCAGCCCAACCAGGCGCGCTTCGAAATCAAGAACGGCGGCAACGCCGACATCTCCATCGACTCGGTGGCCTTCGGCAACCCCGGCCAGACCCGCTTCACCATCACCCAGAATGTGCAGGGGCAAACCATCGTCCCGGGCGGCTCCGCCTTCCTCCTCGTTTCGCACAATGACGCGCCGCTCTACACCACCGAGCTGCTCACCGTGACCGCGAGCTCCGCCGGCCGCCCCGCTGGGAAGGCGGTGCTCTCTTTGGCCGGTGGGCTCAAGCCTTGCCTCTCCACCGACCCGGCCGAGCAGCTCGATTTCCAGAACGCCACCACCGAGCTGACCAGAAAGCAGGTGCAGATCAAGAACGGCCAGGGCTGCGGCACGCTCATGGTGAACCGGGTGTTCGTCGACCCCAACCCTTTCTTCTCGGTGGTCGAACCGCTCATCCCCGCGGGCACCCAGGTGGCGGCCAACACCGCGGTGATCGCCACCGTCCAGTACAAAAAGCCGGTGTCGGGCGGTACCCAGACTGGGGTTTTGCGCATCGACACCAACGACCCCGACTACGGACCGACGCCGTACAAAGTGGTGCGGCTGTACTCCGACTCGCCCCTCGATCAGCTCCCGGTGGCGGTGGTCGAAGGCTGCTACCCTACCGATGTCAGCTGCTCCCAACCCGAGAGAGGCACCATGAGCGTTCGCCTCTCCAGCCTCGTTGCCGCCAAGGAGCTGATCATCTCGGGCATGAACAGCTACGACCCGCCCGGCACCACCATGCCCACCGGAAGCCAGTACCAGTTCCGCTTGGTCAAAAAGCCCACCAACGCCGCCAATGCTTCCCTGGAGCAGGACGGGGTGAAGCAAGCCAACGACAAGGTGAAGCTCATCCTCGACCCCTTGGTCACCGGGCTCTACCAGGTGACGCTCACCGTCTACGACAACGTGGGGCAGCCCTCGCCCCCGGCGGACCTCAAGGTGCTGGTGAGCCTCTAAGACGCCCGATGATCGATCTCCACTCCCACACCACGGCGAGCGACGGACAGTACGCTCCCCATGAGCTCGTGGCGCTCGCGGCCCAGGCGGGGGTGACGGTGCTCGCGGTGACCGATCACGACACCGTGGCGGGGCTCGGGGCGTGCCAAAGCGCGGCTGCAGCGAGGGGTCTGCGTCTGGTGAATGGCATCGAGCTCTCCGCCTTCATCAACGACCGCGAGGTGCACATCCTGGGGCACTTCATCGAACCCGGCGACGCGCGCTTGGGTGGCTTCTCCGCCTTCTTGCGTACCGAACGGGAAAAACGCATGGAACGGATGGTGGAGAAGGTTTGCTCCCTGGGTTTTCCGGTGACGATGGAAGAGGTGCGCACCCTTGCCGGCGACGCCCACCTGGGCCGCCCCCATCTCGCTCGGGTGATGGTGGAGCGAGGTTTCTGCGCCGACACCAAGGAGGCCTTCGACCGCTACTTAGGAGACGGCCGGCGGGCATACGTCGACCGGTACCGACTCTCAGGACAAGAGGCGATCGCCCTCATCCGCGGCGCGAAGGGAGCGGCCACGGTGGCCCACCCGGGGACTTCGAAGCTGGAGCGCTCCGAGCTTGCAAGCCTCGCCGCCGTCGGTTTGGCCGGGCTCGAGGTGTACCACTCCGATCACAGCCCCAGCGTGCGGCAGAAGTTCTTGACCCTGGCCCAAGAGCTCGATCTGGTTCCCACCGCGGGAAGCGACTTTCACGGAGAAAAGGTGGCTCCGCTGCGCAAGCTGGGCAGCACCTCGATGCCTCCCGAAAATCTCGAGCAGCTGCAGGCGCGCGCGTCTTAAGAATGACCGAACAGGTGCACCGAGGCCCCAGCGAGCGTGCGCAGCCCCTCGAAGTAGACCCCGAGGCCAATCACCGCCGCCACCAAAAACCCGAGCAGGAAGTTGTACGACTTCGGCACGGGAATGCGGGCGGTGTTGGCTGGCTTGTCGAGGAACATCGCCTTGACGATGCGCGCGTAATAGTAGAGCGACACCGCGCTGTTGAGGACACCGATGAGGGCCAAGGTGACGTGCCAGGCTTCTCCCCGATCGATGAGCGCCTTGAACAGGTGGAACTTGCCCACGAAGCCCGCCAGCGGCGGCAAGCCGGTGAGCGAGAAGAGGAAGATGGCAAAGGCCACCGCGGCGAAGGGCGCACGGGCGGAGAGGCCTCGGTACTCGAAGATCGACTCTGACCCCGCTAGCCGCCCCACCGTCCCCACCACCAGGAAGGCCCCCAGGTTCATGAACAGGTAGACCACCAGGTAGATGGCGATCGACTCTGATCCGGTCGCCGAGGCCGCCGCCAGACCCATCAAAAGGTAACCGGCGTGAGCGATCGAGCTGTAAGCCAGCATGCGCTTCACATTGGTCTGGTTGAGCGCGGCGAAGTTGCCCACGGTCATCGTCACCGCGGCGAGCACCCCGATGATTTCCGGCCAGGGAACGTCGCGCAACACAGTGGCCAAGTCCTGTCCGCCGCTCTCGCTCATCGCGCCGTAGAGCACCCGCACCGCCAAGGCGAAGCCTGCGGCCTTGGGACCCACCGAGAGGAAGGCGGTGAACGGGGTGGGCGCTCCTTCGTAAACGTCGGGGCACCACATGTGCCAGGGGACCGCGGCAATCTTGTACCCGATGCCCGAGAGGATGAGCACGATGGCCACGATGAGCGCCACGCGTCCGGCGCCCTCCGAGCCGGTCTGGAGCAGCTGCAAATAGACCTTCTCGCCGTACTCGTTGATGCGGCCGGCGGCGCCCACCACGTTGGTGGTGCCGATGAGCCCGTAGAGCCAGCTCATGCCGAAGAGCATCATTCCGCTCGCCACGCCGCCGTAGACCACGTACTTGAGCGCGGCCTCGGAGGAACGGCGGTGGTGCTTACGAAAGCCCGCCAGTGCGTAGCTGACCATCGACACCAGCTCGACGCCGATGACCATCATCAGCATGTCGGTGGAGCTGGCCATCAGCGACAGGCCGACGGCGATGGCCAAGAGCATCGCGCAGTACTCGCCCATGCGCTCGGAGGAGATTTCCAACGAGGGTGCGGCGATGACGATCGCCAAGGCGGTGACCGCCCACGAGAGGTACTTGAAGAACACCGCCCAGGGGTCGAGCACGATGAGCCCGTTGAACAAACCCATCGGCTGCTGGATGGCGGTGTACGCCTGGCCGTCGACCACGTAGGTCAGCTGGGTCGACCAGTAGGTGGCTAGGGTGGCAAGGGCGAGAACGACCAGGCTCGCCCCGGTGAGAATGCCGACCCGCTTGGGCGCATTCTTGAGGCCTAGGTCGAGCACGAAGATGGCCATCGCCCCTGCGGTGAGGACGATCTCCGGGGCGAAGAACGCCAGGCTCTCGACGTTGTTGAGGACGTGGTTCATGTCAATCTCCCCTCTCCCGAAGGGAGAGGGCAAGGGTGAGGGAATGTGACTTACGCCCCCTTCACCACCCGAAGCAGCTTGTACAAGTCCGAGTTGATGAGGTTGAGCATCACGTTCGGATAGAACCCGAACACCAAGGTGAGCGCCGCCAGCGGGTAGAGGGTGAAGCGCTCGCGCCAGTTCAAGTCGGGAAGCTCGGCGTACTTCTCGTTGAGCTTGCCCAGGAACATGCGCTGCACCGTCCACAGGTAGTAGGCCGCGGTGATGATGACCGAGAGCGCCGCGAGCGCGGTGTGCCACGGCAGGTTCATGAACGAGCCGTTGAGCACCATGAACTCGCTCACGAAGCCCGCCAGGCCCGGCAGGCCCAGGGAGGCGAAGAAGGCCAGGCCCATCACCGCGGTGTACTCGGGCACCACCTTGGCGATCCCGCCGAAGCCCTCGATCTCCCGGTGGTGGGCGCGGTCGTAGATGACGCCCACGATGAGGAAGAGCATCGGGCTGATGAGGCCGTGGGTGAAGAGGTTGAGCACCGCTCCGCTGATGCCCGCCTCGGTCATCGCCGCCATGCCGAGGAGCGAAAAGCCCATGTGCGACACCGAGGAGTAGGCGATCAGCTTCTTCAAGTCCTTCTGCGCCAGGCAAACCATCGCCGCGTAGACGACGTTGATGACCCCGAAGACCGCCACGAAGGTGGCGAAGGCCGACGTCGCCCCAGGGAGCATCGCCCAGTTGAAACGGAGCATGCCGTAGATGCCCATCTTGAGGAGCACCCCGGCGAGGATGACCGAGATGGGCGTGGGCGCCTCGACGTGGGCATCGGGGAGCCAGGTGTGGAAGGGCACCATCGGCACCTTCACCGCGAAGGCGATGAACATGAACACCCACATCAACTTGGCGAAGGTGACGCCGAAGAGGAACGGGCCCACCAAGTCGAACAAGCTGCTTTGACCCAGCTTGGCCAAAACCACCATGTCGAAAGTACGGGGGACGAAGGCGCCGTCTCCCAGGAGGTAGCCGAGCGCGCCGTCTGGCCCCTGAACCAACGCCTTCCCGTCGAGAAGCGCGGCGAACGCCATCGGGTTGGACTCGCGCAGCTTGGCGAGCAGGCCCAAATCCCCGCTCTTGTAGTGGAGCGCGATGATCGCGAGGAGCAGCAGCACCGAGCCGGCCAGGGTGTAGAGGAAGAACTTGATCGCCGCATACTCCTTGCGCGGCCCGCCCCAGATGCCGATGAGGAAGTACATCGGCAGGAGCATGACCTCCCAGAAGACGAAGAAGAGGAACATGTCCAGCGCGGCGAAGGTCCCGCTCATGCCCGTCTGGAGGATGAGCAGCATCGCCATGTAGCCGGGCACCTTCACCTGGGAGAAGTGCGGGTGGTGCGGGTCGTCGTGCTCCTTGGCGCCCTTCCACCAGGGCATGGAGGCGATGGTGGCGATGAAGGAGACGAGGGTGGAGAGGATGACCATCGACACGCTGATGCCGTCGACCCCCACGTAGTACTCGATGCCCAGCGAGCGAATCCACGTGAAGCGCTCGACGTACTGCACTCCGCCGCCGGTGTAGCTCGTCCAGAGGTAGAGGCCGCCGAGCATCGCCAGGGCGGAGACGAGGAGGGAGAGCCACCGCGAGGCGTTGTCTCGCACCTCTTTGGCCATCGGCAGGGCCATCGTGAGCGCGATGAGCGCCGCCCCGGCGAGCGGAAGGAAGATGATGAGGCTGAGCAGGTGGTTGGTCATGGAGATCTACCGGATGAGGAAGTTGATGCCGGCGACAATCAGTGCGCCGGCGAGCGCCGCGTAGAGGTAGTGCTGAATACGCCCGGTCTGAAGCCGGCGAATCGCCTTGCCAGACCGCAGGGCGGTGTCGGCGACGAAGTTCACCGCACCATCGACCAGGTACTTGTCGATCGCGCCCTCGATGTTGCACACGAACCTGCCGACGGCGGCGACCGCACCCACCGCACCGTCGATGACGATGCGGTCAAACGCGCTGGAGGCCTTGGCGATGACCATCGCCCCCGCGAGCACCGTCTTCTGGTACAGCTCGTCGACGTAATACTTGTTGTAGACGACTCGGTGCACCCGCGGGAATTTGGCCGCCAGCGTTGCCGGCACGGTGCTCTTGGCGTCTTTGTAGAGCGCGCGGGCGATGAGCCAGCCGCCGAACGCCACCGCCACTGAAAGACCAATGAGCAGGTACTCCAGGGCGTGCCCCTGCTTGAGGCTGCGCTCGTGGACCAGCGCGGCCGAAGGCGAAAGTACCGGCTCGAGCCAGTGCTCCAGCGCGGGGGTAATCCCCAACGGCGCCCAGAAGCCCAAGGCGATGGTGAGGAAACAGCCAATGGCCAAGGTCGCGAGCACCCAGGTCATCGCCCGGGGCGACTCGTGAGGAGTACCACCGTGGTGCCCGTGCCCGTGTGAATCGCCGCCGTGACCCACGTCGTGGTCGAAGGTCGCTGCGTGCGCCGCCCCCACCGAGTGCGTCGCCAACACTGGCGTAGCCGAAGGAGCATGCGCATCCGCGTGCGCGTGTCCGTGCCCCACCCCTCCCCGGTACTCGCCGGTGAAGGTCATGTAGTAGCTGCGCCACATGTAGAAGCTGGTGCCCAGCGCGGTGAGCCAGCCGACGAACCAAATGACCTTGCCGATGGTGGGATCGAGCAGGTTGCTCCCCGAGTCGAACGCCTTCCAGAGGATTTCATCCTTGGAGAAGAAGCCGTTGGCGATGGGGAAGCCGGCGATGGCGATGCAGGCGTAGAGGTAGGTCTTCTCGGTGAGCGGCATGTACTTCTTGAGGCCGCCCATCTTCCGCATGTCCTGCTCGTGGTGGCAGCCGAGGATCACCGAGCCCGAGCCCAAGAAGAGACAGGCCTTGAAGAAGGCGTGGGTGAGCAAGTGGTAGACGCCGGCCCAATAGGCGCCCACGCCGACGCCGATGAACATGAAGCCCAGCTGCGACACCGTGGAGTACGCCAGCACCTTCTTGATGTCGTGCTGCAAAAACCCGATGGAGGCGGCGAACATCGCGGTGGCCGCTCCGGTGACGGCAATCACCGTCATCGCGATCGGGGACAGGGAGAAGATGAAGTTGAGCCGCGCCACCATGTAGACGCCGGCGGTGACCATGGTGGCCGCGTGGATGAGCGCCGACACCGGCGTGGGGCCGGCCATGGCGTCCGGCAGCCACACGTACAGCGGAATCTGCGCGCTCTTCGAGGTGGCGCCGACGAAGAAGAGAATGCCCACCAGCGCCAGGAGCGGAATGCCGAGGAACTCCATCCCGAGGAGCCGCTTCTTCACTCCGGTCGCCTCGATGACGACCTGATCGCGTAGCTCCCGGAAGTTGAGCGTGGGGCCGACCTTGAGACCGGCCCGTACCGCCGCCGCCGGGCCTGCCTGCCACTTGCCGCCCTCGCCCTTCTGCGCCTCCACCTCGGCATAGGTAGAAGGAGGCTGCCTCGGCGCGTACGCGAGGTCCTTCCGATAGACGGTTCCGCTCTCGACCTGCGGCACGTAAGCGGGGTCGCTACGCGCCCATACCGCCTCGCGCGCAGGCAGAACGTTGTCCTCCTTGGTCCAGCTGCCGCCCAGCGCCCAGAAGAGAAGGAACAGCCCGAGCACGAAGCCGAAGTCGCCGAAGCGGTTGGTGACGAACGCTTTGACGCCCGCCTGCGCCTTCTCCTTGTCCTCGTACCAGAACCCAATCAAGAGGTAGCTGCACAGCCCCACGCCCTCCCAGCCGAAGAACATGAGGACGAAGTTGTCTCCCATGACCAACAGGAGCATCGAGAAGACGAAGAGGTTCAGGTAGCAGAAGAACCGCCAGTAGGCCGGCTCGTCCGCCATGTACCCGGTGGAGTAGATGTGAATGAGCGTACCGATGAAGGTGATGATCAGCGTCATCATCATCGACAGCGGGTCGAGGGCGAACGCCAGGTCGGCCTGCACGTCGCCCGCGGTAAACATGTTGAAGACGAAGTCGGAGAGGTAGCGCTGCTCCGCAGGCAGCGAGAGCATCTGCGCGAAGGCCACCACTGCCACCGCGAACGCACCCACCATCGCGCCGATGGCGATGTGCGAGGTGATTTTCTTCCCGTAGAGCTTCTGCAGCTTGTGGCCGACGAAGGCGTTCACCGCCGAGCCGAGCAGGGGCAAGAGCGGAATGAGCCACAGGTACCCGACGTGGACGACTTCCTGTGGTGAGTGTGGAGCGGCGGCAGGGGCGTGGGCTCCCGACGCCAGCACCAATTCATTGAGCGCAAAGAAGATGTTCATTCGCTATTCCCGCAAGGTGTCTGCCTCGGAGACGTCGATGCTCTTCTGGTTCATGTAGATGGCGAGCACGATGGCCAGCGCCACCGCCGCCTCCGCCGCCGCCAGCACGATGACGAATAGGCTGAAGACCTGACCGCTCAAATGCGGCGTGGGGTTGAAGCGGTTGAAGGCCACGAAGTTCAGATTGGCGGCGTTCAAGATGAGCTCGACGCCCATCAAGATGCCCACCGCGTTGGAGCGAGTGACGACGGTGTAGGTGCCGAAGGCGAAGAGCACTGCGCCGACGATGAGGAAGTGAGGCAGCCCGATGGTCACCATGGCTACTCCTTGATTTCCTTGCGGGCGATGACCACCGCGCCGATGAGCGTGGCGAGCAAGAGCAGCGAGATGACCTCGAAGGCGAGCAGGTAGTGCCCCAAGAAGAGGTCGCCGATCTTGTCCACCGTCGAGCTGACAGAGAGCTTTGCGTCGCCCAGCTTCCAGGGCGCCTTCGCCGCGATAAATCCAAAGAGGAGCAGCAGCGCGCCCAAGAGCCCCAGACCAGGGAAGACGTTGCTCATCGGGTTCGACTGCTTCTTTTCATCGATGCGATTGGTGAGCATCACCGCGAAGAGAATGAGCACCAGCACGCCGCCGACGTAGATGAGCAGCTGGGTGATGGCCACGTAGTCGGCGTTCAAGAAAATGTAGAGCGCCCCGGTGCCCAAGAGCGCGCCCAGGAGCGCGAGCGCTGAGTAGATGATGTTGCGCGAAAAGGCCACGCCGGCGGCCGACACCATCGTCACTCCGGCGATGAGGAAGAAGAGCAAGTCGGTGGGCTTGGCCAGCTCGGCGCCCTTCGCCGCCACTGGCGCCATGCCCGGGAGCATCTTCGCTGCGCCCCAGAACACCACCGCCACCAAGAAGGCCATCAAGAGCAGCCCGCCAAGGATCTCCGCATAGTGCGTCGATCGCTCTGGCTTCTTCACGTTGTCGTCAGCCATCAGGAGGTGCGCTTTTCGCCGCAAGCGCGAGGAAAATCAAGCGCTTAAAGCGATTTGTGAGCGACTTTCCGAGGGCCTTCTAATCCCTTCGATGAGCAAGCGCTCGCACAAGACGCCAAGAAGGCCGCTGCACATGGAGCGGCATTCCCCGTACAAGGCCTTGAATCCGCGTCGTAAAGTACGGGGCAAGCCTGTTGCCTGATTGCCCAGCATGCGAACCGTTCCAATTCTTGCCACCACCCTGCTTCTTTCCGGCGCGGCGTTTGCCAACGGCCCGCTCGCTCCGCTCTCGCCGCCACCGTTGCCCTCGGACGTGGGCCAGCCCGCTGACGAGACAGTTGCCCCGGCTGCTCGAGCTCCGGCCCCGTCGGCGGCGAACCTCGAACGTTATTCGCTCCTTCGGGTCACGGTTTCCACGCTCGGCGCAACCGCCTTTGCCGCGGGTGCCGCCACCGGGCTCTACTTCGCCTTGGGCTTCATGGGGTCTGTTGCAGGGCGTGGCGGCACGCTCGAACGGCTCGCATTCATGCTGGTGTTCGCGGGAGGGTCGGCGCTGGCGATAGCGTGCTCGGCGGGGTTCGGAGCCTTGGCGCTCCACCAGGCGCTGAATGGAACTGGCGACTGGAGCACAGCCATCAAGGGCGCTCTCTTCGGCGTCGCTCTGCTCATCCCGGGGATCTTCTTCTTCCCGCTGCTCCTCGCCGCACCTCTTGTCATGATCATCCTTCCAGCGCACTGGCTGGAAGAGAGTCACTTGAGCAATGTCGCCAAGAGCATTCGACCGGTGGCGATGCCGACGCCCTCGGGAGGAATGGTGGGTTTGGCAACCGACTTTTAGACTGGACCTACGGGCTCTCGTACTTGGCGTTCTCCGCCTCGGGAGTCACCGTCACCGCCCCGGCCTTCACCGAGTCCATGATGATGTGGGTGGCGCGGGCGCTCTCGGC
>JBMORE010000185.1:0-36310 GCA_049322255.1 Myxococcota bacterium | reverse complement strand
TTGGCAACCGACTTTTAGACTGGACCTACGGGCTCTCGTACTTGGCGTTCTCCGCCTCGGGAGTCACCGTCACCGCCCCGGCCTTCACCGAGTCCATGATGATGTGGGTGGCGCGGGCGCTCTCGGCGCCGCCGGGCTCGCACATGTGCAGGCGCTTCTCTTTGCCTGAAGCCATCGCCTCCGAGTAGTCGCGGCAGGTGGGGTAGGTGCACGCGCCGCAGTCGGTGCCGGCCTGGGCTTCTTCGAGGATGGCGGCGAGCTTCTTGGTATCGACGCCGATCGCCTTCTTCGCCAGCTCGAGCGCCAGCGCCTTGCTGTCGCCAGAGTCCTTCTTTGCCACCGGAGCCGCAGTGCCGGCCACCGGGAACGGCGGCGGCGGCGAGTCCCACCGTTTGACCAGCCCGCGGGTAATCTCTCCCAGCATCACCCGAGGAAACGCCGTCGCTCCCTTGGGCGGCTTGTAAGGCGCCACCGGCCTGGCCGGGTCGACGAAGCGCAACACCATGTTGGAGAGGAAGCGCTGGGCGCCTTCGAACTCTTTGGTGTGCTGAATGGCGCCGGTGGGACACGGCTCGACGCACAGGCCGCAGTACATGCACTTGGCCTCGTCGATGTCGAAGCGGGTCATCGCCCGCTGCTTGGGGTTGGACGGGTCCTTCTCGATCTCGATGGCGATGACGTTGATCGGACAGGCCCGCTCGCAAGCCTGGCAGGCAGTGCAAATCTCCATGTCCACTTCGAGGAAGCCGCGGTAGCGCGAGGGCATCGTGTTCTGAATGAGCTCCCCGGTGCGCCGCGCCTCCTCCGGGCCGGCGTACTGCACGGTCATCGGGCGGCGGAACATGTAGGAGAGGGTGATGCTCATCCCCTCCCAGGCGCTCTTCACCGTGTCCTTGATGTTGCCGACGTAGTTGGCGACGGGCATCGGTCTTATCGCTCCTACCAGTTGCTCAAGTCCACCCGCTCCCCGGTGAGGCGGATGTTTTGGAAAGTCTTCATGACGAAGGCCGCAATCGGGAGCAATCCGCCCACGACAAAGAAGAGGAAATGGAGCACCCCGCGCGCGCTCGCCAAGGGCGCCTGCCCCTTCGCCGCCTCTCCGAACAGCTGGAAGGAGAGCACCTCGGTGAACGCAGCCAAAATCACCAGCCCCAAGCCGATGGGCACCAGGTACTTCCAACACAAGGACATCATCTGGTCGACGCGAATGCGGGGGAAGGTCCACCGAATCCAGATGACCACGTTCACCAGCACCACCACCTTGGTGCAAAAGACGATCGCCGAGGCAATGTAGAACCACACCGGCACCGCGTTGCCCGCTTCCCACTGGGTAAGCTGCGCCACCGAGATGCCCGGCACCTGCCACCCACCGAGGAAGAGCGTGGTGAGAATGGCGCTCATCACCCAGAGGTTCCCCCACTCGGCGAGGAAGAAATACCCGAAGCGCATGCCCGAGTACTCTGTGTTGTAGCCGGAGACGAGCTCGCTCTCCGCCTCTGGAAGATCGAAGGGAGTGCGGTTTCCTTCCGCGAGCAACGCCACGAAGAGAATGAAGAACGCCGCGTAACCCATTGGGGTCTGGAAGACGAACCAGTCCCACGGCGCCCCGCCCTGCTGGCGAATGATTTCATGCATGTTGAGCGAGCCGGCCATGATGATCGGCACCAGAATCACCATGCCCGCCGGAATCTCGTAGCTCACCACCTGCGCCGCGGCGCGAATGCCTCCGAAGAGCGACCACTTTGAGTTCGACGCCCAACCGGAGACGAGAATGCCCACCACCACCAGCGAGGTGATCGACACCACGTAGAACAGCCCTACGTTCATCTGGGTCGCGCTCAGGTGGTAACCGAACGGCAGCACCACGAAGGTGAGAATGAAGCCGGTGATGACGAAGTACGGCGCGATGCGGAAGAGGATCTTGTCCGACTCGGCAGGAATCAAGTCCTCCTTGAGAATCAGCTTGAGCGCGTCCGCCACCCACTGGAGAAACCCACCCGGGCCCACGCGGTTAGGGCCGATGCGCGACTGCATGCGGCCGGCGACGCGACGCTCCCAGAAGGAGACGATGCCGGCGAACACCGCACCGAAGGTGGTGAGCGCCACACCGATGACCATCATCGCCACCAGGTAGACGCCCTGGGTCAAAGGCCAAGTCGACGGGTCTTGCTGCAGCGTTTCGCGGATGAAGGTGTCGAGCGTCTCGTGCATGGCTTAGCGGTCGATCTCCGGGGCGACGACATCGAGGGAGGCAATCAGCGCCACCAAGTCGGCGATCATCAGGCCCTTGGAGAGCTCCTCGATGATCCCCATCGCCAGGAAGGAACCAGTGCGAGCACGGACCCGGTATGCGCGCTCCGAGCCGTCGGAGACGACGTAGTACGCCATCTCCCCGCGAGCCGACTCGACGCGGGACTGTGCCTCGCCCGCGGGCGGTTTGATCTTCCTCGGCACCTTGGCCATGTACTCGCCGCCCGGGAGCTTCTTGAGCGCCTGGCGCACGATGGACACCGACTCGCGGCACTCGAGCACGCGGCAATAGAACCGGTCGTAGCAGTCACCCACCACCGCGCCGCGGTGCTTGCCGCCGTACGCCCTCCCCACCGGAATCTTGAACTCGAAGTCGGGGTAGGCGCTGTAGGGGTGCACCTTGCGTAGGTCGAAGTCGACCCCCGAGGCGCGCAGGTTAGGTCCCACCAGGCCGTAGTTGATCGCCATCTGGGCGGGAATCACTGACAGCCCCGCCAGCCGCTGCACGAACACCTCGTTGCCCGAAATCAGCCGGTCCCACTCGTCGAGAATCTTGTCGAAGTGGTCGAGCCACTTGTGGCACAGAGGCACCCAGTCGGGCGGCATGTCGAAGGCCACTCCGCCGATGCGGTGGTAGTTGTAGGTGAGCCGCGCGCCGCACAGCGCCTCGATGAGGTCGTTGATGCTCTCCCGCTCGCGCAAGGCGTAGGGGAAAGGGGTCACCGCGCCGATGTCCATCGCCATCGTCCCCACCGAGATGAGGTGGCTGGCGATGCGGTTGAGCTCGCAGGAAATGACGCGTAGGTACTCGGCCCGCGGGGGGGCGCGAATGCCCAAAAGCTTCTCCACCGCCAGCGCGTAGCCCTCGTTGGCGAACATCGCCGCGATGTAGTCGATGCGGTCGGTGTACGGCATGAAGCCGGAGTAGGTCACCGTCTCGCCGATCTTCTCGATCGAGCGGTGCAGGTACCCGACCTCGGGCACCGCCTTCTTCATGATCTCGCCGTCGGCTTGAACGATGAAGTTGATCACCCCGTGGGTCGAGGGGTGCTGCGGCCCCATGTTGAGGATCATCTCCTGGTCCGCATCGGGCCCGAACTTCTTGGTGATGAGCAGCTGGTCGAGCGCCATGGTCAGCCCTCCGCCTTAGGAGCCGCCGGCTGAGGAGCGGGGGCAATCGACGGCGGCGAAGCGGCATCTCGCGCTTCCTCTTTCGCCGCGCGAATTTGCCGGTCGAGGTTCAAATACAAATCGAGCGGGTTGTCCCGCACGTTGGAGATGTCGCGGTAGCCGCCGGCCTCGGAGTAGTCCTTGCGCAAGGGGTGCCCCACCCAGTCGTAGGGTAGCAAGATGCGCCGCAGGTCGGAGTGCCCGGTGAAGGTCACTCCGTAGAGATCGTAGATCTCGCGCTCCATCCAGTTGGCTGCCTTCCACACCGGCTCGGCGCTGGCCAGCTCGGGCGAGGTGCGGTCCAGCTCCACCTTGCCCACGAACAGGTGCCGGTGGGTGTAGCTATAGAAGTGGTAGACGACGCGGACGAGCCCCTCCTTGGGGTGGTCGGTGGCCGTCTCGTCTTGCAGGAAGTCGAAGGCCAGCTCAGGCTCGTCGTGGAGGAAGCGGAAAATCTCCTCCACCCTCTCCTTCTTGAAGACGCAGAACGGGTCCTTCGCCGCCGTCAGCGTGCCCACCGCCTCGCCGAACTTGGCGGCGAGCTTGGCGTGAATCTGCTCCGAGGTGAGGGCGGGCATCTTTTAGACCCTCTCCGGAACGACGTAGCCCGCGCCGGTGTCGGCAGGCCCGAGCGAGGGGCGGTACTTCTGCTTCAAGGTCTCGCGGCGAATGAGTTCCTGAATGCGCAAGAAGCCCTCGGTGAGCGCCTCCGGCCGCGGAGGACAACCGGGCACGTAGACATCGACGGGGATGATTTTGTCCACGCCCTTGCAGACCGAATACGCGAGCTGGAAGAGGCCTCCGCAGTTGGCGCACGAACCCATGGAGATGACGTACTTCGGCTCGGCCATCTGCTCGTAGAGGAGCTTGCAGCGCAGCGCCATCTTGTAGGTGAGCGTGCCGGCGACGATCATCAAGTCGCTCTGGCGTGGAGTGGCGCGGGGCACCGAGCCGAAGCGGTCCAAGTCGGCGCGCGGGCCGCCGGTCTGCATCAGCTCGATGCCGCAGCAGGCCAGCCCGAAGAGCAGGTAGAACATCGAGGAGCGCCGCGACCAGTTGATCAGGTTCTCCAGCACGTTGGTGTGGGTGGTCACCAGGGCGGTGGAGGCTCCTGGATCGTGCGCGTAGCCCTTCTTCTCGTCGAGCGTAGCCATCAGACGTTCTCCACGTAGGAACGGGGCGACGACACGCCAGCCGTTGCGGGCGCGGGCTCCTGGTCGTTTTCGAGCTTCTTCACCCACTCGAGGTCACGGCGCGCCCAAATCCACACCAGGCCGGTGAAGAGAATGGCGACGAAGGCCAAAATCTCCCACAGGGCGGTCATGCCTTGGTGCTCGTACACCCACTTGCGGAAGACCAGCGCCACCGGAATGGTGAGGGCGATCTCCACCTCGAAGATCACGAACACCAGGGCGATGATGTAGAAGCGCGGGTTGAAGTTGATCCACGCGCTGCCGATCGGCCGCTCGCCACACTCGTAGATGATGTCCTTCTCGGGGTTGGGGAAGCGGGGCCGCAGGAAGTAGCCGATCACCAGGTTGGCGATGGCAAAGCCAACCGCCGCGACCACGAAGACCAGCACCATCGCGAAGTCGAACTGCACGATTTTTCACCTCACGCGCACAGGGCGAAACCGCGGGGTTGATTTCAGGTACGCCCTTTGTTGTCAAGCACTTGGAAGCCGTGTCATCTTCCCGCGCCCATGGCGCCCAACCCCCTGGAGCCCTACATCCCGCTGGCGGTCGTCCTCCTGGTCGCCGGGCTTTTGGCGGTGGCCATCACCGGCATCGCCTCGATCTTGGGCCCCACGCGGCCGAGCGCGACCAAGTCGGAGACCTTCGAGTGCGGCTCGGAGACGATCGGCAGCGCGCGCCAGCGCTTCGCGGTGAAGTTCTACGTGGTCGCCCTGCTCTTCATCGTCTTCGACGTGGAGGCGGTGTTTCTCTACCCGTGGGCGGTGAGCTTCAAAGAGCTGGCGTGGTTTGGCTTCGCTGAGATGGCGGTGTTCGCCGCCACCCTGGTCGCTGGGCTTTTGTACGTGTGGAAGAAGGGCGCGCTCACCTGGGAGAGCTAAACGATGGCCGAGCTCGACATCACGCCTGTGCTGGCGACCCGCCGCGAAGAGGCGATGGGCTTCTTCGAGAAGATGGTTTCCAAGGGCCTGGGCTGGGCGCGCAAGTACTCGCTGTTCACCTATCCCTTCGCCACCGCCTGCTGCGGCATGGAGTACATGTCGGTCGCCGCCAGCCGCTACGACATCGCGCGCTTCGGAGCCGAGTTCCCCCGCTTCAGCCCGCGCCAGGCCGACCTCTTGATGGTCATCGGTACCATCAACATGAAGCAGGCGCCGATTTTGAAGCGCGTCTACGAGCAGATGTGCGACCCCAAGTGGGTGGTGGCGTTCGGGGTGTGCGCCAGCTCGGGTGGGTTCTACGACAACTACGCGGTGTCCCAGGGCATCGACCGCATCATTCCAGTCGACGTGTACATCCCCGGGTGCCCGCCCCGGCCCGAGCAGGTGCTCGACGGTCTCATGCTCCTGCAGGACAAGATCTCCCGGCAGACCCACAAGCTGGTCGAGCGGCAGCCCCCGCTGCGTCCCGGCGCGCACGACCTGCTCGCCGACATGAACAAGTTGAACAAGTAGACCGGAGCATTCCACATGGGACTGTGGGGGTTGTTCTCACTCATCAGAACTGCGCAGAGTCGCAACCTCGAGTCGTCATCGGAAGTACGGGTCGATCGAACGTGTGCTTGTGGCGCGAGGTTGGTGGTGACTGCGGAGGGCACGGGCTCGGCTGGCGCAACTCCGACGGGCCTGTTGATGAGCGAAGAGGACCTCCAGAGCGCGGCATTCTCTGCCCAGCACTCGGCGCTTCCCCGCCGCGGTGTTCGGTGCCATCGCTGGGTGCACCGTCGGACTGGTTCGGCAAACCATCGACGCCAACACGATGGGAAGCGTGGTGCTCTTTTGGGGCAGCGCATCTGCGACGCTTGCGCTCTTTTATGCCGCCTGGCGCCGGCTAAGCATTGCTGATCGCTCCACTGAGCTCCGCATCGTTCCCGACGAGCGTTCGTGAACCTCGGAGGGCGTGTGGACCGTTCCATCGATTCGGGGCCGGCCCTCGACTCCACTCGGCAACCGACGGGCGCCAACACGATTGCACCCAGAATCGACTTTCGCCCGACCCTCCCGAGGAAAGCCGAACAGGAGATGGCATTCTGGGTGCAATGGTGTTGGCCGAGTCGTGTGTCGGTGACGCGGAAGCCGCCAGTGAGCCCCAGGGCATACCGACGTCGGCGAAGCTGGTAGAAGCCCTCCCCCATGGCCGAGCGTCTGCGAATCTCATCCGGCTCTCCCTACGAAGCCGCCATCGGCTTTTGCCGCGCGGTGCGCGTGAAAGACCGCGTGCTCGTTTCAGGCACCGCGCCCATCTGGCCTGACGGCTCGTGCGATCCCGACCCGGAGGTCCAAGCACGGCGCTGTTTCGAGATCGTCGCTGAGGCGCTGCGGCAAGCGGATGCGGACATCGCGCATGTGGTGCGCACGCGCATGTTCATCACCTCCGCGGCCTACGCCGACGCAGTCGGTCGCGCCCATGAGGCTTTCTTCCGTAACGTCCGGCCAGCGGCCACGATGATCGTCGTCGCTGGCCTGCTCGACCCGAGGTGGAAGGTCGAAATCGAAGCTGAGGCGATCGTCGATCAGTGGGCGACCAGATCATCGGCGGCGACCCAGCCCTCGTTCCCGAATTCGTCGCGCACCTTCACCTGGTCGCCCTGACGCGTGAGCACCTTCATCCGCGTGCCTTTTCGAGCGTCGACCACGGGCGCGGCGCTTGCCGACGGAGCTCCGCGCAGCGCCGCGGGAGCGCGCACTGTCTGGTTGTAGATCTCCTGCAGCTCCACGTTGCGCTTCTGCTTGGTCGTCACCAGGTTGCTGGTCATGCGCTGGAAGGCGTAGCTGCTCTCGACGTCGCCGAGCTTGGCCTCCGCCGCCTCGCTCTTCCTGAAATCCTCGGCGTCGGACTTGGACAGCCCGTCAATCTGCGCGTCCTTCGCCGCCACCGCCGGTCCCTGGGTCGACAGCTGTCGGTAGAAATGGCTGACGACGTGAATCACCTCGCCGTCTTCGTGGCGGAAACGCACCACCACCGGCGTGGCGCCGTAGCGCTTGCCCATCGTCGCCGAGCTGGCGAGCACCTCCACGCGCTTGGAGTCGAGAATCTTGATCGGGTAGCTGCCACCCTCCAGCCACCACTGCGGGTCGGTTCCTTTGCGCAAGAGCATGCGCGACATGAGGTTGTCGTTCTGTTGGTCGATGCGCACCGGCACCACTTCGTCTCCGGTGCTGCCGCCGTTGTGGACGATGGTCTTGGGGAAGAGCCGCTGCACCACGTTCGCCAGCGCCCAGTCGGTCGTGTAGAGCAGCCCGCCGGCACGCACGAACTTCTCGATGCGTCGAAGCGATGCCTCGGGCATGTCGCCGGGGCAATTGACCATCAGGATCATGCTCGAGGAGAGCGGGTAGCGAGCGACCCGTTCGGGGTCGATCACCGTGTGCTGAATGCGCGCAGCGCGGAGAACGTCCTCGATTTGGTCCATGCTCCCGCGGACCACGACAATGTCCTTGCCCTTCACCGCATCGAGGAGCGCCTTGTCCTGTGGGTTTTCGTGCTGGAGCCGCTTGTGCAGCAGGTCGGCGGCGGCGCGCTCCGACTTCTCGTCGGCGAAAGCGGTGAAGGAGAGAGTCGCCGCCAGCGTGGCGGCCAGAAGGCCTCGTCGGGTCATGGTTTCCTCCGTGCGAGAGGCTTGAACGCGCGACGCGGCCGGAGGATCTATGGCGTCTACCAGCGGTGGTACGC
This sequence comes from Myxococcota bacterium, assembly GCA_049322255.1. Taxonomy (GTDB): domain Bacteria; phylum Myxococcota; class Myxococcia; order Myxococcales; family Myxococcaceae; genus JBMORE01. The sequence goes on along the minus strand of JBMORE010000185.1, from coordinate 28,025 downwards.
CGGGTGCCCGGGCTCGACGGCGATGAAGGTCCCTCGGCAGGTGGCGCGCACCTTCCCGTCAGATTCCAACGTCGCCTCCACCACGACCCGCGGGTCGGCCGACTCGACCACGCGCGCCTTCATCGTCAGTGGCTTATCGCTGGGGCAGGGGCGCTTGAGTGAAACGGCGTAGTCCGCGGTGACGGTGACCGGCGGTTGCTCGAGCTTGCGCCGCTTCATCAAATGCACCGCCGCGGTCCAGTTCGAGTGGCAATCGAGCAGAGAACCCACGATGCCGCCGTTGAGCATGCCCGGGAACGCCTCGTGGTGCTTCTGCGGCGTCCACTCACACACCAAGGCATCGCCTTGCTCGAAGCTTCGAATTCGCAAGCCCTTCTGGTTGACCGGCCCGCAGCCAAAGCAAATGGAACTAGGCGCGAAGCGTTCTTGGAGGCTCTGGTCGCTCATCATCATACGGAGCATTCGATCATCGAACCCGCCGGAACCGAATTGGAATGTGATGGAAGCGAAAACCATTACGCCGCATGAAAGGTCCTTTACATCGCAACGGTGATCGAATGCAGAACATTCGAATTCGAATACGGAACAATCGAAATCGAACCCAAACCAACCGTTTTTCCATGTTCGTGGACCCACCGTCTCAATCGGTGGACTATCGCGCCCCGTTGACGCGGCTAGGTCCCCTCGCTATGACCCGCGCGCGTTCGTCGACGGCTGCGGAGAGCTCGTGAGCAAGTTCGCGTTGGACAAGGTCGCCGAGCTGTTCCCCGACGCCTTCTCCGAGCGGTATTTCGACCGCACCGGGGCCGAGTGGGCGGTCGTTCGTGCCGAGCGCTTGTGCGAGGTGGCCAGCCACCTCAAGAACGCTCCTGAGCTCGACTTCTCCCTCTTCCTTTCCGCCGACGCGGTGGATCGGCTGAACCTCCCCCAGCCCACGCCGCGCTTCGAGGTCGTCTATTTCCTCTACTCGCTCAAGCGTAACGAGCACGTGCGGCTCAAGGTGCGCGTCTTTGAAGACCAGCCGGAAATCCCCAGCCTGGCGGGCATCTACCAGGGCGCCAACTGGTGGGAGCGCCTGGTGTGGGACTTTTACGGCGTCCGCTTCACCGAGCACCCCGACCTGCGGCGCATCCTTCTATACGAGGAGTTCAAGGGCCACCCGCTGCGCAAGGACTATGCTTTACGGGAACGACAGCCGCTCATTCCCGAACGCCCCCTCAAAGACATCTTCCGCGGCCCCGGCACCAGCGGCGTCGCCTGACCTACCTCCATGGCCGACTACGACCCCAACCCGCCCGAGAGCGAGCTCGAAGCGCACCTGCCCACCAAGCACATGGTGGTCAACTTAGGGCCCTCGCACCCGGCGATGCACGGCACCGTGCGGATGAAGGTCGAGCTGGAGGGTGAAACCATCGTCCGCGCCGACCCGGAGATTGGCTTCCTCCACCGCGGCTTCCAAAAAAGCTGCGAGAACGTCACCTGGACGCAGTGCCTGCCGTACACCGACCGGCTCAACTACGTCTCGGCGTTGATGAACAACTTCGGTTTCTTGAACGCGGTCGAAAAGCTCATCGGTCTGACGGTTCCCGAGCGGGCCCAATACATCCGCGTCATCGGCAGCGAGCTGCACCGCATCGCCGACCACCTCACCTGCATCGGCGCGATCGGCCTCGAGCTGGGCGGCTTCTCCGCTTTCCTCTACGGCATCGAAGCGCGAGAGCTGATCATCGATCGCATCACCGAGCTCACTGGGGCGCGGCTGACCACCACCTTCGGCCGGGTGGGGGGGCTCAACCGCGACCTACCCGACGGCTGGAAGGACAAGGTCCTCAAGTCTCTCGACAAGATTGCCTCCCTGGCCGACGAGGTCGACACGCTGCTCACGCGCAACCGCATCTTCGTCGATCGCATGAAGGGCACCGGGGTGATCACCGACCGTGACGCGCTCGACTTCGGCTTCACCGGCCCCTGCCTGCGCGCCTGCGGAGTGGCCTACGACGTGCGCAAGGCCAAACCGTACTGGGTTTACGACCGGCTCGAGTTCGACGTGCCGCTGGGGAAGAACGGCGACAACTACGACCGCTACCTGGTGCGCTTGGAGGAGCTCAAGCAGTCGATGCGCATCGTGCGGCAGGCCTTCGAACAGCTGCCCGAGGGGCCGGTGATCATCGACGACTGGCGCATCGTGCTTCCGCCCAAGCCCGAGGTGTACGGCACCATCGAAGGAGTGATGGCGCACTTCAAGCTCATCATGGAGGGGGTGCAGGTGCCTGCCGGAGAGGTCTACGACAGCACCGAGGCCGCCAACGGCGAGCTGGGATGGTACCTGGTGAGCGACGGCAGCGGGCGGCCCTACAAGGTCCACGTGCGCGCGCCGGGCTTCGCCATTCTCTCGGGGGTGAGCCGAATGATCGAAGGCAGAATGCTTGCCGACCTCATCCCCACCTTCGACACCATCAACATGATCGGCGGCGAGGTCGAGCAGTGAGCAACGGGCCACAGAAACCGCAGCCGAAGAACCCCGGCTTCGTCACCGCCACCATCGACGGCAAGGAAGTGGTGGTCAAGCCGGGCACCAACATGATCGAAGCCGCGCGCGGCGCCGGCTCGGAGATTCCTTACTACTGCTACCACCCTCGCCTCTCCATCGCCGCCAACTGCCGCATGTGCCTGGTCGAGGTCTCCAACGCGCCCAAGCTCGTCCCCGCGTGCCAGACCGCGCTCACCGAAGGGCTGGCGGTGAAGACCCAGACCCCCAAGGTGAAGGACAACCAGCGCGCGGTGCTCGAGTTCCTCCTGCTCAACCACCCGGTGGACTGCGCCATCTGCGACCAGGCCGGCGAGTGCAAGCTTCAGGATTACTACATGCGCTACGACCACCGGCCCTCACGGCTGGAGGGCGGCAAGGTCCTCAAGGACAAGCGCAAAGTCTTGGGGCCGCTGGTGGTGCTGGACCAGGAGCGCTGCATCCTCTGCACCCGCTGCGTGCGCTTCATGGACGAAGTACCCAAAGAGCCGCAGCTGGGAGTCTTCGGCCGTGGCTCGCACGAGCGCATCGACGTCTTCCCTGGCCAGCCGCTCGACTCGAACTACGCCGGCAACACGGTGGACATCTGCCCGGTGGGCGCGCTTTTGAACCGTGACTTCCGCTTCCGCGCGCGCGCCTGGTTCCTCTCCGCGGCGCCCTCGGTGTGCACGGGATGCTCGCGTGGCTGCAACATCTACGTGGACTTCATGGGGCAAGACACCTATCGCTACCGTCCCCGGGAGAACGAGGCGATCAACAAGAGCTGGATGTGCGACCAGGGCCGGCTCTCGTACAAGTATTTGAATCTGGAAAGGGTACTGACCTCCTCCATCGGGCGCGGCGCTGACGTACGCGAGGCGGCGCGGCTCGAGGCGGTGAAGTACGCAGCGATGAAGCTCGAGCCGCTGGTGAACACCTCCGGGCTGGCGGTGATGGCGTCGGCCCTGGCCTCGAACGAAGACCTGCTCGCTGGCCTCACCTTCGCCAAGGAGGTCTTGGGCGTCTCCACCGTGCACGTGTCCGGGCGGCCCGAAGGTCAGGCCGACCATCTCCTGATGACCGCGGACAAAAACCCCAACCGCAAGGGCCTGGAGTGGATCGCCGCTGCCTTGGGGCTGCGTCTCGCCGCCGTCGACGTGCTCGCGGCCGACATCGAGAGCGGCAAGGTCAAGGCGGTGTACGCGATCGGCGGAGAAGTACCCGTCGACGCCGAGCTCTTCTCCAAGTCGCTCGCCCAGCTCGAGCTGTTCGTCCTCCAAGCCTTCAACGTCGGCCCGGTGAGCACGCAAGCACACGTGCTGCTCGCGGCCACTCCCCACGTCGAGGAAGAGGGCTCGTTCACCCAGGAGGCAGGCATCACCCAGCGTTTCCGTCGCGCATACCCCGCACGCGGCGAGAGCTGGCCGCACTGGCGCTGGGCGTGCGAGCTGTCGGGCGAGCTGGGCAAGCCGACGCCGCACACCACCGCCCGCGAGGTGTGGAAGGCGCTTTCTTGCACGGTGAAGGAGTTCGCCAGCGTCGATTGGGACCAGGCGCCGCTGCAAAAGAAGACGCCGGGGTTGAGCCCGCTGCCCGCTGCCGCCGACGGGCGCCCGCCCGGTTACCGCGAGCAGGGCGTGCCGCGGGTGAGGGGAATCTGACGATGCGCGCGCTGACTGTCGTTCTCGCCGTCGGCTTCATCCTCTCGTTGATTTTCGGCGCGATGGCCGGAGCCTACGCGCTCGCCGCGGCGGTGCATGGGCTCTTCCCCGGCGCCAGCGCCCTCGTCCTCTTGGTGGTGCTGATGCTCGTCTTCGTGATGGTCATCGCCACCCTGCTCACGCTCGCCGAGCGCAAGTGGAGCGCGATGATGCAGGACCGCATCGGGCCCAACCGCGCGCGCATCGCTCTGCCCGGCATCGCGAACCGCTCGCTCGCCGGCCTGCCTCACGTCGCCGCCGACTCGTTGAAGATGCTCTTCAAGGAGGACTTCATCCCCGCGGCCGCCAACCGCTTCCTCTTCAACCTGGCGCCCATCCTCGCCTTCGCACCGGTGTTCGCCCTCTTCGCCATCGTGCCCGCCGGCCCCACCGTCTTCGCCTGGGGCAAAGAGGTGCAGATGGTGGTGGCCAACCCGGACTTCGGCCTTCTCTACGTCTTCGCCATCGCCTCGCTGGCGGTGTACGGCACCTCGCTGGCCGGCTGGTCGTCGAACAACAAGTTCGCGCTCTTGGGCGGAGTGCGGGCCGCCTCGCAGATGATCAGCTACGAAGTCGCGCTCGGGCTGTCGCTGGTGGGCATGATGCTCGCCTTCTCCACCGTGCGGCTGGCGGGAGCAGACGGGATGGCCGAGGTCCAGGCCCCCTACCTCTGGCGGCTCACCCAAGGCGGCGGCTTCGACCTCGGTCTGCCCCGCTGGGGAATCCTCCTTCAGCCTTTGGGCTTCGTGGGCTTCTTCGCCGCCGCCTTCGCCGAGACCAAGCGCGCGCCCTTCGACGTGCCCGAAGGCGAGTCGGAGATCATCGGCTACTTCGTCGAGTACTCGGGGATGAAGTTCGGCATGTTCATGATCTCGGAGTTCGTGGAGATCGTCGTTCTCTCGGCGGTGACGACCGCGGTCTTCCTCGGCGGGTACCACTTGCCCTTCGGCGGCGAATGGCTGCGCGCCACGCTCTCGGTGGACCATCCGGTTCTGTACGGCGCCACCCTGGGCACGGTGTTCTGGGTGAAGGTGCTCTTCTTGTGCTGGGTGCAGCTGGCCATCCGCTGGACCTTCCCGCGCTTTCGCTACGACCAGATTCAGGCCTTGGGGTGGAAGATGCTTCTTCCTTTGGGGCTCGCCAACGTCTTCGTCTCCGGGGCGCTGGTCTTATGGGACCCGACGCTGCGCACCCTCGCTTTGGTGGGCATGGTGGAGATTGCCGTCATCCTCGGGCTGGCCTTCTCGCGCTACCCAAGTGCACAAGCGCATGAAGCGCCCGCTCCCGCGCAGGGTGCACCCGCCGCTCACCCGCACTAAGGTTCCACACGGCTCATGTCCTTCAAGCCCGTCCACAGCGAAACCGAAGACGTTCGCGTTCGCACGTTCCTCCCCGAGCTTTTGCGCGGGCTGGCGGTGACCACCCGCCACTTCCTGCGCAACCTCTTCGGCACCCGCGACATGAACCCCAGCGTGGTGGACCGCACCGGCACCAACCTGGTCTCCACCGTGCAGTACCCCGAGGAGAAAGTCCCTTACCCGCCTGGTTACCGGGGGCTGCACCGGTTGGTGCCGCGGGAGGACGGAAAGCCGCGCTGCGTGGCTTGCTACATGTGCGCCACCATTTGCCCTGCGCAGTGCATCTACATCGAAGCCGGGGAGTACGAGGACGCGGTCCCCCAGAGCGCCTCGCGGGTGATTGAGAAATTCCCCACCCAGTTCGTCATCGACGAGCTGCGCTGCATCGTGTGCGGGTTGTGCGTCGACGCCTGCCCCAAGGACGCGATTCGCATGGACACGTACACCCACACCCCCTCGGAGTACACCCGGCAGGGCTTCGTCTACGACATCCCCAAGCTGCTCAAGGGGCCGGCAGTCACCCACCCCTCCGACCCCTGGTACAAGCGTGACGCGTCGCCGGCTCCCGAGGAGGTGCACAAGGAGGCGCACACCCGCATCCAGGCGTCCGCGTCCAGCACACCGCGCTTCGAGGTCGACACCCAGAAGCAGGTGCACGTCACCAAGTTCTTCAAGTAACCTTAGGCGGGTTCCTCGGGGAGCCAGAGCGCCGAGAGCTCGAGCTCGATCGCGTCGAAGGGTTCCGCGCGAACTTTCTCATCGCCCGCATGAGTCCCTAGCTCGATCCAGATTTCGCCGTCCTGCAGCTTGAAGACCTCGAGCGTCTTGCCGATGGGGTCGACGAACCACACATATTGCACACGCTCGCGTGCATAGATGTGCTTCTTCTTCACCCGATCGAGGCTGACCGTTGACGGCGATAGCACCTCGCAGACCCAGTCGGGCGAGAGGGTAACGAATGGCTCGTTTGGTGCGGGTGGCTTGACCATGCGTTCGCGTCGCCAACCGGCCAGGTCGGGAACGAGGATGTCGCGGCCCAAGTGGAGCTCGGGCTCGTAGAAAATCCACCAACCACCAGGGCCTCCTCTCCCTCGATGGAACGGACCCGAAAGCTCGCCGCTCAATGCCGTCGTGGCCGCCGCGTGTCCGAACGCCGGCCGTGGCGTTGCGATAAGCTCTCCGTCGAGGATCTGAGAGATCATCGTATCGGGGACGGCCTTCAAGTCCTCGTAGGTGGCTGGCCGTTTGCCGGGAATGCGCATTGAAACCTCGCATTTGAAAGTCTATTGCCTCTTCACGCCCGATGCACTCGACACCCGGGTGGGCATGGAGATCTACCCCCACGGATCAAGTAACCCCGTCCGCCACCAGCACGACCGGCTGGGCATCGAGGCGTTGCCCCAGCCACGTGAGCAAGAGCAGGGCTGGCACCACCGAGAGCGCGCTGAGCAGGAAGAAGGCGCCGTAGCTGCTCGCTTCGACGATCATCCCCGACACTCCCGCCGCCAGCTTGCCCGGCAGGTTGGCCAGCGACACGAGCAGCGCGTACTGCGTCGCGGTGAAGTGCCGATGGGTGAGAGAGGACATGAACGCCACCAGCACGGTGCCCGCGAGGCCCTGCGAGAGGTTGTCCGCCGAGATGGCCACCACGAAGGCCCACAGCTGCGCCGGAAACTGGGCCATCAGGAGAAAAGCGAGATTGGAGACGGCCACGGCGATCGCCGCGAGGACGAGCACGGGCCTCATGCGAAACATCGCCACGCCCGCCCCTCCGAGAAACGCGCCGGCGACCCCCACCCACACCCCGTAGAGCTTGGAGACGGTGGCGATCTCCGCCTTGCTGTAGCCGCAGTCCAAATAGAAAGGGCCGGAAAGCACGCCGATGATTTGATCGGGGAACTTGAAGAGCCCGACGAAGGCGAGCAGCGCCAGCCCAAGCACAAGCCCGTTGCGGGAAAAGAACTCGAGGAACGGCTGCAGGAAGCTGCCCACGAGGGTAGGCGCCCTGCCGACGTCGGCCACCCGCTCAGGCTCGCGCGCGAGCAGGGTGGCCCCGATGGGTAGGAGGAAGAGCCCCGCCATCGCGAGGTAGGCGAGGCGCCAGCTGGAAAGCTCCGCGAGGTAGAGGACGCCGGCGCCGGAGAGGATGAGCGCCACCCGGTATCCCAACGTGTACGTCGCGGCGAGCGCGGCCTGCGCTTCGGCGGGGGCGATCTCGATGCGGTAGGCGTCGACCACGATGTCTTGCGTCGCTCCCGCGAACGAAGCCACCGCTGCCAGCGCGACGAAGGCGGTGATGGAGACCGCCGGGTCGCTCACGCCCATCGCTGCCAGCGCGACGAGGAGGAGAAGCTGCGAGGTAAGAAGCCAACTGCGGCGCCTCCCCAGCTTGCGGAACAGGGGCACCGCCCAGCGGTCGACCAGCGGCGCCCAGAAGAACTTGAGCGCGTAGAAGAAGCTCGCATAGCTGATGAGCCCAATCGCGGTGAGCCCCACTCCCGTGTCGCGAAGCCAGGTGGACAACGTTCCCCCCACCAGGAGAAACGGAAGCCCGCTGCCAAAGCCCAAAAAGAGCATCGTCAGCGCCGACGGGGTGGCGAATGCGCGGCGAATGCCGCCGAGGCCTCGGAAGTGCTTCTCGCCCATGGAAGGGGTCGAAGAAAGCAGCTTCCCACCGAGGGGCAAAGTCCATACCGTTGGCGCTGTGAAGAAGTACCGCCTCTCCGTCTGCAAGGGCCCCGACTGCAAGCGCAACGGGGCCGACGCGGTGTTCGCCGCCGCCCGCGAGGCGGTGGGCAAGGCCGGCCTGACGCCACGCTGCGAGGTCTACCGGGGCGGGTGCTACGGCTTATGCCACCTGGGCCCCAACGTGGTGGTGCGCGAGGACACCGGCAAGAAGCGAGACCCGTTTTCCCGTGAGGACTTTCAGCTCATGGGCTTCGAGGGCGAGGCCTACTACGGAGCGATGAACCCTCCGGCGATGGAGCGCGTGGTGGCCGAGCACATCGGAGCCGACCGGACGGTGACTGAGCTTCTGGGCGACCCCTCGAAAGAAGACGACCTGCGCAAGGGCGAAAACAAATAACCCTTCGGTCACATGCTCAGACCGCCGTCGACGTCGATGGTGCGGCCGTTGAAGTAGTCGCACTCGAGCACGAACTTCACCGCCACCCAGATGTCCTCGGGCACACCCACCCGGCCCACCGGCACCGCGGCCACCAGCGCGTCGCGTGCCTTCTGGTTCATCCCCTGGGTCATCGGGGTCTCGATCATTCCCGGCGCGATGGCGCCCACGCGAATGCCGAACGGCCCAAACTCCTTGGCCCAGGTGACGGTGTTGGCCGCCAGCGCTGCCTTCGCCGCCACGTAGTTCGACTGCCCGCGGTTTCCGTGCCGGGCGATCGACGACATGTTCACGATGACCCCGGGGCGCTGCTCCTTCTCCACCATGCGCGCCACCACCTCGCGCACCATCAGCGTTGCGCCGGTCAAGTTGACGCCGAGCACCGCGTTCCAGTCGGAGGTGGCCAACTTGGTCACCTGGCCAGTGCTCTTGTCCCGCTTGACGAGTAGCCCGTCGCGCAAGATGCCGGCGTTGTTCACCAGCCCGTTGAGCCCGCCCATGGCGTCGAACGCAAAAGCCGCGAAGGAGGTGACGTCGGCCTCGTTGGAGACGTCGAGCTTGCGCCGGTGAACGCCCTTGGGCAACGCAGCCAGCCCTGCCTCGTTGACGTCTCCTGCCGTGACCTGCGCCCCGGCCTCGGCCAGCCGGGTGGCGAAGTGAGCGCCCATGCCTTGCGCGGCGCCAGTGACGATGACTTTCAGTTGATTGAGCTGCACGGTGCCTCCTTGACCGGTTGTCGAAGTCTCGAAGGTATACCGTCGAACCTGGCGCGTGCCTACCGCCGCCGCTTCAACGCAGCTCGATCTCCGGCCCGGTGTACACACCCTCCCAGCTCTCGGGAGGCGGCGATGAGAGGAGCTGCTTGCACCGGCCGGCGTAGCGACGGGCGAGCAAGTCGCCGTTGTCCTTGACGATCTCTTCGAACTTCTCCTCAGCCTCGCCGAATCGACGGTCGTAGTAAGCCGCCAACGCCTCTTCGTGCCGCGCCAGGAAGCGCGCCTGTTCCTCACCCAGCGCGCCTTTGCGCCCCAAGAGCTCGAAGATGCGTGTGGTGGTGGCGCCCTCGAAGAAGCGGTCGACCTCGCGAAAAACGAACCGGCCGGCGGCGGCCTCACAGGTCGCCTGACCCACGAGGATGAAGGTGCCGTATTTCTCATTGAGGGCCTCCAGCTCCGAGGCAAACGCCACCGGGGCCCCCATCGCGGTGTAGTTCGATTTTTGCTCGGCGCCCATGTCGCCCACCACCGCCTCGCCGGTGTTGATGCCGGCGCGAAACTCCAGCCGATGGCCGTAGCGCTTCTCCCAGTCGTCGCGGCGCCGCTTCAGCACCTCGCGCATCATCAAAGCGCTCTCGCAAGCGGACTCGGCGTGGGTGTCGTGCTGCACCGGCGCTCCCCAGAACGCCATGAGCGAGTCGGCGACGTACTTGTCCACCTGCCCGCGGTTTTCCTGCACCACCGCCGACATCTCGGTGAAGAACTCGTTGAGCAGCGCCACCAGCTTTTTGGGAGTGAGCTTGCCGGCGAGTGCTCCGAAGCCCTCGATGTCGGTGAAGCACACCGTCACTACTTTTCGCTTCGGACGCATCAGCGCCAAATCGCGCTGCAGGCGCGAAGCGACGTCGGGGGGCACGTAGCGGCCCAGCGCCCCGATGATGAGCTCGCGAATCCGACGCTCGAGCACCACCGCATAGCCGCTGGCGGCGAGGAAGGTGGCCGACATGGCCAAGAGCGGCCCGGCGACGGCGATCCACCTTCCCTCTTGGAGGAAGATCTGCCGCGCCACCCACAGGTACACCCCGCCCGCAGCGCCGAGCGCCAAGCCGTATGACACGGGGCCCGCGCGCGCCCTCGAGACGGTGGAGAAGGCCACGGCGAGAACGGCACCTACCAAGGCAAACACCCCGGTGAGAAGGAGGTCGAGCCTGGGCGAGGCGCGGCTGATGCCGTCGGAGCGAAGAATGTTCACCAGCGCCTGCCCGAGCACCGCGCTGCTGGGGGTGAGGCCAATGGGCGTCAAGTGCGATGTTCCCGAGCGGGTCGACGCATCGGAGAGCACCGCCACCCGTCCCGTCAGGTCGTTGTCGTGATGGGCCAGCCCCCGGCGCAGATTGTGATCGAGCAGGTTGACCAGGACCCGCCACACCGACAACGAGCGTTTGAGCGAACCCTTCGCTCCGCGCCCCACCTCGACGGCATCCCAGCGAATGAGCGCGTACCCGCTCTCGTCCATGGGGACGGAGTACTTCTCCCCGATGAACAGCCTCCCGTCGGCGTACCGCAGCGAGCGGGAGCCGGCGAGCTGCATTGCCGCGGCGATGGGCGCCGAGGGCAACACGTAACCTTTCCCTTCGTCGGGAACGAAATGGAGAAAATGCGGGTAAGCGCGCACCAAGCCGTCCGGGTCGGCGCGCGTCGTCGCGGCCCCGTACTGGCTCCCTTCCGAGAGCAGCACCGGCACCGGGCCCTCCAGCGAACGCGCACGCGGCAGCTTGGCGACCTTCAGCCCCTCGACCTTCACCTCGGAGAGGGAGGCCAGGAGCCGCCACGGCGGTACCTCGTGCGCCCGATCGGCGGCGGTGCGCTGGCGGAGGGTGGGGCTGCCTTTGAGGTTCCAGGCCTCGAAGAGCTCCTTGCCGCGCTGCTCCGACGCCACCCCCACCCACAGCTGCACCTGATCGCCGTTGGGCACCAGGAACGCAGGGGCGCGCTCGGCCAAGATGCGGCGCACCTGCTCGCGTGCCTCATCCAGCGACCGGCGGCTTTCCACCAGGAGCAGATAGGGCCGCAGCTCCTTTTCGGCCGGGCGCTCGGCGGCGGAGCTCCAGGTGAAGGTGAGCAGCGAGCCGCCGGGGTGACGATCGAGGAGCGAGCGCAGACTCTCGTCGTCGGCGTAGCGCTGCTCATCGCCGCGCACCATGGGCGACGGACAGGAGCGAGGCGAAAGATCGGTGAGCGCCAAATCAAAAAGCACCAGGGTGGCGCCCTCACGCTGGAGCTGATCGGCCAGGCCCCCGAGGACCTCGCGTGGCCAGGGCTGAGCGGCGAGCAGCAACGAGGAGCTCTCGCGGGCGTTGGCCAAGGTGTCATCGTCGATCACCACCGGCACCACCGCATCGGAGCGCGCCGAGGCCGCCCCCAACTCGCGCACCCGCCAGTCGTAGGTCCACAGCTCGACCGCCTCCAACCAAAGGCGCAGCCGCTGGTGCCAATTCGGGTCCCCCTCCAGCGCCGCGCGTGGCACCCGGAAGTACACCAGGCCACCGAAGAGGGCGCCGAAGAGCGCAGCCCAGAGGAAAGCGAAGCCGAACTTCTGAAGGAAGGGCCTCCAGGCCGACTGAAAGGGGTTGAGCACCGTGCGCGAAAGGATAGCCCTGTTATGCTGGCGCACGAATTCCAAAGGCCGGCTTGCCTTCACTCCCCTATGCGAAAAACTCTCTTTCTCACCGCGGTCTGTGCCCTCCTCGCCTGGCCGCTCGCCTGCGACCTCCAGAAGACCTCGAACCAGCTGCGTTCCCCCCACGTGATGGTGGCGACGTTGCTCGCCACCCCGCCGGTGGACGTCGACCCCCTGGCGTTTTCCGGTTTCGACGCCGGCAGCTTCGACGGAGGCGGGCTGGACGCCGGAGCGACCTTCGACGGCGGCGTGCTCTCCATTCCCTCTCACACCGGGGCGTTCGTCTTCTTCGGCATGCGCACGAGCGAGAGCCTCGACACGCCGCCCCAGCCGCTCTCCAACGCCACGGCGAGCGTGCTCCCCGCGGGTGGCACGGCGGTGACGCTGAACAACGACGGCAGCGGCAACTACTCGAAGACCAGCGTCGAAGACTCCAGCTTTCGTTATTCCGAAGGCGCCAACTACGAGTTCCGTGTCGTCCACGAGGGGGAGACCTACGTGGGTGAGGTCGAGGCCGTCCCTCCGCTCGAGCGCATCGGCGCGCTGCACCCGCCCAAGGGCTACATCGAGCAGCCGGTGAACACCTCCTTCACCTTCGTGCGTCCCGACCCGCCCCCGGGGAAGGAGCGCAACCTGGGGTTCGTCACCGTGGTGCCTCTGGGCGAGAACGGCGAGCGCGGCGAGCCGACGTACTCCAACGTGCCGCAAACGCCACTCGACTTTCTCAAGCTCATCGCCCTGCCTTCGGACTGGAAGAAGACCTCGGTCACTCTCCCGGGCACGGCCTTCCCCGCGCTCGACCGCACCTACCTCATCGTCTTTCAGTCGGTGAAGTCAGGCGGGCCCAAGTCCGACAACCTGTTCACCGGCTCGGCGATTCTGGCGGGCACCGCCGACGTGGGCGTAGTGCGAACCAAGTAGGCTCAACCCGCCTCCAACTCCAGCTCGAGCTTTCCCTCGAGCTTCAGGCGCAAGAGGTGCCCGGCGAAGCGTTCAGCCTCGACCTCGAAGAGGAGGTGGCGAAAGTGCTCGCCGTCCTGGATCTCGACCTCCAGCACCGGGCCGCGCTGGAGCAGCCGGTAAAACGCTTCGCCGCCGTCGATGGGCACGAACACCGGGAGGAAGCCCTTGGCAGGGAGCACTTCGCCTTGGGCTTCCACGCGCGCGCGCAAGGCGGCCGCGGTGGGGCGAATGTCGGCGCTTTCCACCCCCTCCTCGGCATAGAGCGGCGGCGGGGGCAGCCCCACCTCGTCGGTGGAGTCGTCGAAGAGAAAGTCGTAGCGCGAAGGAATGCGGCGACCGAAGAGGTAGAGCAAGAGCACCGGCGCATCCCCGCTCACGCGCGCCAGGTGAAGAATCTTTCGCCCCGGGCCCGCCGGGCGCAGAAAGAGGTGCAGCTTGGGGCGCACCGTCGTCAGGAAGCGCTCGATGCGTTCCCGCAAGGTGCTGCGAATCTGTGCGAAGGCGGCGGCGTACCCTTCGGCTTCGCCGTCGGCGCGGGCGTCGAGCTCGCGGCGGGCCGCGCTCAGCCGGCTTTCCGCGTCGGCGAGGTACCGCTCCAGCGCCCCGCTTTCGGCGAGCGCCGTCTCACCCGGTGCGCTCGCGCCCGAAAACTCGCCGCTGGCCGCCCGCGCCGCGCCCATGAGGAAGTTGCCCTGCTCGTGGAGCTGGCGCCGCTCCTCGGAGATTCTCACCAGCGAGGCGGCGTGCTGAAGCCGCAGCTCCGCCCAGGCCCGGTAGGCATCTTCCAGGGTCTCGATGGTGCGGACCCGGGTGAGCGCCGCTTCGCCGATGTGCAAAAGCGCGCTCACTGTTGGGTCTCCGCGCGCTCCACCGATGTCACCACCCCGTTGGTGAGGATGACCTGAACGAGCTGGTCGAAGCGCCGGTAGCTCCAGCGCTCGACCTCGTTGCCCTTGGCGAGCTCTTGCTCGTCCCACTCCCGCAGCATCGGGGTGCTCCAGGTGAGCAAGACCGCCTCGCGGTCCATTCCGGGGACGACCTCCTGCGACCAGATCGCCTCTTGGATGTACCTGGGGTAGCGGGCCAGCCGTTCTTCGATTTTCAGAGCGGCGATGAACTGGCCGCGCTCCTCGTCGGAGGGCAAGTCCAAAAACTGGTCTTGCTGTCCCTCGGTCATGAACTGACGGTACTTGCTGTACAGCTCCTTGCCCTCGTCGGAGAGCGCTTGCACCTGCTCGAGCCGGCGATGAGCGACGCAGGCCAAAAGCAAACCGACGGCGGCGAAGCACCACCTAGGCATGTCCGCATTATCCCTCACCCCGGCCCTCTCCCAAGGGGAGAGGGAGCACGCGCCTCGGGGGGGAACTGGCCCTTCAGCTGGTCGGGGCCGCCGGTCAGGCGCTCACGCAGGTCGTGACGCAGCTCGGCGCCGGGCTTGGGAGCGAGCAGGAGTCCGATACCCGCCCCCACCAAGACACCGACGCTGAAGATGCCCACCGCAGGCAAGAGGTAGTCGACCGCGGTGCGGCGACTTTGCAGCCCCAGCACCTCCAGCACGTCGTCCTTGTCCAGGTCTTTGAGCTCCTTGAGCTTGCTCCACATGGCTTACCTCCACTGCTTGGGGTTGACGAATGACGGTGCCGGTCAGGTAGGGGCGGGACCTTTCGACGGGTCGGGCGTTGCAGGGCCCTGGCTCGGCGTCCCCTCTTGTGCCCCTCGGACGAAGCCATCGACCGCCGCCTCTGCGAGGGTGAGGAGCTCTTCTTTCACCAAGGGGAGGGCTGCCAGCCGCATACCGAGCCGCAAGATGCGACCGGTGAGTGGAGTAAACAAGCCTCCGCCGAGCACGTAGCCCACGCCGGCGGCCGCGAAGAGCATGCCGTAAGGGTGCTTCTGCACACGCCCGCGCAAGTCGAGGGCGTGGGACAAGTCCTCCACCGCGCCGCGCGCCTCGCTGTAGAGCTGGTGCGCCGACTCACCGCGCTGGCCCACCCGCTGTGCCACGCCGGGGCCATCGCGTGACTCGGCGCCGTTGCCCATGGGGGTTTCCGGGGGATTCATCCCTTCTCCTTTCATCGGCGCGAGGCCAACTTGCCCACCACGTAACCCACTGCGAGCGCTCCCAACAGGCAGGTGCCGGGGTTTTGGCGAACGAAGGTGGTGACCCGGGTGTTCCAGTCGCTCAAGGTGGCTTTGGCATGCTCGAGCTTGGGCGCCAGCCGCGCCTGCAGCTCGCGGGCACGCTGCTCGAGCTCTTCCTGTGGCATCGCTTCCATGGGGTTGCTCCTTGTCTTCGAGTCATTTCTTGCGGCAGCCGATGAGAAGTCCAACGGTGAAGGCGCCGGCGAGGCACCAGCCGGGGTGACGCCGTACCCAAGCGCGCCAGTCGACCCGCAGTGCCACTTCCTCACGCAGCGCCACCGCGGAGGAGATGACCTGCGCGCGCGCCCTGGCAATCTCGGCGCGCAACGCCTCGGGGCTCGTTTTCACCGGGGGGTCAGCGGGCATCAGGGCCCTCCAGACGGGGTAGCTCGCGCGCGTGGGCGAGCGCGGCGGCACTGGCCCGAAACTCGCTGACCGTCTCCTTCATCACCTCGCGACCCTTGAGCTTGCGAGAGGCGACGTAGAGGCCCACTCCTCCGCCCACCACGTTGATTCCCCCGACAAGGAGCGCCGAGGCGTATGCAGGCATCAGGCGAAGCAAGAGCAGCGCCACCCCGGCGCAGAGGAAGGCGTACCCCACCACGACGAAGGGAATGAACACGGCCAACCTGGCCACTGCCGCGCCAATCGCCTGGGCGTCGCCAGAGAGCTCGAGCTTGGCGAGCTGGAGGTGGTGCGAGAAGAGCCGGCCCAGCCCCTCGGCGAGCTGGTTCAAGTGCCCAGAGAGGCTGCCGTTGGCGTTCGAGGGAGACACGAAGGACCAGGGTAGCCACCGATGTGCGGCGGCGACAACGAGCTTACGGCGTTTGCCGCCTCAGGTGTTGGCTGGAGAAAAGCTGCGGCGGCGGCGCTTCGAAGCGCATCACGATGGGCAAATGGTCCGACGCGCGGGAGGCGAGCGCGCTCTTGTGGGCCCACACATTCAGCGGCCGCACCCCGTCGTCGACGAAGATGCGGTCGAGCCGCAAGAAGGGAAGCCGCGAATGGTAGGTGCGCTGAAGCCTTCCTAAGCGGAGCGCCGCGTCGTGAATGGAGTGGCGCACCAGCGCGGGCACAGGGCCGCTCCACCAATAGTTGAAGTCGCCGCAGACGATGACCGGGTCCTCCCGCATCGCATCGCGGAAGATGTCGGCGGAAAGAAGCCGCGTCTCCTGGGCGCGCCGCTCTCCCACCCGCAGCCCCAGGTGGAGGCAGAAGACATGCAACGGCTTGGAGTTGCCCAGGTCGAGATCGCAGCGCAGCGCTCCGCGAGGCTCGCGATCCCGAAAAGACAAATCGTAGTTGTGCGAGCGCAAGATGGGCAGCCGCGAAAGAATGGCATTGCCATAGCGCCGGCCGTTCTGAATGACGTTGGGCCCGAACGCCATGTGCAGCGAGAGCATCTGGGCGAGCAGCTCGGGGTGCTCCTCGTGATCGGTGTGACCGCGAAAGTCGCCGCACTCCTGCAAGGCGACGATGTCCGCGCCGATCTCCTGTAGCACCTCGCCCACGCGGTGCAGGTTGAACTTCCCGTCGGTGCCGATCCCGCTGTGGATGTTGTACGAGGCGATGGTCAGCTCAGGCACGCCGGGGAAACATCTTGCGCGCCATGAGCTTTCCCGCCTCCATCGGCAAGCGGAGCAAGCGAGCGGTCGCCGCGGCCAGGTCTTCTCCGGCGTTTTTCACCGCGCGCACCCGCCGCCGGGCGTCCTCGAGCAGCTCGCGGGGGCGCGAGGGACGGTACGGCTCTTCTGCCACGGGGAGAGCACCGATGGGCGACCCCTGGAGCTCCGGGGCGGCAGCAGAAGGGGCAGGCGGGTGCTCAGGCGGCAGGTCTTGTCGGCGGCTCATGTTCTCTCCTCGCCAGTTGGTGCAAGAAAAGTAAGTCCCCCTGTTGCGGTGATGCACTAGGGTCCGCCCCCATGTTCCACGCCCTCATTCTCCTCTCATTGACGGCGGCCAAGCCGACGACCGCCTTCACGCCCAAGAGCCGGCCCTACGACGCGCAGCACTACCGCATCGACTTTCGCCTGAAGGAGGGCGGCACTTTCGAAAACAAGGTGCAGGTCACCTTGCGTCCCAAGCGCGCGTTGACCGAAGTCGAGCTCGATGCTTTCGGGCTGAGCATCGGCTCCGCCAGCGTGAACGGCGCCGCCGCCACCTTCCGAGTCAAGGAAGATGCCTCCGAACGCATGGGCCGTCTGACGGTGAAGGCGCCCAAGGCATTGCCTCCTGGAAAGGACGCGGTGGTCGAGCTTGCTTACACCGGCAAGGCCAGCGCGGCGCACGAGGGGCTCTTCGTCGTCGAGAACGAAGGCGGGCTCCCCTCGTACTTCACCCACTTCCAGCCGCACGGCGCGCCGCGCTTCTTTCCTTGCAACGATCAGCCCGACGACAAGGCGACCACCGAGCTGTTCGCGGTGGTGGACGGCCGCTACCGGGTGCTCTCCAACGGCCAGCAGCTGAAGGACGAGGCGTTCTCCGCCGAGGGCGAGAACCTGCGTCGGGTGCACTGGAAACAACAAATGCCGCACTCGACCTACCTGGTGGCAGTGGCGGTGGGCGAATTCGAAGAGGTGGAGGTGGGTGGGGAGGTGCCAGCGACCCTCCACGTCGGCAAGGGCCAGGCAGACCGTGCCTTCATCGCCAAGGATGCGACCCAACATGCGCTCCAGTTTCAGGCCGCATTCGTGGGGGTGAAGTACCCGTGGGACAAATTCGACCAAGTGGCGGTGCCGCGTTTCATCTGGGGCGGCATGGAGAACACCACCCTGGTGATGCAGCGGGAAAACGGGTTGGTGCTCGAGCACCAGAACCACATCGTGGGGCGCGCGCGCATCACCGCTCTGGTGGCGCACGAGCTGGCGCACCAGTGGTTCGGTGACTACGTCACTTGCAAGTGGTGGGACGACACCTGGCTCAATGAGGGCTTTGCCACGTATTTGGGTCGCCTCACCGAAGACGCCTACTACGACAACGACTACGTCGACGTGGACGTCGCCTACGACACCTTCGTCGACTACCTGCGCCACGAAGACGGGCCGCGCTCGCACCCCTTGGTGCCCAAGGGCGCGCCCTCTCCCGAGGATGTGTTCGACGCCATCTCCTATCAAAAAGGCGCTCACGTCTTACGCATGCTCGAGCAGTGGATCGGCCGCGACGAGATGAGGAAGGCCCTCAAGGCGTACTTGGAAAAGCACGCCCTGGGGAACGCGACCTCCGAGCAGTTCTTCGCCGCGGTGGGCGTCTCTTCCAAGAAGGCCTCGGAGCTGCGCGCCTTCAAAGACGCGTGGCTCAAGAAGCGCGGCTACCCGGTGCTGTGGACCGAGACGGCTTACGCGGGCGGCCAGCTGAGCATCACCGTGCGCCAGCAGCCCAACCACCCGGGCGAGAAGGGGCCGTTCGTCTTCAAGCTGCCCATCGTCGTCCACCGCGAGCTCGAGCCGAGCTACCACCAGGAGCACACCTTGGTGATCGACAAACCGGTGGTGACCGCGAAAATCTCCGTCCCCGCGCTGCCGCAGTGGGTGAACTGGAACAAGGGCGGCGCCGCGCTGGCGAAGATCTACGCGCCCGCCATCGGCGAGCAGCAGTGGATTTTGGCCGCGCGCAGCGACCCCGACCCGGTGTGGCGAATGCTTGCGCAGATGTCTTTGATGGGCGAGCTGGTCAACCCCGACGCCAAGGAAGAGACCCGCCCCACCGACGCAGCAATGGGAGCCCTCATCGACGCCTTGAACAAGGACCCCTCTCCCTACGTGCGCGAGGCGGTGATGAACCGATTGGCGAGCGCCAAGTGGAAGCGGCTGCCGAGCGAGCTTGGGCCGCACGTGCTCGCGTTGGCGAAGCGCCCCACCGGCCTACCCGAAGACGCGTTCGGGCTCATCCGGGTGCGGCGGGCGGCGATGGAGCTCTTGGGCAAGTTCGACTCCACCGAGGCGCGGAGCTACCTCCTCGAGGAGATCGCCAGGAGAGAGATCGACTTGAACTACCTTCCCGGGCTGGCGGCGGGGACCGCGCGGCTGGGAGACACCATCGCGCTGGCGACGCTGCGGGCCGCGGTGAACACCCAAAAGACACGCGGCTACCCGTTCTTCAAGGCAGCGGCCGAGGCACTGGGAGCGGTGGAGAACCCCGAGGTGGTGCCGGCGATTCGCGACCTTCTCAAGGACGCGCCGGGGAACAACGAGCTCGCGCGAAACGTGCTGTCGCGCCTATGGGACAACTACACCGTGAAGAGCTCGCCCGACGCCGCCCTCTTGGTGCGCGACTTCGTCCTTTCCAACACCGATTTCGGCGACGACATGAAGGCGCGCTTTCTTCGGCTGCTCGACGAGGTGAAGACCAAAGACGCCAAGGAAACGTTGGTTGCCGTCGCGGAGAAAGCCGACTCCCAGCGCCTGCGCGAAAACGCCAAGGAAGTGCTGGTGAAGAACTTCCCTTCTCCGGCGCCGGCGAAGGTGCCTAAAGGGAGAAAGTAGGCGCTACAGGCGAATCAGGCGCACGCTCATCACGCCCGGAATGGCTTTGATTCCGTCCACCACTCGGGTGGGAGGCTCGCTGTCCAGATTGATGAGCGAGAACGCTTCCCCACGGTCGCGGGAGAGGTGAATGCGGGCGATGTTCACTTTCTCGTCACCGAGCAGGGTACCCACCTTGCCCACCACGCCGGGCACGTCGCGGTTGTGAATGGCGATCAGCGTTCCGCTGGGCACGGCCTCGATCTCGAACTGGTTGACGCGGGTGATGCGCGGGTCGCGGCGACCGAACACCGTGCCCTCCACCAGCACCTCGACCTTTCCTCTCACCCGAAGCGAGAGGGTGGAGGCGAACTCTTCGTGCTCGCCTCTGCGCTGCTCCAGCACCTCGATGCCGCGTTCCTTGGCCAACGCCGGGGCGCTCACCTCGTTCACCGCCTCCCCCCACACCTGAGACAAGAGGCCCTTGAGCGCCTGCACGGTGATGGGCTTGAGGGGCTGCTCCTTGATCTCTCCGGTGGCGGTGACCTCTACCCCGGTGACGCCCTCCGGCCCCAGCTGCCCCGCGAGCTCGCCCAACCGATGCGCCAACATGAGCCAGGGGCCCAACTTCTCCAGGAGCTCGCGCGACACCGAGGGAACGTTCACCGCGTTGCGAATGGTGCCGTGCACCAAATAGTCGACCATCTGCTCGGCGAGCGCGGTGGCCACGTTCTGCTGCGCCTCTTCGGTGGATGCGCCCAGGTGCGGAGTGCAGATGAAGTTGTCGAGCCGAAGGAGCGGGTTGTCGGGAGACACCGGCTCGGTGGCGAAGACGTCGAACGCCGCTCCGCCCAGCTGCCCTGAGGTCAGCGTCTCGGCCAGCGCCGCCTCGTCGACGATGCCTCCGCGCGCGCAGTTCACCAAGAAGGCGCCCTTCTTCATTTTCGCCAGCGCGTCTTTGTTGACCAGGTTCTTGGTCTGCTCGGTGAGCGGTACGTGAATCGACACGTAGTCGGCGCGGCGCAAGACCTCGTCGAGCGTCACCAGCTCGCAGCCCATGCGCTTGGCCGCCTCGGGAGAGATGAACGGGTCATAGGCGATGACCTTCATCTTCATTCCCAGGCAGCGGTCCACCACCACCGAGCCGATGTTGCCGATGCCGATCACGCCCAGCGTCTTGTTGAACAGCTCGCGGCCCTGGAACTTCTTCTTCTCCCACCTACCGCCCTTGATGCTCGCGGTGGCCTGGGCGATGTGGCGGGAGATGGCCATCATCATCGCCACCGTCAGCTCGGCCACGGTGATGGTGTTGCCTCCCGGGGTGTTCATCACCACGATGCCGCGTTTATTCGCCGCCTCGAGATCGATGTTGTCCACTCCCACGCCGGCGCGACCGACGAGGCGCAAGCGCTTCCCCGCTTCGATGATTTGGGCGGTCACTTTGGTCGCGCTGCGCACCGCCAGCGCGTCGTAGTCGCCGACGATGGCCTGCAGCTCTGCGGGCTTGAGGCCGACCTTCACGTCTACCGTCAGGCCCTTGCCGTGCCGCAGAATGTCCACCCCGTCGGCGGAGAGATCATCGGCCACCAAAAGCTTCATTCGCGTCCTCGCAGGCGCCTTGTCAGTCAAAAGAAAGGCGGCAAGCTAACGATCGGGTTTCACTTCGGTCAAGGAAAGCCTCCGATGCGTCCGATGCTTCCTTGACGCGCGCGGAGACGAACGAAATGCTCCGCAAGTGAGCCTTTCCGCCTTCGCCACCGTCAGCGTGCTCGTCGCCTCTCCCGGGCTGTCCACGCAAGTGCTCGAGCTGCAGCCCGCCACCGCCCGGCCAGGCGATGCAGTACGGGTTCGGGTGTACGGCGCGCCGACGACCCCCTCGGGCGAGCTGGGCGGAGCTCCCCTCACTTTCTTCCTCTACCGTGGTGTCTTCCAGGCCATCACTGGCTTGCCGGTCGAGACCGGGCCAGGGGCGGTCGAGGTTCGGATCCACCCGGGGGAGGGACTGGACGAGCTGGTGGGCACCCTCGATGTCGTACCGCCCAACTTCAATCAGCGCCCGCTGACGGTGGAGAACAAGTACGTCGCGCCACCTCCCAAGGTGAAAAGGTGGATCGCCGAGGACCGGGCGGCCTTCAAGAGAGCGTTCGACCAGAAGCCGAGGGGGTGGCTCTTTGGAGGCAGCTTCGCCTGGCCACGACGCGCGGAAGTCACCGCCCCGTACGGAGACTTGCGGGTGTTCAACGGCAAGAAGCAGAGCCAGCACTTCGGCACCGACATCGATGGCCGCATCGGAGAGCCGGTGCACGCGGCGAATGACGGCCGGGTGGTGCTGGTGCGGGAGTGCTACTCCGCGGGGAACGCGGTGGTGCTCCACCACGGCGCCGCGCTCTACACCGCCTACTTCCACCTCTCGAAATTCGCGGTGAAGCAGGGGCAGCGTGTGAAAAAGGGCCAGCTGCTCGGCGAGGTGGGCAAGACGGGGCGGGTCACCGGGCCACACCTGCACTGGGGAGTGAAGGTGGACGACCGCTGGGTGGACGCGGAGAGCCTCTTGCGACTCAAGCTCGACTGACGCTTTTAACGATCGCGCCACTTCGGTTTGCGCTTCTCCAGGAAGGCGGTCACTCCCTCACTGGCGTCTTCGGTGTAGAGATTGAGGGACAGCTGCGAGGCGAGAAGCTCGATGGCCTGGGGAAACGGCAGATCTTCGGCGGCGAAGAAGGCCTGGCGCCCCAAAGCGAGCACCGTCTGGCTCTTGCCGGCGAGCTTCTCGGCCAGCACGCCCACCGCGGAGGAAAGATCGGCCGCCGGCACCACCTGATTGACCAGGCCCCACTCCAGCGCGGTTTGGCTGGAGAGCCGCTCGCCGGTCATCACCAGCTGCAGCGCACGCTTTCGACCCACGTGCCGCTGAAGAAGCGCCATCACCATCATCGGGAACAGCCCGACGTCAATCTCCGGGGTGCCGAATTGGGCGTGCTCGACGGCCACCGCCAAATCGCACGAGAGCATCAGCCCCAGCCCGCCGGCCAGGGCGTGGCCGTTCACCTGAGCGACCGATGGCTTTCGGCATGCCGAGAGGCGGGTGAGCAGCGCTCCGAAGGCGCGGCGGCCCTCGTGTCCGGCCAAGAAGCCGTCGCCCTTCATGCCGGTCAGGTCTCCACCGGCACAGAAGACTTTCTGACCGGCACCGGTGAGCACCAGCACCCGCACCGCGGGGTCGCCCTCCGCTCGGGTGATGGCTTCGCTGAGCTCGGCAATCACCTGAGGCGAGAGAGCGTTACGCGCCTTCTCACGATCGATGGTCAGGACCGCTTGCCCGGCCAAAACCTCGTAGCGAACTTGTGCCTCTCCCATACCGCCTCCGCGCGTACGGACAAGAGCCCCACCGTGAAAGACGCGGTCAGAGAACCGTACCCGAGATCGCGCCGGTGTTGATGATGACGGTGTGGGTACCGTCGTCGTGCGGGGTGGCAGTGAACTCGCAGCGCAAGGGGGCGATGAAGTTCACCGCCGGGTTGTGCGGGGGATCAGGCGGGGTCAGCTTGTGCGCGTCCTTGATTTGATAGGAGAGCAACGCGAATGCCGGGTAAGTGAAGGGCAGTCCGCCAGTTCGGCTGGGCAATGCAACGACCAGGGGTTCGTCCTCGGAAGGCAACGTTCCGCAGCCGTCGCCCTCCGCGTTCGAGGCAATGGTGTTGAACCACGGGTCGGC
Organism: Myxococcota bacterium; assembly: GCA_049322255.1. Lineage (GTDB taxonomy): Bacteria > Myxococcota > Myxococcia > Myxococcales > Myxococcaceae > JBMORE01. The sequence goes on along the minus strand of JBMORE010000185.1, from coordinate 4,661 downwards.
GAGAAGAAGAATTACCTGTACGCTACCGAAGTGCGGAAGATTGACCGGACCCGTGGGCTCAATCAGGCGGAACACCGGCTCGGCGGTGCCCACGACGTCGCGCGGATGTGGAATCCCTGTCCACAAAATGCGCTCCTGCACCCAAATGAGGGTGGAGGCGTCGTAAACCCCGTTTTTCCCGTCCCACCGGCCGTTGCCGTTGGTGTCCACGTAGCGCTCGTCCTGGTCCCAGGTGCCGTTGTCGTTGTCGTCGACGAAGGGCTCGGTGAGGTCGGTGTATGGCTCGCCGTTGTCGTAGCGCCCATTGTTGTTGATGTCGTCGAAGGCTTCTTCACCGGTGGTGATGGCAATCATCGACACCAGGTTGTCGCGTGAGTTGAGCGACCGCCCCGGACGAATCGGGTCGGCGCGGCGCGGTTCTTGGAGGTTCGGCGTAACCCCCACCTGGCCATACTGGGTGACGGGGTTACTTACCCACTCGAAAGGGTGCATCCACAGCGGGGCAATGTATTCCCCCGTGTGGTTGGAGTCGTTGGGAGGGGTCCAGCTGAAGGTGCCGGGGCTGACGTCCTTGGGCAATGGGTAGCTGGTCTGGTACAGGGCGGTGGCCGTTCCCTTGTCGTCGGTGATTCCGGTAGGAGCGATGGTGCCCGCCTCCGTGAGGAAGGTCACCTGAACATTGCTGAGCCCGTCACCGTTGCGGTCTCCCACGTGCACGAAGCAGTCGAGACGCACGCCGGCGATGAGGTGGCGCGTCTCGTCATAGGCGCCGATCGCGTGGACACCACCCGAACCCTCGCTGGAGATCGGCCCACACTGGAAGACCATTTGCTTGTGGTTGGCGGCGGCGCCCGCGAAGGCGATGGGGGGAGACACCGCTGTCTTGTCACCCGAGGTGGCAATCACCACCACCGAGGCGACACGCCCACTGGCGATGAGCTGCGTAGAGGCAATGCCGTCGCCTTTGTTCGTGCCCGCCGAGGTGGGGCTGAGCTTCACCGCCGGGTTTTCGGACTGGAGGCTGAACTCCACCAGGGCACCCGCCTGCGGCTGTCCCCGGCTGTCCACCGCCCGGAACTTGATGGTGACCACGTCGCCCAGCTTCGGCTGCTCGGGGGAGATTTCCACGAACTCCAGCGAGGAGGGGCTCACGTCGCCGCACGCGAGCAGGGTGCTGCACGAAACGGCGAGCACGACCGTGCCAAGACGCATCGGCTATCGACTCCTTCGAGTGAGAAGGCGCGTATCTTTCCGGCTGGCCTGGTGTTCAGTCAAGAACTGTAGGGTCCGCCCTCCCTTCTTAAGGGGCGGAGCTGAACATCGCCCGGGCAACCCCCAGCAGACGTTCGACGTCGCGCGCGGTGAGCCGTCGGGCACGAACGAAGTCCACCAGCGGCCCTGCCACGTCGCGCTCGCCGCTCGGCTCGTCCGTCCCGGCGAACAGCTCGGCCAGACTGACGTTGAGCGCCCGAGCGATGGCCGCCAGCGTGTCGACGTGGGCGACGCGCTCGCCACGTTCGATCATCGATAGAAACGACACGCTGATCCGCGCGTGTTCGGCGAGATCCTCCTGCGTCCAGCGCTCGGAGCGCTGGGTGCGAAGCTCACGAATCCGCCTTCCCAATCGCTTTCCTAGGTCCGACACAATTCCTCGATGAAGTAGTTGCCCCCCCAAGGGATTCAATGCGTTAGGGAGTCGGCTTCCTAACAGGTCGGGGGGAGGCCGCCAGCGACGCGGAGTGAACTCCGCCCGACAGCTGCCTTCCTCAACCGCCGGTGCCGAAGGAGCCGAAGCGGGTGATGGAAAGGGTGGCGGCCAAGTCGGGTCTGGTGAGCAGGTACCGGGGCGCCCGAACATCGGGCCGCTGCACCGCGTGAAGGCCCAGCCGCCAGCAGTCGCACGCGGGCCCGTAACTCACTCCTACCCCGTGCTGGCGCAAGCTGAGCTTGAACTGCTCCGCCCCGCCCACCTCGAAGCGCTCGCGTCCCAAGAGCAGGTCATACTGGGCCGTCAGCCCGAACTTGAATGCTACCCTGGCCCCGGCGGTGAGCTGTTCGGCGTACGCGGGAGCGAGCGCAGGGTCGCTCGGCGAACCGACGAGCAGGTCGATGCCTCGACGCGAGCGGTCGGAGCCCTGGTTGAACAGCTTGTCATACCCCGCCCATAGGGTGTGCCCGCGCCCGGTGTCGAGATGGAGGCTGGCGGCGAGTTGCGTCACCCTGCCCTGTGCGGCGTCGTAGCGCCCGAGCACGGACAGGCCCAACCAGCCATACGAGGTCGACAGCCGGGCAAACGTATCGGCGAGCGGACCGATGCCTTGTCTGTCGAGCAGGTCGAACCCCTGGCCGAGGTCGAGGCGGACCAACTCACGTGCAACGAGGCCCTCCTTGCGAAGAAGGCGCTGGCGCATCTCCGCCACCAGCTGCAGCATTCGTGACTTGCCCGACAGCGCGAGGTCGATCTCGTCATAGGGCACCGGCTGGTGGCCGAAGACGCGGGGCACGTAGCGCAGCTCGAGGGTGGGAGCCACCAGGTGCCGCAGCGAGCCTTGGCCTTCACCGAAGACGCGCGACACCTCGCTGTCGAGCACCACCCCACCCAGAGGGTAGCCCCGCCCGCGCACGGCGCGATCGTACTCGCCGAAGTAGAAGTCCTGCCGGTAGGCGGCGTAGGGAGTCAGGCGACCGAAGCGGCCCCCCACCAGCGTCGCCGAGACCCGCGGCATCAGGTCGAGCCGGTCGCGCGCCTGCCGTTCGCCCGGCTGGAAGACGCGGTCTCCTCGGCCGTCGTAGGGCGCTCCCGAAGTCTCGTCGGAAGTGACTCCGACGAAGGGCGCCAACCTCACGAATTCGGTGCGCAGGCCAAGCCGCAAGGGCCCAGCGACGCGCTGCTCCGGGAGCGAGAGGAGCACGCCGGGGAGCCGGTGAAAGGTGTTGGGCCCACGCAAGACCTCGCCGGCGGACGAGAGGTCGTCCTCGAAGAAGTGGTAACCGGAGCGAAGTTCCTGGCGCAGCCCCACGTCGAGGCCCAGGTAGTGGTCAACCCCACGGTGGAAGAGGACTCCGGTCGAGCGCAGGTACTCTGACTCGCGCGCGACGACGTCGGCGGTGAGGTCGCGGACGTAGAAGCCATCGGAAACCACCGAAACGTCCGCCCGGTCGTGCCAGCCGGCCCCCAGGTCTTGAGCGTGCTGCAGCGAGCCCTCGAAGCGCAACCCGCGCGCGCCCGCGAGAGGGGCGCCGGTGAGCGGGTCTCGCCGTGCCTTCTGGTCGAGCAGCGTGCCGAAGGTGACGCGGCCGTTGGTTTGCTGCGAGGGCACGTACCGGAATTCGCTCGACAGCCGGGGTCCGCGGATACCCGAGTAGGTGTCGTTGCCGTCCTTGCCTTTGGCGCCAAAGAAGTAGCCCGGGGTGAGGGTGAGGTCGTAGCTGCGGCCGAGCGCGAAGAACACTGGCTGCTCGAGCGAAAAGCCGTTGAGCGAGCTGAAGGAGGGCTTGGGCACGAGCAGCCCGGTACGCCGCTCGGAAAGAGGAAGGTACACCCACGGAAGGGCGAGCACCGGGAAGGGCAGCGGGTCGAGGTACACTCTGGGAAACCACAAGGTGGCGTGCTCGCCTTCGACGTCGATGTTGGCGCTCGAGGCTCCGATGCGCCAGCTGGGCTTTTTGAGGTCGCAGTCGCAAGGCGTGAAGGAGAGCTCTTCCACCGCCCACTCCGAAGCGCCCCGGCGGGTCAGGCGGGTGCCGGAAAGGATGAGCGAGGTGATGCCCAAGTCGCGCAGCTCCTCGGCGCTTTGAGCGGCGAGCAGCTGTTCGGCCGAGACGTTGCGCTTTTGCATCACCAGCCCGCCGCTGACAGAGACCTCGACGGGAATGCCGTCCTCGACCTTGACCGTGACATGTTCGGCCACGGCGGCGTACAGCCCGTTGACGGTGGTAACCAAGCGCACGTTGCCCTTGGCCGAGGCCACCTCGTTCGTCTGGTCGTAGAGGATTTCGTTCGCGCGCACGACCGCGCCCTGCACCCTCAAGACCGCGTTGCCCCGCGCCCGGGCGTGCTTGCCTTCCACCACCAGCTGGTCGGCGGCCAGCTCGATGCGACGTCCATCGGAGGGCTCGACCTCGGTCGCCAACGGGAGCTGCCCGGCGATGTAGAGCGCCAGCGCGAGAGGAATCGCCGCCGTCATGCGGCCGCTACCATTTCACTTCTGGAACTCGACCACCACCTCGTTCCCCTCTTGGCGCGCCTGGTAGGGAACGGAGCGCTTCAGCTTGATCGCCACCCGCACCGAGCGATCGGGGCCCTCCACGGGGCTGACCAGCGCGACCGCGGTGTCGAAGAACGAGGTATCGAGGAACCGCTGGTTGTTGGGGAGCTTGATGACCGTATTCTCGAGCTCGACCATGACCGTCTCACCGTCGCTCTCGCTGATGCGGTATCGCGCAGGCGCGTCGGTGCGCACGTAGACGCGTGCGCTTGCTGGCTCGAGCTTGAAGCCGACGAACGTGAGCTGACGGCGCTTGCTGGCAGGAGCCTCTGCCTCGCCCGCAAGCTTCTTCTCTTCGGCCTTTTCGTGTGCCAGCCGTGCTTTCTCCGCCCTCGCTGCCGCCGCTCTCTCCGCTGCCAGCCGCTCCGCCTCGGCCTTCTCGCGGGCCAGCCG
>JBMORE010000184.1:0-5578 GCA_049322255.1 Myxococcota bacterium | reverse complement strand
CTAGGAAATGGATCAGGGAATGAGACAACCTACCCGCGTGCATCGCGATAACCCGGACCAAGACGAAGAGAGGTCGCGATGATGTGGAAGAAGGCTTCTGCCGGCGCGGTGGTGTCCCTCGCGTTGTTCCTTGGGGCCTGCGGTGCGGTGCACCAACCTTGTAGGCCAGCGAGTTGCACCGGGTGCTGCGCTTCGGATGGGCAGTGCGTTACTCCCTCCGGTGTTGCTTGCGGGTTGAATGGCTCGGCGTGTGTGCTCTGTGCGGCCAATCAAGCTTGTTTAGGCGGAGCTTGCGTCGTCCTGATTGGGCCAGGAGGACCAACCGACGGTGGAGGCCAGAGCGACGGCGGTGTTGATGGCGGGCAAGTAGATGGCGGGAGCGCCCCGTGCGGCGATACCGATGGAGATGGGCGGTTGAATTCCTCCGACAATTGCCCGCGCGTCTCCAACTCTGGGCAGAGCGATCAAGATGGAGACCTCGTCGGTGACAACTGTGACAACTGCTCTGGAATCTCCAATTCCGCTCAGGATGACGCCGATGGAGACGGGTTGGGCAACGCGTGCGACACGGACCTAGATGGCGATGGCCGTCCCCAGGCCTCAGACAATTGTCCTGAACACTCCAACCCCGACCAGTCCGACCTGGATGGAGACCAATTAGGCGATCGGTGCGATCCCGACGATGACGGAGATGGCGTCATGGACTTCGCCGACAACTGTCCCCGCATCAGCAATCCCAACCAGGTGCTTCCCGGGAACGGGAGCGGCTGCAACTCAGACACAGATCAGGACAACGTCAGCGACGGCCTGGATAACTGCCCTCTCCTGGCCAACTCCGTGCAGTCAGACATGGATGGCGACCAGACCGGAGATGCATGCGACCCCGACCGCGACGGGGACTCCGTGCCCAACGCCGCGGATAACTGCCCAAACGTCGCGAACCGCGCTCAAGAGGACGCGGACCGAGACAGTATGGGCGATGCCTGCGATCAAACCCCGCGCCTCTCCGACGGCGGAACCTGCTTTTAGAAGCTTGAAACCGCACCTACCAAACACGGCACCGCGACCTCTACCCGCAGAGTTCTTGCTCCTAGGGTGAAGGGTTCAAACCCGTGCGCTGCGAGCAACTCGAGCTCGAAGGGAATCCACCCGCCCTCGGGGCCGACGGCGAGCACCACCCGGCCACCGGGGCGCAGCTCGGTGAGGGAGCGTTCAGCGCCTGGGTGGGCGAGGAGTCGGCGCGACGAACGGCCAAAGAGAGCGTCGAGCTCGTCCTCCACGAAGGGCCGAAAGCGGTCGCGCACCAGCACCTGCGGCGGCACCGTGTCGCGCGCTTGCTCCAGGCCAAGCGCGAGCAGCTCGTCGATCGCCTCCGGCGAAAGCACCTTGGCGTCGAAATAGCTCTTCTCCACCCGGAACGCGTTCACCAGCACCACCCGGTCGATGCCCAGCGAGGCCACCGCCGGTAGCACCTTCTTGAGCGCCTTGGGTCGTGGCACTGCCAGCACCAAGTCGATGCCCGGGCGAACCGGCGGCGGCGAATCCAGCGTCACCTTCAGCACCAGCTCCTCGCTCGACTGGTGCACCACCTCACCGACGCCGGCGAGTCCGCCCAGCCTCCCGACGCGCAGGCGCTTTCCTTCGGAAATACGCAGTACCTCGTGCGCGTGGGTCAGCCGGCGGCCAGCGAGCCGCACCGACCCGTCGGGCAAGAAGTCCTCGTCTCTCAGGAGCAAGAGGTTCACGGTGTCAGGCCCAGAAAGAGCAACAGCCTCCACAGCGGGTCGTCGGCAACAGCCGGCTGCTTCGGCTTCTCGGGTACGCAGCGCATGCAACACAGCTTGCTTTCCCGAAGGAAACCGTCCTCGAGCGCGAAGCGGTCGCCACAGCGGGTGCAGACGAAGCTGAGCCCGTTGCGCCCGCGCGTCTTCATTGGCTCGGCGAGCAGGTCCAGCTTCGCGTCGGACACCAGCGACCCTCCGCAGGCGACACAGGCGATTGCTGAAATCCCCTCCAGCTCGACAGAGGAAAGCAAGCCGGGGCAGGCGGGACAACGCGAGACCGCAGCGTCACCGAGAATCTTGGGCACCAGGCGGCGGCCGCTCACCCGCTCGAGCCCACCCCGATCGAACCAGGTTGCCTTGCACGCCAGGCACCGGTCCAGCTCCAGGCGCCCGAAGAAGAGCGCCTGCATCGGCTTACGGCACGAAGGGCAGTCGCGCATCAGTTGCCGGAGAGCGACTCGGTCTCCTTCTTGATCTCGCCCTTCCAGGTCTCGGCATCTTTACCGCCGCCCACCTTCGCCGCCTTGGCCGCTTTCTGCCGCTCGACCAGGTCGAAGTGGGTGGAGAAGTACGGCAGGCTCTTGCCAACCATCTGCGAGATGGTCTCGAGCTTGTGGTCGGTCATCACCTTGAGCAGCTCCTCCTTCATCTTGGAGATGACCTCGTACCCCTGGAGCATCGCGCCCGTGCACACCTGCACCGTGTGCGCGCCGAGGAGGAAGAACTGCGCGGCGTCGAAACCGGTCTCGATGCCGCCCATGCCGGAGATGGGCACGCCGGGAATCGCGCGGGCAATCTCCATCACGTGGCGCAGTGCAATCGGCCGCACCGCCTGCCCCGAGTAGCCGCCGGGCACGGTGTAACCCTCGACGGTGGGCATCGGGCGCAAGGTGCGCAGGTCCACACCCACCACCGAGAGAATGGTGTTGATGGTGGAGATGCCGTCGGCCCCCGCCTTCATCGCCGCCTTCGCCGGCACCTTGGGGTCACCCACGTTGGGGGTCATCTTCGCCCACACCGGAATCTGAGCGACCTCCTTCACCCAGCCCACCACCTCCTCGCAGATGGAGGGGTCTTCCCCCATCGCCATCCCCATCTTCCGCTCCGGGAGACCGTGCGGGCAGGAGAGGTTGAGCTCGAAGCCGTCGACGCCCGTCTCTTGCACCCGGCGGACAATCTCCTGCCAGGCTTCTTTGCGGTACTCCTCCATGATGGAGGCGATGAGGACTTTCTTCGGGTACTGCTTTTTGAGCTGGCGGAACTCGTCCAGCCAGGTGTCGAAGGGGCGGTCGGAGATGAGCTCGATGTTCTCGAAGCCCACCACCACCTTGTCGTCCTCGCGGGCTTTGAGCTTGCCGTAGCGGGGCGCGGTGTTGATGACCTTGCTCGCGTCGAGGCTGATGGTCTTGCACACCACGCCGCCCCAGCCCAGGTCGTAGGACTTGGCGATGACCCGCGCGTTGGTCCCCGGAGGCCCCGAGCCGAGCAGAAAGGGGTTTTCGAGCTCGATGCGGGTGGCGGTGGTTTTCAGTGAGGGGGCCATGGTTCCTCCGGGCGCTCACATAACCTGGCGGAGGGGGGCGGGCGCAAGTCGACGGCCCCCTCTCCCCCTGGGAGAGGGTAGGGGTGAGGGGCGCTCAGCACGACGCCCATGCCAGAACCTGCGCGAGCTTTTGCGCAGCGGCCAAGCGGACGGAGTGACGAAATGCTTGCTCCCACTCGGGAGCCCTTTGGCATGCTCACTGCTCGAGCGGCAAAGGAGGAGGCGTCGATGATGCGGGTCAGCACACTGGTCGCACTCGGGTTGCTCCTGTCGGCGTGTGGGACGAAGGGAAAGAACCCGGAGACGCCACCGCCGCTTCCGGGCTTGCCGCTGCCGCAGCTCCCCGATGGGAAGTTCTTGCTCATCGAAGCCTCGCGCGCGCGTGTGGAGCTCGACCCCACCGTCTCCGACGCCATCACCGCCGCCGGCGCGTGCAGTGAGCTCGTCACATCGTGCTTCGACCCAGGGACCACGGAGCTCGACGCGTGCGTGGCCCAGGCGCGGGGCTGCAGTACTTCTCAGCCCTGGACCGAGCTGCTCCCTTGTTGTCCGAGCGCCTGCAAGGAAGCGTACGACACCGCGCGTGCCGGAGGCAAAGAGGCCTTCGCCGCGTTCGAGCGGGTGTTCTTCCTCGACGGCAGCTGCCACCCAGGCGTGCGGACCGCGTTGGAGGCTCCTTGAGATACGCGCTCCTCCTCATCCTGTTTTACGTTCCGGCCGCCTGGGGCTGGGAATCGACCTGCTACACGTACGCAGACCCCGCGCAGGAGGTGGGCGCGCTCGGGGCCGCGAGCAGCTACTGCCAACCCGAGGCAGGTCCGTACACCGCGCGCCAGCGTTGGGTCGGCGGGCTCGACGAGCACCGTCAGCTCTGGGAGCAGACGCGGGTGCTCGCCGGGCTGCCCGACGCGGCGTCTTCCACTCGGCGCTTGCGGGTGTTCACCTCCAGCGCCACGGTTGCCATTGCAGGCGCTTCGCCGACGTCGCTTATCCCGGTGGCCTTCGAGCAGAGCGAGCGCGCGCAGACGAGGGCGTTCAGCGTCGGCGAGCTGGCCCAGCTGCCCGACTTCTCCTACGCACTGTGGGACTGGGCGTCGGCGCACGAAACCTGTCCGCTCGATGGCGCCGGCGTCGGCCCTGACGAGTGCCACGACTTCGCCAGTCACATGGGCCCGGTGAACTCGAACCACTTCTTGCCCCAGGCGCAGCGTTTCTATGCGCACTACCACGCGATGGCCGTCGCTCGGGCCGCCGAGTGCAGATCGATGCGCGATGCGCTGACCGCAACGCCTCGATTCTTGGCGTACGTGGAGGACTGCACGGTGGAGGCGCTCGCGCTGGAAGCGGTGGGACAGCACTACCTGCAAGACGCCTGGAGCATGGGGCACATGTGGCAGCGCTGGGGCTCGCCCAACCTGACCGACTTTCCTGGCAGTGGCGATGATCAGCGCGACCGCGCGGTGCTGGTGGCGCTCACCGCCGGGCTCATCCACGGTGCGCGCGGGGTGCTCCAGCGGTTGCCCGCGTGGACGTCCTACGACGTCAACGACGCCATGTGCGCTCCGCATGCGGATGTGGAGTACGTCGCTCCCGGCGGAGGTACCCATGCGGCGATTGGCGATGACTATCTCCGAGAGCTACCTCCCTTCGGCACCTCGAGCTCGCTTTCGGAGCAGAGCACCCGCCTCTTCTCCTGCGCCGCGTCGGGGATGCGAGAGGTGTACCTCGCCGCGGGGGAGCCGGTCGGCGCTCTGGGACCGCTGGATGGGGGCCTCGCCGCCGTTGACCCCACCGGAGCCGAGTGCTTCGGTCAGCGAGCGACGAACAAGGCGCTCCTGGCCGGCATGGCGGTGCAGCTCAAAGTGGCAGGGCAGCAAGTGATGCTCGAGCTGAGCTCGAAGACCATCGGGTGGATGGTGCCCAAGGTGGCGCGCAGCACCGGCGAGGTTCCCGTACCGGCGAAGCTGCGCAACCAGTTCCGCTTCGAGCTTCAGCGGGTGGTGTCGATGACCCGGCTGTACGCCAAGCAAAACCCCGGCGGCACCGAGATGGCCGAGGGGCGCATGGGAGACTTTCTGGGCGCCAAGCCCAACGGTCAGCACAACGGGTTGGCGAGCTACGTCGACCCATCTTTGCCGTGGCCCGCGACGACGGATAGCGCTCCGCAGGCCCGCGAGCGCGCCGAGCACCTCGCCCGCCTCTTCCACCGAGGCCACGCTGCCGACTGGTGCAAGGAGACGACCGCGGCGAC
>JBMORE010000183.1:2927-53477 GCA_049322255.1 Myxococcota bacterium | reverse complement strand
TCCTCTCGATGTGCCCCTGAAGGTCGCGCAGCGTCGCGAGCACGCAGTGCGACTTGGCCTGGCCGAACACGTAGACGCGGTCGAGCTCCATCAGCCTCTCGACGAACGACGCGTTGAAGCCGCCCACCACCTGTCCACCCAGCTCGGTCACCTCGGGCGAAAGCACCGAGTAGTTCTCGGTCAGCGGGTGGGTGCCCTTCATTTCGAAGTGGGTCGGTTGCCCGCGGGCGGCCGCGTGGAAAATCGCCGCCTCCATCAGCGCCGGCACCAGCGCGTGCGAGAGCCCGCCGAGCAGCGCGTGATAAGGCCAGATGGTGAGCACGTATTTGCCCGTCGCCTCGAGCTTCTGGGTGTACTCGGTCGACTCCGTGGGGTGAGAGGTGGGTCGCCAGCGGCCCGCCCGCACTTCCTCGTGGAAGATGGGAGTGAACGGCGGCGGGTGACGGCCCTCTGAGTCCACCCACCACGCAGGATGGAAGATTTGGAAGATCCGGTGGGTGTCGAGCGAGAAATGGAGCGCGGTGAGCCGGCCGAGATTTCGGTAGATCCACTCGATCGCCCGCCGAGTGTCCTCCACCGCGCCGGGTACGAAGAGGCTGGCGCCCGGGGTGCAAAAGGCCACCTGGGCGTCGATGCCGAACACCGCGATGCGCCGTTGGTCATGCGCCGAAGGGAGGAGGCGGTGCTGCCGGGCGTAGGCTTCGCCGGCGGCGGCCACCTGAGTCGCGCGCTCCAGGTAGAGCTGGGAAACCTGACGAGGGTCGTAGAAGTCGGGGAGTGGAAGTGCCATGGATGCCTCAACTGCGCACCAGTTCGTCAGCTTCGCGCAAGAGCTTCTCCACCGCCGCGTGGGCGCGCTGGGTGAGCGCGTCGCGGTCGTCGATGGTCAGGCCGGCCGTGGAGAGCGGATCGCCTACCACCAGCGCCACGGTGCGGTTGCCAAAAATCCACCTGCTGCCCTTGGGGAGAATGAAGCGCGTGCCACAGATGGCGGCGGGCACCAGCGGCACCCCCGCTTCGATCGCCATCACCGCCGCGCCCTTCTTGAATGGCCGCAGCACTCCGTCGGGGCTGCGGGTGCCCTCGCCGAAGAAGACGAGGTTCACCCGCTCGCGCACCGCCTGCACCGCGTGCCGCATGGTCTCGCGGTCGCGCTCTCCACCCTTTCGGTCCACCGCCAAGTTGCCGGTCGCCTTGAGCGCCGACCCAAAGACCGGAATGCGAAACAGCGACTTCTTGGCCACGAAGCGCAAGTGACGCCGGAGGGCAAAAAAGAGCACCGGCACATCGAAAAGCGACTGATGGTTGAGCACCAGCACGAACTGCCCCGGCGGAAGCTTCTCCACGCCTTTCGTCACCACGTGGGTCTTCGCCGCGCGCAAGATGTTCTGCGCCCAGAAGTGAATGAGCGGGTCGGGCAAAGACTCGTTCTTGATCGCCAACAGCGAAACCACCGGAGCCAGCGTGCCGGTGAGGCCCAGCACCGTGCTGCCCGTGACCGCGGTGCGCCACCATGGCTTCATAAGAACTCCCGCGCGGGAAAGAGAAGCACCTCGTCGATGCTCTTTGCCCCGAGCATCAGCATCAAGACCCGATCCAGTCCTACCGCGATTCCAGCCGAGGGAGGCATCTTCCCCAGCGCGGCGAGAAACCTTTCGTCGATGGGCAACACTGCCCGGCCGGTACGGGCGCGGAAGGAGCGCTCTTCTTCCAGGCGACGGCGCTGCTCGACGACGTCCACCAGCTCGGAAAATCCGTTGGCCAGCTCCACCCCTTGCACGTAGAGCTCCACCCGCTCGGCTACGCTCGGGTCGTCGGGCCGAAGCCGCGCCAGCGCCGCCAGCGGGGCCGGGTAGTCCACGAGGAAGGTCGGCCGCTCCCGCCCCAAGGCCGGCTCCACCTTCTGCAAAAAGAGGTGAAAGAAGACGTCCTCGAACGAGTCGGCGCTTCCTACCCGCACCCCGACAGCCTGGGCGGCGCGGGCGAGTGAAAGGACGTCGGGGTGGGCTTTCCAGTCGATGCCCGCGTACCGAAGCACCGCTTCGCGCACCGTGAGCCGCTCGTAGGGAAGACGATCGAAGACGCCCGTCTTTTGGCCCACCGCTGCTTCGGCGGCGGCGAGCGCCTGCTCGAGGTCGTTCATCACCGCCTGGTAGTCGACGTGCGGGCGGTAGAGCTCTAGCAGGGTGAACTCCGGGTTGTGCAGCGCGGCCACCTCCCCGTTGCGAAACACCTTGCAGAGCTGGAAGAGCGGCCCGCTGCCGTCGGCGAGCAGGCGCTTCATCGCGTACTCGGGGCTGGTGTGCAGATAGAGGGCGCGCGCCCGCCCGACCTCGGTCTGCGGGATGAACGGAACCTGGAAGGGGTCGATGTGCGGCTCCATTCCTGCGGCGGGGACGAGCACCGGCGTCTCCACCTCCTCGAAGCCGCGCTCGAAGAAGAAACGGCGCAGGCTCGCATAGAGCGCCTGCCTGGCCCTCGAGGCGGCCCACTGGGAAGGGTTGGGCATGAACGAAGCCAACGCTACATTGCGCCCGCCATGCCCCCAAGAACGCCGCACATCTTCGCCCTCGCCGGCGTCGCCGTGCTCTTGGCCGCCTGCCCCAAGGCGCTGCCGCCGCCTTCTGCCGCCGAGACGCTCCAAGCCCAGGTACGCGCCATCGCGGAGGAGGTGCGCGCTCTGTTGCGCGCGCAAGACGAGCTTCTGTGGAAGAGCTGGACCGAAGGCGCACCGCTCGACTTGGCGAAGTCCTACCTGGGCCGCGAGCGGGCGGTGTCCCTCGAGTCGTACCGGGTGGTGAGCCGCGCGCTGGCACAGGCCCGAGGCGAGAAGGCAAACGACCTCGACCACCTACGCGCGCTCTCGAGCTTGAAGACCTACCTGGCCGGCGAGTTTTTGGCGCGCGCCTTATCGGCTGAGAGCGAAGCGCTGGCCAACCTCGAGGTCTCGATGACCTTCATCGTCGACGGACGCGAGTACCACTACCGTGAGCTGCCGCGGCTGCTCGCCAACGAAAAGAGCGCCCTGCGCCGCCGCGCGCTCTACGCAGGAGCGACGCCCGCATACGAGCGGCTCAACCAGTCGCTGCGACGGAAGGAGGACCGGGTAGCCGCGCTCCTGGGCGAGCTGGGCTACGCCTCCTACCAGGCTTACGCCGCCGAGGTGCGCCAGGCCGATTTGGGCGAGCTGCGCATGCTGGCCGAGGCGGTGTTGGCGGCAACCGACGCTCCGTACAAAGCGACGCTGGCGAAGCTGGCCAAGCGCGAGCTGGGGCTGCCGTTGGAGAAGCTGCACCGTGCCGATCTCCCGAGGCTGTTCCGATCGGCGGAGGTGGACGACGCCTTTCCCCCAGCCGCCGCGCGCGCGCGTGCCGCCCAGACGCTCCAAGGCCTGGGGGTCGACCTGTCCACCAAGGGCCTCACCCTCGAGCTTTCCGATCAGCCGAAGAAAAGCAGCCGTCCGCTCACCGTGGCGGTGGAGATTCCCTCTGACATCCGCGTTTCCTTACGCCTTCGCGGCGGCGTGCGCGACCAGGCCGCGCTCTTCCACGAGCTGGGCCACGCGCTGCACCACCTCCACACCACACCGACCCGGTTCGAGCTGGCGCGGCTGGGCAGCGTGGTCGCCTCGGAGACCTATGCTTTCCTCTTCGAGGGGTTGCTCGACGACCCGGTATGGCTCGAGCAGCACGCGGGGCTGTCAGGAGAACGGCTCCGCGCGCATCTTGAAGCCTCGAGCGCGCACTGGCTCTTTCTTTTGCGCCGAGCATCGGGGCGGGTGCTCTACCAGCTCGCTGCCCGCAGCGAGGCCGCCGCCGATGCTCCCGAGCTTCACGCCGACGTGATGTCGCGCGCCTACGGCATCGCCGCCACCGCCGACGATGCCGCCCGCTACCTGGTCGAGCTCGACGATTTCTACCAGCCGGCCGACGATCTGCGGGCGTGGGTGCTCGCCGGGCAGCTGCACGCGCAGCTCAAGGCACGCTTCGGACCTGCCTGGTGGACCAGCGCCGAAGCCGGGGCGCTCTTACGCTCGCTCTGGGCCGAGGGCAACGGGCTCTCTGCGGAGGAGATCGCCGCGCGCATCGGCGAGAAGGGCCTGCGGCCCGACGTGGTGGTGGGCAGGCTCCAATCAGCGCTCCGAGTTCCCTAAAGGGGCCGCCTTCTTCAGGCCGAGACGGGGTTTCCGCAGGCAGCGCAGAACTTCGCGCCTAAAGAGAGGTCAGCCTGGCACTTGGCGCACTTGGGTGCCGCGGGAGCCATCGGTTGGCCGCAATTCGCGCAGAACTTGCCCGCTCCGGGGGTGCCGCAATGGGGGCAAAAAGCACCACCCGCCGCTTGGGGCCCTGCTCCCGCAGGTCGCGCCTGGCCTTGCTGAGCGAACATCTGCGCCATCCCAAAGCCCACGCCCAGCCCCATACCCTGCATCGCCGCGCCGCCGCCGTCGCCACCCTTGGCCATGCCCTCGGCCGCGCCGAGCATCGCCTGCCCTTGTGCGTAGTTCTGAAAGCCTCCCGCCAGCCGCGAGTAGGCGACGTCCTTCGACAGCTTCTTGAGCGTCGCCTCGTCCTCCTCCTTGATGCTGACGTGGAAGTTGCCCAGGCGGACGACCTGCACGCCGTAGCTGTCGACGTGCTTGGTGACGCCAGCGATGATTTCGGTCTCGATCTCCTCGGTGTACGCGCCCGAGGTGACCTCGAGCAGCGGCCACTTTTTCTTCACCAAGAGCTCGGCGATGCGGTCTCGAGTGACCTTGAGCACCTGGTTCTTGAACCAACCGAGGAACTCGTCGTTGCTGGCCTTGCGCATGCCCACCAGCCCGAGCACCAGCTTCTCGGGGTCGGTGACCCGAAGGGAGAAGTCGCCGTAGACCATGGTGCCGATGCCCAGGCCGGTTTCCGGATCGCGCACGTCGCCGATCGGCCCGCCGAACTTGGTGCCGGCGAGCTCCCGGGTGCTGACGAAGTACACCTCGGCGATGAACATGTTGCCGCCGGTGAGCTTCTCGAGAAAGCGGGAGAGAAAGGGAATGTTGTTGGTGTCGAGCGAGTGCCGGCCCGCGGAGAGCTTGCCCTCGATCTTCCCGTCCTTGACGAAGAGCGCCACCTCGTCGGCGTCGACGGTGAGCTGAGCCAGCATCCGGATGTTGTTCTCCGGGTACTTGTAGATGATGTCGCTCTTCGCCTCGTCGGCGCGGGCGACGAAGTTACGCTTGGTCTCGCTTTTGACCGTGTCGAAGATCCCCATCGCTTTTCTTGCCTCCGTTTGAGAGCGTGGCCGTGAAGAACACGCTCGCACGGCAGCCCTACGTACGAGCCGGCCTACGATTGCGGCCCGACCTTAACACCCAAACCACTGAATGAATCCACCGCGCACACACGGTGGCCCTTGCGCCCTCACGCGTCGGAGGGCAAACAGCCGTGTGAGGTGTTGGCGGTAGAGCCGGAGCGATTGCTGCGCTACCGATTCGCCGCAGGTACGCTGGACACCCTCATCACCTGGCGGCTTTCTCCGGAGGGCTCGGGGACTCGGCTCTCGTTGACACACGAGGGCTTCCACCTCGATTCGCCCTTGGGCCGCCAGGCGTTCGAGGGAATGAAGCAGGGATGGCCTGGCGTCCTCAAGCGGCTCGAGGCGGCGCTCGGCGTTTGAGCGGCGTCGCGCCTGGTGTGCTCAAATCATCAACAATCGGCACTCCTCGACCCGCGCCACCTCTGAACAGCATCGGCGATGCCTCGTTTGTTGATGAAATATGCACACAAGCGGTGCACGTTTCCTTCGCCGGCGTCCCCCGCGTAGTGTCGGCGCGTGACTGCTCCAAGAGGACTGCCATTCGCGACCGTGGCGCTTCCTCCGCTGTTGGCGGCGCTGTCGTTCGGCGTCTTGATGCTGGTGTACGGCAAGGACTTCGCCCGGTTTGGGTCGCCGCCGAATGGGGCGCCTACGCGACCACGGGCGTGACCGCGTTCTGCGCCGCCGGGCTGTGCGTGCTCCTGCTGCTCCTCGCTCTGCGCTGGCGGGTCCCGTGGGTGGTGATGTTTCCTCTCGCCTCCGCTCCTCTTTTCATCGGCCAAGCGATGCACCACCAAAGCATGCGCGCTGCCGTCGCGGCCATCGCCAGCGTCAACCCGGCCGATGCGGGCACTATCTTTTGCGCGGCGCTGAGCGAGGCGCTGGGAAACGTTGTCACCGCGCTAGGAAGCGCGTGGTTCGCACATTCAGCGCGCGAGCTGTTCGATGCAGTTACCTTCGCTGCGCCGGCGACTTGGGAGTTGTCGATGTCGACCGCCCTGAGCGAGTTCGCCCACGTGAGCCAATTCGTGAGGGCGGGCACGATGATTGGCGCAGCCACCGTGGCGGGCCTTTCGGCGTTCGTGAGCACCCGCGGACGGCCCAGTGCGTCGGCGATCGTGATGACCGGCATCGCGGCAGTCTTCGTCGCGTCGCCGATGGTTCTCTACCGCGTTGCTCTGAGCGTGGTTCCGCCACAGAAGGCCCCCGAACCTTTAGCGGATCTTCGCCTGCCGCAGCTCGAAGGCGAGCCCAGCGACGCCTTACCGATGCTCAGTCTTGGTCGAAGTGCGCTGTCTCTCCCCCGTGAGCCCGAGCTTCCGCTCCCCGGAGCACTCGAAGGAAAGGAGCGTGACCGCATACGTAATACGCTCGCTGAGCTATTGGTGCGACATAGGGAGTTGATGGCCTTCGTCGGAGACGCGCCGCCGTCGTCTGTGCTCATTGCTGTCGATGAACGGGTAGAAAGTCAAACGCTTCTCCAGGTGGTTTCGTTGCTCCACGAACTGGAGATCGACGCAGTGGCCTTGGCGACCCGTCCCCCGCGACCCGCAATTGAGATTCCCACGGAGCTCTCCCTACCCGCGCCATCGCGAACGAGGAATGAGCTGACATCACGTCCACCGGCTGATCAGCCGCTCGCGGTCGAACAGGCGCACCGCGGCGATGATCAAGACGACGTCGGCGACGAGCACGATCGCTCCCTGGAGGGCGTAGTAGCCGGTGCCCGCGCGCAAGAAGCCGGCGATCTGCCCCGCGGCCAGCCCCACCAAGGGCAACACCACCAGGCCGGAGAGCTGCTGCGCCAGTCGCGCATCACCCACCCGCGCGGAGATGAGCACCGCCACTCCGTTGCCGAAGAAAGCGAACAAGGGCGCGATGACCACCACCCCGAAGAGCCACATGCCGTTGGGCATCACCAGCTCCTGAGCCAGCGGCCAGGCCACCCAGTCCACGGCCACGCACATCAAGGCGAAGGCCACCAGAGAAATGCCGTAGGCAGGCACCAGGGAAGCGAGGCTTTTTCCCACCACCAGCTCGGCGGCGGAGATGGGCGAGGCGAGCAAGGGCTCCAAGGTGCGGCGCTCCTTCTCGCCCGCGACCGCGTGGCTGGAGATGAGGATGGGCACGAACACCGGCATCACCAAGTAGAGGCTGAACCAATCGGTGAGCGCCTTGTCGACCAAGAATCGCGCCGCGTTCACCGAGGCGTCGAGGGCGGGCTCGTAGTAGAGCGCCATCGTCCGCAGCGCGGGGTCGTGGGGGTTGCGCACGTAGCCGTAGACGACGCCCGCCGGCACCACCACCAGCACCGCCGGCAACGCCAGGAGCGAGGCGATGAGCCCCTTGTTCTTGGTGAGGTCGAGGAAGTCCTTCCAGAACACCGCCAGGGCGCGGCGGAGGCGAAAGCCACCCAAGCTCACGGGGCTGTCTCCTCTCGCACCAGCTCGAGGTACACCTCTTCGAGCGGCCGGGTGGCGCGGTGGGCGGCGTAGACTCTCGCTCCGGCGCGCACCAGGGCCGCCACCACCTCGGGCGCCTGCTCTTCGTTGGAGAGGAGCACCTTCAACAGCCGGCCTTGCGCGGACGAGGTGGGCGCAAACGGCAGCGCTCGCACCGGCGCGAGGTAGCGGGCAGCCTCCCCTTCCACCGTCAGCTCGAGGGCGAAGCCTTCGCGCCGAAGCTCCGAGACTTCGGCCACCCTGAGCAGCCGGTTCTTCACCACCGCCACCCTCGCGCACAGCCGTTCCACCTCGACCAGGTTGTGGGAGCACAGGACGATGGTGCGCCCCTCGGCGGCGAGCTCGGCCACCGCGTCGCGCACGGTGCGGGCGCTCTCGGGGTCGAGGCCCGAGGTCGGCTCGTCGAGGAAGATGACCTTGGGGTCGTGCACCAGCGCTCGCACGATGGCGAGCTTCTGCCGCATGCCCTTCGAATAGGTGCCGCAGGCGTCGTGCTCGCGGCCAGCCAGGCCAAAGCGCGCCAGGTAATGCTCCGCCCGCGGCCAGGCCTTGCGCTCGTCCAGCTCGTTGAGCTTGATGAAGAAGAGCAGGTTCTCTTTTCCCGAGAGCCGGTCGTAGAGGCCCGGATGCTCGGTCAACAGCCCCACCACCTGGCGCAGGCGCTCGCCATCCTCCCGGAGCGAGAGGCCGCACACCCGCGCCTCTCCTTCCGACGGCGAAAGCAGGGCGCTGAGCATGCGGACGGTGGTCGTCTTCCCCGCCCCGTTGGGACCCAATAGACCGAAGACCTCCCCCTGCCGCACCTCGAAGGAGAGGCCCTCGACCGCGGTCCGAGCGCCGAAGCGTTTGGCCAGGGCGACGACTTCAATCCCGTCCACAGGCTAGTCGATGGTCACGAGCACGAACTTATTGTTCAGCTCGCGCTCCACGAGGTTGACCGTCTTGTCGGGGCCCACCGCCTGTTTGAGGATGCCCAAGCGGTTGTGCTCCACCAGCGCCCACTCGCGGCCCGGCTGGTTGGCGTACTCGAAGAGCCGGCCATTGTCTTTGATCTGCTTCACCGTGTTCCGTGAATAGAAAGTCTCACCGCGCCAGTTCATCAAGAAGGCGGTGATCGGCTCGCCCTCCTTGCGTTGCTCGTAGTAGCGCCAGAACTGGTCGCGCTGCGTCCAGTGGTGGGATAGGTCGACCCAGTGCGACCAGTTGAACCAGAGGGCGAAGGCGCAGGCGAAGGCCCAGAAGCTGCCAAAGAGCACCACCTTCGCCCGCATCAAGGCAGCGGTGGCAGCGAGCACGCCGGCGGCGGCGAAGGCAAACCCCAGCGCCCGCTTGGTGTTCACCGCCTCGGTGAGCAGGGCCAAGAGCGGATCTTGCGCAGCGTTGCTGGTGACGCCAGCGCCGACAAACCCCATCGCGGCCACCCCCACTCCCGCGGCCAGCGTGTAGAGGAAGTATTTCGTCTCGCACACGGGCCGCATCGCCTCGTACGCGAGGAACAGTGCCACCAGCGCCAACCCCAGCCCGACGAAGAGAGTGGGCGAAACCGCTCCGCGGGTGGCAACGGTGAGAAGGACAGCAGCTCCGGTGAGGGTCAAAAACAGCGCTCCCGCGCGCGACAGCGACGAGCGCGACTTGTTGGCAAAAGTCTCGAAGATCAGGTAACCGCCCAGGCCGAGCAATACGACCGCGAGCAAATCGCCCATCCACAGCGCCCGGCCATTGAAGAGCGCGAGCGAGCGCTGCACGAGATCGAAGGGGTATGGGCGGTCATAGTTGTAGACGAAGAGGTCGGTGAAATTCTTGGTGTTGGAGGCGAGGTCTTTGCCCACCAGCGCGAAGAGCGGCACGCCGAACAGCAGGCTCACGCCATGCTTGGAGACGCCCTCGCTCCACAGCCGGTCGATGAACAGGCCCATGAGCACCGCGAGCGGCGGCAGCATCGGCAAGACGTAGTGGTGGAACTTGGTCGCCGAGGCCCCGATGAGTCCGAAGGTGATCGCCAGCCACAGCACGGCGATGACTCCCAGGTGGTCGGCTCCGTCTTTCGAGCGCAGGCGCAGCCGCGTCACCACCACCATCGCTCCGGGCAAGAGCGCCACCCAGGGAAAGATGGCGTACCCGCCCTGCTCGATGAAGTAGGTGAAGCTGCCTCCGGGCGTGGTGGTGTGCACCCCGGCGCCCAGGCGGCTCAAGTGGTCGTGGATGAGGAAGCGGTACCAGAAGAGCTTGCCTTCGTCGTCCACGCTCTCGAAGAGGAACATGCGGACGTACCAGGGCAGGGTGATGAGCGCCCACACTCCGACCCCGGTGAGCAGCCGCATCTCATAGAGCTGCGCCCACAACACCGGCATCGGCCGTTTGCCCTCGTTCACCTCGCGGTGAAACTTGCCGTCGAACAGCCAACGCGCATGGTCTTCGAGGCTCTGGAGGTCCCAAGGGATGACGCAAAGCACCGCGTACGACAGAAGAATGACCGCCGGCACCCCGACCCCGAGAATCCCTTTGGCCAGCGTGCCGAATCCGCAGAAGACGTAGAACCCGTACCACCAGGCGGCGCGGTGCTGGCTCTTCTTGTCGAGGTGACCGACGAGCGCGCAAGCGAGCGCGCAGATCATCGCGCTCAGCATCGGGGTGTCGGTCACCGCCTGCCGGCTGATGAGGAAGTAGAGCGGCATGGTCGCGAGCACGAAGCCCGTCGCCAGCCCAGCGCGCCGGCTCACCACCCGCGAGACGGCGTAGGAGAGGAGCGTCACCGCGAGAATGGAGAAGAGGGCGAAGGGCAGGCGAAACCCCCACTCGGTGTACAGCCCCAGCGCGCCTTCGGTGCGTAAGGTGCCCACCAACTGCATGCCCAGCGCCTGCAGCCACATGGTGAAGACGGGCTTGGAGAAGAACCACGCGTTCTCCCAGTACGGGTGCACGTAGTCGTTGCGCTGAATCATCTCCCGCGCCACTTCGCCGTAGTGGGTTTCCCACGGGTCCCACAAGCCGACCGCGCCGAGGTAGGGAATGAAGAGCAGCCCGGCGAATGCGGCAGCGGCCATCGCCACCCGCCAGTCGGCAGGCAAGGAAAGAAAACGCTTCACCGGCTCTACATCACGCACGCCCTTGCCCAGAATCGCCTCGAAGAACGTCTCGCTCGTCTCGGTCTCGGTGTTCGGGTTGGCCAAAGCGGGCTCCTTGGGGAGGTTTCGTCCTCGAAGCGCGGCCTTATACCTCAGAGGGTGTGCCATAGTGCGCCGGGTGATTCGCTTTCTCGTCCAGCGCCAGGCGCGAAGGTTGCTCGCCGGCGTGCTGTTCGAGTGGGCGGCCATCGGCATGGGCGGCTGCTCTGATCTGCGCAGCGAGTTTCAAAACTACTGCGCCGAAGCCGGCCTCGCCGCCGGCGGGGAGCCATGCGGCCAGCGCGACGTGTGCTGCGCCGATTTTCAGTGCGAGCGCCTCTCTCCCGATGCCGGCGGCGTCTGCTGCCACGGGGTGGGCAAGGCCTGCGACGGGCCGGAGGACTGCTGTCACCGACTCTTCTGCGTCGAGGGGACCTGCCGGCTATGAGGGTGCGCATACGCATTCACGCCGGCCCCGTCGACGTGGACGAGGTGATTTCGGGAAAAGACGAGGCAGAGCTGGCCAAGAGGTTTCGCAAAGAAGTCGAAAAGCGCGCTCCGCTCGCCGCGCGGCTGGCGATGAAGGCCTTGAGCGACCACGCCTTCTGGGAGCAGGTGGTGAAGCTGCACAACAAGAAGGCCGCCACCCCCGAGCCCTTTCCGCGCTCGGCCGGTGAGCTCTTGGCCTTCGGCGAGCGGGCGGGCTACGTCACTCGGCTGACGGAGTAGCTTTCGCCCACCAATGAACAGCGTTGCGGCCGCCGGTACGGCTTGGTGTCTATGGAGACGACCCCACTGTCCTTCCCATGCGTGGGGTGGCGGCGGCGGGAGTGGCCCTTCTCATGGGCTGCGCAGGAACGAGTGCACGGCTTTACGGCTCGGGTGGAGGCAGCGCAGCACCCTCCTCCCCTTCCCCACTCGACGAGGAGACGCCCGCGGCGGTGCGCGAGTTGGGAAAGCCCGACCCCGACCTCTACGGCGACAAGCGCCTTTGGCAGCTGCGTGGCTGCACAATGCTCGGGCTGGTCGGCCTGGTGACCGCCGCCACCGTGTTCAGCATCACTCAGGGCGCGCCGAGCAAGCTCTCCGCCGACGCCCAAGTCTTGACCTACCAAGGCAGCGCGATGGCCACCAGCATGGGAGCGGCGTGCGTGCTCGACGCGTTGGTCTCCCAGTAGGCCGTCCCGGCGAAATCCTCAGGGAAGTCGCTCGGCGGAAGACGATGGGGCGCGAGTATCTGTCCCGCCCATCACGAGAACGTCGCCGGCTGACAGTACGACGGAGCTGTGAGCGGCACGAGGCGAAATGAGCGCTCCCGCGAGCGACCACGTCCCCGAGGCGGTGTCGTAACGCTCCGCGGTCGCCACAGTGAGACCGAGTCTGGTGTTGACACCCCCTACCACCAACACCTCACCTGCCCGATTGGACGCAGTGTGGAAACGTCGACCCATGGCGAGCGTTCCGGCAGCGGCCCACGCACCCGTAGCGGGGTCGAACCGCTCGGCACTGCTGAGATCGATACCCGTGCCCAGGCCGCCGTTGGCTCCTCCGACGACGAGGACCTGCCCAGAAGGCAGTATCGTCGCGGTGTGAAAACCGCGCGCGCTGGCGAGTGATCCAGTCGCACTCCACGCTTGAGCCATCGGATCGTAGATTTCGCAACTGGAATGAGCAGTCGCATCAGCGATGCCGCCACCGATCAACACACGGCCATCGGGGAGCAAGATCGAGGTGTGCCACGAACGAGGAACGCTCATCGTGCCCCCTGGCATCCAGGTCTGGGTACCAGGGTCAAAGAGCTCCGCGGACTGTCGTTGGGTGGCCGTTGGTCCGCCTCCCGTGACGAGCACGCGGCCGTCGGCGAGCCGAACCGCCGAGTGCCCATACCTCGGATGGTTCATGGCGGGTGCGGAGGACCACATATTCGAAACGGGGTCAAACAGCTCCGCGGACGAGAGCGGGCCCTCACCGTATCCCCCGGCCACCAAAACACGACCGTCGATCAGAGCTGTGGCGCTGTGCTGGAACCTCGCCGTGGCCATCGACGGAGCGCCTGTCCACGTCCCTGCGCTCGCTGAAAACACCTCGGCGGAAGCTTGCGCGCCGATTGAGCTCCTGCCCCCCGCAACCAGGACTCGATCTCCCGCGAGAAGTGTCGCGCTGTGCATGAACCTCGGTGTCGACATCGAGCCGGTCGAGCTTGCTGAAACGGCGATGCACTGTCCCGCCGAGCAGTAGGACCCGCTGGAACAGGCAGAGCCTAGACCGCACGAGCAAGCACCATTCCAGCAGACATCCGAAACGAGCGCGTCGCATGCCCGACATGTGGTGCCGCATTGGTTCAGCGTCGCGCAGGCGCCTCCGTCGAGGGCCGACGACGCCGACTCTGCGACCGGCGAGTTTGGCGTTGCAGCTTGATGACATGCGGCAAGACCAAAGATGAGAACGGAGAAGATCTTTCGCACGAGAGGAATCATACGGCCGCTATTGATAGACCTCGACGCTCGATAGGTAGTTGCCGTTGTGACCTCCGGAGATGATCACCCGCCCGTCCGTGAGCTTTGTCGCCGTGTGCCAGTAACGCGGAACATTCATCGAGCCGCCGGAACGCCAGCTTTCCGTTTGTGGATCAAAGACATCAGATAGACCGATGTAGTTGTTACTGGGGTCGATTCCTCCAGCGACGAGCACTTTCCCGTCGTTCAAGAGAGTAGCAGTCACCACGCGACGACTGGGCGGATTCGGCAGCGCGGCAGTTGTCTTCCACGTGAGCGACGAAGGATCGAAGATCTCCGCGGTCACCGTGCCTCCGGAAACGACAAGGACTCGACCATCGGTAAGGCGTACGGCTTTGTGACCGGATCTTGCTGCAGCCATCGCCCCGACCGACGCCCACGTTCCCGTACTGGGGTTGTAGATCTCCGCCAGAGCGAATGCAGTTCCTGTGCTGTAGCCTCCGGCAACGAGGACGCGACCATCTAACAGGAGCGTTGCCGAGTGTCCGTTTCGCGGGGTCGTCATCGAACCAGTAGCGGTCCACGTTCCCGTGGTCGGATTGTAGATCTCGCAGGTCGAAAGGGGCGCTCCGAATGCGCTCTGACCGCCTGCGACGAGTACGCGCCCATTCCCTAGAAGCGTCGCAGTGTGCTCGCGGCGTGGACCCGCAAGGGCGCCAGTATTCGTCCAGCTCCCCGTTGTCGGGTCATATGTCTGCGCGCTCGAAAGGAAGCTCGGGCCATAGGCGTCCCCACCCGCCACCAGCACTCTTCCGTTCGAGAGCGTCGTCAGGCTGTGAGCGACTCGGCCGATCGACATCGCACCGGTCGATGTCCAACTTCCGGTCGTGGGGCTGTAGACCTCGGTGCTGGCGTTCGGGAAATCACTGACGAGCCCACCGCCAACGAGCACCCTTCCGTCGGTAAGGAGCACGGCTTCATGCATCATTCGAGCTGTGCTCAACACGCCAGTCGCGGTCCAGTGGGCTGCGCAGAAAGTGCCCGCGCAAAACAGGGTGGTGGCACACTGCGGCCCCGTACCACATCGGCAGGTCCCCGACGTGCAGTTGTTGGCCACCGTGGAATCGCAGGTAGTGCATACGGCTCCGCCGACTCCACAGGCGGACACCGAGGGCGTTTGACATGTACCTCCAGAACAACAACCGGCGGGGCATGACGTCGGGTCACAGACGCCCGCATCTGGAACGCCGGCATCGTCTGCTCCGCCGTCCTGAGCGCCACCGTCGACCGTCCCTGCATCTGTTCGTAACTCCTCCTCTCCGGCGTCGACATCCGCACCGCCACCATCTCGAGGCTCCTTTAGACAGATTCCTCGCCCACCGGGTCGCGGCTTCATCACCCTGTCGCACCAAGTGATGTTCGTTTCGCGCTCCTCTACCCGAAGACGGCTCTTGCACTCTTCGTCCGTATCGCACTCGAGCCGTTTCCATGCGTCTTCGTAACATCCTAGGGACAGCACGCTCATGGCGAGGCCGAACCTCGAAAGGCGAAGCAGAGCGATTCGCATGGAGGTCGCGTTTTATCGCGCATCGAAGAGAAGCTTCAATGCAGGACGTGGTAGGTGAACAGCCATGAGAACGCTCTTGCTCGCGGTACTCGTGCTGTCGGCGGCAGCGCATGCGCAAGATGAAGCAGACGCGGGCTCCGTCCCCGCCGAGCGCGCCGCCCCACCCGCACCGTGGGCCTACCCGTTCGTCTTCGAGCAGCCGGTGTCGATCTTGCCGCACGGCGCTGGCGCCCAGGTGCACGTGCTGGTCGACCGAACCCACGCGGGCGCGCAAAAGGCGTCGCTGGTGCTCTTTTCGGCGAGCTCGCACGTGGAGGAGTTTCCCCATCGCCATGACGCCGCTGAGCTGGTGTACGTGGTGGAGGGGAAAGCACGGGTGCGGGGGTTGCCACGCAAGTGGATCGACCTCGGGCCAGGCGATGCTGCCCTCGTTCCTGCCCAAGCCGCGCACTCGGTGTGGCTCTTGGGCACCGCACGCCAGCCCACGAAGGTGCTCACGCTCCATGCGCCCGCGGAGGAGGAAACGCCGCCGAAGGGCGTGGCGGCCTCTTTGGTCGAGGTGCGCAAAACGCCCGCAGGCGCGCCTCTGCCCACGGTGATGAAGGCGAGCGCGGCGAAGAGTTACGTCATCGGGGCCGGCCAAGGCTCGGTGCGCATCCTCCTCGAGGGGAAAGCCGCCTACGCCGGCCGCCTCACCGCAAACAGCGGCATGGCGGTGCCCGAGCATGTCCACGGCGGCGAAGCGGAAATTCTTTACGTGCTGGCGGGCGAGGGAGAGCTGACCGCGAGCGGCAAGACCCTCACGGTGAAACCAGGACACGCAGTGCACATGCCGCCTGCACAACCGCATGCATTCAAAGTGACGTCGACGACACCCTTCGAGGCGGTGCAATTCTACGCGCCCAGCGGCCCGGAGCAGCGATTCAAGCCCAGACCTTAGACTTCAGCCGGCGAGGGGGTTTCGCAGCTCGAGGAATTCAAAGCGACGGAAGTCGGCGTCGTTGGTGTACAGAACCCGAACGCCGCTGTGTTTGAGGAGCGCAGCGAGGTGAGTGTCGGGAACGAGGTTGCCGCGCGGCCGCACGTCCCGGCTGACCTCGCGGTAAACCTCCCAGAAGCCGTCTTGCTCCACCAGCAGGCGCGCGTGCGTCAATGAGAGGAGCGCAGCCACATTTGCCTCGGCGGCCTCGACGGTGAGGGGCGCGGGGAAAATCGCCGGGTTGGTGCTGATGCGCAAAAAAGACATCAGCGTGGTCCAGGCAAAACAGACGACCTCGTTCTTCTGGGCCACGCTCTCCAAAAACTCCACCGCGAGCGGGTGCTCCGCGCTGGCGGAGTTCGAGGCGTGGAGCAGAATGTTCGCGTCGATAGCGAAGCTCAGGGCTTGGACCTCCAGCCCGCTTGGGCGTCGAGGAGCGCCCACACTTGTTCCTTGTCCCGAAGATCAACACGCGGTTGCCCCATGTCTTTGGAAACCCAGCGGAAGGTCGGCGGCCGACCTAAACCTTTTCGGCGTTCGGCCAACGCCCTGACCAAAAGCTCGCTCACGAGCCTGCCCAGCGGCTTACCTTCGGCTTTCTGAAGCCGTTTGAGGTCTCTGAGGACAGGAGCGTCGATGTCGACAGTCGTCCGCGCCATACCTCAGGGTTAGGCATTCTGACATCTGATGTCAAGCGAGCTGATGCGTGATGCGTCGTCAGAACAAGTCGACCTCGACACCGGCGAGCACCCGGTCGTTGCGGCCGAAATACCCGAAGGGGCTCAAGTCCGCGCCTTGGTAGACCTCGGCGGCCAGCCACAGCCGCGCCCGGCCCACCCCCAGGTAGGTCATCTTCGGCGCCACCGCGAAGGAGCGCTGAATCGGCTCGAACCCTGCCCGCACGGACAGCTCGAGCTGGTCCGAAAAAGTGCGGTAGCTCACCTGGCCGACGACGAGGTGCAGCCAGGCGACGCGGCTGGCCCCTTGCGCGGTGGTGGGCTCGAGGAGAAAGAGCAGCTCGCGCGCCTCGACGTCGGGCACCGCCATGCCCACGTAGGTCAGCGCGTACAGAAGCGGCGAGTCCTCGGCTTGGCTCACTCCCAAGACCCAAGTGAGCGCGCTCTTCGTCACCGGGTTGAAGTCCAGATCGAAGAAGGTCTGCCCGGGCGAGTAGGAAAAGTCGGCGTCGAGCTGCGCCGTTTTCCACAGAGTCGAGGCTTCCAGCGACAGCACGTGGGTACGCGCGTAGCGCCCTTGCACCAGCCTCTCGCCGGCAGCGAAGCGGTTCTGCACCGAGAGCGCCACCGCGGGGCTGACCGGCTCGCCGCGAGCGTGGGCAGAGAGGAGCGCCGCCAGCTCGGGGTCGAGCGTCACCCGCGGCAGCTTCTCGTTCATCCACAACCAAGAGCCACCTACACGAAAGCGGCCCACTTCAGTGGTGGCGCGCAGCCCTACGTCCCCCAGCCAGGGAAAGCCGCGCGGCCGCTCGGTCTCGAGCAGGTGCGGCTGGAGCGCGTCCTCAATCGACGCGTCGATGCGCGTAGGAAACGCCGGCCCCAACCCCGGCTGCAAGAGGGCTTCATCTTGCCCGAAGACGGTGTAGCGGCTGGGGGTGAAGAAGGGGAAGTAGGCGGCGGTGAGGCTCACCCTGCCCACCTCTGTGCTGGCACGCGCACCGAACACAGGCAGCTTGGCCTCGGCGAGCTCTGCGGCAAAAAAACCCTGGCGCAGGTCGCGGGGGTTGAGCCCATCTGCAGGAGCAAACGCCGCATTCGCGCCGAAGGCCACCACTTGGTTCCCCAGCCGCCAATCCACCCGCGGGCTGTAGAGGTCGACGAACGCCTCTCCCAGCGAGGCCTCGAAGACCCCCTTGGAGCGCGCAAAGCTCCGCTGAGTCACCCCCCGCCACCACGCCCTGCCCTCCACCAAAAGCCGCACCCGTTCGGAGAGCTTGCCGTCGATGGCCAAGCGCGCGCGGCCGGAGAGCTCGCCTACGTTCTCGGAGAGCCCCTCTGGCTCCGCCGACTCGAAGCGGGTGTCGACGCCGGCGTGCGCTCCAGCCCACCCGATGACGCTGACCGCGGGGCCGGGAGGAGGCGCCTCGAAGGCGTCGATCGTCTCCTGGGCAAAGGCGGGCAAGGACAGCCAGACCGCGGCGAAAAAGCTCCGCTTCACCCTCGCTCCAGTGCCCGCTCGCTGAAGGCCTCGTCACCCAGCGCGCAGGGCGAAAGCTCGAGAACGTGCACGGTGGTCTTCGAGCCGGTCTGGAGGTTTTCCATGCTCGACTCGGCGGCCAGCACGCGATCCTTGAACTTCTTGAGCCGAAGCGAACGGTATGCCTTGAAGGGCTTGCCGCCCTTGTCGGCGTACTCGGCCTTGAGCGGCACGTAAGTCTCCTTGTCCACGTAGAGGACCACCTGGCCGTAAGGTGAGGCTTCGCCCCCGTTGCCTTGGAGCACGTAGGCCTCGCGACCGTCGACCTTCTGGTCTTCCAAGCGCCGTACGTCTTCATCGCGAGCGCCGGCGCTGCCCAAGTCGGAGTAGCTGAAGTCGGTGTCCATGAACGCCTTGCCTCGTTCGCTCGTGGCCACCTTTCGCACCCGCCGAAGCCTGGGCAGATAGAGGGAGATGTCGTCACCGGCCTCGCCTTTTCCCTCGACGGTGAGCACCGCCACCCCGGCCACCCCCGCGGGCTTTACGAAGCGCGAGAGGGTGTGCGCCCGCTCGCCGATCTTCTTCGAGGAGGTGGTGAGCTCCTGCTCCTTCACCTTCCCGTCCTTGGAGGTGGTGACCAGCTTCAGCTTCGCAGTGAGACCGACGAGGTTGAGCGCGCCCCGCTCGCGCGCCTTGCGGGAAATCTCCGCCGCGGTTTCCTCCGCCCGCGCGCTGGAGGCGAAAAGGAGCAAGCCAACGGCGGCGAAGCTGCATCGGTGTCGAGTCATCATTCCCTCGAGTCTACCGGTTCAACCGCTCGGTGGTGGCGCGCAGCTCGGCCTCCGCGCGTTGGAGCCGTTCGTCGGCGGGGGCGAGCGTCAGCGCCTGCCGCAGCCGCCCCAGCGCCTTCAGCGGGTTTCCGCGCGCCAGCTCGCAGCGGGCCTCCACCTCCAGCGCAGAAGGAGAGGCGGGGGCGTACAACACCGCCGCCTCCGCCGCGGTGCACCCTTCCTCTACCTGTCCTGCCTGCAGCAGCGCCAGCGCCAGCTCGGTGCGCAAGGCCGCGTCGGACGGCTCTTTTTGCACCGCCGAGCGCAACGCCTCCACGGCGATGAAGGGTTCGCCCACCCGGCGCAAACGCTCTCCCAGAAGCCCGAGCGCCCATGGCGCGTTGGGAAAGAGCAAGGCTTGCGCGCGCGCCTGGCGCAAGGTCTTGGGCTCCTCGAAGCGAATGCCCGCCACCATCTGCTCCACCACGTGCGCATAGCGGGGAAAGGCCGCCGGATAGCTGAACACCAGCTGGTACACCAGCTCGCCCCGCGGGACGAAGTAGGCCACCAGGTGGGTGGTGCCGAAGGGCTCCTCGAAGGAAGCGCGCACGAGAAGACCGTCACGCTCGGCGACACGCGCGGGCTCGGCCGGGCCGGCGGTGGCCGTGAGCACCTCGGGCCCCAGCGCAGGCGGACGCAGGGTTTCGTCGACGAAGCGGCGAGCGACGGCTGCGGGGTCGCTCATCTGCACCGCCTCGGCGGCGAAGGTGGCCCGGCCCAGCCCGGGCAGACCGTTGTAGTAGGCCAGCTGCCCCAGCCGGTTGGCGCCCCGCCGCCAGTCGCGGGGTACCGGCACCGAGATGCCGTAGTCGTCGTCGCGCTCGATGCGCAACAAGGGCAGCTCCGCGGAAAGAAGCGTCTGCCCGAACACCACCGCGAACAGCGCCAACAGCGAGGGGAGCGCGCGCAAGGCGGGTGCCCACCACGCTCGGGGTTGGTCGGCGAGCAGCCTGGGACGCATGAAGAGGGCGGTGGCCATGCCCGCGCACAGGCCTCCCAAGTGCGCCCCGTTGTCCACTCCCGGCGAGGTGAACCCGATGAGGAGCAGGCCGATCACCGTGGGAATGGCCGCCTCCCCCATCACCCGGCGGTACCGAGCGGGAAGGATGGAGCGGTACTTGAGCCCGAAGACCACCACTCCTCCCAGGCAACCGAACACCATGCCCGAGGCTCCCACGCTCACCGCTTCGGAGAGGAAGAGCGACACGGTCCACGTGGCCAGCCCGGAGAAGACGAGCAGCCAGAGGTAGTCGAGCGCGCGGTAGGCGTTCTCCAGCGCCCCCCCGACGTTGAAGAGGACGAAGAGGTTCAAGCCGATGTGCAGCGCATCGCGATGGAGAAAGCTTGCGGTGAACAGCCGCCACGCCTCGCCCAAGTCGGTGATGAGCGGGCCCACCTTGCCGCCGAAGCGCACCATCGCATCGATGTCCAGCGGGCCGTCTTGCACCGAGAGGGCATACACCCCCAAGTTCACCACCAGCAGCGCCGAGGTGATCCACGGGAAGCGGGCCAGCCCGAACGCGCGGGCGAAGTGTGCCCGCTTAGGCTCGTGCAACGCCTGAAACAGCTTCAGCTCGCACGCCGGAACGAAGTGCTCGCCGGTGACGGCGGGGAAGCGCACCAAGCTTTGCGGAGACACCTCGCCCCGGCGGACCCTCGCCTCGAACTCGGAGAGATCGATTTCTTCGTCCCCGGTCTCGGTGCGCAACGTCAGCGGCTGACTCACGGCGACATTGTTAACCCAACGCGGTCGAAGCGGCGCCCACCAGCGCGCCCTTCAGCGATGAACGCTGATTTCCCCTGTTATTCAAGGGGGATGGGTTGTGGGTAGTGGTCGCGCGGTGCTATAGACTTTCCTTGGCGTGTTCAAGTTGATCATCGAAGACGACGAGGGCCGCAAGACGGTCGTCCCTTTCGTTCGTGAAGAGATCACCATCGGCCGGCAGGAGGGAAACACCATCCGCCTGACCGAGCGCAACGTGTCCCGCCGCCACGCCCGCCTGGTTCGCGCCAACGGCAGCGTGATGGTCGAGGACCTGGGCAGCTACAACGGCATTCGCATCAACGGAGAGAAAATCTCCGGGCAAGTGAAGGTTCGCGACGGCGATCTGATTCAGATCGGCGACTACGACCTGGCGATTCAGAGCGATCAGCCTCAGCAGGCGCCCCCGCCGGTACCCATGTACGAGTCGGGAGAGGAGACCACCTCTCCGTCGACGAAAATGAACGGCGAGCGAGCACAGGACGGACCACCCACCCAGCCCAGCCATCCCAAGGCGGTCGACCCCTCCGCCGCCAGCGCCTTCGCCGCCACCCTGGTCGACGACGACGAGCCGGAGGAGGTTTCTCCCGAGGACGTGCACACGGCGCCCGAGATCAACCCTCCGCCCCCCCGCAGACAGTCGACCTCGGTCATCCGGGTCGATCAAGTCGAGAGAAACCGTACGCGCCCGGTCGCTGACCTCGAGCCGGAAGAGGCCCCACGCCTGGTGGTGCTCAACACCGAGCTCGCGGGCCGCCAATTCGCTTGCATTCGCACCGAGCTCACGATCGGGCGCACCGAGGAAAACGACATCACCCTCGACCACCGCTCGCTCTCCCGCACCCACGCGACGATCGTCCGCGAAGACGACGGAGAGTGGCGGGTGGTGGACCAGCAGTCGGCCAACGGGCTGACCGTCAACGGTGAACCGTACGCCCAGGCCGCGCTGCAGAGCGGAGATGTGATCGAGCTGGGGCACGTGAAGGTGCGGTTCGTGGCAGCGGGAGAGGTCTTCGACGTACCCGGCGCGCGCTCGAGGACGAAGAGCTCGAGGCTTCCGCTCTTCGCGGCAGCGAGCCTCGTGGTGCTCGTCCTGGGAGCGGGGGGTTATTGGTACCTGCAAATGGGGTCGAGCATCCCCTCCGAGGCGACACCGGAAGCCGCTGCACCCCCCGTCGAGGCCGCTCCCGTGGCGCCTGAGCCGGAGCGCACGGCAACTGCCGAAGCGGTTCCCCCGGAGGTCCCCGAAAAGCCCTCGGCGGTGGAGGCGCCCTCGTTCGACAAGGAGCTCACCGACGCCCGTGCTGCCATCGACGAGCTCGAGTGGGACAAGGCCAGGGAGATTCTGGGCTCGTTGAAGCTGAACGACGGCGCCCTTCACCCCGAGGCGGAGTCGCTCCTTGCGCAAATGAAGAGCGAGGAGAGCTTCAAGAAGAACCTCGACCGCGCCGAGAAGCTGATTGCCAGCGGCAAGCTCGATCGCGCCAAGCGGTTTTTGGACGAAGCCGCGCCAACCACCCTCTTGCGCCGGCGCTTCGACGAGCTGACGGCCGAGCTCGAGCGCGGCCCCTTGGGAAACGTGGCGACGGCGAAAAGGCCCGCGCCCAAGCCGCCTCCGGAGCCACAGGCGCCCTCTCCGGCCCAGGAGGCGAAGCGCCTGTTCGACGACGGAGTCGCCTTGGTCAGGGCTTCGCAGGCACGAGAGGCACGCACGGTGCTGGAAAAGTGCCTCAAGGTCGACTCCACGTACGCGCACTGCCACATGATGCTCGGCCTGGTGTACGGAACCATGCTGCGAGAGCCCGAAAAGGGCGCCGCGCACTACCGTACCTTCCTCAAGCTGGCCCCCAACGACAAGGCGGCCGACAAAGTGCGGGGGATTTTAGAGACGTACGAATCGACGAAGAAGTAGTTGGCCGCGGCGAGGGTTGTGGTACGCCTTGTCGCCGCTGACCGGAGGCGTTCGTGCAGATTCGCATCCTGGTTGTCGACGACGAACAGGACAACTGCGACTACTTGAAGTTGCTCCTCACCAAAGAGGGGTACGAGGTCGACACGCTCACCGACCCGACCCGAACGGTGGAAACGCTGCGAGGGGCCGACTACCACCTGGTGGTGTTGGACATGATGATGCCGCAGATGAGCGGCACCGAGGTGCTGTCGCAGATTCGCAAGATCGACTCGGACGTCGCGGTGATCGTCTCCACCGCCTACCCGAACGTGGACACCGCCGTGGCCAGCCTCAAGGCCCAGGCATCGGACTACGTGAAAAAGCCGATCGAGCCCGCTGATTTCCTGGAGACGGTGAAGAACGCCTTGGCCAAGAAGGGCCTCTCCAAAGACCCGGAGGCCGAGCTGCACCGGGCGATCGGACAGACGATTCGCGAGGCACGCAAGACCCAAGAGCTGACCTTGAAGCAGCTGGCGCGCCGCACCGGGCTGTCGGTGTCGCTGCTCTCTCAGATCGAGCGGGCGGAGAGCTCGGCGTCCATCTCCTCGCTGTACAAAATCGCCTCCGCGCTGCGCCTGCGCATGAGCGAGCTGTTCGGCGGCGCTTGAACCCCCTCTCCCTTGGGAGAGGTTGGGGGTGAGGGGCCGATTAGCTCCCCAAAAACCGCGGGGCCCGCTTCTCCAAAAAGGCCGCCCTACCCTCTTTGGCATCGGCACTGTTGAACGCCGCCCGCCGCAGACGCTGAAGCTCGGCCTGCTCTTTCTCGGTGAGCCTCGCCGCCGTCAGCATGCCGAAGGCGCGCTTCATCCCCGCCACCGCCAGCGGAGCATTCTTCGCCAGCTCGTCGGCGAGAGCGAAGGCAGCGCTCGTCGCCTCCTCCTCGGTGGGGTGCAGCTCGTCGAGCAGCCCGGCGCGGAGCGCGCCTTCCGCCGAAAGCGCACGGCCGGTGAGAAACATCCGTTTCGCGGTGGAGAACCCAGCCAGCGCGCTCAAGCGGCTCAACCCTTGGGGCGCGTAGACGACCCCCAGCCGCGCTGGAGGCATGCAGAAGAGCGCGCGGGGGCCGCCCACGCGAAAGTCGCACGAGATGGCCAGCTCGCAGCCAGCACCGAAGGCCCCCGCGTTCACCAACGCCACGCTGGGCGCGGGGTGCGCGGCGAGCGTGGACATCACCTGCGAGAGCCGCTCGTCGGGGAGGGGCCCCTCTCCCGGTGGCTCCAGGCTTTCCAAGTCCCAGCCGGCGCAAAACGCCTGGCCGCCGTCGGCCTTCACCACGAACGCGCGGACATGGCCGGTCGCCCCGGGAGCGATGGCCTCTTCGAGCATCTTCAGCAGCCGCGCGTCGAGCGCGTTGGCCTTGACCGGGTTTGACACGGTGAGGACGCGGACCGCCGCCCGGTCTTCGACGAATAGCTGGGTCTGCACTGTCAACCGAGGACGACGAGGATGTCGCCCTCGTTGACCGCCTGAGATTCCTGGCAGCGGATTTCCTTCACCATTCCCCCTTCGGGCGCTTCTACCGGCATTTCCATCTTCATCGACTCGAGAATGACCAAGGTGTCGCCCGAGGCGACGCTCTGGCCAACCTTGCACTCGATCTTCCACACGGTGCCGGTGATGTGGGCGGCGACGTCGGCCATCGACAGTTCCTCCAAAGGGCTAGGGACGGGCGTGCTCTTCGAGAAAGCGCGTCGAGAGGTGCCCGGCGTTGAAGGCAGGGTCTTTCACGATGCGCTGGTGCAGAGGGATGTTGGTCTTGATGCCTTCGATGCGGAAAGTCTCCAGGGCCGCGGCCGAGCGAGAAATCGCCTCCGTGCGGCTTTGGCCGAAGACGATGAGCTTGGCAATCATCGGGTCGTAGTGGGGCGTCACCGTCGAGCCGGCTTCGTAGCCGGCGTCGAGCCGAACCCCTTCTCCGGTGGGAGGCACGAAGCGCTGGAGAGTGCCTGGCGAAGGGAAGAATTTCACTGGGTCTTCGGCGTAGATGCGAAACTCGATCGCCGCCCCGGTTCGCTTCACCTCTTCCTGCTTCACCGAAAGCTTCTCCCCCGCGGCGATGCGCAGCTGCCAGCCAATGAGGTCCAAGCCGGTCGTCAGCTCGGTCACCGGGTGCTCAACTTGTAGCCGGGCGTTCATCTCGATGAAGTAGAAGGCGCCGTCGGCGTAGAGGAGCTCGACGGTCCCGGCGTTGGCGTAACCGAAGGCCTTGGCCGCCGCGACCGCCGCCGTGAACATCTGCTGCCGCAAGGCCTCGTTGGCCCCGTCGGTAAAGAGCGGGGAGCCCGCCTCCTCGACCACCTTCTGGTGGCGCCTTTGGATGGAGCACTCACGTTCCAAACAGTGAATGAGGTGACCGTGGTGGTCGCCGAGAATCTGCACCTCGAGGTGGCGCGGCGCCGGGAAATAGCGCTCGAGGTACACCCCCTCGCGGCCGAAGGCGGCTCGGGCGCGGTCGGTGCATTGACGAAAGGCCTTCTCCAGCTCGGCCGCATCCCTGGCGGGCGCCATGCCGATGCCGCCTCCCCCGCCTGCCGCCTTCACCAGCACCGGGTAGCCGATTCGCTCGGCCTCACCCTTGGCCGTCTCCACGTCGGGGAGAACATCGGCTGACCCGGGAACCACTGGGACCCCCGCCGCGGAAACCAGCTTGCGGGCTTGGCTCTTGTCCTTCATGCGAGCCATCGCTTCGGGCGGAGGCCCCACGAACAAAAGCCCCGCCTCGGCGCAGGCACGCGCGAAGTCGCCGTTCTCGGAGAGAAAGCCGTAGCCGGGGTGCACCGCCTGCGCGCCCGTCTTCTTCGCCGCCTCGAGCACCGCGGCCGCGTTCAGGTAGCTGTCCTTTGCCGGAGCGGGGCCCAGCCGCACCGCCTCGCTGGCCTCGCGCACGAAGGGCAGCTTCTCGTCCACGTCGGAGTAGACCGCCACGGTGGAGATGCCCATGGAGCGAGCGACCGTGTTGATGCGCCGGGCGATCTCTGCGCGGTTGGCAATCAAGAGCTTGCCGAACACGGCCTGGGACCCTAACCGTCGCCTCGTGAGCTGACAAGCGAGTCCTCGTTGCGCGCGCTTCGGGGCGTGGCGTAGGGTCGGCGACGTGGCGAAGAAACCTCCCCCGCATCCGAACAATGTGGTGCTGCTCGCGGCGGTGCGCGCCCGACGTCGGGTCGACGCGTACCGGCAGCGCATCGGCGCGATCATCGAGACCAACCGCAGGGCGATCGGCCGCCTGTACCAGACCGGGGCGCTCTTTTCCCGCGACGGAGCCAAGATCGGTCGCGACCTGCTCCTCGCCCACCAGCACATGCTGAAGGTGAGCACCCTGCTCGCCCGCCTCGCCAACGTCGGCGACGTGCCGGCGCCGCGCTCGGCCAAGCAGGTCGACGCGATGTTCGACGAGCTCGACGGGCTCTTGGAGCGCACCAACGCGCTCACCGAGCGAACCGGCCACTACCTGGCCCGACTGCGCACCGAGTGAGGTCGTAGGTGAAGGCGGTACGCGTCTATCTGAACCTCTACGCCAGCTGCCTTCGCCTCGCGGTGCGGGGGATCAAGAAGAGCCCGTGGACGCTCTTGTTGCCGCTGGGGCTCTTCTACACCTTCCACATCGCCGAACCGCTGCTGGCGCCGCTGGGAATTGTGGGGGGCTTCCTCCTCGCCCTGGCGCTCGATGCGGTCTACAGCTGCTATCTCTACTTCGTGGGGGAAGTCGTCTCGCACTCCAAGGTGCACTTAGGCGAGCTGAAGAAGAGCTTCGGAGCGTACTTCTGGTCGGTGCTCAACCTGTTCTTCGTGCTGTGGGTCGTCCGCCTGGTGTTGAACCTGGTCATCGCACGAACGCCGAACGCAGGCACCCTCTCGCTCGCCGTGTGGCTGCTCACCCTCGTCGTGCTCAACGCCGCCCCCGAGGTCATCTACCTGCGCGGCACGCGCGGAGGTGTCGACACCATTCAACGCAGCGTGAAGTTCCTCCAGGAGAACTGGATCGAGTGGTTCATTCCCAACCTGGTCGGGTTGGCCGCGCTCTATTTCTTGCTGGTGGAGGTGGTGCTGAAGCTGCCCCTTCCCGGCTTCATCGCCTCGGGGCTCGTCGGGAGCGCCTTCTTCCACCTGCTGATGGTCTTCCGCGGCTATCTCTTCCGTGAGCTCGACGGCAGCAGCCACCGCCAGCGGATGTTCAAGTTCCGCGTCACCCAGTCCGGAGAGGGTGAGGAGGGACGTCGATGAAATCGTTCAAGTGGCAAACCGCGGCGTCCGTCGCCGGCATCTTGGCTCTGGGGCTTGTCTGCATCTGGAGTGCGGCCAAGATGATTTTCTCGCTGACGGGCGACTGGCCTCGCGACGGCGACGCCGATCCCTCAGCCAATCGCCTGGCTGACTGGTTGTGGGGACCGGTGTCGCTGGGGCTGATGCTGGCTGCCTTCGCCGCCTGGGCTCTTTTCGCACGCGCTCTGCGTCGCGCTCGTGTGCGAACCGGCAAACAGCCGTCAGATTGACATCACATCATGATGGCACTACTGATGTGCCATGGTTCGCACGCAGGTTCAGCTCACCGAGGCCCAGTCCCGTGCACTGCGAACCGTTGCCCGGCGAAGGGGCATCTCCTTTTCGGAAGCGGTACGGCGATGCGTCGACCGCGGCCTCGAGCAAGAGGCCCCCGACCGCCGCGACCTTTATGCGCGCGCCCTCAAGCTTGCGGGCAAGTTCAAAGACCGACGAGGCGCACGCGACCTGGCCACCCATCATGACAAGTACCTCGATAAGGCCTTCGATTGACGAAGGTCTTGGTCGACACCTCTGCCTGCATGGCGTTCACCGTTCGCTCAGACGCACGGCATCGGGAAGCGGTTGCCACCTTCGAGCGCCTGGCCGCGGAGCAGGCAACCCTCGTGACCAGCTCGTACGTGTTGGTCGAAACCTACGCCCTTCTGTGCCGGCGAATTGGTCTCGACGCTGTCGCGAGCTTTCGCGAAGCGATGCTGCCGCTGCTCGACGTGGTGTGGGTCGACCGTGAGCTACACGAGAAAAGTGTTGATCTATGGCTGAAACGAAAGCGACGCACGCTCAGCTTGGTCGATGCGGTGTCCTTCGTCCTCTTCACCGAGCTGAAGCTCGACGCGGCTTTTGCCTTCGACTCGGATTTCGACGAAGAGGGAATTCCGCCCGCCTAAACGTTACGGCATCTCCGTCTGCCCCTGCCGCCGCAGGAAGGTGGGGATGTCGAACTGGTCCTCGTCGAGTGGCAGGCTGGCGTCCTTCACCGTGGCCACGCGGGGGCTGGGGGCGGGGGCGCGGTGCTCGCCGCTCAACGTCCGCGCGCCGGTCTTGGCGGGAACCAGGGTGGCCACCTCTTCGCGCACCGGCGGAGCCACCGGCATGGCGGGCCGGGCCAAGAGCGGCACCTGCACCGGCTGGGTCACCGGAGCACGCACCTTCGCCTCACGGTGTACGAACCCGGTGGCGATGATGGTGATTTTCACCTCGTCACGAATGCCGTCGTCGATGAGCGAGCCAAAAATGATCTCCGCCTCGGGGTCGGCGGCGTCGTGCACCAGGGTGAGCGCCTCGTTGACCTCCTGCAGGGTCATGTCGCGGCCGCCGGTGATGTTGATGAGCAGCCCGGTGGCGCCGTCGATGGTGACCTCCTCGAGCAGCGGGCTGGCAATCGCCTGCTGCATGGCGACCAGCGCGCGCTTGTCGCCGGTGGCGCGGCCGGTGCCCATCAGCGCCAGGCCCTTGTCGCTCATGATGGTCTTCACATCGGCGAAGTCGACGTTGATGTACCCGTGGTACTGAATGAGGTCGCTGATGCCTTGCACTGCGTTGAGCAGCACCTCGTCGGCGCGCTTGAAAGTGTCGAGCAAGGGCATCGGCTCGTTGGAGAGCGAGAGCAGCCGCTGGTTGGGAATGGTGATGAGCGTGTCCACCGCGGCCTTGAGCTCGACGATGCCCTGCTCGGCCTGCTTGCGGCGCTTGTTCCCCTCGAACATGAAGGGCTTGGTCACCACGCCCACGGTGAGCGCCCCCAGGCTCTTGGCGATGTCGGCGATGACCGGCGCGGCGCCGGTGCCGGTGCCGCCCCCCATGCCGGCGGTGACGAACACCATGTCCGCGCCTTCGAGGTGAGCAGCGATGGCGTCGCGCGACTCCAGGGCCGCCTCACGGCCCATCTCCGGGTTGGCGCCCGCGCCCAGGCCCTTGGTCAACGTGGCCCCAATCTGAATCTTGGTGGTGGCCCTGTTGTTCGCCAGCGCCTGAATGTCGGTGTTGGCGGCGATGAAGTCGACCCGGTCGAGGTTGGCGGCAATCATCGTGTTCACCGCGTTGCTGCCGCCCCCGCCCACGCCCACCACGCGGATTTTCGCCGTCTGCTTGGAGTCGATGTTGTCCATGGAGTCCTCTTTCGCGTGCGCGGCTTCATCATCGAGCCGACCCGAGAAGTCGCAAGTTTTTGGCTACAGCGCTGTAGCTAGAAAATCTCCTCCAACCACTCGCGCATCCGCCCCTTCACCTTGCGGTACACGTTCTCCTCCCGAATGCGGAAGATGCGCCGGTCCTGGTGCTTGGCGCCGTAAACCACCAGGCCCACCCCGGTGGCGTACATCGGGCTCTTCACCACATCGACCAGGCCGCCGATGCCGCGCGGCATTCCCCGGCGCACCGGCAGGCCGATGACTTCCTCGGCCAGCTCGGGCATGCCGGCGAGCAGCGTGGAGCCACCGGTGATGACCACCCCCGAGGCGAGCAAGTCCTCGAAGCCGCACTTTTGCACCTCGCGGTGCACCAGCTGGAAGATCTCCTCCACCCGCGGCTCGAGGATTTCGCACAGAATCTGTCGGCCCAGCACCCGCGGCTGGCGACCACCCACCGAGGGCACCTCGAGCGTCTCGTCCTTGTTCACCATCGAGGAGAGGCAGCAGCCGTACTTTTGCTTGATGCGCTCGGCCTCGTGGGCCGGAGTGCGCAGGCCGATGGCGATGTCCGAGGTGAGGTTGTTTCCGCCCAAGGCAATCACCGCGGTGTGAACGATCGAGCCGCCCGAGAAAATGGCGATGTCGGTGGTGCCCCCGCCGATGTCCACCAGGCAGACGCCCAGCTCCTTCTCGTCCTCCGAGAGCACCGCCTCGCTGGAGGCGAGCGGCTGCAGCACGATGTCCGAGACGTTCAAGCCGGTGCGGTTGGCGCACTTGACGATGTTCTGCGCCGACGAGACCGCCCCGGTGACGATGTGCACTTTGGCCTCCAGGCGCACCCCCGCCATGCCCAAAGGCTCCTTGATGCCGCCCTGGTCGTCGATGATGAACTCCTGCGGCAGGACGTGAATCACCTCGCGGTCGAGGGGAATGGCCACCGCCTTCGCCGCATCGATGACCCGGGCGATGTCCGCCTCGCGAACCTCTTTCTCCTTCACCGCCACGATGCCCTGGCTGTTGAAGCCCTTGATGTGCCCGCCGGCGATGCCGGTGTACACGTGGGAAATCTCGGCGCCGGCCATCAGCTCGGCTTCCTCGATCGCCCGGCGAATCGAGGCCACCGTCGCCTCGATGTTCACCACCACCCCCTTGCGCAAGCCCTTCGACGGGTGGGTGCCGATACCGATGATGTCGATGCCCGCGTCGGTCAGCTCTCCGACAATCGCGCAAATCTTCGTCGTGCCGATGTCCAGCCCGACGATGATTTCTCCCGTCTTCTGCTTCGCCATGCGTTCCTCCAAAAGCTACTTCCGAGGTTCCGTTTCGACCGTGACCCATTGGGGTCGCGACCGATTGTCCAGCCGCACCACCCGTGCGAAAAGACCGCGGCGAGCAAGCTCGGCGCGCACGCGCTCCAGCCGGGCCAGCGCCGAGGCCGCGTCGCCGGTGCCCAGGCGCACCTCCTGGCCTTCGCCCACCACCAGCACCAATTCCTCGCCCTCCAGCCGTACCTCCGAGAGCCTCTCGGTACGCGCGGCCGGAGCCGCCTGATACGCCTTGGCCACCGCCACCGCCTTCATGAACCGCGCGGCCATCTCTTCGGGTCGAGCCACGTACGCCTCGCGCGCAACGCCGGTGAGAAGGGGCAGATCGACCCCATCGTGCGGCTGCAGGCGCTTGAAGGGTACTCCCGCATCGTCGAGGAGGTAGAGCTC
Organism: Myxococcota bacterium; assembly: GCA_049322255.1. Classification (GTDB taxonomy): domain Bacteria; phylum Myxococcota; class Myxococcia; order Myxococcales; family Myxococcaceae; genus JBMORE01. The sequence goes on along the minus strand of JBMORE010000183.1, from coordinate 22,795 downwards.
TCCCAGCGCCACCACCGCCACCGGCTGATGCTCGACCACGGTGACGTCCAGCCCGTGGGGGAGGCGGCGGGTCACCGTCACGCTCTGCACCCACGGGTGCGAAGCCATGGCTCTTTGCGCCGCGTCGACGTCGAGCGAGAAGAGGTTTTGCCCGGGGGCAAGACCGGCCAACCGCAACAACTCGCTCTGCGAAGCACGCGTCAGCCCGGTGCACTGCACTTGCTGCAAGGAGAACCGGGGCGAAGCGAGCGCCCACAGGCGAAAGAACCACACGCCACCGGCAAGCCCCGCCCCCAGCGCCAGCGCCGCCAGCACACGCCCCAACGCCGAACCCACGCGCGACGCGGAGGCCTTGAGCCGTTGGGCCGCGCGTTCGCCGTCTACCCGGCGGCGGTTTTTTGGCTTACCGAACCCCATGATTTCCCAGCGCTCTCCCGCTTCCCCCATCAAAAGGCCGCATCGATCGGACCGCAATTTTTTAGCCACAGCTATGTGGCTGTAGCCCTCCATCAGGCTTTGAGCGACGCCCCCAAGAGCAGCCGCTCGCACAGCTCGGCGAATTCGATTCCTCTCCCCGCGGCGATCTTCGGCAGCAGGCTCGTCGCGGTCATTCCGGGCAAGGTGTTCACCTCGAGGATGAACACCTCTCCTTTCTCGGTGACGATGAGGTCGGAGCGTGTCGCCCCGCTGCACCCCAGCGCGCGGTGCGCGGCCAGGCAGACCTCGTTCACCCGGGCGTACTGCTCGGGGGGCAACGGCGCAGGAAAGAGGTAGCGGGTGCCGCTGCCCGTCTTGTACTTGGCGTCGTAGTCGTAGAACTCGTTGGCGGGGACAATCTCAATCGCCCCCAGCGCCTCGTCGTCGAGCACCGCGCCCTGTACCTCGCGGCCCTTCACGTACTGCTCGACCATCAAGACACCGGCGTACTTGGCCGCGTCCTCGACCGCCGCTGCGTAGGCCTCGCGCGTCTTGCAGACGTGCACCCCCACCGAGGAGCCCTCGCGGGAAGGCTTGACCACCACCGGGAAGGGAAAGGGGAGCGAATCGGCGGCGGCCAGCGCGCTCTTCGCGTCGCGGAAGGCTTGGTACGCCGGGGTGGGAATGCCGTGCCCGAGGAAAATCTGCTTGGAGAAGACCTTCTCCATCCCCACCGCGGAGGCGAGCACTCCCGAGCCGGTGTAGGGGATGAACATCGCCTCGAGGAGGCCCTGCACGCAGCCGTCCTCGCCGAAGCGGCCGTGCAGGGCAATGAAGGCCACCTGCACCTTCTCCGCCGCCAGGCGCGCCGCGAGGTCCTTTTGCACGTCGATTTCCACCACGTCGTAGCCGCGCGAGCGCAACGCGCCCGCCACGGCAGCTCCAGTGCGCTGGCTCACCTCGCGCTCCACCGAGAGCCCACCGAGGAGGACGCCCACGCGCATCGCCTTGAGCTCTGCTTTGGTCACAGGAACACCCCCACGCGCTTCACCTCGGGCTCGAGCGTGACGCCGGTCGCTTCGCGCACGCGCGTTTGCGCCAGCGCCATCAGTGACACCACGTCTTTGGCGGTCGCTCCGCCCAGGTTGACAATCCAGTTGGCGTGCACAGTCGAAATCTGCGCGCGACCGATGGTGTGGCCCTTGAGCTGTACCGATTCGATGAGCCGTCCGGCGAAGTCACCCGGAGGGTTGGTAAAGACGCTGCCGAAGTTGGGCATGTTGAGCGGCTGGGTGCGTTTTCGGTAGGCGAGGTCCTCGTCCATCTTTTGCTGTGACTGCGTGAGGTCGCCCTTGGGCAAGTAGAAGCGAACACGGGTGACCACGCTCTGGGCGGGAAGCGTGGTGTGACGATAGCGGTAAGAAAGCTCGCTCTTCGTCAGCCAACCCAGCCCATCGGCGGTCGCGAGCTCCACCGCCTCGACGACCGTCATACATTCGCCCATCTTGGTGCCTGCGTTCATCGCGCACGCGCCGCCGATGGTGCCGGGGATGCCGGCGAGGAACTCGGCGCCGACCAGTCCGTGCGCCTTCATCTGGTGAATGAGGCGGACGATGGCTGTCCCAGCGCACAGGGTGATACGCGCGTCGGATTCGCCCACGTCGACCTGCTCGGGAAACGAGTCTGCGGGTAGCTTGAGGGTGATGCCCGGAACACCGCCGTCGCCCACCAACGTGTTGGCGCCTCCACCGAGCACGGTGAGCGGTGCGCCCATCCGGCGGATGAAGGAGAGCAGCGCGACCAGCACCTTGGGCGACGTGGGGCGCACGAACGCCTCGGCGGCGCCGCCCACCCGGACGCTGGTCTTGGGCGCCAACGGCTCGTCCTCGAGCACCTCGTCGCCGATTTCGCGGGCGAGACTCCCTCTCCCTTTGGGAGAGGGTGGGGGTGAGGGGCGTAAGGTCATCGAACGAAGCCTCGCGCTGACGCGCCTGGCCACAAGCGACCGGTGAAAAAACCGGGAGCGGGAGCGGGAGCGGGAGCGTTCGCGGGCATCGGGTACGGGTACGGGTACGGGTACGAGTACGAGTACGGCTGACGGCGGCGGTCGCGCAGCACGTGCCCGGTTGCGTGGGACGTGACCCGTCCCCCATCCCGTTCCCGTTCCCGTTCCCGTTCCCGCGAACGCTCCCGCTCCCGCTCCCGCTCCCGGCTGTTTCGCCTTACCCCACGAGCTCGACTAGCCATCTCCCCTCACCCTTCCCCTCTCCCACAGGGAGAGGGACGAAAGCAGCTCGGGGCCCACCTGGGTGATGTCCCCCGCGCCCAGGGTCACCACCAGATCGCCCTCCTTGAGCCGCGGAACGATGGCCGCCGCCAAGTCGGCCCGCTTCTCCACGTAGGTCACGTCCCGGTGGCCATGCGACACGATGGCGTCGGCGAGGCCCTTGCCGCTGACGCCGGGGATGGGGTCCTCCCCTGCGGCGTAGATGCCGGTGAGAAAGAGCACGTCGGCGTCGTTGAACGAGGTGACGAACTCTTCGAGTAAGTCCTGGGTACGGGTGTAGCGGTGCGGCTGGAAAGCCACCACCAACCGGCGATGAAACGCCTTGCGCGCCCCGGCCAAAGTGGCACGCACCTCCGCCGGGTGGTGCCCGTAGTCGTCCACCACCGTGATTCCCCCCGCCTCGCCCTTCACGGTGAAACGCCGCTGCACCCCGCCAAAATCGGCGAGCGCCGCGCGCACGGTGTCCAGCGGGACGTGCATCTCCTCGGCGACGGCAATCACCGCCAGCGCGTTGAGCGCATTGTGCGCTCCCACCATGCGCACCGAGAACTCGCCCAGCGGCTCCCCGCGGCAAAAGGCATGGAAGCGGGTGGAGAAGCCCTCCAGCTGCACCCCCTCCAACCGATAGTCGGCGGTGTGGGCGACGCCGTAGGTGACGACGCGCTTCTCCACGTGCGGCAAGAGCGCCTGCACGTTGGGGTGGTCGAGGCAGAGCACGTTGAGGCCGTAGAAGGGCACCCGGTTGCAAAACTCGGCGAAGGCCGCCTTGAGCGCCTCGAGGGTGCGGTAGTGGTCCATGTGCTCGGGGTCGATGTTGGTGACCACGGCGATCGACGGGTGCAGCTTGAGGAACGACCCGTCGGACTCGTCGGCCTCGACCACCATCAGCTCGCTCTTGCCGAGCTTGGCGTTCGAGTCGAGCACGTTGACCTTGCCGCCCACCACCGCCGTGGGGTCCAACCCCGCGGCGGAGAGCACGGTGGCGACCATCGAGGTGGTGGTGGTCTTCCCGTGCGAGCCGGCGACCGCCACCGCGTACTTGAGCCGCATCAGCTCGGCGAGCATCTCGGCGCGGGGAACGACGGGAATTTTGCGCGCCCGCGCCGCCACCACCTCGGGGTTGTCGCGCCGCACCGCGGAGGAGATGACCACCACGTCCGCCGACACCAGATTCTCCGCCTTGTGCCCGTAACCGATCGCCGCGCCCAACTTGGCCAGCCGCCGGGTGAGGTCGCTCTCCTTGAGGTCCGAGCCGCTCACTCGGTAGCCCAGGTTGAGCAGCACCTCGGCGATGCCGCTCATCCCGATGCCGCCGATGCCCACGAAGTGCACCTGGGCAGCGTGCCTCGTCTTGAACAGGCTGGGAGGCTTCTTGGCCGCGCTCACTTCACCGCTCCTTCGGCCAGAGCCTTCTTCTTGTCCGGGCGATCGCGGCCGGACGGGCCCCACGCGTCGACCATCATCTGCACGCAGACGTCGGCCAGCTCCTTGGCCGCCTCCGGGCGCCCAAGAAGACCGGCCATCTTCTCCATCTTGCGTAACCGCGCTGGGTCGGACTTCAGCTGGCGGATGTGCTCGGCGAGCACCGGGCCATTCAAGTCCTGCTCGCGGAACATCAAGGCAGCGCCCGCCGACACCATCGCGCTGGCGTTCACCGCCTGGTGGTCGTCGGTGGCGTAAGGGAACGGGATGAGAATCGCCGCCTTGCGGCACACGGTGAGCTCGGCGAGGGTGGTGGCGCCGGCGCGGCAGATCACCAGCTCGCTCTGGGCGTAGGCCTGCGACATGTCGTCGATGAACTCGACCACCTGAGCGGAGAAACCCCTCTGCGCGTACGCCTTCTTCACCGTCTCCAAGTCGGCCTTGCCGGTCTGGTGTACGAAGTGGAGCGACTCCTTGAGGTCACCCAGATGCTCGAGCGCCTCGAGCACGCGCGCGTTGACGCCCTTGGCGCCCAGCGAGCCGCCGACGATCAGCACGGTGAAACGCTCGTGCGCGACGTGTGAGCGCAGGTAATTGTCGAGGAGCTTGCGCCGCACCGGGTTGCCGATGAGGTGGGTCTTCTTTGCCGGGAAGAAGCGACGGGCCTCCTCGAAGGCGATGAACACCGCCCGCACGATGCGCCCTAAGATACGGTTGGTGAGACCCGGGAGCGCGTTCTGCTCCTGCACCGCGGTGGGCACCCGCTGCAGCCACGCCGCGAGCACCACCGGGCCCGACGAGTAACCGCCCACGCCCACCACCACGTCGGGTCGGTGCCGCCGCAAGACGCGCCAGGACTCGGCGAAGGCGAGCGGCAGCGCGACGAGACCCAACAACAGCTTCAGTGGTCCCATGCCCTTCAAGCCCCGCACCCGAATCGTCTCCAGCTTGTAGCCGGCCGCGGGCACCACCCTCGCCTCCAACCCGCGCTCGGTGCCGACGAAGACCACGTCGTTCTTCGGGTGCCGGGTGGAGACCTCCTCCGCCAGGGCAATGCCCGGAAACAGGTGTCCTCCCGTACCGCCGCCGGCGATGAGCACCCTCACGCCGCCACCTCCCTCTCCCTCTCCCCCTGGGAGAGGGTCGGGGTGAGGGGCGCATTCTTCCCCCGCACCGCAGACCCACTGACAGAAAGCAGAAGTCCCGCTCCGCCCATGAGGACGATGAGCGACGAGCCGCCGTAGCTCACGAAGGGCAACGTCAGCCCCTTGGTCGGCAGCATGCCCATTGCCACCGCCATGTTGACGATCGCCTGGAAGGCAATGAGCGAGGTGATGCCCAGCCCCAGGTAGGTGCCGAAGGGCTCGGAGGCGCCAAGCGACGCCCTCACCCCGCGCCAGACGATGACCGCGTACAGCCCCACCACGAAGGCCACTCCGAAAAGGCCCAGCTCCTCCCCGATGATGGAGAAGACGAAGTCGGTGTGCGCCTCGGGAAGAAAAAAGAGCTTCTGCCGACCGTCGCCCAGCCCCAGGCCATGCACGCCGCCCGAGCCGATGGACATCAGCGACTCCGCCACCTGGTAGCCGGCGTCGTGGCGGTGAGCCCAAGGGTCCAAGAACGCGAGAATGCGCTTCATCCGGTAGGGGGAGCTGGAGATGGCGTGGTAGGCGAACGGCAGCGCGAGCAACACCGAGCCGACCAGGTACGACAGCTTGGCTCCGGCGGCGAAGAGCAACACGAACATCAAGAAGAGCACCGCCACCGAGCTACCGAAGTCGGGCTCGGCCATGCACAACAGCACCAGAAGCCCCGCGATGGCCAAGTGGGGCAAAAAGCCCACCGAGAAGGTCGCCACCTTCTCCCGCTTCTTCGCCAAGGAGTAGGCGAGGTAGACGACCCAAGCGAGCTTGGCGACCTCCGCGGGTTGAATGGAGACGAAGGGGAAGCGAATCCACCGGTAGGCGCCACCCACCTTGGTGCCCACGCCGGGGATGAGCACCAACACCAAGAGCACGATGGACAAGAGGAGCAACGGGTACGCCAGCCGTGCCATGCGCCGGTAGCCCAAGACGAGCGCCACCCCCATCGCCCCGAAGCCGAACGTCGCCGCCAACAGCTGGCGCTTGAGGAAGTACATGCCATCGCCGAGCTTGTCGTGGGCGGTGATGGCGCTGGCGGAGTAGACCATCACCAGGCCGAGGGAGAGGAGGGCGAGCACTGCGCCCAAAAGCAGCGGATCGTAGGAGAGCGCCCGGCCCGGCCGAAAGGAGGCTCCCTTCTTCACGAGAGCCCCTCCACCAGCGCCTTGAAGGTGTCTCCGCGGTGCTCGAAGTGGTCGAACTGATCGTAGGAAGCGCAGGCGGGCGAGAGCAACACCACCTCGCCGCTCTTCGCCAGCTCTCGCGCGCGCTGCACGGCTGTCTGGAGAGTGCCGCAGGCGTGCACTGGAAACGCGCGGAAGGCTGCCTCGATGGCCGCCGCGTCGGCGCCGATGGTCAAAACGCCCCGCACCTTCCCCCGCGCCGACTCCACCAGCGGGGTGTAGGGCGCGCCCTTGCCCTTGCCTCCCGCGATGAGCCACAGCGGAGCGTCGATCGCCGCCAGCGCCACCAAGGACGAGTCGACGTTGGTCGCCTTCGAGTCGTTTATCCACTCCACTCCGTCGAGAATGCGCACCGACTCCAGCCGGTGCGGCAGCCCGGGGTAGGCGTCGAGGCCGGTCTGAATTTCCTTTGCGCTCACCCCCGACAGGCGCGCGAGCAGAGCCGCGGCCATCGCGTTCTCCAAGTTATGGGCGCCGCGCAGGGCGCGGTTCTTCACGACGAAGCGTTCGTGGGCTCCGAAGTCGAGCTGGAACTGACGCCCCTCACCCTTCCCCTCTCCCAGAGGGAGAGGGAATGCGTGGCCGGCGAGGAGGGGTGAGGTGCCTTCTCCGAAACCGTAGACCGGCACCTGGGCGCGCTCGACCAGCTTCATGACCGCAGCGTCGCCGACGTTGACCACCGCGAAGTCCCCTCGGGCCTGGTTCAAGAAGATGCGCGCCTTCGCCTCGGCATACATCTTTTGACTCGGGTAACGGTCGAGGTGGTCAGGGGTGAGGTTGAGAATCGCCGCGCCGTTGAAGCGCGCCTCGACGATGCCTTCGAGTTGGAAGCTCGACAGCTCCACCACGTGCACCTCGTGCCGCTGCCCGCACGCCTCGGCGAGCGGACGGCCCAGGTTGCCGCCGACGAAGACCTGCTTCCCCGTCTGCCGGAAGAGCTCTCCGGTGAGCGCGGTGGTGGTGCTCTTGCCGTTGGTGCCGGTGATGCCCATCACCGGTCCACCGCCTTGCGGCAGAAAGCGCATCGCCAGCTCCACCTCGCCGAAAAGCGGCACGCCGACGGCGGCGAAGGCGCCATGGGAGAGCGGCACCCCCGGGCTCACCACCAGCGCGTCGGCGTCTTTCCAGCGCTCCGGCGTCAGTGGCCCGAAGGCGAGCTCCACGCCTTTGGCGCGCCAGAGAGCTGCCTCGGCGAAGTCTTGCTCGGCTCGCTCGTCCACCGCCCGCACCCGTGCGCCTTCCGAAAGGCACAGCTCCATCGCTGCGCGGCCGCTCTTGCCCAACCCCACCACCACCATTCGCTTGCCGAAGAGCCTTCGGCCCGGCACGTCCGAAGCGAGCTCGAAACGGCGGGGAGCGATGCGCGCGGCGGCACTCACCAGAGTCGTCACCTCAGCTTGAGCGAGAGCAGGGCCACTCCCCCGCAGAGAATGGAGACGATCCAGAAGCGGACGATGATTTTCGGCTCCGCCACCCCTTTGAGCTCGAAGTGGTGGTGCACCGGCGCCATCTTGAAGACGCGCTTGCCGGTCGCCTTGAAGGAAGCCACCTGGACCATCACCGAGAGAATCTCCACGAGGAACACGCCGTGGATGATGGCGCTCACCACCTCGTTCTTCGACAGCACCGCCAAGCCGCCGAGCGCGCCTCCCAGCGCGAGCGAGCCGATGTCGCCCATGAAGACCGAGGCGGGGTAGGTGTTGAACCAGAGGAAGGAGATGCCCGCGCCGACGATCGCCGCGCAGAACACCGCCAGCTCGGCGCCTCCCTCCACTTTGGGAATTCCCAGGTACTGGTAGAGCGGCGTTCCCACCAGCCGGCCCTGCTCGAAGTCGGCGACCGCCAGCGTGGTGCCGGCCACGTAGCACAGCACCGCGAAGGTGGTGGCGGCGACGATGGTGGGGACGATCGCCAACCCGTCGAGCCCGTCGGTGAGGTTCACCGCATTGGAGGTGCCCACCACCACCACCCACCCGAACGCCACGTAGGCCCAGCCCATGTCCGGGTTGAACCAGTGGGTGGGGATGAACGGCAGCGCCAGATGGGTGTCGAGCAGCAGCCTGGGGTACCCCCCTTGCCATTCGCAGAGGAAGGCGAACACCGCGACGCCATAAAACAACGTCTGCAAGAACATTTTCTTCTTGCCGGCCAGCCCTTTGGAGTTGCGCTTGGAGAGCTTGAGCCAGTCGTCGAGAAAGCCGATGAACCCGTAGCCCAAGGTGAGCACCAACGCCACCCACACCACCCGGGAAGAGAGGTCGGCGAAAACCACCGTCGCCGCCGCGATGCACATGAGGATGAGCGCCCCCCCCATCGTCGGGGTGCCCTTCTTCTTCTGGTGGGTGTCGGGCACGTCCTCGCGGACGTTGCTCTGCCCGTGCTGGGAAAAGCGCAGCCGGTCGATAAGCTTGGGGCCCACGAGCATCCCCAACACCAGGGCGAACACCCCGGCGGCCACGATGCGGAAGGTGGGGTACTTGAGAATGTTGAGCCAGCGCGCCGCCTCGGGCGAGCCCTTCAGCCACTCGTAGAGGAGGTAGAGCATCTAGTGCCCCTCCTCCATCTGGCCGGTGAGCGCCGAAACCACCCGCTCGAGCTTCATTCCCCGGCTGCCCTTCACCAGCACCACATCGCCGGGACGCAGCCGCTCGCGCAGCCAGGCCACCAGCGGCTCGACCTCGGCAAAATGCGCCGCCGCCTCCCCCAAGGACGCCGCCTGGTGCCCTTCTGCCGAGCGCGCGCCGAAGAAGGCCAGGAGCTTCGCCACTTCCGCTGCCTTCTTCCCCAGGACGCGGTGCTCCGCCGCTTCCTCGGGCCCCAGCTCGAGCATGTCTCCCAGCACCGCCACCGCGCGCCCCTCTTTCGACAGCCCGGCGAGCGTTTGCAGCGCCGCCGCCATCGACGCGGGGTTGGCGTTGTAGCAGTCGTCGAGCACCGTCACCCCGCCGCTCGCCTTCAGCACGTTGAGGCGACGCTGGTGCGGCTTGGCCGACTCCAACCCCCGCACGCACTCCTCGGCCGACCAGCCCAGCGCGATCGCCAGCGCGAAGGCGCCCGCGGCGTTGAGCGCGTTGTGCTCGCCGACGAAGCCCAGGCGAATCGTACGCTCCTCGCCCTGGTATCGAATGGCGACGGACATCCCCTCGCGCCCCTTAGGCTCGATGCGCACCAGCTGCACCTCCGCCGAGTCCGCCCGACCGAAGGTGAGCGCGCGCGCGCCGCTCTTGGCCGCCTGCGCCACCGCCCGTGGGTCATCGACGTTCACCACCGCCACCGCGCCCTTGCGCAGGCCGAAGAACAGCTCGCCCTTGGCGGCGGCGACGCCTTCGATGCTGCCCAACCCATGCAGGTGAGCCGGCTGAATCACCGTCACCAGCCCAGCGTCCGGCTGGGCGATTTCGGTGAGACGGGCAATCTCTCCCGGCGAATTCATGCCCATCTCCACCACCGCGCCCACCTGAGAGGGAATCAGCCCGAACAACGTCAGCGGCACTCCCACCTCGTTGTTCAAGTTTCCTTCGGTCTTCAGCACCGGACCGCGGGTGGCGAGGATGGCAGCCGCCATCTCCTTCGTGGTGGTCTTCCCGTTCGAGCCGGTGATCGCCCCCACCGGCAGCTGGAAGCGCAACCGATGAAACCTAGCCAGCCCGCCCAGCGCGCGTAAGGTGTCCTCCACCTCGAAGAGGGCGAAGTCGTTGGGCAGCGCGGGCAGCGCCTTGCCCTTTTGCACCACCGCCCCCGCCGCACCCTTCTGCGCCGCCTGGGGGAGAAAGTCGTGGGCGTCGTAGCGCTCTCCCACCAGGGCGACGAAGAGCGACCCTGGGGCCAGCTGGCGGGTGTCGGTGGAGACCGAGACGTAAGAGGCGCGCGCACCGATGCGAAGCCGCTTGGCGCCGAGGGCCTTGATCACCTGGTCGTCTGAGAACCGAACCGCCACGGCACATCAGCCTCCCAGCGCCTTGCGCGCCTGTTCCCGGTCGTCGAAGGGGAGCTTCTCGCCCTCGACCTGCTGGTAGGTCTCGTGGCCCTTGCCGGCGATGAGCACCACCTCGCCCGGCTTGGCCAGCGACACCGCCAGCTCGATCGCCTCTGCGCGATCGGGCTCGACCAGGTAGCCCTTCTCCCCGGAGCGCGCCTTGGCCGCCGACATCCGCCGCAGGCCCGCCTTCTCCAGCCCAGGGAGAATCTGAGTGATGATGTCGTCGGGGTCCTCGGAGCGCGGGTTGTCGGAGGTGACGATGGGAACGTCGGCACCCTCCCCTGCGGCCTGGCCCATCAAGGGGCGCTTGCCCGCGTCGCGGTCGCCGCCGCAGCCGAACACCACCAGCACCCGGCCCTTGGTGAGCCCGCGGGCCGACTCCAGCGCGCGCCGCAAGGCGTCGTCGGTGTGGGCGTAGTCGACCAGCACGGCGAGCTCCTTGCCGTGAAAGGCCTCCATGCGGCCGGGCACCCGGGTCACTCGCTCGACGCCGTCCTGCACATCACGCCGCGAGTAACCCGCCGACAGCGCCAGCCCGGCGGCGGCGAGAATGTTGTCCAGGTTGTGGGCGCCCACCAGCTGGCTGTGCACCGGAATGTCCCCAGCCGGCGTCTTCAAGGTCGCCTTGATTCCCTTGGTCGTCAGCTCGACCGCGGCGGCGGAGATTTCGCCGTTGCCCAAGCGCGAGAACTTCCACGCCATGCGCTTGCTGTTGCGCAGCTCGTTGTAGATGCGGCCAGCATAGGTGTCTTCGCCGCTCACCACCGCCACCCCGCCCGGAGAGAGGTTTTCCACGAAGAGGCGCCGCTTGACCTGAAAGTACTCCTCGAGGTCCTTGTGGTAGTCGAGATGGTCTCGGGTCAGGTTGGTGAAGGCCGCCGCGCGGAAAGTGAGCCCGTACACCCGGTCTTGCGCGAGCGCGTGGCTGGACACCTCCATCACCACCGTGTCGGTGCCTGCGTCCACCATCTCGCGGAACATGCGGTGCAGGGTCAGCGCGTCGGGCGTGGTGTGCGGCGCCGGCAGCACCTTGCCGCCAAACCGGTACTCGATCGTCCCCAACAGCCCGGTGGAGGCTCCCCCCGCAGCGCAAATCGACTCGAGCAAGTAGCTCGTGGTCGTCTTGCCGTTGGTGCCGGTGATGGCCAAGAGGGTCAGCTCGTCGGCGGGCTTGCCGTAGAAGTTCGCGGCGATGAGCGCCAGCGCCTTGCGCGCCGAGGTCGCGTGAAAGATGGGCACCTTGCCCAAAGGCTCGATCTGCTTTTCGGTCAACACCGCGACCGCGCCCTTTTGCACCGCTTCGGCGACGAACTGGGTGCCGTCCGCTTTGGTGCCCGGGAGAGCGACGAACAGGTCTCCCGGCTTCACCGCGCGCGAGTCCTGTGCGACGCCGGTGACTTCCACCTTGTGTTTGGGCGTCGGCGCTGGCTCGACCCCCACCCCTGACAGTAGCTCGTTGAGCTTCATCGACTCCTCAAGGGGGCAAAGCCCCTGCCAACTCCACCGTTACACGAGCCCCTTTTCCCACAAGGCTGCCCGGCAGGGGAGTCTGTCCGACCACCCGCCCCGACCCTGACAGGCGAGGCTCCAGGGCCACGGCTAGCAGCTTGCTGACCGCAGGGCGAGCGCCAAGGCCAGAAAGATCCGGCACCCGGACACTGCCCTCTTCCGTGCGCTCGGTGACCGCCTCCATCGCCTCGACCTTGGCGAAGGCGTCGGCCAGCGGGCTCCCCCTCTCCCTCTCCCTCTCCCTGTGGGAGAGGGTTGGGGTGAGGGGTGGTAATTGACGCCCCTCACCCTTGCCCTCTCCCAGAGGGAGAGGGGGGACCCCTAAATAAGGCATCGCCGCCGCGGCGATTTCCTTGAAAGCAGGCGCAGCCACCAGGCCGCCGTAGACGTCGGTCTTCGGCTCGTCGATGACCACCAGCACCACCAGACGCGGGTCGTTGGCGGGAACGATGCCCACGAAAGAGGCGATGCGCTTGTCCGAGTACCCGCGCGCCACCGGGTCGGCCTTTTGCGCAGTCCCGGTCTTGCCCGCCACCCGGTACTCCGCCAGGTATGCCTGGGGAGCGGTGCCTTCGCGGGTCACCACTGCCTCGAGCATCGAGACCACGGCCTTCGCGGTGCGCTCCGACACCACCCGCCGCACCTCGGCGGGCCGCTGGTCGAGGAGCACCAGCCCGTCGGAATCGACCACCCGGGAAACCAGGTGCGGCCGCATCAACACTCCGCCGTTGGCGAGCGCCCCGTAACCTGCCGCCAGCTGCACCGCGGTGGCGGTCAGCCCTTGACCGAAGGCCTGAGTGGCCAGCGCCACCTCGGCCTTGGGAAACGGGATGACCCCCTTCCCCTCCCCCGGAAGCGCCAGCCCCACCCGCTCCCCGAAGCCGAAGCGAGCGTACGCGTCGACCAGCCGCTCCCGCCCCAGCTTCTGGGCAATCTTCGCCGCGCAGATGTTCGAGGAAACTTGCAGCACGCGCGCCGCGGTGAGCTCCCCGTAGGGGTGGGTGTCGTTGATGGTGTGACGTCCGAGGTTCCAGCGGCCGTTCTCGCAGAAGAAGGTTTCATGGAGGGAAATCACCTTCTCCTCCAGCGCGGCGGCGACCACGAAGGCCTTGAAGGTCGAGCCCGGCTCGAAGGTATCGAGCGCGGCGCGGTTGCGCATGTGGTCGTGGGTGACGCCCGCGGGGGCGTTGGGGTTGAAACGCGGGTAGTTGGCCAGCGCAAGCAGCTCGCCGGTGTGCGGGTCGAGCACTACCACCACCCCACCGGCGGCGCGCGACTCCTCGGCGGCACGGGTGAGCGCCTTCTCCGCCAGGTGCTGCAGGTGCCCATCGAGGGTGAGCACCACCGAGGCTCCGCGTTGCGCGCGCGCATCGCCCACCTCGGCGGTGAGGAGCTTTCGGCCTTTGGCGTCGCGCAGCCCAGCCAGGCGCGCGCTCTGGCCGGACAGCTCGTCCTCGAAGGCCAGCTCCAGGCCGTCGAGCCCGTGCCCGTCGGTGCCCACCACCCCGATGACATGGGCCGCCAGCTCCCGCTGGGGATAGAAGCGGCGCGGCTCCTTGGCAAAGCCGATGCCGCTCAGCGCCAGCGCCTTCACCGCCGCCACCTCGGAAGAAGTGGCCTGCCGCTTCACCCAGACGAACTTCTTTCCCTTCGACACCCGGGCGTGAAGCTCGCCCACGTCGGCGTGCACCGCGGCGGCCAACTTCCTCGAGGCCGCCGTCAAGTCGTCTACCTGCGAGGGGTCGAGCCAGATGGAGTCCACCTCCACGCTCTGGGCCAGCGGCGCCCCTTTGCGATCGAAGATGTCTCCCCGCCGCGCGGGAATCTCGATGTGACGCAGGTACTGGTCCTGGGCGAACTTCTTGAGCTTGTCGCGCTCGAACACCTGGAGCGTCACCGCGCGGGCCAAGACGCTCCCCAAGAGGAGGAGGAAGGCGATTCCGATGAGCGCCACCCGTAAGCGCAGCCAGCGGCCGGTGGACGGAAGGCGGGTGCTCTTCAAGTCGCGCATTTAGGGCGCTTCCTTGCGCGCGAGGACCGTTCGACCCTTGGGGGCGTCCAAGGGGATGACCGCGCCGGCGGCCGGAGGCCCCATTCCCAGCTTCTCGCGGGCGAGCTTCTCCAGACGGCTGGGGCTCTTCAACGTGGCCAGCTCCAGCTGGAGCCGATCGTGGTCGCGCAAGAGGACACGCCGCTCCCCTTCCAGCCGGGACAGCTCGTACCCCGAGCGCACCACCAGCGCGCGGGAGGTGACGTGCACCACGCCGACGGCGGCGAAGAGGCCGCACAACAGCGCCGCAGGGAGCAGCTCGACGAACACCACCCACAGGCCCGTGCTCCTCATCGCACCTTCTCCACTGCGCGCAGCTTGGCGCTGCGGGCCCGGGGGTTTTGCTCCAGCTCTTCTGGCGAGGCCTCGATGGGCTTTTTCGTCAGCACTCGGAAGGCGCCCTGGGCCCCGCAGGCGCACACCGGCAGCCCCGGCGGACAGCGGCAGCGGCCCTCCAACTCGCGGAAGGCCTGCTTCACCTTTCGGTCCTCGAGCGAGTGAAAGGAGATGATTGCCGCCCTCCCTCCGACGCGCAAAAGCCGCGGGAGCGAGGCGAGCAGCAAAGAGAGCGACTCCAGCTCGCGGTTCACCGCCATGCGCAGCGCTTGAAAGGTGCGGGTGGCGACATGAATGGTTTTCGGCCATGCCCGCCGCGGCACCGCCCGCTTCACCGCCTCCACCGCTTCGAAGGTCGTCTTGGGTAGCATCGACTTGAGCTCGCGGGCGATTGGCTTGGCGAACTTCTCCTCCCCCAGCTGGCGCAAGATGCCGAAAAGCTCGTCTACCTCGGCGCGGGCGATGAGCTCGGCGGCGGTCTCCCCCGTGCCGGACATGCGCATGTCCAGCGGGCCGTCTTTTTGGAAAGAAAAACCGCGCGCCGCCTCGTCCACCTGGGGCGAGGACAGCCCCAAGTCGAGGAGCACTCCGTCCACGGGAAGCTTTCCTTGCCTCTCCAACAAGCCCTCGAGGTCGGCGAAATTCCCCTCCACCGCGCAAAACCGCTCCCCGAAACGTGACAGGCGCGCCGAGGCGTGGGCCAGCGCGGTCGGATCGCGGTCGACACCCACCACCGTGGCGCCCTGTTGCAAGAGCGCTTCGGCATGACCTCCTCCACCCAGCGTTCCGTCGACGATCACCGCGCCTGCTCCCGGCCTCAAGAGCGACACCGTCTCCTCGAGGAGAACGGGTCGATGTTCGAACTTTTTCAACCTGCGACGAAGACCGCCCGCTGGAACGCAGCACGCGCCTCGGGGGCCGCCCCGAAGACATCGAAGGCGTCGTGGGCGCCGGCGGAGCGGAAGATGGCAGTGAGGTACGGCGAAAGGCCGCACAGCTTGATGTCCCCCCCCGCGGTGCGGAAGCAGGAAGCGCGCGCGATGAGCGGCTTCACCCCGCGGTAGTCGAAGTGGGTGACCTCGGAGAAATCGAGCACCACCTGGTAGGACCCTTTGCGGGCGAAGTCGAACAGCAAGCCGAAGAGCTCTACCAGCTCGTGGTCACCGACCTCTCCCTGCAGGGCGACGGTCGCCGTTTGCGCCGGCGGCCGCGGGCCCAGCTCGACCTCGATACTCGCCATCTCGTTCATGAAAGCCGTCTCCTCAACACCACGTTGGAAAACCCAAAGCCTCACCCCTGCCGCAAGTCGGTGAGCACCCGCATCACGTCGGCCGAATCGGCCTCGTGGCGCGCCTCGGACTGAGCCTTCGCCCACCCCTCCTTCGACCACAGCTCGATCACCCGCACCATTCCCGCCCACACCACGTCCTTCTCCAGTTGGGCGTGCGCGCGCAGCGAGGGCGGAACGAGCACCCTCCCCAGTCTGTCCACCGGGCACTCCTGCGCCGAGGCCACGTACAGGCGCATCAGCGTCTTCACCCCCGGCTCCATCGGGTTGCGCTTGGCCAGCGCCGCCTCCAGCTGCTCCCATTCCTTGACCGGGTAGGCGTGCAAGCAGGGGTCGAGCGCGGTGGTGATGATGAGCCGCTCGTCGTACGCGCCCACCAACGTCTCCCGCAGCTTCGCCGGGAAGCTGGTTCGCCCCTTCGCGTCGATTTGGTGCTCGTAGACGCCCCGGAACACGCCTGTTCATCCCTGCCGTGTGCTGATCCCGAAGCTGCCACCGGCTGGGCATCCTCGGTCCTTTTAGCCATCTCTTACCACTTCTTACCACCGCGGGCCGAAAATACGCGCCCTTCCCAGGGGGGTCAAGAACCGTGCGGCCAGTGTTGAATTGCGCGGATCCGCCGCAGTCTGCTACGCGTTCGCCCAAAAGGTCTGGCAGCAAACCGGGGGGGGGCCGACCCCGTCACCTAAAGGAGGAGCGGTATGAGAGGCATCGTGCGCGTATCTTTGTTGGGAGCCATCGCCGCGGGGCTCGTTGCTTGCGGCGGAGGCGCCAAGCTGGGCGGAGGCAAGGAAGGAGCCGCCTCGGCCCTCTTCACCGCTGCCAGCGCAAGCACCTCGAACGGGTCGATTCTCGACCTGACGGCGCAGAACATCGACATCGGCATCGGCACCTCGGTGACCGTCAAGTGCCGGTTCGGCGGCCAAGTCACCATCAAGGGTGTGCTCTCGGTGGACAGCACCAACAGCAGCGCGAGCGTGGAGCAGAACGCGACGCTGGTGTACGACAACTGCGCCAACACCACCTACGACAACCCTCAGACTCCGGCGGTGGAGAAGGACAACGTGGTGCTCAACGGCACCCTGGATGTCGCCCAGAAGGTGGACGCCTCGGCCGGCGCCGGCCACGTGCAGCAGACGCTCGAGGGCAAAGTGCAGTTCGGCGGCGCCTTCGACGACTTCATCGACGCCCAAGTCACCCAGTCGGTGGAGTGGGCCAAGCTGGGCACCAGCGGCGGCAGCGTCTCGGTCACCCTCGAGGGCACCATCACCACCTCGAGCGAGACCTACAGCTACGCCAAGGAGAGCGTGAGCTTCACCGCCGGCGTGCTGGTGGCGGAGCCGAAAAAGTAACGGCTTGAGCGAGTCCGCCGCCAAGTCCACCGGGCCCGTGCGGCTACGGGTGTCTTACAAGACTCCGGAAAGTCTGCTCTCCGAGTTCACCCGCAGCGTGGGTAAGGGAGGGGTGGCTCTCGAGAGCCAGCGGGCGCTGAAGCTGGGCACCCGGTTCGTCTTCGAGCTGCACGCCAAGGGCTTTGCCGAGACGGTGGAGGTGCTGGGCGAGGTGGTGCAGGTCACGCCGCAGGACAAGGGCAACTACCTGCTCAACATTCGCTACGACCCGAGCACCGACCGCAAAGGGCTGGATGCGATCATTCAGCGCATCTTCGAGGCGCACCGATACGAGAAGATTCGCCAGCACCCGCGCGTCCCCATTCAGCTGCGAGCGACCGAAGAATCGGCCTACTCGCGCTCCTATCTCATCCGCGACATCTCCAAGAGCGGCATGGGGGTGGAGGTGGAGGCGCCCACGCTGCCAAAAGAAGTGCGGCTGGGCACTCCCTTCTTGCTGGAGCTGTCGATTTCCCTGGGCACCCTGGCGCTGTACGGCGAGGTGGTGTGGACGTTCAAACCGCCGGCGGAGCGGGCGCAGTGGGTGAACCCTTCGTTCGGGGTGAGCTTTGGGAAGCTGCGGGCGGACACCCAAAAGCGGCTGGACAAGATGCTTCAGTTGGAAGACCTCCCGCGGCCCCCGTGGAAGGCGCGGGTGAGCTTCGGGATGGACGCCGTCTCGCGCATGCCTTAGGCGACCGACAGCGGGTAGCCGCCGGCCGCTTCCACCTGGGAGGCAATCGTCTCCACCAGAGCGGCGGGGTCGTACGGCGTGAACGTGTACAGCGGTGAAACCTTCGTCAGGTGCGCGGCCAGCTCGGCGCCCTTGACCGCGGCGCACAGCGCTTTTTTCGCCGCGTTGTACGAGCGCGCGTGGGCCTCCGTGGCCAGCTGGCGGATCATCGCCACCCGAACCGGGTCGAGCGGCCCTTCCCCGGCGGCCTGACGGGTGCGGGCAATCATCGAGTCGAGCGCGTACGCATCCATCACCGCATCGGCCACTGTGGAGAGCACCAGCTGGTGCTTGTCCAGCTCGGGCCCGTAGGTCTCGGCGGCGACCTTGAGGGAGTAGACCGCCAGCCGCTTGATGCACTCGGCGGCGAGCGACTCCTGGGCCAGCTCGTCGGCGATGCGCGGGCGAGGCAGGTTCTTGTGGGTCAGCTCCTCGGCTACCGACTGGGCGAAGTCGAAGAGTGGAAGCTGCCCCTTCACCGCCCGCTTGAGCAGCATGCCGCTGATCAGCATGCGGTTGATTTCGTTGGTGCCCTCGAAGATGCGGTTGACGCGCTGGTCGCGGTAGGCGCGCTCGACGGGGAACTCCTCGATGAAGCCGTAGCCGCCGTGAATCTGCAGCGCCTCGTCGATGAGCATCGCCACCGCCTCGGAACCGAAGACCTTCAGAATCGACGCCTCGATGTTGTACTCCTCGATGGCGGCAATGGTGCGCGCATCGTAGTCGGGCGCGGTGGGGGCGGCGTCGGCCAGCTTGGCGTCGATGAGCCCCGAGGTGCGGTAGGCCATCGACTCCACCGCGTAAATCGCCGTGGCCATGCGCGAGAGCTTCTCCCGCACCAGCCCGAACTGCGCCAACGGAGTCTGGAACTGCTTTCGATCCTGCGCGTACTTGAGCGCCAGCTCGAGGTGGTACTTCATGCCGCCCACCACGCTCACGCCCAGCTTGAGCCTTCCTGAGTTGAGGATGTTGAAGGCAATCTTGTGCCCCTTGCCGATTTCTCCCAGGAGGTTCTCCGCTGGCACCCGGGCGTCCTCGAAGATGAGCGGGCAGGTCGAGCTGCCGCGAATACCCATCTTGTGCTCCTCGGGGCCGATGGTGAGCCCCGGGGTGGCGCGATCGACGATGAAGGCGGTGAACTTCTCCCCGTCCACCTTGGCAAAGACGATGAAGACGTCGGCGAAGGCAGCGTTGGTGATGAACTGTTTGGAACCGTTGAGGAGGTAGTGCTTGCCGTCGGCGGAAAGCTCGGCGCGCGTCTTGGCGCCCAGCGCATCCGACCCCGAGCCCGTCTCGGTGAGCGCATAGGCCGCAGCCCACTCCCCGGTGGCGAGCTTGGGTAGATACTTGGCCTTCTGCGCCGGGGTGCCGAACCAGACGATGGGCAAGGTGCCGATACCCACGTGCCCGCCGAAAGTGACCGACCAGCTGCCTTGCACGCCGTTGGCCTCGGCCACCAGCATCGAGGTGGTCTTCTCCAGCCCCAACCCGCCGTGCGCCTCGGGAACGTCGATCATCAAAAGCCCCAGCTCCCCCGCCTTGCGTAAGAGCTCGCGAAGGAGCGCGTTGTCCTTCTTCTCCATCTGCGCCGCCTTGGGCAGCACCTGCTCGCGGGCGAACTGCTGGGCGGTGCGAAAGTAGAGGCGCTGTTCCTCGGTGAAGCGCTCGGGCGCCATCACCCGCTCGGTGGGCTCTCCCAGGAGGAAGGCGCCGCCGGCAGGCGGGGGAAGGGAAGGCTTCGATTCGAGGACAGCGGCCATGTCTCCTCCGAAAAGAGGCGCCTCGCAAAGGCTGGTCAAGGCGAGCGGCGTCAGGTATGCGGTCTGAAGGTCGCGTAGTACGAGCGGAGGGTCATGTGAAGCGCCTTTTCTCAGTTGGCATCACGGCGGGCTTCCTCGGGGTGCTGGCAGGCTGCGGGTCGACCATCGGAGACCCCTGCACCACCCCCACCGACTGCGGCGGGCAGATCTGCCTCAACCGGGGCGACCTGACCCCCGGCGGCTATTGCACCCAGCAATGCACCCCCGCGGATGCGCGCACCTGCCCCGCCGGAGCGGTGTGCGTGCGAGACGGCCAAGCCAACAACAACGACGCCTGCTACCGCCTCTGCCGCACCCAGTCGGATTGCCG
>JBMORE010000183.1:0-2827 GCA_049322255.1 Myxococcota bacterium | reverse complement strand
CGCGCACCCGACGCCTCCAAGAGCGAAAAGAGCGCGGAGAGCTGCGCGAGGTAGACCTCTTCGTCGAAGGTCAGGAGCACATCGACGTCGGCGAAGCGTTGCTTCAAGAGGCCCGCGTCCTCCGCTCGTTCAGGATGGAGGCGCGCTTCGCCGACGTCGACGTGCCCGGAGCCCTCCACCTTCACCTTCAGCCACTGGGGAGTGACTTTCTCGCCGTACACCGGAGCATCCTCCACGCGGTGGAGCGCGTCGCGCTCGTCGATGCCTCCATCGACCTCGAGGACCGGGCCCAGCGAGGGCAGCGGCTTGGGAGAAAGCGTCTTGAGCGACTCGGCAGCCGGAGGCTTCTCGGTGCACGCCCAAAGAAGCGCAACGCTGAAAAAGAGCGGCCTCATTGCGGTAGCTCTGTGAAGGCGGTGCGAACGCATGACTCCGATGCCAATCCTTGGCTCATGGCATCCCACGCCGCCTCGCGCGGATGTTGGAAGAGCACCATCCCTTCGAATCGCTTCTTCTCCTCCGTGCGGCCCGCATCGCGGATATAGATGCGCGCCACCCGGCCGGGAAACTCGGTGCGCATCTGGGCGTACACCTCGGGGTCGTGCTCTCCTGAGTCGCCCACCAGCACCGCGCGCTGCGGCAGCGTCTTCAAGAGTTGCCGGATGTACGGTTGCTTGTAGTCCCGCAAGGTGCCCGGCCCGAGGTCGCGCAGATACAGGCCGAAGAAGGGGAACTGGTGGTGCGCAAGGAAGCGCGCGGTGCGCGGCACGTACTGCACCGGCGAGCCACTCACCAAGGCGAAGGCGGGCGGAGCGGGCTTGTCCTGCCGAAGGCAACGGTAGAGTGCATTCATCCCGGCGACCGGTGTTTGGCTGTCGAAGTCTTCCAGGAGCGCGGCCTCGACCATCTTCACCTTGTCGGTCACGTGGGTGAGCGCCAGCGTGTCATCGAAGTCGGAGATGACGATGAACGGCGCACGGGGAGAGACGACCTCCACCGCCGACTTGGCCACGGCTCCGGGCACCGACGCCTCCACCGGCACCAGTCCTGGCGGAAAGGGCTTGCCCGCGGGCGCGGTGAAAGTCACCTCGAAGGCGCCATCGTGTGTCGAGGTCGCCTCGCCGCGCGCGCCAGCGAATGCCACCTTCACCGGAGCGCCCTCCCAGTTGGGCGCCATCAGCCGGCGCAAGTTGCGCGAGAGCGTCGAGCTGCCTCGACTGGGAGCTTCCTTGAGCACGCGCCCCGCGACGGTCACCTGCCCGGGTTGGCCGATGGCCGGAAAGAGCAGAATCGCTGGGTCGGCCAAAGCCGCGCGCGAGACAAGCAATAGCGCAGCCGCGGTGAGGACTGCGGCGCGATGGAGACGTAAGAGACGAAACTCCTCGTCGCGCACGAACCAGATCACGTCCACGGTACTCACCAGAAGCCTCTACTTGGCACCGAACCAGGCGTCGGGTTGCTTTCGGAACTTGGGCCAGAACTCCTCGAAGGCCTTGCACTTCGCCCACCCGCAACGAACAGCTACCCCAACATCCGTCTCGACCGTGTCGTTAGCCACCGCGCACCACATCGTGTACTTGTCCTCGTCGTTCAGGTAGCCCACGGTGTACAACATCTTCACCGAGGCGTCGCAACACAGGCTGCCGGCGGCCTTCATGATGGGTTCTATGGCGGTGGCGTAGGCTGCACCAGAGTCGATCCGTTTCCCAGAGTCGCCGAAGGCGCTGCACAGGTTCGACACCTCCTTCCGGAGGGCACACGGCCGAGGCCCAGCCAAAAGGGCAGTCTATGGGAGATTGCTGCCCACCGCTCGGGCCTTTATCGTTGTCGAGTGACAGTGGACGACCCCGTGCGAAAGAAGGTGCCGACCGACCTATCGGCGCGACTCGTTCGGGCGTGGGAGCCGGTCTTCCGCGAGTTCCCAACGGTGGTGGCAGCCTACCTGTACGGCTCTGCGGCGGAGGGCCAGCCGGCACGCGACCTCGATGTGGGCATCGTCGTCGGCGCGACTCCCCTTCCGTTGGCGCTACGCGGCTCGCTCGCTCGCCGCTTGGCCGACACCTCACCGATCGACCTGCCCATCGACTTGCGTGAGCTCGACGAAGAAGACGCGGTCTTCGACATGGAGGTGCTCCGCCGAGGGATGCGTCTGTACGAAGCCAATCGCGACGACAGAGCCATGTTCGAGGCGACCGTGTTCAGCCGCTACCAGGACATCGCACCCGAGGTCGAAAAGTTGCGCCAGGCGATGGCGCAGAGGTTGCTGACGTGAGCAAGCAGGAGCTTCTCGCAGCCCTTCGCAGGGACTTGGCCGACCTCGATCGATATGCAGCCGAAGTGTCATATGACCGATTTCTGCGCGAGAGGGACGCGCAGAACATGGTTCTCTTCGCGGTCTATCGAGTGGCTCAAGACCTGATCGACCTTGCCAACTTGATTGTCGCTGAGCGCTCGCTGGGAGTTCCTCACACCTACCGCGAAGCGTTTCAGCTCATGTCGCAGGCGGGCCTCTTGGCCGCGCCCTTGGCAGCATCGCTTGAGGGATGGGTGGGGCTGCGAAACATCATTGCGCACATCTACCGGAAACTCGACCTCGACACTCTTCACGCGGCCATGCTCCACGAACGTGAGCCGCTCCGAAGCTTTCTTGCAGTCGCTGGCCAGTTGTTGCTTCCGTCGACCGAAAAGCCATGAGCGCTTCGGGAGCAGCCTTGCCGGAACCAGCCTCCATTCCCTTCGGGAAGTATCAGCTGCTCAGCCGGATCGCCGCCGGCGGCATGGCGGAAATCTATCGCGCGCGCATGGAGGCCGCCGCCGGCATCACCAA
>JBMORE010000182.1:0-53931 GCA_049322255.1 Myxococcota bacterium | reverse complement strand
GTTGGGCTGGACCGCCGAGGACGCCGAGCTCATCAACCGAGCCATCGAATCGATGGGGGCACGTAGGTACAAGACGTACCGGCTGTACGAGCGCGCCCTGTAGAGAAGGCGTAGAGTCTTGGGCATGAAGATCGCCCTCGCCCTGGCGGCCGGGCTGTTTTTGTCCGCCGAGCCCAGCAAGAAGAAGCTGAGGGTCGACCTCGACCTGCCCTCCTTCGGTGCGCTGCCGACCGACGCCCAGCTGGAAAAGCCGAAGGAAAAGAAGCTCACCACCGAGCCGACTACCACCATCTCCAACGCGACCTATCAGGTGGTCAAGGTGATGCACGCACGGCAGTTCATGCGTGGCGCTGGCGGGTCGACGCCGGTGGGTGGGCAGCTGGAAATCATCGCCCGCTCCGGCAATCCTCCCTCGACCGAACGCTTTCACACCGTGGTGCGGGTGACATCGAAAGAGCGACTCAACGCGCCCATCGACCTGGTGGTGCTCGACCCGCGCGGGGACACTTTGATGACCGCCAGCGGCGAGGTGATTTTCCGCGGCAGCAAGCAGGACGAGGTCGACTATCTGGTCGAGTGGGAGCCAACCCCGACCCGCGCGCCGGGCAACTTCCAGCTCTTGGTCCGCGTGGGTGGTCAGGTGATGGGGACCTACCCACTCAAGGTCGTCGACCAGGCAACGGGTGCCGCCGCCCAATAGCTGTATCCGCGAAACATCAACGAGTTCGCCTTTGCGGTCCGCGGTGCGAAGCGGCTATACCGCGCGCGGTTGTCACTTCTTTCGTCTTCGAGGGACCCATGGCTTACAGCGACCGTGTGAAGCAGATTCTTTCCTGGTACCAGTCGGAGAACCCCGGCGTCACCACCCACCTGGCGCGCATGCTCAACCACGGCACGCTCGCTGGAACGGGGAAGATGGTCATTCTCCCGGTGGATCAGGGCTTCGAGCACGGCCCGGCGCGTTCTTTTGCTCCCAACCCGGCCGGTTACGATCCCGACTACCACTTCCAGCTGGCGATCGATGCTGGGTGCAACGCCTACGCGGCGCCCTTGGGCTTTCTCGAGGCGGGCGCGGCGAAGTTCGCCGGCGAGGTGCCGCTCATTCTCAAGCTGAACAACTCGGACAGCCTGGCGAAGATCCCCGAGCCTTGCTCGGCGGTGACTGGCTCGGTGAAGGACGCGGTGCGGTTGGGCTGCGTGGCGATTGGGTACACCATCTACCCCGGCTCGGGGGAGCGCAATACCCAGTACGAGGCCTTGCGCGAGTTGATCCTCGAGGCGCGGGCGAGCGGGCTTCCCACCGTGGTGTGGGCCTACCCGCGCGGAGGCGGGCTGTCGAAGGAGGGAGAAACCGCCATCGACGTGGTCGCCTACGCCGCGCAGATAGCCGCCCAGCTGGGGGCGCACGTCGTCAAGGTCAAGCCTCCCAAGGAGCACATCGAGCAGGCCGAGGCGAAGAAGGTCTTCGAGAAGTACAACATTCCGGTGAAGACCCTGGCCGACCGGGTACGCCACGTGGTGCAGAGCGCCTTCAACGGCAAGCGCATCGTCATCTTCTCCGGCGGCGAGGCGAAGGATGCGTCGGCGATCATGGAGGAGATCAAGGGCATTCGCGACGGCGGCGGCTTCGGCTCGATCATGGGCCGCAACGCCTTCCAGCGCCCGAAGGACGAGGCGCTCAAGCTGCTGCGTGACGTGATGAACGTCTACAAGGGATGAAAAAAGCCCGCCGTGCGGCGGGCTTTTGAAGTGGAGCTACGCGGGATCGAACCGCGGACCTCTTGAATGCCATTCAAGCGCTCTCCCAGCTGAGCTATAGCCCCGGGTGTTTCGACGCGGACTTCTATCGTCTCTTGGCCTTCCCTTTCAACCGCGATGCGGCCTCCTGACCTTCATTGAGGAGGTCGGCGATGTCGGCGTTCTGCTTGTCGACCTTCTTCTGCGCCTCCTGCATGGCGCGCTGCGCCGCCGTCAACGTGCCTGGCAGCACCAACTTTCCTTTTTGTACCTGCGCCCACACCGCCTGACCGAAGTCGCGCAAGGCCCGGTCGAGGTCGCGCTCGAGGAAGTTCGCCTGCACCTTGAGCTGCGCGAGCTCGGTGGTGTGCTCGACCTGCGCGCGCAGGTCTGCCAGCTGCCGCTGCGCCTGTTCCCACGCGGCGTGGATTTGGTGAATCACCTCGCTCTGCTTCGGCTCTGGCAGGAAAAGCTCCTTCGAGGCAAAAGAGCCCGCCTCGTATCCGCCCAGCGCTCCCGTTGTCAATGACGCTTGCGCAGCCGCGCGGCGAAGAAGCCGCCGCCGGGCACCCGGTGTGGCTGCAGGCGTAGGTACGGCCCCTGGCATGCTTCCTCAGGGAGGAAACGGCAGGCGTCTTCCAGCTCGAGGAAGCGGTGACGCGCCAAGGCCGCTTCGACCACCGCCTCGTCCTCCTCCTCGAGGAGGGAGCACGTCGCGTAAATCAGTGCCGCCCCTCCACGCATTCCCGCCGCCGCGGTGTCGATGAGCTTGCCTTGCAACGCGGCGAGCTCTTTCACCTTGGCCGAGGTGAGCCGCCACTTCTGATCGGGCTCGCGCGCCAGGGTGCCGGTGCCGCTGCAGGGAGCGTCGATGAGCACCACGTCGGCGCGGTGGTAGTCGAGCGCGCGCGGAAAGCTCACCTGGCGAAGGCCCCACTCCCGCACACGGCGGCGCGCCTCGTCCAACCGGCGTCGCGACACGTCGACGGCGGCGACGCTGCCTTTGGGCCCTACCCGATCAGCGAGCGCGAGGGTCTTCCCTCCTGCGCCGGCGCAGACGTCGGCAACCGACGCCCCTTCGGCGGGGGCGCACAGCTCTACGATGAGCTGGCTTCCCAAGTCCATGACCTGCAGCCGGCCCTCCCTCATCACCTTCGTCTCGAACACCGCACGACCTGGCCCCAGCCTGACCGCATCAGGGGCGAGCGTCAGCGCCGCCGCCTCGACGCCTTCTTTCCCCAGGGCGGCGATCACCTCGTCCCTCGTCCCTGGAGGACGCACGCGGACGATCAGCTCCGGCTCGCGGTTGAGCGCGGACAAGAGCTCGTCCAGCTCCTCTTCTGGCGTCCGTCGTGCCAGCGCCTCGGCGAGCCAACTGGGGAAAGAATGCACCGTCGCCGAGCGCAGAAGGGCGGTGTCCCCCAGCGGCAGCGGAGGAAGCGGCTTTTCGGCCAACTCCGCGAGCACGGCATCGGGAATGGCGCGCGGGCGCACCGGCCCCGGCAGACGAACCTCGGGGCCAATGCGCGTCCAGCGCTCGTGCGTCATCACCCGCCGCCACAGGACGTAGCGCGCCACGGCTTGATCCTCCACGAGTGAAAGCGCGCCCAAGGGATGGCCCACTGTTCGGGCCACGAGCTCGAGCAGCCGCATGTGCCGCGACAGCTCGCGGGTAGCGTAGGCCACGAAGCGCCGCTCGCCGCCCCCCAGCTTCGGCGCCCCCGCCAGCACCCCGGAGATGGCCGCGCGCATCGGCTCGCCCTTGAGCACCGCCAGGTGCGCCCGAATGACCGCCTCGGCGCCCTTTCGTGAAGGTCGGCCAATCACCCCGCGTTACGCACCCGCAAGCCGGCGATCAGCGCTTCCACTTCCTCGATGAGGAACGGCTTGGTGAGCACCGCGTCGGGTTGGGTCTGCCCGACGGCGAGGTCGATCTCCTCACGCGTCGAAGCGCCGATCACCACCACCTTGGCGCCCAGCTTTCGCGCGGCGCCCAAAACGATGAGCCCTCCCCTCGCGCTGTGGCCGATGCGCAAGTCAGTCAGCACCACGTCGAAATGCTCTTGCCGTAGCGCGGCGTCGGCCTCCGCCAGCGTCCCCGCGACGCGCACGCTCGCATGCGCCGAGAGGATCTCCGCAATCCCCTCGCGCACCCCCGCGTCGTCCTCGACGATCAAGATGTTCAATGCGCCTCCGCGCATTTCGCCGCGGGTTCGAATGCCTGATGGCCCTCCCCGGACTCGAACCGGGACGCCCGTGAAGGCAACGGATTTTGAGTCCGTCGCGTCTACCAATTCCGCCAGAGGGCCGCTTCGTGGGCCGGCTCTTATAGCCGCTTTTCGAGCCCGGGTGCAGCATCCTTCAGATTGCCGAGCGGCGGCGCGAGGACTAAAGGAGTCGCGCCTATGTACAACCTGCTCATCGCCTTCGCCGCCGGTCTCGCCCTCGCCTTGGGAGTGCGTCTCGCCGGCTTCTCGCTTTTGGCCGGTATCATTCCCGGCACCATCACCTTCTTGGCGACCTACATCGTGCTCGCCCGGCGCGTGTTCAAGCGTATGCAGGCCCTCTCCGAAGAAGCCCATGCGCTGCTCGGCCAGGCGACCAACCCCAAGGACCAGAAGGCGAAGGCAGAGAAGGCGATCAAGATCTTCGAGTCGGCGCTGCCGTTGGGCAAATGGCAGTTCCTGGTCGAGTCCCAGGTGCACGGCGCCATCGGTCAAATCAAATACATGCTCAAGGACTTCGACGGCGCCCAAGAACATTTCGCCAAGGCCAACGCGCGCGACTACATGTCGCTGGCGCTCCAAGGTGCGCTCTTCTTTCAGAGGAAGTCCTACGGCGACATGGAAAAGAAGTTCGAGGCGGCGGTGAAGAGCGGCAAAAAGGAGGGCCTGGTGTGGGCCGCCTACGCCTGGTGCCTGACCCAGCTCAAGGAAAAGGACAAGGCGCTGAAGGTGATGGCCCGGGCCGTGGAGGCCAACCCCAGCGACGATCGGCTCAAGGCCGGCCTCACCGCCTTGCAGAACGACAAGAAGCTCAAGATGAAGCCGTTCGAGCCGATGTGGTGGAGCTTCGGGTTGGAGACGCCCCCGCTGCCTACCCAAGGAGGCGGACGCCAGGTGCGGTTCCAGCGTCGCTAGGGTCGCTTTTCCGCCGGCTGTGCAATTTCTCCTGTGCGTATTGCACCGCAGGGCGAGACAACACTTCAAAGGCCGAGCATCGCGTCGTTTCCGCCGGGCATCTAGAGGCACACCCCTTGCTCGGGACACCGCTCGTGGAAATGAGTTGGCAGCCGGGGGTCTCGGCGGTTGGGTCGGTGAGTCGTCGGAGGAGATTTTCCTTGGGGTCGGGCGACGGGGAGCGCGTGGGGCGCGAGGGTTTGGAAATCTCCGTGGGCGGGGCCTCCGAGACCACCGGTCTGCCATTTGCGGGCAATCTGGAGCATGCCCACGTGCTGGTGCTCGAGGAGGTGGGAACGACGCAGGTTCCGCTCGACCAGCTGCTCGCGCCAGACCTCGAGGTGCGGTACGCGCGCGACGCCGAGGAGGCCCGGGCGCGACTGCGAGCGGAGGGCCCCGAGTTGCTCCTCCTCGACGTACCGCTGACCTCGGTCGAGGACGTGGCCGATCTGTCGCGGCTCTTCTCCGACGCCCGCCGTGAGCAGGTGCCGGTGATCGTCGTCTCGACGGCCAATGAGGATCTCGCCGCTGCCTGTCTTGACCAGGGCGCGGCCGACTACCTTCCGCGCTCGGCTCGGGCACGGGAGCTTCTGGCGCGCATTCACCGCACGGTCCGCGACGGTCGCGAACGGCGCGCCTTGCAGGCGCTGGCGCAGACCGACGCCCTCACCGGGCTGGCGAACTTCCGCGCGCTCGCCGAGCGGGTAGAGGCGGAGTTTCATCGGGCGGTGCGCTACGGCCATCCTGTCTCGGTGGTGACGATCGATCTCGATCACCTCAAAGACATCAACGACCGCTTCGGCCATGAGGCGGGTAACCGTGCCATCTTGGCGCTGGCGAAGCACCTGGGCGCCAACCTGCGTGAGTCGGACTTCGCCGCCCGCTTCGGAGGCGACGAGTTCGTGGTCATTCTCCCTCACCAGCAACCGCTCGAGGCAGGAGTGTTCGCCGACCGTCTGCGCCGCACGCTGCAGCCGATCGAGCTGCCGGGTGGCGAGCTTTTGCCCATCAGCGTCAGCGTGGGCATCGCCGGGCACAGCCGCGAAGCGTCTCGGGCCAGCGCGAGCGAGCTGCTCGAGGCCTCGGACACGGCGCTCAATCAAGCCAAGCGCCGCGGACGTGGCCGGGTGGTGGTGCTCGAAGAGGAAGCGGCAGAGCCGCCGCGCCACGCGTGATGGGTGGGCTGCGCGCCGGGGCTTCTGTGGCCATAGGGGGGAGTGGGCTCACCGGAGCAGCGATGGCGGTGGCGCTCTTCAACGCCGCGCGTGCCCGCGGGCGCTCGCTGGACCTCACCCTGTTCGAGGGCGACGCTGCGCCCGCGGCGCCTGTGGTGCTCACCCCTGAGTGCCGCTCACGGCTGTCGGCGCTCGGCTGCCGCGTGCCGCCGCAATGGTGCAGCGGCGCGCTCGAGGCGGTGGAAGTCGCCTATGGCCGAGAGCGGGCTCGCCTCGAAGCGCCTCCCGGAGGGCTGTGGGTGCTCGACCACCACGGACAAAGAGCGCCACGGGAGCTCCTTCGTCGCGCGCTCTGCGCCACGGCGTCTCTGCACGGCGCGCGCTTCGTGTCGGGGCGAATCGACCGTGTCGATCACGTGCCGTCCACCGCGCCGGCGGAGCCCACGTTGGTGGTGAGCTCTCGGCGACCGGGACGCTTTCACGCGGTGGTGCTGGCGACGGGGCATGGCGCACTCTTGGGCCCTCGCTTCTTCCCCTCTTTCGCTGGTCCTCCCACCCTTCGCGCTGCCCATGCGCGGATCGTCTCCGACGGGCCGCCTCGGCTACGCACGGCGCGGCGCGAGGTCGCCACCCTCTTGCTCTTCCCTGCCGCAGGTGTCGACGGGCTCTACCTTCTGCCCTGTGGCGGAGCGGTGCATGCGGTGGCCTTCGGGCCGGGGGTGGACCAGGCCGCGCTGGGCTACGCGCTGATGGTGGCCGCCCGCGATGGATTCCTCCCTACCAGCTTCAGCGTCGCCGCCGTTCGCATGTCGCGGCTCGCCTTCGGCGCAAGCCGCCAGCTGACTGCCTTGGGCCGGCTGGCGGTGGGGCCGGCGGCGATGGGCCACCCGCTCGCGCTCGGTGTCTCACAGACGCTTGCCACTTGCACCCGCGCCGCAGCGGCCCTCGTCGAGGGGGGCGTCGACCCGAGGCAGCTGGCCCGCCGCTACGCGCGCGAGGGAGTGGCCGAGTTGATCGATGCAGCGACCACCGGGGCGCGGGCGCTGAAGTGGCTGCGCAGAGCGAGGGCACGCGCTCCCAAGGTCTTCGCGCGCGCACAAAAGAGCGAAGCGCACTCGCCGAGTGGGTCAGGGGTATTGGGCCTTCTGTCGCCCTCCCCGCGACGCGTGTTGGCTTGTGCCCGGTCGGCGGGTCTGTGGGAGTCGGTGCGCTCGGCCCTTCTCACCCCGGCTCCTCTGAACGTAAGCCCGGTGCCAGCCGAGCCCAACCTCGTCTACGTGGTCGACGACGATGCCGAGGTATGCCAGGCGCTGTCGCGCTACCTCGAGGAGCGAGGGGCCGAGGTCGTCTCTTTCTCCGATGAGCTGGCGCTCTTCGCGGCGGTCGCGCGCCGGCCTCCAGCGGCAGTGGTTATCGACGTGGTCCTTTCCTGGGTCGATGGGTTGCGTCTGTGCGAGGGGCTCAAGCATCACCCGCTCACGTGCGGGGTGCGAGTGCTCGTCACCAGCGGTCTCGATCGTCCGCACGTGCGCGCTCGGGCACTCGCAGCAGGGGCCGAGGCGTTTTTTCCCAAGCCCATCGACGCTTCGGTGCTGTGGGCGGTCTTGACGGGCACGTGCGCCGTCGACGCCACTCTCAAGGTGAACCGAGGACCGACGCGAGGAGCGCTTCGGGGCTTTCCACCCGCCGGGCACCCCTCTCCTTCTTGAACCAGGTGAGCTGGCGCTTGGCGTAGTGGCGAGTCTTCTGCGCCGCCTCGCCGATCGCCTCTGGGAGGGACATGCGCCCTTCGACCACCGCCAGGGCCTGCGCGTAGCCCACGCTGCGCATCGGCGGCGCGTCGCGAAAGCCCCGCGCCAACAGCCCGCGCACCTCGGAGACCAGGCCCGCTTCGAACATCGCCTCGGTGCGGTGGTCGATCGCGGCGTAGAGCGTCTTGCGCGGAGGGCTCAGGACGAAAAGCCGGTGGGGGTAGCGATCCTCTTCGAAGCGGTGCGCGGCACGATGGATTGATGCGGGGGTGCCCGTTCGCGCGTGGATTTCCAGGGCGCGGATGACGCGCAAAAGGTCTCTCGGCTTGACCTGCGCCGCCGTTTGCGGGTCGATGTCGGCCAGCCGCCGGTGGAGCGCTTCCCGGCCGATGGCTCGCGCCTCTTCCGCAAGGCGCGCGCGCAACGCCGGGTCTGAGCCGGGAGCTACGGCGACCCCGTGCAGAAGCACCCGCACGTACAGCCCCGTCCCACCCACCACCAGCACCCGTCGGCCACGGCTGACGATGCCGGCGATCGCCTCGTCGGCCAACGCCTGGAAACGTGCCGCCGAGAAGGGCTCGTTGGGTTCGACGATCGAGATCAAGTGGTGGGGGACACGCTGAAGCTGCTCCGGCGACGGCTTGGCGGTACCGATGTCGAAGTGCCGGTAAACCTGTTGCGAGTCGGCGCTGACGATCTCCGCTCCCCATCGTTCGGCGAGCGTGATCGCCGCCGACGTCTTGCCGGACGCGGTGGGGCCGGCGATCACGAAGAGCTCCGGCTTCACGGAAGCTCCCCGGCAAGCAGCGCCCCAAGCCCGTTTTTGCGAGCGAACGTGAGCGTCTTCGCTGGAACCTCGGTGAGCAGCGCGGAGGCGGCGCGGAAAGCCGCCGCCCGTCCTGGTGGCGAAGGATCGGCGAGGAGTGTGTTGGGCAAGAGCGTGCGCAAAAGCTCCGCCGCTCCTAACGATTCCAGGCGGTGCGCCGCTCCCCAGGCCAACGTGCCGAGCTCACACAGCCAGGCACGCATGGGTGAACCCGAATTCCAAGGAGTGCCCTGCACGACAAAACCACCGTTTGGCGCCCGTTCGAGCGCCACCAACTCGTCGGCCAAGAGCGTCATGCCCTCGTTTTGGCACAAGGCCGCCAGGGTGCTCTTCCCCGCGCCGGAGGGCCCGACGAAAACAAATGCCTGATTGCTGAAAGCAATGCCGACGCCGTGCACGAGCAAGCCCTGCGTCGGCGCGAGCGCATCGGCCAAGAGCCACTTGGCTACCGCTTCGATCGGGTACCGCGTGTCCGC
The DNA here is from genome assembly GCA_049322255.1 of Myxococcota bacterium. Lineage (GTDB taxonomy): Bacteria > Myxococcota > Myxococcia > Myxococcales > Myxococcaceae > JBMORE01. The sequence goes on along the minus strand of JBMORE010000182.1, from coordinate 44,787 downwards.
CTGCCGCAGCTCGACGTGCTTTCGATCGGGGGACACCGTGGCCACGAAGTCTTCCCCGTGGAGCGACACCCCTCCACCCGAAGCGGTTTCGACGAGGGGCATGTGTCGAGGCCCCGCGTGGGCGATTTTTCCCGAAAGAATCACCTCCACCCGGGTTCGGGGCACGCCAGCGTCGGCGAAGCGGCCCCACCGTTCGAAAAGTGTCGCCGCCGTCGAGGTGCTGGGAACCGAGAGCTCGAGGGTGAGGCGGCCGATGGCGAATCGGCTCACTCGAGGCATTGCGGAGGTGGGTCAGGCTGCTGGCAGATGTCGGGGTCGGACACCTGAGCCAGGGCCACGAACTCTTCCTCCCACAGGATGGCGGGAGGCTCGTAGGGCTCTTCGGCGCCGCGCACGCTCACAGATTGTTCCCTGTCCGAGGCCCTATCAAGGAAATGAAAGGGTAACTGAGGTGTCCCACACGCGCCAAACGGCGAAGGTCCGCGCATGGTCCACGTAAGCTTCAGGGAAGGGTGAACGAGCAGAGCCGGCCGTCGAACGTGCCCACGTGAAGCCTCGCCGCCGCCGAATCGATGGTAGGCATGCCGACTCCGAGGCTGGACACGGCAAGCTGCGCCTCGATGGCGCCGGTTCCGGTGTTCAGCTTGTAGACCCTCCCATCGGAGCTACCGACGAAGTACTTGGCGCTCCCCGAGGGTGGGAAATAGGTCACCACTCCCGTCGGGTTCGCAATCGGCGTCGACCACAGCTCGGTGACGGTGGTGCCGCTGACCATGTAGCGCCGTACGGTGCCGCTCTTGAGACTGGCGACGAAGCCGTTGCCGGTGACGAACACCGGAGCGGAGGTGGCGCCGGCGTTGAAGCTCCAACGCACGGTGTGGGTGGCCATGTCGACGCCGTGCACCATGCCCGCAGTGCTCGTGGCGTAGAGGAGCCCGCCGAGGTCTTTGTTGAGATCGTAGTCGAGGTCGCCCAGACCAGAGAGCGTCGTCACCTCGGTGCCGGAAAGGGCGTCGAGCACCCGCAACGAGGGAGAGGTACCTCCCCCCGAGCGCGCGGGCACGTAGACCCTCCCCGCGTGGAGCACCATGCCGCCGCTGATGATGTCCAGGTTGCCGGGCGAGTAGGTCCACAACACTGCGCCGTCGCTGCTCGAGAGCGCGAAGACTTGGTTGTTGGTGGTGCTGCTGTTGCGAGTACCGACGAGGAGCCGATCCCACGGGGCGGTACCGCTGGTCGAGTGGGGCATCACGAAGTGCTGAATCGCGTTGCCGAGCGCCGCGCCGCCGTTGGCCGTCCAGGTGAGGGCGCCGGTCTGGGCGCTGATCGCATACACCCTGCCCGACTGGTCTCCGGTGACGATGTGCTTCCCGGTGTGGCCGACCAGATCGAGCAAGGGGAAGCGCGCCTGCACCGCGCCCGACAGTTGCACGGGGCGGAAGCGCTCCAGACCGTCATTGGTGGCGTTACCAGTGTCGGTGCGGCTGGCGGTCACCGCGCCGAGTTGGCTGGAAGTGAAGACCGCTGCGTTCGACTCGGTGGTCGGGCGCTGAAGGCTGGGGAAGCCGAAGCTGTAGCACCACTGAGGTGAGCTGCCCGAACGCGAGGTGGGCTCGGAGAAGATGCCCGAGCTCGAAGGCACGTTGCCGCTCGCGTAGGTGTGGTGCTGATGGTGGTTGTAGACCTTGTAGTAGTAGCGGGTGCCGTTGGTGAGCCCGGAGTCGGTGAACGAGCTCGCCGTACTGCCGTCCGCGTCGGAATACGCCACGGTCGCGTTGCCCAGGGTTTGGCCCACGGTGTAGGTCGTCCCCTTGACCGGCGCGGCATTGGGGGCAGCGCTTGCCGCACGAAGCACGAGCACTCCCTCGTGCTGGGTCGGGTTGTTCCACACCAGCACGTTGGCGTTGGCCTTGGAGATCGCCACCAGGTTGGACACGTCGGCCGGGGGCGCCGCCGCCGTCACCGTGCCGCTGGTGCCGTCGTAATAGACCTGGGAGGTGACGTCGAAGTTGGGAAACACCCCCAGCTGGATGAGGCGCGTGTCGTCGCCGTACGTGAGGCCGAGGCAACCGTAGCTGACCCGTCCCTCCACGATTTTGGTGGTGGCGGCGGTGCTCCAGCCGTTGTCCGTTCCAGCCCCCCCACAGTCGGCGGTGCTCGTATAGGTGCGCCGCAGGGCGAAACTCACCGGATCGTAGACCTCGAGCAAGGGAGTGCGGTTGTTGGAACGGTAGTGGAACGCCCACACTTCGTCGGCCGAGCTGACCTGCCCGTCGTCGTTCTTGTCGATGAAGACCCCGAAATAGGTGTCGGTGTTCGTCGGTCGGGCGGACTTCAATTCATAAAGGCTGAAGAGGTAGCCGTTGCTCCCCGCGGTGTTGTTGTTCTCCACGCAGACCCGAATGAGGTCGATGCCCGTTCGGCCATCACCGGTGGGCTCATTGATGCAAGAAGTGACTGCCGCCCAGTCAGGGTCATTTCCATCGACAGTGATGTTCGTATCGGCGAGCGTGGCCGCCGGGCACAGCACAGCCATGACCATGATTGCGTGCGCTTTCATGGAGTCAGCTCGAAGTGACGGGTAGCCAATTCCACGCCGTTGAGTTGGCACCGCACGGTCCACGTTCCCCACAAGCTGTTGGAGTCGATCGCCGTGCCGGCGACCGGCATCCCGAAGCTTGCGCGTTGCTCATCGAACGGTGAGCCCGACAGCCGCTGCGCCGCTCGCTGGAAGACGATTCCCGCCGGAGCGACCCATTCGAGAGCGAGCTCGCTTTGCGCCTCGGCCCCGGTCACGCTCAAGCCGATGAGCAGCTGGCGCACCTCGCCCACGCTCGATTGGGCGGGGGGATCGAAGACGAGCTCGGCCTCACACCCAGGCGGCGGAGGCTCGAGCGGAGGAACCCACCCGGTGCGGTACAGCGGAACCTGCCAGGTGGGCACTGCCTCCTCGGTGAGGCCCTCGGCGGGGGCAGTCTCCCAGGACGCCTCGGGAGGTACAACGCACGCCGCCGCGAGCACACACAAGGAGAGAACGACACGCCGCTTCATCGCCCACCCCCGGTCACCAGCCTCCTGTCGAACAGCTGCCCGAGGAAAGACAACACGTCGGGGCGCACGCGCTCCAGGGGAGCCCCAGCGTCTGATGCCAGGTGGGCGGCGATCTCCTCCGCCGAACGGCAGCCGTCGATGAGCTCCCACACTTTCGCGCCGGTGGCGTTGAGCCCGCGAAGCATCTTCCCCGCAGAGTCGAGGAGCACGAAGTCGGCTCCCAGACGGCTGGCCTCCGTGCCTTCCACGCGGCGGGGAACGAAATCAGGTGAAAATGTCACCGCGCGCTCTCCGTTCTTCGTCTTTGAAATCCACTCCGGCCGGATTTCATTCGTGTCACTGGATTCGAAGCGGGTTGATTTCTGGAAGGGTACCGTAACTTCTGACGAGGGGCCAAACCGGTGTAGTCAACCCACGCTGGTTTCCCCCTACCCTGCGACACGGCGCCTCACTTCTTGAGCGCCGCTTCCAGCTCGACGAGCTTCACCTTTCGCCCCTCGCCCCCGGCCATGGGTTTGAGCTCTGCCGCTCCTTCGGCCAACTCCCGCTCGCCCAACACGAGCGCGTAGTGGGCGCCACTCTTGTCTGCCCGCTTCATCTGGCTCTTCACGCTCCCTCCGCGCACGTCGAGCTCGGCCCACAGGCCCGCGTGGCGAAGTTGGGTGACGCAGCGGAGCGCTTCGTCCTGCGCCTTGGAATCGACGGCGACCAGAAAGAGGTCGGGCTTGGCGGCGAACGTCTGCCCCGACTCCCGGAGGAGCAGCACCAGGCGGTCGACGCCCAGGGCAAAACCCACCGCGGGCACCTCGGGGCCTCCCAGCTGTTTGACCAGCTTGTCGTAGCGCCCACCGCCGCCGACAGCGCTGGCGGTGCCCAAGACCGGGTGCTCGGCGATGAGCTCGAACGCGGTGCGGGTGTAGTAGTCGAGGCCGCGCACCATGCGGGGGTTGAGCTCATAGCGCACGCCCAAAAGCTCCAGCTGCCGACGTACCTCGGAAAAGTGCGCCTGGCACGGCTGGCACAACAGCTCGAGCATGCGGGGGGCGCCGCGGGCCTGCTCCTGGCACCGCTCGTTCTTGCAGTCGAGCACGCGCAAAGGGTTGCGCAAAAGGCGCTCCTGACAGTCGGCGCACAGCTTTTCACGATGGGCCGAGAAGTACTCCACCAGCGTGGCCACGAACGAGGGGCGGCAGGCGTCATCGCCCAAGGAGTTGAGCTGCAACGACACGCCAGTAAGGCCCAGGCGGCCGAGGAAGTGGACCACCATCTCCATCAGCTCGACGTCCTGACCGGGCCCCTCGACGCCGTACGCCTCGGCGCCGATCTGCGAGAACTGCCGGTAGCGGCCGGTCTTCATCCGCTCGTAGCGGAACATCGGGCCCAGGTAGTACCAGCGCGTCACCGGCTCTTTCTGAAACACGGCGTGCTCGATGTACGCCCGGGCGGCGGGGGCGGTGCCTTCGGGGCGCAGCGAGAGCGAGCGGCCGCCCTTGTCCGCGAAGGTGTACATCTCCTTGCCCACGATGTCGGTCGTCTCGCCCACGCTGCGCACGAAGAGTCCCGTGTCCTCCACCATCGGGGTGCGCACCTCGCCGTAGCCGTAGCGGCCGAACACCTCCCTGGCGGTGCGCTCGAGGTGTTGCCACAGCTCGACCTCGCCCGGGAGCAGGTCGTTCATCCCCTTGGGGCCGGAGAACTTCTGGCTCACACGCGCTCCCCCATTCGCCCTCCGACACGAACCACGGCGCCCTCGACCACCGAGGTATCCCAGCGCACCCTGCCCTTCTCGAAGAGGAGAATCACCGTCGAGCCCATCTCGAACATGGCCACCTCCTCGCCCTTGGTGAGCTTTTTGGGCGTCGGGTAGAAGTGGCTTTTGCGCGGCGAGCCGGCGTGGGTCAAAAGGTCGTCGTACGCGGCGTGGATGCGCGCCACGCAGGTCGCTCCCACCGCCACCAGGGCCACCTTCCCCGCGGCGCTGGCGATGTACGTCACCAGACGCTCGTTGAGGCAAAACAAGGCGTCCTTGGAACGCACCGAGACGGGGTTCACCGGCCAAAACTGCCCTGGCAGATAGGTGTAACCGACGATTTCTCCGTCCACCGGAGCGTGAATGCGGTGGTAGTCCCTGGGCGAAAGGTACAGGGTGGCGAAGGTGCCCCCGGCGAACCGCTCGGCTTCCTCTTCGTCTCCCAACAGCTTGTCCAAAGGAAACCAGATGCCCTTGGCCTGCAAACAGCGGCCGCCCTCGGCGTCACCAGCCTGCGAGACGGTGCCGTCGACGGGAGAGACGATGGCCCGTTCGCCGCCGTCGATGGGCCGCAGGCCGGGTTTGAGCCGCCGGGTGAAGAACTGCGCGAAGGTCGGGTAGTGCGAAAAGCCGTGCTCGGCCTCGCCCATGTCGACGCCGTAGCGGAGAGCGAAGACGCGCATGGCAGCCCGATGCAGCCCACGGGGAACCGGCGCGCGCGCGGCCAGGCCGACGGCGCTGGAGAGCGCCGACTTGGGCAAGAGCCTCATCAAAGTCATGAACGTGGCATCGCGCATACGGTTTGGACCTAACGCCCCGCGTCGGGCGAAACCAGCCCGCCGTCGGGGTAGCGCAGCTCGATCCGAACGTTTGATTTGGGCGCGGTGCCGAGGAGCTTGCCGGCCTGCGCCAACACCAGCAGGGCGTCGAAGCCCGGATGGCGGTCGCGACAGTTGGCGATGTTCTTGAGCTCGTAACTGTCCACCGTTCCCATTCCCATGACCTCAATCTCCCGCCCGGCGGAAAAGCAGCCTCCGAAGCGCCGGGTGAACTCGGAAAGGGTCATACCAGCCACCGGCTGGTTGGCTCCCGCGTCGGGCGCGGGGGCCGGCGCTTCGGCTGCGCGCGTGGGCTCGGCGTTGCGCTCGGGGAAGACGAAGGGGGTAGGCGCGAGTGCCTCGGCGACTTCCTTCTCTCGGGCGGCGTTGGCCGCCTCGACGCGCGTCCGCTCGCTGCGAATCTTCTGCAACAGCTCGGCGGCGGCGAGGTTGTCAGCGCTGTGGGAAGGCACCTTCTCGAGCAGCGCCTCGACCTCCGCCATTTGGGGCATGAGGTAGGCATCGTCGAGCTTTTCGACATACAGCTTCGAGTGCAGCACCAACGCCTGCTGGTACTCCGGCGAGGGCTGCGGCTTTTTGCAGGCGCTCAGCGCGAGCGCCACCCACAGCACGGTTTTTGAGCGCACGAAGCAGACCTTAGTGCATGCCGGCGCCGGTGTGGTGACGCTTCGACGTCGGCTTTAGCTGCCGCCGTCAGACGCCGAGGAAGAGCCGCTTGCCGAAGTTCAGCGCCAAATCAGCATCGAAGATTTTCTGCGCGCTGGTCTCGATGTCGTACTCCACCCGCAAGTATTCGACCGTGCGCGCATCGGTGTCGCAGAGCACGAAGCACGCCCGGTTGTCGTAGTCGCGCGGCTGACCGACCGACCCGACGGAGATGATGTACTTGTACCCGCGGCGAATGCCGAACTTCTGCGCCACCACGTCGTTGACCTCGCCGTTACCAATCGCGAACGCCTTGCACAGGTGGCTGTGGCCGATGAAGGTGACCTCGGGCAAGTCCCGCACGAAGGGCGTCAGCTCGCGGGCCTGCTCCAGCGCGAAGATGTACTCGTACCCGCGCGGGTCGACCGGTGAGCCGTGGCAGAACCCCAGGTCGCCGATGCGATAGGTGTACGGCAGGCTGCGCAGCCACTCCATGTTCTCGTCGGAGAGGACGTTGGCCGACCAATCGAGCGCATGGCGGGCAGCATCGTAATAGAACGAGTAGTCCATGCGGCCGGCGACCGCGGCGTCGTGGTTGCCCAAGAGCGTCACCTCGGTGACCTCCCGCACCAGGTCGCAGCAAGGGTTCGGCGAAGCGCCGTAGCCCACCACGTCACCCAAAGAAATCACCCGGTCCACCTTCTGCTGGTCGACGACCCGCAAGACCTCGGTGAGCGCCTCGATGTTCGAGTGAATGTCGGAGATGACCGCAATCCGCATGCTGCCCCCCTTTGGGGTTGCCTAACCGCCGGCCTCAGGGCCGCTTCTCGCTCCCTTCGACCAGCCGCCGAATGAGCTCTCGGGTGCCCGGCGCCAACTCCTCGAACTGAAGCCCCATGCCCGGGGGCTGCTCTTCGCCGTCACCGCGCGCCCACATCACCGTCGCGCGTGTCTCGACCTCGGCCGCCTCTCCCACTTGGAAGCGCAAGAGCGCCTTCGTTCCGCGCTCGAGCGGCGTGCTGGTGCGGAGGAAGAGGCCTCCTTCACTCAGATCGCCGATGCGCACGAACAAGGTCACGTTCTGGCCTTCACACCAGCACCGCAAGCGAGAAAGCACCCGCTTGTGGCGGCGGTTCTCAATCAATTGTGGCCCTCCGGCAACGCAAGAAGCTCCTGCGCTCCCCCCGGTGGCACCTCGATTGTACGCGAGAACGTCGAAGCGTCGTCAAGGCCTGGCGCTTATCAGGGGCGTTTCTTGGTTGAAATGGCGGTGGAGGGCGTGCTCAAGAGCGCCTCGAGGAGGTCGTCACGTGCGCATCGTCGTCACCGGCTCTCTTGCCTACGACTACATCATGAACTTCCCGGGCCACTTCAAGGAGCACATCCTCCCCGACAAGGTCCACATGCTGACGGTGAGCTTCTTGGTGGACTCGATGAAGCGCCTGCGGGGCGGGGTGGCGGGGAACATCGCCTATACGCTCGCCCTCCTGGGGGAGCGGCCGCTGGTGGTGGCCACCGCCGGCACCGACTTTGGCGACTATCAGAAGTGGATGAGCGACAACGGCGTGGATGCCTCGGGGGTGGTGCAGATCCCCGACGAGTTCACTGCCTCGTGCTTCATCAACACCGACATGTCCAACAACCAGATCGTCGCCTTCTACGCCGGCGCGATGGCCCACGCGAAGGAGCTCTCGCTTCGAAGCCGTGGGTTGACGAAGGGAGACCTGGTGCTCATCTCCCCCACCGCCCCGGAGGCGATCGTTCGCTACGCGCAGGAGTGCCGGGAGCTGGGGGTGCCATACGTGTTCGACCCGGGTAAGCAGACGCCACGGCTGTCGGCCGAGCAGATTCTCGCCGGGCTTTCGGGCGCCCAGGTGCTCATCGGCAACGACTACGAGCTCGGGATGATGGCCAAGACCACCGGGCGCTCCGAAGAGGCGCTGATCGCCGCCGCGCCGCTCTCCGTGGTGACCAAGGGCGAGGAGGGCTCGCTCATCTACTCGAGAGAGGGCAACGGCAAGCCGCTCCACGTGCGGCCAGCGCCGGTGAAGGCGGTGATCGACCCCACCGGAGCGGGCGATGCGTATCTGGCAGGGCTGGCCTACGGGTTGGCGCACGACCTCCCCCACGAAATCTCCGGTCGCATCGCTTCGGTGGCTGCTGCCTTCGCCATCGAACAGAAAGGGTGCCAGGAGCACCGCTTCACCCGCGCGGAGTTTGCACGGCGCTACGCCGAAGCCTACGGGCCGGCAAAAGAAGTTGCCGCGCTCGCGGCGGCGTAGACGGGAGGCCTTCCAAGGCCCCTTCAACGCACAACGACCCGTGGCACCCGGGCGCCCACCGCGCAGAGCACTTCCCAGTGCACGGTGCCACCGAGCGCGGCCAGCTCTTCCGCGGTAATGCGGTCGGAGCCTTGTGCGCCGAGCAGAACCACCTCATCGCCCAAGCTCACTCCCGGCACGCCGGTGACGTCGATCATCGTCAGGTCCATCGACACCCGCCCCACCACCGGCGCACGCAGGCCCCGCACCAGCACCTGCGCGCGGTTGGAATACTCGCGGCCGTAGCCGTCGGCGTAGCCCACGGGCAGGGTGGCGATGCGGGAGGGCCGGTTCGCCGTCCACGTGCTGCCGTACGAGACGCTCGTGCCCGCCGGTACCTCTTTGAGGTGGGTGATGCCGGTCTTCCATGCGAGCACCGGGCGCAGCTTGGCGCGGCCATTCAGCCACCCGGCCGGCGCGTACCCGTAGAGGAGCATTCCGGGGCGCAACAAGTTGAGCGGAGGGTGGAGGGCCGGCGGCAGCTGGAGCAGACCGGCCGAGTTCGCCAGGTGCCGGAAGGTGGGCGTAAACCCGTGCGCGCGCATCGCTTCGTGGGCGCGCAGAAAGCCTTTGAGCTGCTCCTTGGCCAGCGGCGCTCCCTCGACGTCGGCGTTGGCCAGGTGAGACAACAGGCCGTCGAGCTGCACGTGACGGCAGGCGCGCGCGCGGTCCAGGAACGCGGGCAGCTCCTCGAGCCGAACGCCCAGGCGACTCATACCGGTGTCCACCTTGAGGTGTGCCTTCACCTTCCGGCGCGCGGCGGCGGCGGCCTTTTGCAGGCCGGTGAGGTGCTCGAGACGGAACACGGTGGGAATCAGATCGTGCTTCACCAAAAGCTCGTAACCACGCTCGTAGGCGCCCCCCAACACTAAGGTCGGCGCCTTCACTCCGGCATGGCGAAGCTCTACTCCCTCCTCCACCAGAGCCACCCCGAGCATCCGCACTTCGTGCTCGATCGCTTTGGCCACGGGCACCGCGCCGTGGCCGTAAGCGTTCGCCTTGATGACTGCAAGCACGTCGGCCTTGCCAGCGAGCGCGCGTACCTGCGCCAGGTTGGCCTTGAGCGCCGAAAGGTCGATCTCCGCGCGGGTGGGCCGCACCCATTGGTCGAGCGCGCGGCGCCGCGGCACGCGGGCCGGTTCCTTCTTCTTTCGCGAAGCGGTGAGCCTTCGGGGCATGCTGTCGTCCAGCCACACGGTGGGCGGGCGGCGGCGGCGTAAGCCGCGTGGAAGGCGTTCGAGTACTTTTCTCCGGTGAGTGAGTCAAGTTGTGCTACTCCGCCCGTGTCTTTTCATGGAGCGGGCATGGCGACACACAAGGTCGGAGGCGAGGTCGACGCGTTCTGCACGCGGTGCCGGCTGACACTCGCCCACACCATCTTGGCGATGGTGGGCACGAAAATCGCTCGGGTGCGCTGCAATACTTGCAACGGCGACCACGCTTTCCGTGCCGAGCCAGGTGCCTCCCCAAGCCGCGCCCCGCGCGCACCCCGGGCGGCGAAGGTCGTCATCTCCTTCGACCAGCGCCTACAGGGGAAAGACTTGTCGCGCGCGCGCCCCTACTCCGCCCGCGACACTTACGCGGTGGACGACGTGGTCAATCACCCCACCTTCGGCTTGGGCATCGTCAACCTGGTGCGGGGCGACAAGGTCGACATCGCCTTCAAGGCAGCGGAAAAGACGCTGGTGCACGGGCGAGCGCAAGCCACCGCGCGGCCAGAGTTTCACCCACCCCAACCCACCGTCGACGCCCCCAGCGACTCACCCGCGTCGGCGCCGCTCGGGGAGCCGGCAGCCGAAAAGCCGTAGCCAAAGGGAAGAGGTCCCAGAAGCGCCTCGACTAGGCCTAGGATGCGCGCCCATGTCGTGCCGAGCGCTCGCCGCCACCGTCGCCCTCTTGGCCCCGGTGGCCTCCGTCCGAGCCGAAGCGCCAGGCGCGTTCGTTTCGCCGACGTCTCTTTCGCTCGGCACGGGGACGACGGCCACGGTCACTGTCCGCTCATCGGGGGAAGGACGGCTGCGCGCCAGCGCCAACGTGGGCTCACTGAAGAGCTCCGATGACCCGTACGCGCAGGAGCAACGCTTCGTCTACACCCCGCCGGACACCCGTTACCCGCAGACGGCGCTGCTCCTTTTTTGGCGCGAGGAAGAAGAAGCCCCAGAAGCCACGGTCGTTCGCCTGCCGCTGTGGGGCCGTACGGACCTGATGGTGCAGACCGAACCCGGTGCCATCGTGCACATCGAGCTGGGGCCGGCGCGTTTCGGACCCGTTCCATCCGACCCAGCCGGCCATGCCACGCTGACCGTCGAGGTCCCCCCCGGGGTGAACGAAGCCCGCGTGCTCGGCGAGGCGCGCGGCCAGCGCAGCGAGCGTACGGTGACCATCGGTGCGCCTCCTCCCAGCCCGATGGTGGCGGCGCTCAGCCCCGAGACGATGCACCCGCGATACGGCGGCTGGTTGATGGTTGCCGCCACCGAGCCCCTCGATCCCGAGCAGCTTCGGCTCTCACTCGAGGGTGGCCGTGCCGAGCCAATTGGGGCCACGGGCGAGGTGGCGCGTTTTCGGGTGTACTCCTCCGGAGCGACAGACGTGCTGCGCGCCCACATCGAGCGGGGAGACTCGAGGGTGACGACCCAGGCCTCCTTGAGCCTGGATGCGCCGGTGCCCCTGGCGTACCAGGGGCGGCTGTCGGGAGAGCTCTCGGCGGGCGGACACTTCGCCGGAGGCGGCGGCTTGGGCGTCTCGGCGCGGCTGGCCGTTGGCTATCGCTTCTCCACCCTGCAAGAGCGTCTCACCGCCGAGCTCGGCGTGGGCTTCGAGGGCGCCGGCGTATCCACCTCGACGCTGGTGGGAAGCTTGCGATCCTCCATCTCCAGCTTTCCCCTCGAGGCTTCGGTGCGCGCGCGCCTTCTGCGCCGCGGGTCGTGGGCCTTTTACCTTCGCACCGGAGCGGGCGTGGTTCCCTTCACGCACGTCACCCAGAGCGACTTTCAGCCGACCTTCTCCGAGCGGGGGCTGGGGTACGTCGTCTTCGCCGCCGCGCAGCTTGGGCGACGGGCAGGGCCGCTCGAGCTGTTCGGGGAGCTGCGGGGCGCCTTCGGGCTTCTACAGACGCCGCGATTCGCCACCGACGGGGGCGGGTTCTTCATCGGCCTGGGGGGAAGATACGCCTTCTTCGGATCAGTGCAGCCGAAGAACGCCCTGCCGTAGAAGCGCAAGCGCTTGCTCCATGTCGGCGGGAAGCGGAGAGCTCACCTCGCACAGGCCCGGCACCCTCAAGCGCGAAGCGTGCAACGGTGTTCGCGCGAGAACGACCGTCTCGTGGTCGTCGGTCTTCACCGGCTCCGGTCGGCCATATTGGCGATCGACCAAAAGCGGGTGGCCTGCGCTGGCCAGGTGCACTCGAATTTGGTGCGTGCGGCCGGTGAGCGGCGTGGCCTCGACCAGCGTCGCATTCGCGAACGTTTCGATCGGCCGGGCACGGGTACGCGAGGGCTTGCCCGCTTCCCCCTCCCGCGCCACCCGCATTCGGCCTCGCCGGGCGGGAACGAGCGCCCGCTCGACGTCCAGAGGAGCCGTCAGCTCGCCCAGGACCAGCGCCAGGTAGCGCTTCTCCACCTGGCCAGCCTCGAAGGCCATGGAGAGTTGGCGGTGCGTGGCGGCGTCGAGCGCGACCAGCAGCACCCCCGAGGTGTCGCGGTCGAGCCGGTGGACGATGAAGACGCGGCGTCCACACGCTTCCAGCTGCTCGCGCACCGAGGGCCCCTCGCCCCGCCCGGGAACGACCGGAAGGCCCGGCGGCTTGTCGAGCGCTATCCACCCCGCTCCCTCGGAGAGAATCGGGAAGCCCGCCAAAGCTCACTCCAACTCCGCCGCCTGGATTTCCGTCACCGGGCCCAAGCCGCTCAGCTGCGGGCGAATCTTCTCGGCATTGCCCACCAAGACGAGCGTCGGGTCCTCGGGGAGGTGCGCTTTCGCCGCGGCCGTCGCCTCTCGAGTGGAGACAGCCACCACGCGCTCGCGGTAACGCGCAATCCACTCGAGGGGAATCTGGTGCACCACCATGTCGGCCACGGCCGCCGACACCGACTCGTTGGTCTCGAAGCGCGCGGGGTACAACCCCACCACGTAACGCTGGGCGGCGCGCAGCTCCTCGGGAGTGGGCCCCTGCTTGCGCATGCGGGAAAGCTCTCTTTGCACCACGTCGATCGCCTTGCGTGTCGTTTCGGTCTTGGTGAACGTCGACGCACAGAAGGTGCCGCCGGCCTTGAGGCTGTCGAAGGAGCTGCCCGCACCGTAAGAGAGCCCGCGCTTGACCCGCACCTCGGTCACCAGGCGCGAGGTGAAGCCGCCGCCGAGCACGGTGTTGAAGGCGACGATGGCGAACTTGTCCGGGTCGGTCTTCTTCACCCCCAGACCACCCACTCGCACCTGGGTCTGCGTCTGATCGGGCTTGTCGACCAACAAGACCTGTCCCGCCAGCTGCGCTTTGCTCTTGGGAGCTGGTGGCTTCGCCGACGCCGGTCCGCCCGAAAAGCCGGCGAAGGCCCGGTCGGCGGCGGCGAACACGTCGACGGCGGCGACGTCGCCTACCACGATGAGGGTCGAGACGCGCGGTCCCACGTGCTCCCGCTGAAAGGCCACCACGTCGTCGCGGGTGACGCGCCCAACATGCGCCCGCATGCCCGAGACTTCGTGCCCATAGGGGTGGTCTCCCCACACCGCGCGGAGCAAGGCGCGCTGCGCGATCGCTCCCGGGTCGTCGAGCTCGTTGGCGAGCATGGCCAGATGGCGGCGGCGGGCCGACTCCACTTCGAGCGGCACGAAGCTGGGCTCGCTCGCCAGCTTACCCAGCACCTGCATCAAGGCCTCCATGTGCTCGGCGGGAGCGCTCATCGCGATGGAGAGGTAGTCCTCGCTGGCGCCCAGGCCCAGGCTGCCCCCGACGAATTCGATCGCCTCGTCGATTTGGTCGGCGCTCAGCGTGGCGGTACCACGGCGCCACAAAGAAACGGTGAGCTCGGCCAACCCGAGCTTGTCCGAAGGATCGACGGCGCTGCCCGCTTCCACCACCAGGCGCATGGCGACCAGCGGCAACGGCCCGCGCCGGGCGGCCACCACCCGTAAACCGCCCGGGGTGCGGTGTTCCTCCAGGGTCGGAAACTGGAGCGCGCGCAGCTGGCCCGGCGCGGTGGCGACCATTCCCTTCTTGGCCATCACGCTTCCTCGGGTAGGAGAGTCACGACCGACCGCCGATCGGGGTGGAGGTACTTTTGCCCCGCGGCCCGCACCGCCTCGGTCGTCACCTGGGCGTAGCGTTCGGGGAGCTTCATCCCCTCGCGCCACGAGCCGAGGAGCACTTCATAGGTGCCGAAGGCGTTGGCGCGGCCCGAATGGGTGGCAAGCTCGCGCAAGAAGTGCGCTTTGAGGTTGTTTAGCGCCTTGGTCAACTCGATCTGGGTGATGCCCTCGCGAGCGACCTTGTCGAGCTCCACGTAGAGAGCGCGTTCCACCTCCGCGGGGATCGAGTCGGGCCGAAGCTCCAGGGAGAGCACGAACGCTCCGGGGTCGAGGCGCCAGCCCCAGTCCACGCTGACCGAGACGGCGAGCTCCTGCTCGTAGACGAGCGCCTTGACCAGCCGGCTCGACTGGCCGACCGCGAGCGCATACTGCAAGACGTCGAGCACCCAGGTGTCGGGGTGTCTGGCGGCCGGGCCGCGGAAGGCGATCATCAGCGACGGGGCTTGCGCGGGGTGACGCACCAGCGCGCGGCGCTCACCTTTTTGTTCAGGCTCGGCGTCGACCACCGTGGGCGGGACCGGCCCTTTGGGAATGCCGCCGTAGTACTTGCGCACCCACCCCAGAGCCTCTTTGGGATCGAAGTCGCCCGCCACGAACACCGTGGCGTTGTTGGGCGCGTAGTAGGTGCGGAAATAGTCCATGCAGTCTTGCTTGGAGATGCTCTCGATGTCCTTGTGCCAACCGATGATCGGCCAGCGGTACGGGTGAGCCTTCCACACCAAGGTGCCCAGCTCTTCATCCAGCCGTCCGAGAATTTCGTTGTCCACACGCAGGCGGCGTTCTTCGATCACCACCTGCCGCTCGCTCTGTAGCATCTGGTCGCTGATCGCCAGCGAGCGCATGCGGTCGGATTCGAGGTCGATGATCAGCTCCAGCGCCTCCGCCGCCGCCTCGTCGGTGTACACGGTGACGTCGTACGAGGTGTACGCGTTGGAGTGCCCACCGCTCGACTCGAGGGCCCGATCGAACTCGCCCGGCCCGTACCGCTTGGCGCCATTGAACATCATGTGCTCGAACAGGTGGCTGATGCCGGTGATGCCCGGCCGCTCGTTGCGCGAGCCGACGCGAAAGAACGTGTAGTAGCTCACCGTGGGGACGGCCGCGTCGGGCAACAGCCGCACCTTCAACCCGTTAGGCAACGTTGCCTCGGACACTTGGGCGATGCGGCGCAGGGCCGCTTGTTCCGGCGTCGTGCGAGCGGTGGCAAATCTCATGGCCGGCAACATACGTGGCGGTCGAGGAAGCTCAAGACCTTCGTCCACACCTCGGTTGCTGCGCGCTCGCCGATGACGAGGTCCATGTGGCCGTAGTCCGCCTCCACCCCGTTCTCCTCGCCGAGCAAGAGCCACTCCTTGGGGCCTCCCAGCGCGCGGTAGCCGTCACGCACCGCGGGGACGATCGCCACCCGGTCGGCCTTGCCCGCGACCACCAGGACGGGCGTACGCACCTTCGCCAGGTTGGCGCGAAAGTCGTGTCGCCCGTCGGCGCTGGTGAAGCGTCCGGTTCGCACCATGGCGATGAGCTGCCGCGCCACCCCACCGGAGAGATCGCCGGTGCCGACGGCCAAGAGCCGCTTCCACGTTTCGGCCTTCACGTTGCGCGGGTTGTAGAGGAGTAGCTGCATCGGGTCGCCCTCCACCTCGCCCAGCAGGGGCAGGACGAGCTGGGAGGAAAAAGCCACCGGAAGCAGCATCTGGTCGGTCAGCGCCAAGGTGTCGACCCGATCGAGCAGCGGCTCGAGCATGCCGCCCCAATCCAGCCGCGTGGGCGCCCCCAGAGTCACCACCGCCTGCAGGCCCTGGCCCCCTCGAGCGAGGTAGGCATACGCGAGCATGCCGCCCATGCTGTGGCCGACGAAGTCGATCGCCTTCGCGCCAGTTCGCTCGCGCACGTAGCGTATGGAAGCCGCCAGGTCCTCCTGCCAGAAGGTGTCGAAGGTGTAGCCGGGGAGGCGCCCCTTCGCCTCGTCAGCGCCATCGGAGTCGCCGGTGCCGCGCAGCGACAGCGTCCACGCGTCGCGGCCTTGCTTGGCCAGCCAGCGCGCCAGGCTGTGCTCTTCGTCGAGGTCCATGTTGCGGCCGTTGGCGGAGATGCCGTGGCACAACAGCACCGGTTGGCCCTTGGGCGCGCCCACCGGCGGATAGCGCACCAGAGAAATCTCCCAGCCGTCGTTCGTGCGAGCACGGTGACGCTCGGCTTGCTCGGGCAGGGGCGCGGCATGGCGTGCGGGGCAGCCGGACAAAAGAATGGTGAGCAGGAGGATTCGGCGCGTCACTTCGTCTTCTCGTTCAAGAATTTCAACGCCGGCGCGAAGACGTCTTTGGGCGCGTCTTGCCCATGGAGCATCGACAGATGGGTGTAGTCCTCGCGGAAAAGCTCCAGACGGCTCAAAACGCGCACCTGCACTGGGCCCTTGGCCAGCTCTCGCAGCGGCGAGGCGAATTCGGGATGGGCGAAGTTGTCGAGGAGGGGCAAGAAGAGCAGCGTCGGCCGATCGAGCGCAGCCAGGCGCTGTTTCATCGTCGAGCCATCGGCCAGCGGCAGATCGCCCTTCTCCATCCAGCGGAGTAAATCTCTCGCTGCCGCTCCCGAGAGATCGCTCAGCCCCGTCGCGCGCAGCTCGGTGACCACGGCGGCGTCGAGCTGACCGCCACGGGTATAGAGCATGTGGAACACCGCGGCGCCCTCGGGGTCGGTGGCCAGCGCGGAAAGCTTTCCTCCGGCGCGCAGCACCGCCGCCGTGTGCCGGTTGGGAAGCTCCGGCTCGGCCGGCGTCGACAGCGCGACGATGCGCCCCATCTTCCCAGCGAGCTCCTTGGCCGCCGCCGCCAGCACCAGGGTGCCACCAAACCCGTGCGCCACCACGTCGACCCGCCCGACGCAGGCCCGGGAAATCACCTCGAGCGCCGCCGGCAGATCGCGTTCGACGATCTCGGCCAGGCGCCACCCCGGAGGCGCCGACGATTTTCCGTGCCCGCGAGGCTCGAGCACGTACACCTCTCTGCCTTGGGACACCAGGTAAGGCGCCAGCCCGCGGCCACGCAGGTCGAACGCCTCGCGACCGAAACCGAGCTCCGGCACCAGCAGTACCGGTGGGTGCGCGCGACCTCCCCCCGGCGGAACGTAGCGGTACAAGGCCAGCGCCACCCGGTCGGAGGTGAGCACTTTGCGCCGAAAGACGCCCTCCCCATCCGAGGCCGCGAGCGCGAGCAGGCTCACCCATACCAGCGCGTGCACCGCCTACAGCTCCACCAGCCCGTGACGCAGCGCCAGCACCACCGCATCCACGTGGGAGTTGACGCCCATCTTCCGATAGATGTGCGACAGATGAGTGCGCACCGTGCGCCGCTCGATGGTCATCACCGAGCCTACCTCGGCGTTGGAAAGCCCCTTGGCCACGTAGCGCAGGACGTCCAGCTCGACCGGGGAGAGTCCCCACGGGTTGGGTGCCTTTTGAACGTGCTTGGCCTGCACCGCTTGGAAATAGTTCCAGAAGCGCTTGGCGATGAGCGCTTCGAGCACGGTGCCGCCGGCCATCACGTCTTGGATCGCCGAGCGAATCTTCTCCGGCCCCACCCGCTTGACCAGGTAGCCCGAAGCGCCAGCCTGAACCGCCTCGTAGACCTTCTGCTCGTCGTCGAAAGAGGTGAGGATGAGGATCTCCACCTCCGGCGCCTTTTGCTTGAGCCGCCGGGTCACCTGAATGCCGTCGAGGTTGGGCAGCTCGAGGTCGAGCAGCACCAGCTGTGGGCGCAAGGCGACGATGTCGGCCACCGCCTGCTCACCGTCCTGCGCAGTGCCCACCACCTGAAGCTCGTCGAAAGTGCCCAGCGCCTTCACCAGGTTCTTGAGCAGGTTGGGCTGGTCTTCGACGATGAAGATCCGGGTTCGGTCCATCGCGACACCCGCTCCTATACCACGCGTCAGCGGGGGCCGAACTGTTCCTCGAGCTTGATGAGCTGGCCTTTGCTCAAGGTAAGAGAAAATTCGCGGCGCCGGCCTGTTCGCGCCTCGACGATGGCAATCTTCCGTTCGCCTGAAAGCACGGGGTAGCGCACCAACGGCGTCGGCTTTCGCACCCGCTGGCCGTCGACGTAGACCATCGCCGGTACGTCGGAGGTGACGCTCAGAAAGCCAGCGTTCTTCGTCGGGGGAAGGTGCCAGTCGTCGGTTGACTCCGATTCTCGGAGCGGCTCGACGGCCGGCTTGGGTGCCAGCGACGTGGGCGGCGGCCGCTTGACGGGGGGCGTTCCACCCTTGGGCGGGAAGGCGGGCCGAGCAAGGCTGTACCACAGCAACAAGCCCAAGGTGACCAGCCCTGTCAACGTCACTCCGATCAGCACCTGAAGCACGCGCTGCCGAAACCTCGCTGCCTCGGAGAGGTGGCGCTCGACCGTGCGCGCCCGACGTGACCGGCTCACCTCGGGGGCCGGCTCGGCGGCGTAGGCCCACGGGTCTTGGGGCTTGGGAACGAGCTTGGGCAGCGCGGTCTGAGAGGTCTTGCCCTCCTCGAGCGCTTCGATGCTTTCGACCACCCGCATTCGCCTCATCGCTGCTGAACCCAAGGCGGGATGCGCCGTGACGGCGAGCGGCTTTTTCGCCACCGGCGCCGAGGAGGGCGGCGCGTGCCAAGCCTCCTCGAGCTTCGTCGTGCCCGGCTCGGTGCCATCGTCGAGGGCCGGACCGCTGGCCTGGGGCGGCACTGGATCGAGGACGGGAATGTTTTCGAGTGTCTCGGTGCCGACGTGAAGCTCGCCGCTGGAAAACGAGGGGCGCTCCACCACGCTCGTCTCGGCCAACTCCGGCTCGGGCAGGCTGACGCCCGTGACCTCCACCAGCTCGAATGGATCGGCGAAAGGCACCAGCTCCGGTGCCTCGTCGACCCTCACCTCGTTGGGGAAAAGCCCGGTGACGAAGCGGCGCAGCTCGTCGCGCACCGGCATGCCTCCATTGGCGAGGAGGAACTCGCCGACCGCCGACGCCATCTCCTGGCAGGAACGGAAGCGGCGTGAGGGTACCGGGTCGATGGCCCGCATCACGATCGGGTCGATGCGCGCGTTCAGCCGGCGATCGAAGCGCGAGGGAGGCGGCAGCACCTCGCGCCGCACACTCAGGGGGGCCCTGCCCGAGCCTGCCTCTCGCAGCGTGAGCAGCTCGTAGGTGATCGCCCCCAGCGAGTAGATGTCGGATTCCACCTCGGGCTGCTCGCCCTTGGCGATCTCGGGGCCGCGGTAGCTGCCGCGTCCTCGGCCGCCGAACCGCCTGCGCAGCCGCGGCGCCGCGTTGAGCGCGCGCAGGGCGCCGAAGTCGCAGATCGCGGGCCGGCCCTCGGCGGAGAGCAAGATGTTGCCAGGCGTGAGCGCACCATGAAGCGCTCCTGCCTCGTGCGCTTGCGAAAGAAGCTCGAGCAGATCCATCGCCAGGAGCAGGACCAGCGCCGCCGGGAGCACCACCTCGCGGGTGTTGAGTCTCTGCAGGACCTGCCCCAGGGTGTACCCCCCCACGTCTTCACGCACCACGGCCAGGCGCTCGTGCACAAGGCCCATGTCGAGCACCTTCAACACCCCGGGCTTCTTCAGGGGTGCCAGCACCCGGTTCACCTCGGCCAGCTCGCGCGCGTAGCTCGCATCAGAGGTACGGGCGTGGAACAGCTTCACCACCACCGGTTGGTTTCGGCGCTTGGCGCGGTACAGCTCGGCCAGCTCGCCCGTCTCCAAGCGCCCCGTCAGACGGTACCGAACGGCCATTACCGGTAGGTCCTGACCGCCTCGAATCGGAACCCGCACCACACGCACGACTCTCCCCGCCTGCCGGTAGGCAGCTCGAGCATGCAGCCGGGACAGCGCGCGCGCGGCCGACTGCGACGGGCTTTCCGGCTCGCCAAAGCTGTCTCGGCTTGGGGCCCCTCGCGCCTCCGCTCAGCGGAGAGCCCCCTCACCCGCGCCTCCAGAAGCTTCATGCGAAGCTCGAGATCCTCGATGCGCGCGAGCAAGGCGGCGCGCTCATCGGGGTCTAAAGTGGGTGGGCGCTGGCGCATCGACGTTTGGAAGCGTGCCACGCAATTGTTATGAAGGGAATTCTCTTGGCTTCGCCCGCCCTGCACGGCAGCTTCGGCCCGCTGCGAGATCGCTCGGCCGCCCTGGACGCCGAGCAACGCGCCCAGAGCCTGCTTTCCGACGAGGGCCTGGCTCGGCTGCTCTCCCCGCGCGAGAAGAGCAACGTCGAGCGCGCCCGGCAAATTTTCGTCAATCGCAACCTGCGCATGTCGCAGATCGGCCTGGTCGGCTTCGATATGGACTACACGCTGGCCATCTACCACATGCGCCGGATCGAGCAGCTCTCGTTCGACATGACGCTGGTCAAGCTGCGCCAGGACTACGGCTATCCAGCGGACATCGGCACCATCCAGTACGACCATTTGTTCGGAATGCGCGGTGTGTTCGTCGACAAGCGCCACGGCAACTTGATCAAGATGGACCGGTTTGGCCACGTGGGGCGCGCCTACCACGGCCGCCGCCCGCTGGACGAGGAGGCCTGGACCAAGCTGTACCGCAACGAGCTGGTGCGGGTGAAAGACCCGCGCTACGCGTGGATCGACACCCTGTTCGCGCTTCCCGAGGCTTGTCTGTACGCCGGCATCATCGACGTGCTGGAAGCCAGGCGGCTCCCCGTCGACTACGGCCGGCTCTACGACGACATTCGTGAGGCGATCGACACCGTTCACCGCGACAATTCGCTCAAGCGCGAGATTCGCAAGGACATCGGCCACTACATCTTCAAAGACCCCGAGCTGGGTCCCACGCTGCACAAGCTGCGCTCGGGCGGCAAGAAGCTGTTTTTGCTCACCAACTCGCTGTGGGACTACACCGACGCGGTGATGCGCTACCTGCTCGACGGCGTGGTGCCCGAGTACCCCAGCTGGCGCAACTACTTCGACATCGTGATCGTCGGCGCGTCCAAGCCTGCGTTCTTTTCCGAGCAGCGCCCTTTTCAGGAGATCGACCACTCCTCCGAAGAGGGTCGCGTCATCGCAGAGGCGAGCGCGCTCGAACGGTGGAAGGTGTACCAGGGCGGCAACCTGCCCGCGTTCGAGCAGCTGGCGGGCTTTTGCGGCGAGGCAATTCTCTACGTGGGCGACCACATCTATGGCGACATCCTCAAATCGAAGAAGACTTCGCTGTGGCGCACGTGCATGGTGGTGCAGGAAATCGAAGACGAAATCTCCTTCACCGACGCGCGCAAGGAAGAAATCTCTCACCTCTCGGAGATCGAGCTTCTCCGCGCCCGGCTGGACGACGAGGTGAACCAACGCAAGGCGGCGCTCAACACGCTCGAGCGGAAGCTGGAGAAAAACGGCGTCGCCCCCGAGGAACGGGCCGGCATCGAGGAGGAGCGCAAGCGCGCCAAGGCCGAGCTCGACAAGGTGCGCCGCGCGCTCAAAGAAACGGCTCAGATTGCCGACGCCCTGGAGCGCGACGTCGAGGAGGGCTTCAACCCTTACTGGGGCCTGCTCTTCAAAGAGGGTACCGAGAACAGCCGCTTCGGTGAGCAGGTCGAGCAGTACGCCTGCCTCTACACCAGCCGGGTGTCGAACTTCTTGCCCTACTCGCCGGTGCAGTACTTCCGCTCGCCGCGCGACCTGATGCCGCACGAGCAGGCCGGGGCGCTGTCAGGCAAGCTCTCGCCGCTGGGCGGCGAAGGCCCGCCCAAAGGGTCGGACAAGGACTAGGAAGCATTGGGCGCGGGACCCAGGCGGGCCCACACGACGGTCGCGCCGCGTGCGGCTGGCTGCGGTGTGAGCCCCAGCTTCTTCAAGTCTGCCGAGTAGCGCGAACCCTTCACCAGCACCCACCGCCGCGCCACCCGTTGGGCCTCGGTGATTATCTCCGAGGAGAGGGGCGTGTGGTCGGCGTGCCGGCGCAAAAGCTCGAACGCGGGAGACGAGCGCCGTGGCCGCTCGAACATCGGGTCGAAGAGCACCACGTCGAAGGCGCCGCGCGGGGTTTGGCGCAACACCTCGCCGGCGTCGGCGTGCCGCGTTTCCACCCGGCAGGAGCGAGGCCCGAAGGTGTACGTCGAAAACCCTGCCGCCGACAGCGCGTAGAGGGCGAGCGACTTTTCCACCCCTACCACCCTGCCCCCCGGCCCCACCGCGCGCGCGCTCACCAGAGCGTCGGCGCCCAGCCCCAGGGTGCAGTCCAGCACCGCGTCGCCTTGGGAAAGCTCGCCCAGCCGCACCAGCAAGTCCTCATCCACACCGGCGTCGAGGCGCTTGACCCGCAGACGCGCCATGCCGGGGGTGAAGCGCAGCTCCCCGTGGCGATCGACCAACGCAACGCCGTCGCCGCGAAACACCAAGAAGGCTCTGGCCTGGGCACCCACCATCGACCCGAGGGGCACCTTGGGCAGGCGTTCGACGAACGGGAGCCTCCACTGGGCCGCCGCCTCGCGCGCGCGGGCCACCGCCGCCGCTTTCGCCTTTCCGCCCACGGTGACCGCAAGAGGCAGCAGCTCTTCTTTGGTCATTGCGCGCTCTGCGATGCGGTGTGCGCCCTTCGCACCGGCTCGAAGATCGCGTCCAGGGGCTCGACGAAGCCGTTGAAGTTGAGCGGGCGCAAGATGAGGCGACCCTCCGGGGTGCGCACCGACAGCGAGAGGAACAACGCGCGCAGCGTGGCCACCGTTTCGGCAGAAAGATCTCCGCGAGCGCAGAAAATATCGTGTGGGGTGCGCGGTGTCTTGCCGATGATTCGAAAGCTCAAAGGGTCGATGCCCTTCGAGCGTTGCAGCGAGAGCAACGCGCCCTGGAAGGTGGCAGCCCCGTCGAAGCGCCCGTCGAAGACCGCGTCGAGCACCGCCTCGTGGTTCCCCAGGAACTCGGTGTGCGCAAAGAACGTCGCTGGGTCCAACCCGCGCTCGCGCAGCACCGCGGAGGGGTAGAGGTAGCCCGAGGTGGAGGCGGGATCGACGAAGGCGAAGCGCTTGCCGGCGAGGTCTTGAATCTGGCGGTACGGGCTGTCGGCGCGCACCACGATGTAGCCAGCGGTGGTGGCGGAACCGTCGGCGATGACGCTGACGAGCGGCTGCATGCGCACCGTCGCCTCGGCCCGCACGAAGGCGTACGGGCTGAACTGGGCGAGCTCGATCTCGGCGCGCCGTAGGCGCTCGGCCAAATCGTCGTAGCTCGAGGCCACCTGGATTTCCACGGGCACCTTCAGCTCGCGCGAGAGGTAGGCGAGCAACGGCGCGCTGTTTTTGTGCATCGTGGCGGCGTCGAGATACGGGGTGACACCGAGGCGAAGGCGGGTGAAGGCGGCCGGCGCGTGAAAAGCAGCGGGCGGGCTGGAGGACGGCGAGCGCACCGGCTGGTTCCCCTCAGGGCCGTCGTCGCAAGCGGCGACGATCGCCAGCGCGCAGCAGGCGATCGCTCTCACGCTGCCACCTGGGCGGCCACCACCCGATTGCGGCCTCGGTTCTTGGCGGCGTACAGCGCGCGGTCCGCCGCGGTGAGGAGCGAGCGTGGCGCATCGCCATCCTGCGCGTAGGAGGCGACCCCGATGCTGACGCTCACCCGAGGGCCTTCGGCGCGGTTGAGCTGGACGTCGACCGCGGCCCGCAGCCGTTCGGCCACCTGCACCGCCTCGACCTTGTCCGTCTCCGGGAGAATGACCGCGAACTCCTCCCCTCCGTAGCGGGCAAGCAGGTCATTGGCGCGCAGCTCGGTCGTGAAGATCGACGCCAAGTGGCGCAACAGCTCGTCGCCCGCTGGGTGCCCCATCGAATCGTTGAAGCGCTTGAAGTGATCGACATCGATCATCAACACCGAGAGCGGGTGTTTCGTACGCGAGGAGCGCGAGACCTCCTGGGCGAGCACCTCCTGGAAGCGGCGGTGGTTGTAGACGCTGGTGAGCCCGTCGGTGACCGCGAGCTTCTCCAGCTGGCGATTGGCCTCTTCCAGCTCGGCGGTGCGCGCAGCCACTTTTCGCTCGAGGTTGTCGTGCTCTTCGTTCAGCGCGCTCGCCATCTTGTTGAACGTCTCCGAAAGCTCGGAGAGCTCCCGGCCGGCCAGCGGCGGTACCCGCGTATCGAGGGCCCCCTCTCCCATGCGCCGCGCCATTCGCTGCAGCACCCGCAACGGGCGTACCACCAGCCGGTCGAGGGCGAGGAAGAGCCCCAAGCCGAGCAAGGCGGCGACCGCCACTGCGGTCCACATGAGCCGCACGCGAAAGGCGGCCACCGACTGCTCGACCCGAAGGAGCGAGAAGGTGGCAGTCACGGTCGCCCAGCGCAAACCGGAAGAAGCCGGCACCGCCACACGCAAGACGGCGCCCCGGCGCTCCCACAAGGGTGCCGCGCTGGTGATCGCGCGGTGAGAAAAGGAGTCGTCGGCGAGGGTATTGAAAAGCTGCGGCCGGGAGTGTGCGAGCACCCTACCCTCGACGTCGAGCACCGCGATCTCCTCCAAGTCGGGGTAGCGGCCGTTCTCGCTCACCTGGGCAATCAAGGTGTCCAGCCCGGCCATGTCGTTCTGGGCCACATGCACCGCGGCGGTGACCCCAATCGCGTCGAGCACGCGCTCGCTGCGCAGACGCATCTCCTCGATCTCGGCGCGCCGGCGTTGCTGCGCCGTGGCAAAGGCCAGCCCCATCAAGCTCAAGGCGACGACGCCTGGGACCAGGAGCGCCAGCTGTCCGCGAATGCCCATCACGCTCTACTCTACGCGGACTTCAGCCGGCGTTTGCCTCCCTGCATGTGCGCCACGGTGACGGTCTGATTCCTTCCGTGCCGCTTGGCGAAGTACAAGCACTGGTCGGCGAGGTCGATGAGCGCCTGCTTCTCCAGGGCGTTCTCGGGAAAGGTGGCGATGCCCAAGGAAAGGGTCACCTTGAGCGGCCCGTTCTCGGTCTGGAAGACCTCGGCCATCACCCTCTCGCGAATGCGCTCGGCGATGATTTGCGCCCCGCGCACATCGGTCTCGGGCATGACGATGGCGAACTCCTCGCCTCCGTAACGGGCCACCAGGTCGGTGTCCCGCGCCGTGTCCTCGAGGATTTTCGCCACCCCCTTGAGCACCTGATCTCCCACCGGGTGCCCGTAGGTGTCGTTGACGCTCTTGAAGTGGTCGATGTCGGTGAGGATGAGCGAGCACTTGCGCCCGTAGCGCCGGGCAGACGCCAGCGCTTCGTCGGCCTTCCCCTGGAAGGTACGGTGGTTGAACAACCCGGTGAGCCCGTCGGTGGTGGCCATACGCTCCATCTGCTCGAAGAGCTGGGCGCGCAAGACCGCCTGCGCGGCTTGAATGGCGATCACCTCCAGCATGCGCAAGGCGTCGTCGTCGATCGCCGCCTTCTTGCGCGAGCCGGCCACCAACGTCCCCAGAATGCGGTCGCCCGCCACCAGCGGGAAAATCTTCAACGCCGCCAACCCCCGTACCTGGGTGTCGGCGTCGAAGATGACTTGCCTGTCCATCGCCCGCACGTCGCGGCCCGGGAGCGGCGCTCCGTAGCGCACCACGTTGGCCACCAGCCCGTTGTTGTCGGCAAAGCGCCTGCCTTCCAGCGCCCGGCCGTTCGCCGAGACGCCGCTCAGCCGAACGATGCGGTGCACCCGGCTTCCACCCTCCTCGCTCACCAGCGTGACGGCGCAAAAGTCGAGGGCGGCGATCTGCCGGGCCCCCTCCAACACCGCGAGGAACACCTGCTCGGGAGAGTTGGCGCGGTTCATCTCCTCGATGGCCTTGAAGAACCGGTCTTTCTCGTCGCGGGTCTTGCGGATGTAGCCCATCACCCGCTCACCCTCGATCGCCCGTAAGACCTCCGACGCGATGATCGAAAGCAGCCGCTCGTCCTGCTCGCTGAACGGCTCGGGCAAAAGCCGGTCGGCGACCAGCACCCCACGTACCAGCCCCGTGCCCTCGACGATCGGCACCGCGAGAATGGCTCCCACCGACGGCCCGCCCGGCTCGTAATAGGTCACCCCTTTGAGCCCACCTTTCGCGTGCATGCGCACGGGCACGCCCCGTTTGAGCACCCCGCCCAAAATTCCCTCTCCGGCGCTGAAGCGATCGCGCTGCACGCGGTCCGAGGCCGAGCGGCAGTCGTGCAGCTTGAGGGAGCGATCGTCGGTGGAGAGCAAAAGGACCGCACAGGTATGGGTGCCCAGCGCCGTCTCGGCGATCTCCAGTGCCGAGCCCAAGGCCCCTTCGATTTCCTTCACCGAGGCCAAGAGCCATTTTTCCTGATCCTTCACCCCCGGGAGACTGTCCTGCGTGCCTGAGCTCACCAGACGAAAGGTGCGGGCGCGCTCCTCGACCTCCTTGATGCGGTTGGCCACCGCGTGGCTCTCGGCACGCTTGGCGGCGGCGAGCCGAGCAGAGAGCACCACGTGGTAGAGCGCGGCGAAGAGCACCATGAAGGTGGCGTGGAGGGCGAAGGCGCTCACGCTGCCCGGAAGCGTGGCCAGTGCGTCGAAGACCAAGGCCACGCCGAGCAGGGTCAGCCCCGCGGAGCGGGAGAGAAAGCTCACCAGAAACGCCATCAAGAGGTACACGATGGGCATCAGCGGCGCCCCTCCCACCGCCACCAGCGCATAAGCGACGGCGATGAGCCCTCCTCCCAGCTCGATCTCGTCGAAAAGACGCGCTGGCGCTCCGAGCGCTGAGCGCCGGAAGGTGCGAAAGGCCGACAGCCCAATGCCCAGGAGCAAGAGCCCCACCGCGGCGGCTTCCCACCACCCCAGGGCGCCCAGCCCTCGAAAGCCGCCGCGCGCCAAGTGGACGAAGGTGAACAACACCCCTGCTCCCGGCACCAGCCTGACCGTCCCTCGCAAACGCTTGGTAGTCCTCGCGACGGACATGCTCACTCCACGGTGAGAACCAGCTCTCCCGGACGGACGAACCCCAGCTCTTCGCGGGCGGCCCGCTCGAGCGCGCGTCGGTCGGAGCGCAGTGACTCAATCTCTTGGACCATCGCCCGGTTCTTCGCCGCCGTATGACGGTTGCTCTCGGCGAGGGCGACGATTTCTCTTTGCAGGCGCAGGTAGCGCCGAAACCCCCGCGCGTCGGCGGCGGAGAAAACAGCGAGCGCCCCCGCGACCCCCACCGCCGTCCAAAGGAGCTTTCGCCGTCGCGTCATGGACGGCTTCAACGGTATCAGCGCCGGGCGGGCTTTCAAGAAAAGGCTTCAGGTCTGTAGCGCATCAGCGCTCGACCACCTCTTGCACCACCCGGAGCAAGTCCTTGGGAGCAGCCACGCCTTGGTAGGCGAGCACCCCTTGCCCCTGACGATCGAAGAGGAAGTACGTCGGCAGCGCGCGGATGGGGCCGAAGGGACTTTTCCCCTCGCGCAGGCGCGGATCGGCGATCAGCACCGGGAAGGCCGGCGCGTACTGCTCGGTGAACGGCGCGAGAACCCGCTCACCTTCGAGATCCATGCCCACCGCCACCACGGTGAAGCCTCGGGCCGCGTGCCTTTCTTGCAGCTGGCCCAGCACGGTGAGGTCGGCCAGACAGGGGAAGCACCACGAGGCCAAGAAGGCGACCAGCACCACCTTGCCCCGCAGCTGCGTGGGAGAGAAGGCGCCGCCCCGCGTGGCCGGAAGTCGAAGCGCGGTGTAGGGGTGTGGCCCCGCGGGCAATGAGGCGGGCCCGTGCGCGCAGCCGAGCGCCAAGAACGCACCGACGACAAGGGGCTTCACCCTGTCCCGTCCACCGCGCGCTGGCAGAGCCTGCACAGCCCGTAGATCTCCATCTTGTGGGAGACGACCCGAAATCCGTGCTTGCGCGCCACCGCGTCTTGCAACGCCTCGATGCGGTCGTTCTCGAACTCGACGATCGTTCCGCAGCGAGTGCAGATGAGGTGGTCGTGGTGGTGGCGACCGACGGCGGCCTCGTAGCGGGTCTGCCCGTCGCCGAAGTTGCGCGCGTGGGCGAGCCCGCAGTCCGAGAGCAGCTTCATCGTGCGGTACACCGTGGCCACCGAGACTTTATGGTCCTGCGAGCGGACCTTCGACCACAGCTCTTCGACGGAGAGGTGGCCGCCAACCTCGAAGAAGGTGTCGATGATCAGGTTGCGCTGGCGGGTATTCTTCAGCCCGCGCTCGGCCATGTAGCGGCTGAGCACCTCTTCCTTGCTCGCCAGGTTCTCGTCGCTCACCGAAACTTCTCCGACCATTTTTCGATCGCCCCCTCGTCGTCCGGGCCGCCGACATCCTCTCCCGCCAGGGCGACCAGCGAGCGGTGCGCCTCCTGCCGAACCCTGGGCTCCCGGTCTTCCAGCGCCTTGACCAAGGCTTTCCCGTACTTCCTCCCGTCCGGCCGGTAGCGCGCCACCTCGGCTGCCAACGCTCGCACCTGGGGAGTGGTGCTGGAAAGGAGCGCCTCCACCTCGTCGCCGGCCGCCTCGCCGCTCGGCCTTCCTTGGGGAAGGAGCAACATGAAGAAGAGCACCGCCACGCCCACCTGGAAGAACGCCTTGGCCGCCGGGTACTTCTTCGCCCGCATGAGCGACCAGCGGTAGAGAGCAAAGCAGATGATGAAGACCAAAAAGACCCAAGGCGCGGCGGCTTCGAGGTGGGCAGGCACCTTGCCGGGGAAGTTTCGTACCCACAACGCGAGCACCGCCGAGCCGACCAAGAGCGCGTAGAGTACGGCCGCCACCGCCGGGCCGGCACGCACGGAGCCCACGTGTGGAGTCTGGTCGTCGCTCATTGACACCCGTTCGAAAGGGAAGATAGAGGCAACCCCATCGCAAGACGAGGGTTTTGCGGTTCGTGGGTAGAAACGCATGCCGATCTACGAATACAGCTGTCAGCAGTGCGGAAACGTGGTGGACGTGCTCCAGAAGGTCGACGATCCGCCCCCTCCTCAGTGCGAAAACTGCAGCGCTCCAGGCACCCTCACCCGTGTGGTCAGCCGCACCAGCTTCGTTCTCAAGGGAGGAGGCTGGTACTCGGACCTCTACAGCTCGACCAAGAAGGAAGGAGCCAAGGAGGCGGCGGCCAAGCCCTCCGAGAACAAGCCCAAAGAGTCGGCCGCCGCGAATACGAGCACGTCGACGTCGGCGGCGAGCGCTCCCTCCACTCCGAGCAAGCCGGAGAAGTAGCGGTCGAAAACTCGCGCACGCCCTCTTCCCGGGCGAGGATTGGCGTGATGCCATTTCCTCCCGCGAAGGGTCGCCGTCGCCGCTGCGCGCTGTGCGGGCAGGTCGAGCTGGCCGAGGCGGTGAGCTTTGGGCGGTTTCTCCTGGTCGCCGACCCTGACGGACGCGGGCCGGTGTGCCCTCCCGGGCGCGGCTGCCTCGATCGTCAGCGGCAGCTGTCGCTGCTCGACGACCAGCGCAGATGAGCTAGAAACACCCTTTCGGAGGTTCTCATGACACCCCTACCCATCGCGCTCTTGCTCTGTGCTGCTCCCGCCCTCGCCGGCGGCGGCGTCTCACTCACGACAAACCCCGAGCGAAAGGCGAGTCTCCTCGATGGCGAGCAGCTGGAGGCCACCTACCAGCCTTCCCAGTCCTCGGCGCTGCGACTCACCGACGGCCTGCGCTTCGACCGCCAGGGCCTGCCGACGCCGCTGGACAGTGGGGGTGGCGTCTCGGGAGAAAACCGGCAGATCCTCGCCCTTCTCTTGGGGCTGATCATCGGCTTTGGCATCGGACACCTGGTGGCGCAGGACCGTGACGGGTTCGTGCTTTTTCTCATCATCGACATCGCCATTCTCGCCGCCGCCAGTGTCTTCACCTTTTGGGTGCGCTTCCCCTTCCTCTGGCTCGCTTTCTTGGCCTCGCACATCATTCAAGGCCTCGACGCCTACGCCGAAGCGGGAGGGCCACGCCTCATCGAGCGCACCCGGGAGCGAGCGGTGCGCTTCGCCTCCACTTGGGGGAAAGAGGAGCCGGCGACCACCACGCGTGTCTTTGCCTGGTCGTTCTGATGCGAAGCCTCATCACCGCCGCCTTCCTCGCCCTCTGCGGCTGCGCCTCGCACGCCCTCATCCCCACCGAACAACGAGGCGCCCTCGAGCGAGACCTCACCGGGAAGAACCGGGACAAGTACCTGCGCCTGTCCTACTACGTCACCCCCTTCTTCGGCGACGCGTCGAAGCGGCTCCTCACGCCGGTGCCGCCGGGCGAGGT
Source organism: Myxococcota bacterium (assembly GCA_049322255.1). Lineage (GTDB taxonomy): Bacteria > Myxococcota > Myxococcia > Myxococcales > Myxococcaceae > JBMORE01. Next base: position 14,747 of record JBMORE010000182.1, on the reverse strand, counting down.
GCGGCTGCTCAACCACCCCAACGGCGATCCGGTGAACCCAGGCAAGGTGGAGAAGATTCTCCCTGCCGGCACCCGGGCCCGCATCACGAAAGTCGAGTTTCCCACCGCATGGGTGATCGCCGAGCGCGTCGTCTACACCCCGCGCACCCAGCCTTGGGTCTACCTCGAGGTCGAAGGGCACCCTCAGGAAGTACCACTCGTGCTCGTCTTGCGGCCGCACATCAAGGACGAGCAGGAGTTTCTCGCCGAGCTCGAGCGCTACCTCGCCCATGAAGACCTCGCGCCGCTGCTGGCGGGTTGGACGGAGGCTGTGCGCGAAGCCATTCGAGGCAAAAGCGCCACGCTGGACATGCCCGCCGAGGCGCTGGAGATGGCCTGGGGTTACCCGGAGCGAAAGCGGATTCGCTTCGAGGAGTCGGTGAAAAACGAGGAGTGGGCCTATCCCGGCGGCAAACGCACGGCGTACCTCACCGAAGGCCGGGTGGTGAGGCTTGCGGGCGAAGAAAACTAGCGCCTGCGATCTCTGAAACGGCGCTTGCCTCGGCCGCCCTTCTTCTCCGCCTCGCGTGCTTCGCCTGGCCGGGTGAGCCGCGGAAGCTCTCCCATCTGCACCGCCCAGCACTGCCCGTCGGACAGCGCTGAAATCAGATCGGCCTGGGAGGAGACGTCGCGCCTAAACAGCGTCGCTCCGCGCCCCACCTCGTCGAGCGATCCGCGCGCATCGCTGCCACCCACGCACGGCAGCCGCAGCGTCTCGGCCGCCTCGACGGCGAGCTCGTTGGCCGTCTGCCGTACCTTGGGGTTGTAGCCCTCGACCGCCGAGAGCAGGTTGAGCGTCAGAAGGAAGTCACCCGCCGGGTTGGGGAAGTCGCGGTCGTAGGGCCGGGCAGCCACGATCGCCGCTCCCAAGGACTTCACCTTGGGCAGACACTCCGCCGCGCTCCAGGGCTTCTCCCGGTTGCTGCCCCACAGCTGCACAGGCTCGGGGGCGAGCTCGGGCCGGGGAAAAAAACAGAGGTACTGGCCCTTGTCGGTGACCAGCTCGAGGCCGACGAAGATTTTCAGCTTGGTCTTTGCTTGCAGCTCGAACAGCTCGTCGCAGCCGTCTTGAGTGTTGGTCTCGGTGAACGCCACTCCGTCGAGCCCATGGCTGGCCGCTCGCTCGAGGACCGCCATCGGATCGAGGTCGCAGTCTTTCGACAAGTGGCTGTGGGCGTGCAGGTCGATCAGCATGGGTTTTACGGTTCCTACCAAGGCACGTCTTGGGCGCCAAGCAGGTTCGCGTCAGGCGAAGGCGTACCCCTGAAGACCCGGCTTGGCCGCAACGCGTTCCTCGTTCTGACGAATGAGGTAGCCCATCAGCATCAGCGAGGAGGTGTTTTCCAGCACCCGCGCGGGGTCTTTGGAAATGAGGTTGGCGCTGTACGTGAGAAAGAACTGGGCCAGATCCTCGCCCGCTTCCTTGACGATCAGCGTGTTGAGCTGGGCCGAGTCCATCGTGCGGATCAGGTTGATGAACTCGACCGCAAGATCCTTCTTCGACTTGATGTCCACCTTCGTCCCCTCCCTATGGCAGCCGCTTCAAGCTATGCATCGACCGGCGAGAGGACAGGCGGACGTCTTTACAGACAGAACGGACACGTGCAATAAGCCCGCACGGCAACCGTTTGAGGAGGGCGACGATGTTTACGGGGGTGAAAGTCTTCTCGGCGACCAAGGCCAAGGAGCGCGAGGAGCTCAGCGACAACGTCACCCGTTGGCTGAAGAGCAACGCCGACCTGGAGATCGTCGACAAGGTCGTCTGCCAATCGAGCGACAACGAGTTCCACTGCTATTCGCTCATTTTCTTTTACAAACACAAGCAGCCGGCCTGACGAGCCCTTCTGACCGGTTGAGCGTGCCAGACCCTCTCTGGTTCAAGAAGGCCATCATCTACGAGCTGCACGTCCGCGCCTTCTACGACTCGAACGGCGACGGCATCGGCGACCTCCGCGGGCTCATCGAGAAGCTTCCTTACCTCGAATCGCTGGGAGTCGACTGTCTGTGGTTGTTGCCCATGTACCCCTCGCCCTTACGCGACGACGGCTACGACATCGCCGACTACTACAGCATTCACCCCGACTACGGGACGCTCGAGGACTTCAAGCGGCTGGTGGACGAGGCGCACCGGAGGGGCTTGCGCATTCTCACCGAGCTGGTGGTGAACCACACCTCCGATCAGCACCCCTGGTTCATCGAGGCACGCAGCGACCCGAGCAGCCCCAAGCGCGCCTACTACGTCTGGAGCGACACCGACGATCGCTACCGAGGCGCGCGCGTCATCTTCACCGACACCGAGAAGTCGAACTGGACGTGGGACCCGGTGGCCAAGCAGTACTTCTGGCATCGCTTCTTCTCCCACCAGCCAGACCTCAACTACGACAACCCCGCGGTCCAAGAGGAGATGTTCAACGTCTTGCGGTTCTGGCTCTCCCTGGGGGTCGATGGCTTCCGGGTCGATGCCGTGCCCTACCTCTTCGAGCGGGAGGGAACCAACTGCGAGAACCTCCCCGAGACCCACGCGTACTTGAAGCGCATTCGCGCCCTGATGGACGCCGAGTTTCCCGGGCGGGTGCTGCTCGCCGAGGCCAACCAGTGGCCCTCCGACGTGCGCGTGTACTTCGGCGAGGGCGACGAGTTTCACATGGGGTTCCACTTCCCGGTGATGCCTCGCCTGTTCATGGGTCTGCGCCGCGAGGAGCGCCGGCCGATCGTCGAAATCATGCAGCAGACACCGGAGATTCCCCCCAACTGTCAGTGGGCGATCTTCTTGCGCAACCACGATGAGCTGACGCTGGAGATGGTCACCGACGAAGATCGCGACTACATGTACCGGGAGTACGCCAAGGATCGGCGCATGCGCTTAAACCTCGGCATTCGCCGGCGCCTCGCTCCGCTGATGGACAACGGCCGGCGGCGCATCGAGCTGATGCACTCCTTGCTCTTCAGCCTGCCCGGCACGCCGGTGATGTACTACGGCGACGAGCTTGGCATGGGCGACAACGTGTACCTGGGCGATCGCAACGGGGTGCGCACGCCCATGCAGTGGACGAGCGACCGCAACGCCGGGTTTTCCCGTGCCGACGCGGCGGCGCTCTACGCGCCGGTGATCGTCGACCCGGTCTATGGCTTCCAGGCGATCAACGTCGAAGCGCAAGAGCGCACCAGCACTTCTCTGCTCGCGTGGGTGAAGCAGATCATCGCCGTGCGCAAGGCACACCCGGTCTTCGGCCTGGGTGACTTGCGCTTCCACAGCGCCGACAACAGGCGGGTGCTGGTCTTCACGCGCACCTACGAGGGCACCACCGTGCTGGTGGTGGGTAACCTCTCGGCGAACGCCCAGCCGGCGGAGATCGACTTGTCGGAGTGGACGGGCCGTGTCCCCGTCGAGCTGATGGGGGAGACCCCCTTCCCGCCGATCGGCGAACGCCCCTACCAGCTTTCACTGGGGCCCTACATGTTCTTGTGGTTCCGGCTCGAGCGGCCGGCCGTGAGCAATGGAGGTGCGCCGTGAAGCACACCGACTTGACGCAGCTGCCCGACTACCTTCGGTCGTGTCGATGGTTCGCCGGCAAGGCCTGGCCGATCAAGAAGGTGTCGGTCGCCGACCACGCCCAGGTGGAGACCCGCCGTGGCTCGTTCACCTTGGGGGTGATTGACGTCGCCTACGAGCTGGGCAACCCCGAGCGCTACCTCTTGCCCGTAATGGTCGACTCTACGGGCCGGTTCCATGACGCGCTGGAGGACGACGAGCTTTCGCGCGGACTTTTGCGGCTCATTCGCGACGCGGAAAAGCTGCCCTCGGGAGGCGGGACCCTGCGCGGCGAGCGCGAGCCCAGCTCTGCTTCCGTATGGAGCGAGCTGCCGCCCGCTCCGTCGGTGAAGCGGGTGTCGGTGGAGCAGAGCAACACCTCGGTCATCTTCGACGACAAGGTGATTCTCAAGGTGATTCGCAAGCTGGAGAGCGGGCTGAACCCGGAGATCGAGATGGGCCGCTTCCTCTTGCAGCAGGGCTTCGAAGGGGTGCCCAAGCTGTTGGGCTCGTTGGGCTTCTTCGGGGTCGCCGAGTCGACCATCGCGGTGGCCCACGAGTTCGTCCCCAACCGAGGTGATGGGTGGGCCTTCATCGAAGGCGCCTTTCGCTCCTTCGTCACGCCGCCCGTGGAAGTGCTCACCCGAGTTTTGGCGCTGGGCGAGCTCGTGGGCAGCTTGCACCGCGTTCTTTCTTCGGAAGAAAAAGACCCGGCCTTCGCGCCGACGCCGATTGGCACCGAGGACCTGCAGCGCTGGAGCGCCTCCATCATCGGCGAGTTGGGCGTGGTGGTCTCCGAAGCCGAGAAGGCGGTGCCCGAGCTGGCGACTCGACGAGCGGCAATCACCGAGCGCGCCCGAAGGCTGGCTCACCTGAAAGCATCGGGGCAGAAGATTCGGGTACACGGCGATCTCCACCTCGGTCAGGTGCTGGTCACCTCCGGCCGCACGGGAGGCTGGACCATCTTCGATTTCGAAGGTGAGCCCGGCCGCAGCTTTTCCGTACGCCGAGAGATGACCTCCCCACTCAAAGACGTGGCCAGCATGCTCCGTTCGTTCTCCTACGCCGAGGCGGCCGTCGAGCTCGCGGGACGACCCAAAGGCCAGCGCGCCCTGCTTTGCCGCCGCGCCTTCCTCGAGGGCTACCGGAAAGCCACCAGGGGCGCCGCCTTCCTCCCTTCCGAGGAGGCCGACTTCGCGGCCTTGCTCGACGCTTTCGAGCTGGACAAGGCGCTCTATGAGCTGCGCTACGAGCTTCACAACCGGCCTTCTTGGGTGAAAATCCCTGCGCAGACGCTCCTCGCGGTGTCACCGTGAAGGCCTCAGCGGAGCGCAAAGACCTCGAAGGGGAAATCGACAACCTGCTGGGGCTACGGCACTCCGACCCCCATGCGGTTCTCGGCGTGCACCGCGATGGCCGCGGCGTGGTGGTGCGCGCCTTCCGCCCCGATGCCCGCCGCATCGAGCTCTTGCCCGACTTCGGGGGCAAGCTTCCGATGAGTCACCGCAAGGGCGGCATCTTCGAGGTGCATATCGACGGCCGCAACGACGTGTTCGACTACCTGCTCGAGGTGAGCTACCCAGCGGGCAACACCTTCGTCCTCCGAGATCCCTACAGCTTCTTGCCCACGCTGGGAGAGATGGACCTGTACTTCGCCGGCGAGGGCAAGCATGAGCGGCTGTGGGAGAAGCTCGGCGCGCACCCGACGCATCACCACGGCGTGGCGGGAGTGGCGTTCGCGGTATGGGCTCCCAGCGCCGCGGGTGTGTCGGTGGTGGGCGACTTCAACGGCTGGGACGGCCGGCTTCACCCGATGAGACGCATGGGCGCCTCGGGCATCTGGGAGCTCTTCGTGCCGGAGATCGCCGAGGGCACCCGCTATAAGTTCGAGGTGCGGCCCTCGCACGGTGGGCCGATGCTGCTCAAGGCCGACCCGTTCGCCTTCCGCACCGAGGTTCCGCCGCAGACGGCGTCCGTCGTCCACGATCTTGGTCACTACGTCTGGGGCGACGCGGAGTGGATGGCCGAGCGCGAGAAAACCCACCCCCTCGATCGCCCGATGTCCATCTACGAAATTCACTTGGGCTCCTGGCGGCGCCGGGTCGAGGAGGACCACCGCGCGCTCACCTACCGCGAGCTGGCGCCGGCGTTGGGTGAGTACGTGAAGGCCATGGGCTTCACGCACGTCGAGCTGCTCCCGGTTTCTGAACACCCCTATGGCGGTTCTTGGGGTTACCAAGTCGGCGCTTTTTACGCGCCCACCGCGCGCTACGGCCACCCTGACGATTTGCGTCATCTCGTCGATCACCTCCACCAGCAAGGCATCGGGGTGATTGTCGACTGGGTGCCCGGCCACTTCCCGCGCGACGCCTTCGCGTTGGGAAGCTTCGACGGCACTGCGCTGTACGAGCACCAAGATCCGCGCCAGGGGGCGCACCCCGACTGGGGCACGCTCATCTTCAACTTCGGCCGCCACGAGGTGCGCAACTTCCTCATCGCCAACGCGCTCTTCTGGCTCGAGGAGTACCACGTCGACGGCCTTCGGGTGGACGCGGTGGCCTCGATGCTCTACCGCGACTACAGCCGCGCTCCCGGTGAATGGGTGCCCAACCGCTTCGGCGGTCGAGAGAACGAGGAAGCGATTGGCTTTTTGCGCGAGCTCAACGACGTGGTGCACCGCAAACATCCGGGCGTGGTGACGATCGCCGAGGAGTCGACCGCCTGGCCCAAGGTGAGCCGCCCCACCGCGGAGGGAGGCCTGGGCTTCACCTTCAAGTGGAACATGGGGTGGATGCACGACACCCTCCAGTACTGCTCCAAGGACCCGGTCTTTCGCCGCTATCACCATCACCAGCTCACCTTCGGGCTGCTCTACGCCTTCACCGAGCACTTCGTCTTGCCGCTCAGCCACGACGAGGTGGTGCATGGGAAGGGCTCGCTCTTGGGGAAAATGCCCGGTGACTCTTGGCAGAAGCTGGCCAACCTACGCGCGCTCTACGGGTGGATGTGGGCCCACCCGGGCAAGAAGCTGCTCTTCATGGGCGGCGAGCTTGGGCAAGAGGCGGAGTGGAGCCACGACAAGAGCCTCGACTGGCACCTGCTCGATCATGCGCCGCAACGCGGCGTTCAGACGCTGGTGGCCGACCTGAACTACCGCTACCACTCCGAGCCGGCGCTGTACGAGCTCGACTTCGCGCCGGAAGGCTTCCAGTGGATTCAGGCCGACGCGGCAGACTTAAACTGCTACGCATTTCTCCGCCGCTCCCAAGCCGGCCGATACCTCGTATGCGTGGCGAACTTGTCTCCGGTGGTACGTGCCGACTACCGCATCGGCGTGCCCAAGGCAGGGGCGTACCTCGAGGTCCTCAACACCGACGCTTCCGTGTACGGCGGCTCAGGCGTGGGCAACCTCGGGCGCGTCACCGCCGAGGAGAAGCCGTGGGACGGACAGCCCGCCTCTCTTGTGCTCACCCTCCCCCCGCTGGCCGTGGTGTGGTTGACCCCCGAATAGGACGAGCGAGCAGTAGCAGGCGTGCATACTCCACAACGCCTCGATCCGTTCGAGGAAGCGACGAGTCTGCTCGACGTCCTGCCGTACGTCATCCGCCGTGACCTCCTTGTCGATGGCGTAGTCCGCGATCTCGCGGTCATGCTCCACGCTGCCAAGGACGCTGAGGAATTCTGGCTCGAGCGGCGTCATACGACGATTCCTTCTTCCTCCACAGCCGGCGCGAAACCGATCTCGTCCTCGACCATTTGCTGGTACTTACGGCGCGAGCCCCGCTTGGCAACCAGTACGTCTATGTCGCTCTCCTCTTGCTGCTCGCCGCGAGCGAACGAGCCAAACAGCCGCCATTCGGCGAAATCGGTGACGAGACGGTCGATGAGCCACTGCTTCAATGAGACCAATGCCCGCGCCACGGCGGCGGGAAGTGCCGGGATGAACCTAAAGCACGCGTCCGGGGATTCGTCGACCTCCGAGAGTGCGACCGACGTGGTTCGGGAGAGTCGGGGCCCGTGCTCCCCACCCCGCTTGAGTGCCGCCCCAAACCGGTTGACCCTGGGTGGGCCAGCGGGGACTGTTTCTCTTAATGCGTCATCGCTAGTAATATTTTAAGTAATATTTCTGTACACGACTACTAAACAAAGCGCCCGCCAATGAGGCCCCAGGGCGGCCCCCAAGTTGGGTAGCCAGTCGCCTCCGGCCGACCCCGAGCCTCGGATCGATTCATTGCGCGACCGGCAGCTCAAGCCTGGAGTTTCGGACCAAGTGCCCACTTGCCGTACCGAGCGTGGCGGCGTTCGGTGCACCGCCTTCCCAGCGCGCAGCAACATGACTAGCTGCGTGCTGCTTATCTGATGCAGAACCGGGGTCCGCAGGCGGTCCGACAAGCCCCCGGGGACGCCCCGCCGTCTGCGCAAGGATCCACGGAGGAACAGTCCGTCTCAACCTCCCCGGCGTCGGTACACTCGATCGCGAGCCTCTTCGAGGCGCCATAAGCCCCGATTGTGGTCACGCAGTATTCCCCTGGCACCTGGGCACAGGTTGGCAGCGTGGTTCCCACGGGGAAGCTCTCCGGCTTGTACGCGGAGCACGATCTGGCCTCAACTTTCGAGCAGCTGTAGACACGGAGACAGTCCTCCGGAGTGCTGCACCCGGCATCTTTAGGGGTGCACTGGTCGTCGCACTCTCCGTAGGGGCAGGCTCCCTTGCAGGAGGAGATCACCCGCGCGTTCGGATCAACAGGCTGGAAGCAACCGGCCAGGGCAAGCACTGCTGCGATCAGCGACAACCTCATGAAATGACACCTCGTGTCCGGGCGCTGTCTTCACGTTCCCGATACTAACCGCGCCACGTACGCCTGGGGCAGGCCCGCGCTCTGGGCGCCGCGCACCAGCGCCTCGACGAAACGCTGACTGACGGGGCCTTCGGTCGTCCGTCGCGCAGGGGCGGTGACAAAGGCTGTGGCAGTCAACCGTTCCCCCTCGACGAGCACGCTCACCTCGCGCTCGACGCACATGCCGGTGACCGCCCCCTCCTTGTGCTGAATGATCGGCCAGTCGGCGCCGGACACTTCGAAGACTCGCCCGTACACCTTCGCGCCCGGTTTGTCTTCCAGCCCCGCCACGCGTCCGCCCCACCAGCGCGAGGGAAAGTCGTAGACCAAATCGACATCGACCGCCTCCGCCATTCGCCCTGGGGGAAGCTCGAAGAAATCGTAGCCGTGCTGATGGCGCCACTCCTCGAAGGCGGCACGGTCGAGGATGGTGGAGTAAGCAAAGTAGAGGCGCTGGGCGCCAGCGTCGGCCGCCGCTCGAGCCTTCATTACCTGGTCGTAGTGTGCATCCATCAGCTCTTCTCCTGAAACACGCTGAACATACCGCCCACGTCCAGCTTGGAGGTGCGGATGAACAGCTTGAGCGCCTTCTCCGTTTGGTCGGCCAGCGTGCTCATCTTCGCCAGGCGCTGCAGACGCTCTTTGGGCACCTTGCCCGACTCCTCCGCAAGCCGGCGCGCTTCGGCGATGTCGGCGCGAATACGGGAGATGAAGCCCGCCTCGCGTTCCTCCACCACCCGGCTCACCATGCGCACCAGGTCGGTCTCAGCGCGGTAGCGCCACGCCGCGTCCCCCACCGCGCGCACCCGGTGCACCACGCCCCAACGCTCGAGGTCGCGCAGGAGCATCGACACCCCGCCCTTGGACAAGGAGAGCTCCTTCTCGATCTCCGGGGCGGTGAACGGCTCGCCGCGCAGGTAGAGCAGCGCCCACACCCGGCCCATATTGCGCTTGAACCCCCAAAACTCGATGACGTTGCCCACCGCCTCGATGGCGATGGACTCCCAGCGGGCCAACTTGCCGCCGTCGGTTTGCTTGGGGCCGGCGTCGTTGGTCCACAGGTAACCCTTCATGCACTTGCTCGCATGGTGAGCCCGCGCGCCAGCTGCCACGCCCAGCCGACCAGCTCGCTCCCGCTCGGCGAAGACACGTAAGGGCCCAAGGCGTCGACCGCCGCCTCGATCTCGACCTCCATGCGGGCCACCGCCTCCTCCGCCGCGCCGGTGCAGAGAATCGCCGTGCCCAGCTCGCTCACCCGCTCGGGGGTCATCGCCGAAAACGACCAGGCGTCGTGCAGCCGACGACGCAAGGCGCTGTCCTTGGCGGCGGCGATGAGAATCGGCACCGAGAGGGTGCGCGACGCCACGTCGGCATAGCGCGGCTTGCCCTCCTCGGCGCTCACCAGGTCGCGCACGTCGTCGGCGATCTGGAAGGCCACCCCCAGCCGGCGGCCGAACGCGTCGAAGCACCGCGCGGCCTCGCCGTCCCCCGCGACGTAGGCGGCGGCCCGCCCGCACCAGCCGAAGAGCGCTCCCGTTTTCCCCTCGGCGATCTCGCGCAAACGCGACAGCGGGAGCTCGAGCTGGCCGCGGGCCTCCACCTCGGCCATCGCCGCCCGGGTCATCTCCGCCACCGTGGCCACCGCGCCATCGGTGACGCGCCGATCGAGCTGGGCCAGGCGCATCAACGCCGCGGCGAGAAGCATGTCGCCGGTCATCACCGCGACGATGTTTCCCCAGCGCGCGTTCACCGTCGGGCGCCCGCGCCGGAACATGCCGGCGTCGACCACGTCGTCGTGCAAAAGGCTCGCGGAGTGAATGAGCTCGGCGGCCACCGCCACGTCCACCAGCCGCTCAGGGCCGACCCCGCATGCCTCGCCGAAGATGCGCACCAGAATGGGCCGCGCCCGCTTGCCGCCCCCACCCATGCACAAGTGCCGTGCCGCGCCCATCAACGTGTCGGGCCGCCCGCTGCGCGCATCGGCGAGCACCCCCGACAACACCCGCTCCACGTCGCCCAAAAAGTCCGCGAACTGAATGGCTGGTTCCATGGCGGTTCATATAGTTCAAGCGGTCTTGAACTGCATGACCTTCTTGGCAAGACCCGCCGGAATGCCGACTTGCGGGCAGCGCTTTGCACCTACATTGCCGCAGGTGGTTTTCGCGTGCCAGGCTCCGCCGCGCGTTTCGCTGAGACTCGAGCGCCGTCGTGTCGAAACATTCGTTCGCTTCCGGGCTGTTGAGGCGCGCCGCCTCCCTCGTTTCGGCGCCAGCGGCCTTTCGGCCCGGCACCACGCTGCCCGGGTTGCATGCGCCGTTCGCCTCGGCTCCGGCGACTGGAACTGTCGGCGCACGAGCCTTGCCTGCGAAGGCGCTGCGCCGCTCCCTTCGCCTTTCCGCCATCGAAGGGATGGCGGCCGAGGTGGTGACCGCCTTCGCCGGCGGCGCCGTGCTCACCGGCTGGGCGCTGTACCTTGGCCTAAGTCCGCTGGGGGTGGGGTTGTTGTCAGCCCTTCCCTTTCTCAGCCAGGCCTTGCAGATACCGTCGGCCTACCTCTCCGAGGCGCTGGGCAATCGCAAGGTGTGCATCGTGGCGGTCGCCGCATCGCGCCAAGCGCTGTTGCCGTTGGTCGCCCTGCCTTTTCTTCCTCTGTCCCAAGGAGGGAAGCAGGCCGTGCTGCTGACGGTGGCGGGCGCAGCGGCGCTCCTGGGCGTGGTGGGCAACCATGCATGGGTCTCGTGGATGGGAGCCCTGGTTCCCCGACGCATTCGAGGCCGCTACTTCGGTCGCCGCACCGCGCTGTGTACCTTGGCCGGAACGGTGGCGTCGCTGATTGCGGGGCTGGTGCTCGATGGGGCCGGGCGGACGGGCCAGACAGCGTGGGCGTTGGCCGGCCTGGCCCTCTTCGCATGCGCGGCTGGGGTGGTGACCACCCTCTTGATGGTGCGCCAGCACGCGCCGGAGTCGAAGAGCTGCCCTCGGCTGACCATTGCCGCCGCGCTCGCACCCTTGCGCGACCCAGGCGCGCGCGCCCTCCTCGCCTACCAGCTCGCCTGGAACGGGGCGATTGGCATCTCCGGGGCTTACTTTGCGCTGCACATGCTCGAGAACTTGAAGATGGGCTTCACCCTCATCGCGCTCCACGGCGCCTCGGTGGCGGTGGTGCGTATTCTCATGGGACCGGTATGGGGCCGAATGTTGGACCGGGTGGGCGCGCGCCCGGTGCTGATCTTTTGTTCCTGCGGAATCTCGATCATTCCCCTCTACTGGCTTTGGGCGACCGAAGGCTTTCTGTGGCCCATCGCTCTCGATGTGGTCGTCTCGGCGGGGCTGTGGAGCGGGCACGCGCTGGCGGTGTTCCAGCTGCCGTTGGCCGTCGCTCCGCGAGAGAGTCGCTCTTTCTACCTCGCCTCCTTCGCCATGGCCGGAGGGGTTGCTTACGCCGTGTCGACCTTCGTCGGGGGCACGTTGGCCCAACTGCTTCCCGCTCGCTTCTTTGTGCTGGGCCAGCCAGCGGTGAGCTTGCACGTCCTTTTTGCGCTCTCGTCGCTCCTGCGAGCAGTCGCCTCGTTGCTCGCCTTGCGGATCACCGAGCCTGGCGCGCGATCGGTCGAGGAGCTCACCCGCGTGCTGGGAGCCGAAGTGTTTAGTGGCCGGATCGCCGCCCTGCTGGTGCGACGGTGAGCGGGCTGCCTTTGGCGGCACGAGCTTTGGGCTGCGGCGGCCTCCGCTCGCGCAGTGCCCGGCTCAGCGTGTCCAGCAGCTGTTCGACCGTGAAAGGTTTGGCCAAGTAGTACGGGGTTCCGACCTGGTCGGCAATGCGGTGAAGATCGGCGACTCCACTGGCCAAGAGAATCGGAATCAGCGCATCGCCGGCGTCCTTGAGAAAAATCTCCAGGGCCATGTCCGGCCCGTTCAGGACAGGCATCTCGACATCGCAAATGATGAGCTCGGGCTTTTGTTTGCCAAGAAGCACCAACCCCTCCTGCCCGTTTCGGGCCAGAGAGACCGAGTGGCCTTCCGCCCGGAGGACGTCGGCGAAGGCATTTGCCATGTCCAGATCGTCATCGACCAAGAGAAGGTTCGCCATCGCGTTCCCTTGCGGCTGGGGTGCTCAGCACCATCTTGTCAAAGATATGCACGGGGAACGTCTCATCGCCGCTGTCCTTCGAATGGCAGAGCTCCTCGGAGAGGTTGAGGGTTGCGCCCAGGTGCTCCACCTCGTCGTCGAGGCCGAGCCCTTGAGGTCTATGGGGGCTCGAGGAGTTGCGGTTTTTCTCGTCGACGAGGGCGCCCAGACGGTCCATCTCGCCCAGCATCGTGATGTCCCGGAGAACCTTGCCCGTTCCGGGCTTGTTTCCAGGTCTGCCCGGCAGGGAACCATCGAGGCCGACGTGGAGCAAAAGCTGCTGGCGATTCCGCTCCGCCTGGCCGCCAAGCGGGTAGGCGTGCTGGTGCTTGCATGCACCGAAGCATGGAGGCCAAGCCCGGATGAACAGCTCGACCTTCGTGCGCTCGGAAATCTGCTGGCGCTGGCGCTTTTGCGCGCGCAAGACCAGGACGCCGAGCGGCAGCTGAGGGCCAAAGTCGAGGTCATCACCCGCGCGAGCGTGGCCATCACCGATAAGCTGGCGATTCTCCCTGAGACCCACCTGCGAGCGGCGGTCATGCGCGAGTTCCGCCTGTGGCCGAGCATGCGTGACGAGAGCCTTCCCGCGTTTTTGCAGTCTGTGCTGCAGACCATCGTCGAACATGCGGTCGCCGCTACCGGCGCGCAGTTCGGAGCCCTCGGCGTGGGCGAGTCGCCCACAAAACCCTTCGAACCATGGGTGTTCAGCGGCGTGACGGAGGCACAGGTGGCCGCGGTAGGTAGATTTCCCAGGCCCGTGGGTACCCTCGGGGTCGTGGCGCGAGAAGGTCGCGTGATACGGGTGCCCGATGTGCATGCGCACCCAGCGTTCCAGGGCTTCCCCAGCGGCCACCCCGAGATGACCAGCCTCCTGGGTGTTCCCATCCGCTACCGGGGCACCAGCCTCGGAAATCTCTATCTGGGCAACAAAGTGGGTGCGGCCGAGTTCACCGAGGACGACGAGGTGGTGGTGGGGCTGCTTGCATCTCAGGCCGCCCTCACCCTTCAGCAGGCCTATTTCCACGCGGCGATCGACGCCCAGCGCGCGCAGCTGCAAATCATTCTCGACAGCGCGCCCCACGGGCTTCTCTTCGTCGACGGACGTTCAAGAGAAGTCGTGGCGAACGCGCGGGCGATGCAATTGTTGGGAGCGCCCGCGACCTCGGGCGTAGGTACACGGGAGTACCTCCGAACGATTCACCGGCCAGATGGACGGCCGCTGCCGGAGGCCGACCTCCCCTCGACCCGAGCTCTCATGGGGCAGACGGTCAAAGATGAGGAGCTCTCGATCGTGAGCTCTGATGGACGAGGGCGCTCCATTCTCTTGAGCGCCGCGCCAGTGATCGGGCTCGACCAGAAGCCTCTTGGCGTCGTGGTGACTTTCGAGGACATCTCGGCCTTCAAGGAGCTCGAGCGGCTTCGGGAAGATTTCGCCCGAATTGTCGCCCACGACCTGCGCGATCCGGTGCAGGGCATCATCTTCCAAAGCAATCTCATCCTCCGACGCGGCGACGGCGAGTCGGTTCACGTTCCGGTGTCGCTCATCCGCGGCATCGAGAAGAACGCGCGGCGGTTGGGGCAGATGACCAACGACCTGCTGGATGCGGCACGGGTCGAGCTTCACAGCATTGCGCTCGACCGGAAGTGGGTCGATGTCCCTGGCGCGGTGCGGGAGCTCATCGAGCAAATCCGCCCTGCCCTTTCGGGCCATCCCGTCGAGGTGTCGAGCTCCCCGGCGATCAAGCAAGCGTGGGTCGACCCGCTGCGCTTCGATCAGATTCTGACCAACCTGCTCGACAACGCGGCAAAGTTCTCCGCGGAGGGCTCACCCATCTCCGTGCACATCAGCACCCTCGACGAGGGCGTCGAGGTGTCGGTTCGGGATCGCGGCATTGGGATTTCACCGGAGGAGATGACGAGACTCTTCGACCGGTTCTACCAGGCGCGCCGCGCGCGGGAGAGAAAAACGGGGTTGGGCCTGGGCCTGTACATCAGCAAAGGGCTCGTGGAGGCCCACAATGGTCGACTGTGGGTGGAGAGCGAAATGGGGAAAGGGAGCGTCTTCCACGTTTGGTTTCCGCCCAAGCCAGAGGACGCTGGCTGAGCAGAAACAGCGAAGGCCGGACCCACGGAGAAAACCTCAGCGAGTCCGGCCTTCTTGATGGTCGGGGCGACAGGATTTGAACCTGCGACCACTTGCACCCCAAGC
>JBMORE010000181.1:0-54413 GCA_049322255.1 Myxococcota bacterium | reverse complement strand
GCCGCATGCGCAACCGCCGGCCTTCATCGCTCGGCGTATACCAGAGGCACCGACTCATCGAACAGGGAGGGAACAAGGCATCCCGGCATTTCTCCGCTCAAGAACCCAGTTGATTCCAGCTGTTGCGGCACCCGTTGGGGATTCGTATGATAAAAGTATGAGCAAGGCACGAATAGCCATCACGGTTCCTGAGGAGATCCTGGCCGCCGCAAAGCGCGCGGTGCGCGCAAAGAGGGCCACTTCGGTGAGCGCCTATTTCGCCGAGGCGGCGCGGTCACGGAGTCGCGCGGACGAGATGAAGCGCCTGCTCGCAGAAATGAATGCTGAGCATGGCCAGCCTTCCACGGAGGACTACGAATGGGCGCGATGCGTCCTCGGAGTCTAGTCCTTGACTCCGGAGCGCTGATCGCGCTGGAGAGGGCGGAGGGGCGAATCCGTGCATTGTTGGATCTCGGGACTCGCGGCAGAGCGTTGATCGTAGTGCCGGTAGGGGTAATCGCTCAGGTCTGGCGCGGTGGCGCGCGGCAAGCTCGGATCGCCAGGCTGTTAAGCTCTCCGTCCATCACGGTGGAGGCACTGCACGAGGAGGATGCGCGCGCCTGCGGGGTGCTTTGCGGGAGGGCCAAGACCGCCGATGTGATCGACGCATCCCTAGTCGTGTCGGCGCTTAGGCATCGCGCCATCATCGTCACATCGGATGTGGCCGACATTCGCCGGCTGGATACGACCGTGGCGATCGAGAAGATCTGATGCTGTGTGGAGCCTTCAGCCGCGCACCACCTTCTGCACTCCCCGCGCTTCCAGCAACACCGGCAGCCGCTCTCGCTGGTCGCCCTGAAGTACCAGCGCCCCGCCCTCCACCACTCCTCCGCAGCCCAGCGCCTGCTTGAGCGCCTTGAGCCAGGTTTCGAGCTCCTTCGGGCGAAGCTCGAGCTTTTCCACCACCGTCACTTCCTTCCCCCCGCGTCCTTTGCGCTCCAGCCGCACCACGGCGCGCGCTGGCCCGGGCGGGGGCGCTTTCTCTTTGGGCGCGGGCCCCGCTGGTAACTCGTCACGCTTGGTCTGGAGCGCGGCGAAGGGATTGTTGAAGGGCTTCTCGCCGTCCCCACCCATCGTCAGTGCGGGTGGTCGTCGGCGGCATGCTCGCCGTGGTCGTGGTCGTGCGCCTGCCCCCGCATCGGCCTGGGCGGAGGCAGCTTCGAAAACGCGGGCGACTCGGGGTTGGCGCCAGTCATCGCCATCGCATAGAGCCAGGAAGCCACTGGGCCGCCCTCGCGACCGTTGACCAACACCAGCGGCGTGCCCTGCGGCTGGTAGAGCATCGCGTAGGAGATGTCCTCCTCGAGCTTCTTCTGCGTCTCGGGGCTCTCGATACAGGCCGTGAGCTTTTCGCGGCTCACCGAGCCGGAGGAGGCGATGGAGAGGATGCGGTCCTTGCTCAAATCGGGCTGGGCGGCGAAAAGCTTGTCGCGCAGCTCCCAGAAGTCGGGCGCGCCCTCCAGACAGATTTGCGCCTTGGCCCCCAGACAGGAAATCCCGCTGCCGTCGCTGTGAGGCATCGCTTTGTTGCACTCCGAGTCGAGCGGTAGGTAACGGGGCTCGATGGACATCTTCCCTTCCGGCACCGCCCGCCGAAGCTGGCTCAACAGCTCGACCAGCGCTCGGCAGTGCCCACACCGAATGTCGGTGAACTCCACCAGCTGCATGGGAGCGCTCGCTGGCCCCAGGCGCTGCCGAGGAACGAAGCGCGAGGTGTCGCGCGGAGCAGATGCCTTGTAGTGCGCCATGAAGTCGCTCACCGCCTGCTGTTCGGCCCAGGGGAGCGACTGGAGAAACTCGGCGAGCTTCTTGTCCGACTCCGAAGCCGGCGCCCCACCCGCGTTGTTGGCCGAAGGCGGTGGCGCCGGCAGCGCGCTCCCCCTCCCGGTGGGCGTCTTCAGACCCGGGTAGAGCAGCGCCAGGTACACAGGAAGGAGCACGGCGACCGCCAGCGCCAGCGCCGACTTGAGCGCGCCTCCCGAGGGCAAGGCAGGCCCGGGAAGGAGCCGGAAGGCAGCCAGCGCAAAGGCAGCCACCAGGGCGTAGGTGGCCAAGCAAGCGACGCACACGGCTCCGGTGCGAAAGCTGGCCACCGCGAAGCTGACGCAAGAAAGCACTCCGGCGGCCGCCACCAGCTTGACCGCGGCGATGGGTGCGGAAAGCTCACCCTCTTTGAGCGCCCGGTGGACGAGCACCGCCGTCACTCCGAAGGCGGTCAGCCCCCACACCAGACCCAGCGCCGCCACCGGCATGCCGGTCAATGCGTGCACCCGCGCGGCGAAGTCGGAGCTCCACACGGTGGCGCAGTTCAACGTCTCCGAGAACGCGCACAGCGGGGTGGCGCCCGCGCGCACCGCCAAGAGCTCCATCCACTGATAGAGGGCGAGCAGAGCCTCGGCGACGCTGGCCGACAAAAGCAAGGCCACGGCGACGGGCGGGAAGCTGGGAGCCGGGGGCGTGGTCTTCTTGCTCATGGGGAAGACGAAGGAATCATCTCGCGAACAGGTTGTGCAACGCGTTCGTTCCGACCTTGTGTCCGCCGCCCGCCGCCCCCTTATATACGAGCTGTGAAAGCGCTCGCGCTGCATTCGATCCACCAACGCCTCGGCGCTACCTTCGGCGAGCTTGCGGGCAAGGAGCTCGTCGCTACTTATGGCGACGTCGACGCCGAGTACCGCGCCGCACGGGAAGGCTGCGCCCTCTTGGACCTCGGCTTTCGGGAGATGCTCTGCGTCACCGGCGAAGACCGGGTGAGCTTCCTGCAAGGAATGGTGAGCAACGACATCGCTCGCCTGCCCGTGGGGGGCTCCCTCTACGCGACGATGCTCACCCCCAAAGGCGCACTGGTGGCCGACGCGCGCATCTTCCGCCGCTCCGAAGATGTGCTCCTCGACTTGGAGCCAGGCGCCGGTCAGCGGGCGATGGACTTCCTTCAGCGCCACCTCGTCTCCGAAGAGGCGGAGCTCCACTCGCTCGACTGGGGTGTCTTGAGCTTGTTGGGGCCCAGGGCCTCTGACATCGCCGGCGCCGCCCTTCCCAGCAGCGACGAGCTCCTGCGGACGTCTTGCCTTTTGCCTTCCCTCCCTGGCGTGGACCTACTGGGTCCGCGCGAAAAGCTCGTCCCCGTGGCACACGCGCTCCTCGCCGCGCCAGGAGTCACCCCCGCCGGATTCGACGCCTTCGAGCGCGTGCGGGTGGAGGAGGGCGTGCCGCGCTACGGCCAAGAGCTCGACGAGGACACCATTCCCCTCGAGGCCAACCTCGAGCGCGCCATCAGCTACGACAAGGGCTGCTACGTGGGCCAAGAGGTCATCGCCCGCGCCACCTTCCGCGGCCAGGTCAACCGCCGCCTGGTGGGCCTCTTCCTGGGAGCTTCGCCGCCGTCGGCGTGCGCCGAGCTCTTCGCCCAAGAGAAGAAGGTGGGCTCGGTGCGCTCGGTGGTCTGGTCGCCCGCACTGGGAGGCCACGTCGCTCTCGCCTACGTCCACCGCCAACACGCCGAGGTGGGCACCCGGCTCTTGGTGCACCCCGACGGCGGCGAGGCCACCGTCTTGGCGCTGCCGATGAGGCCCTAACCAACTCGCACGAAAAACGGTGGCGGCAGCTGGAGGACGGCGACCGACGGCTGGCTCTGTCCGAGGAAGTCTTTGGCCTTCACCAGCGCGTCGGACACGTCGGTGGCGGGCATGAAGCCCAGCCGCGCGCACGCCCGCGGGTCTCCGTGCGCGACGATGATTCTGCCCGCGCGCTTGCGCGCCGGAGTGCACTGATACCAGAGGTAGAGCGGGTGGGTGCCGTGGAAGGCAAAGCGGCGCTGGTAGCTGGAGATGAGCTCCGGCCGGCCGGCGAAGTACGGCTCGAAGCGCTCGTGGATGGCCAACGGGTCTCGCTCCAAACGTAAGACCTTCTCGTAGAACTCCTCGTGCGCCAGGTGCGCGTGGCGGTCGAACACCGGGGTGAGCGGGTTGGCGAAGATGAGGACTCCCCCCGGCCGCAAAAGAGGCTGCTCGCTGAAGAGATTGGCGACCAGCCCCAAGGCGAGGTGGGCGGCGAGCACCGGATTCTGGGCGGTGCGCACTGAGTAGGGGCCGATGTCCGGCAGCCCGAAGACCACCACGTCCGCGGGCCCGTCGGCCTCCACCTCGTGCTGGCGCAAGAAGACTTCGCGCGCGCGCGGCGCCACCTCATCCGGCGAGCCGAAGAGGGCGGCGATCGGCCGGTAGCTGGCTTTCACCAGGCGGGCGGCGCGGTGACGTACCGCCGCAGGCAGCGCGTTCCACATCTGCAAGGGCCGGGTGAGCTCGCCGTCGCTGCGAAGCAGCGCCGAGAGCGCGCTCGTCCACAGCTGGGTGTTGAGCACCGCGGCAAGCTGCACCACCCGCGTCCGGGCGAAAAGATGCTTGGCCACCGCCAGGTGCGCCTGGTGGTACTTGGAGCCGGGTACCAGCGGCGAGGGGTCATCGACGAACAGGTTCGGCGCGCACAAAAAGCGCGCGGTGCGATAGCCGGCGACACCCCCCACCAACCCCATCGGCCCGGCGAGCAGCGGCATCGACACCACGCTCAAGTGCACCACCAGGTCGGCCTCCACCACCGCGCGGTGAAGCTCGACCGGTCCTTCCGGCTCTTCGCCCAGGCGCAACAGCTCGCTCCCCGCCTCCGCGTCGTGGCAGCGCACCCCCACCCGCGCGAGCGTCTGCGGCGAGAGCCACTCGGCAAGCTCGGCGTGGCGCCATTGCCGGTTGAGGCCGTTGGCCACCAGCACGGTGATGCGGTCGGGGCGCACCCTCTTGGCAGCGCACACCTCCAGCACCGCCTCGAGCATTTCCTGACGGCAGTCTCGAAACGCCATCGGCACCGGCAGCGAAGGGTCGTCGAGGACCACGCACACCTTCGTGCTCGAAGAGAGCAGCGAAACGAGCGGCTCTCCTCCCACCGGCTCGTCGAGGGCGCGGGCAGCGACGTCGCCGAAGCGCTCCAGGCCGGGCAAGGGCAGCGGCGGCCAGTACAGGCGCGCGTCGTCGGGGAGGTCGACCTGCTGCAGCTCGAACCCGGAGAGAAGGAGAGTCTTGGCCACTTGAAGGACAACGCTACCGTTCGCGCCGCAGCCGCGCGAGGGCTATAGAGACACGAATGCGCGCAAAAGCAGTGCTCTTCGACATGGACGGGGTGCTGGTGCGCAGCGAGGAGGTGTGGTTTCGCCTGGTGGAAGAGGCCGGGCGACGCTTTCGGGGACGGCTGGTGACCCGGGAGGAGTTCTCTCCCACCTTCGGCCAGGGCACCGAGGCCGACGTCGCATCCTTTGCGCTGCGTTGCACCCCGGCGGAGCTCGACCGGTTCTACTTGGAGGAGTTCTTCCACCACGCCGACGGGCTGTGGGTGAACCCCGAGGCCGCGCCGCTGCTCGATGCGCTTTGTGCGCGAGGACTTTTGTTGGCGGTGGTGACCAATACCGTCAGCTCGCTGGCGGAGCGAATTCTCCAGGCGGCGCAGCTGGACACCCGGG
The DNA here is from genome assembly GCA_049322255.1 of Myxococcota bacterium. Taxonomy (GTDB): domain Bacteria; phylum Myxococcota; class Myxococcia; order Myxococcales; family Myxococcaceae; genus JBMORE01. Next base: position 48,868 of record JBMORE010000181.1, on the reverse strand, counting down.
TGCACCAGGTGTCGTGCGCAGACCTGGTGCCGAACGCCAAACCGGCGCCCGACCTGGTGCTGCATGCCTGCGCAGCGCTGAAAATCTCTCCTACCGATGCGTGGATGGTGGGGGACTCACGTTTCGACCGCGAGGCCGCTCAGGCCGCCCAAGTGCGGTTCGTCGGGCTGGGCATCGAGGGTGACGCCCGCATCGAGCGGCTGGTCGAGCTGGAAGCGCTCCTTCTCAAGCTGGCGTAGGCTGGGTCCCTCATGACTCCGGCAGAGGCCATTTCCAAGCTCGTGTCTACCTTCTCGCAGGCGCCGAAGGTTCAGCGCATCGTTCTCTTCGGTTCGCGCGCGCGGGGGGACAACTTCCCTCGCTCGGACATCGATCTCGCCAAGGCGTACTGGATCCGCGACGAGGAGACCTGGCTCGCCATGCTCGATGACCGCAATCGAACGTCACACACTTACAAGCGCGAGCTGGCAGAAGAGATTTACGCTCACATCAAGAGCTATCTCCCCGAGCTGGAGCGGGTTTACCGGGCTCTGCTCGAGGGCGTCACAGGACACCGCTGATGACCTCCACGAGAACGCTCGCCTCGAGGCCGTGAGTGTCTTAGATCCCCGCCTCATGAGCTCGCACGTTCGCATCGAAAAAGACACCTTCGGCCCCATCGAAGTCCCTGCCGACCGGCTCTGGGGCGCGCAGACCCAGCGCTCCTTGCAAAACTTCAACATCTCCACCGAGCGCATGCCGCCGGCGCTGGTCAAGGCGCTGGTGCTGGTGAAGAAGGCGGCGGCCACCGTCAACGTGGAGAACGGCTCGCTCGACAAGGAGAAGGGCAAAGCCATCGTCACCGCGGCGGACGAGGTGCTCGTCGGCAAGCACGAGCAGGAGTTCCCCCTCTTCGTCTGGCAAACCGGCAGCGGCACCCAGACCAACATGAACGTCAACGAGGTACTGGCCAACCGCGCCAGCGAGCTCCTCGGCGGCCAGCGGGGCGAGGGCCGCAAGGTGCACCCCAACGACGACGTCAACAAGGGACAAAGCAGCAACGACGTCTTTCCCACTGCGATGAGCGTCGCCGCCGTCGAAGCGGTGGTGCGCCAGGTCGTTCCGCAAACCAAGGCGCTGCGCGACGTGCTCGAGCAGAAGAGCCGCGCCTTCAAGGACGTCGTCAAGATCGGCCGCACCCACCTGCAAGACGCCACCCCGCTCACCTTGGGCCAGGAGCTCTCCGGCTACGTGGCCCAGCTCGACCAGGCGCTGCGCCACCTGGAAGCTTCGCTGCCGCACCTCTACGAGCTGGCGCTGGGAGGCACCGCGGTGGGCACCGGGCTCAACGCCCCCAAAGGCTACGCCGAGCGGGTGGCGAAGGAGATTGCCCTTCTCACCGGGCTTGCCTTCGTCACCGCGCCCAACAAGTTCGAGGCCCTCGCCGCCAACGACGCGCTGGTGCACGCCCACGGCGCGCTCAAAGGCCTGGCCGCCTCGTTGTTCAAGATCGCCAACGACATCCGCTGGCTGGCCTCGGGGCCGCGTTCGGGCCTGGGGGAAATCACCCTCCCCGAGAACGAGCCGGGCAGCTCCATCATGCCTGGCAAAGTGAACCCCACCCAGTGCGAGGCGATGACCATGCTCTGCGCACAGGTGATGGGCAATGACGTGGCGGTGTCGCTGGGCGGCGCCTCGGGCAACTTCGAGCTCAACGTCTTCAAGCCGCTCCTCATCCAGAACTTTCTCCAGTCGTGCCGCCTGCTCGCCGACGGGTGCCGGAGCTTCCGCGAGAACTGCGCGGTGGGCATCGAGCCCAACCAGGCGCGCATCCGCGAGAACCTCGAGCGCTCGCTCATGCTGGTCACCGCCCTCAACCCGCACATCGGCTACGACAACGCGGCCAAGATTGCCAAGAAGGCCCACAAGGAGGGCACGACCCTCAAAGAGGCGGCCATCGCGCTGGGGCTGGTCACCGCCGAACAGTTCGACCAGTGGGTCCGCCCGGAAAAAATGGTAGGGCAGCTCTGAGCCTCTACGCCGACATCGCTCAGTTGACCGCCGAGGGACGCGCCTTCGTCCTCGCCACGGTGGTGGAGTCACAGGGCTCCACCCCGCAAAAGCCCGGCTCGAAGATGGTGGTGCTCATGGACGGCAGCACCCGCGGCACGGTGGGGGGAGGCGCCATCGAGAAGCAAATCATCGACGCCGCCTTGGCGCTCTTCGACTCCCCAGACACCTCGCGACTCCTCGAGACCCACCTCACCCACGACCTGGGCATGTGCTGCGGGGGGAAGATGAAGGTCTTCCTCGAAAAGCACGCGGCCGCGGCGCGGCTGTGGGTGTTCGGCGCCGGACACGTCGCGCGCGAGCTGGCCGCGCTGGCCAAGCGGGTGGGTTTCTGGGTGTCGGTGGTGGACGAGCGGGCCGAGTGGGCCTCGCGCGAGCGCTTCGCCGACGTCGACGAGCTCCTCCTCCGGCATCCGGCGGAGGTGGCCCGCGAGCTTGCCGGAGGGCCGGAGTGTTACTTCTGCGTCACCACCCACGACCACCCGCTCGACCAAGCCTGCCTGGAGGCGCTGGTGCGAAAGCCGGCGGCGTACCTGGGAGTCATCGGCAGCCGCCGCAAGGCGGAGCGCTTCAAGCAGCGCCTGCTCGCCGCCGGCTTCACCGAAAAGGAGCTGTCCTGGGTGCGCTCGCCGATGGGCGTGCCGATTCACGCCCTCACCCCCGCGGAGATTGCAGTGTCCATCGTGGGAGAGCTCATCTCGGTGCGGCGTCAAGTTTCGTCCGGCCGCTGACGTTGGCTTCGCACCGGGGTGGGCGAATCGGGTAGTCTCCCCGGCCCTCGTGATGCGCCGCCTCGCCCTCACCCTCGTCTTCGGCCTCTGGGGCTGCTCCGCCCCGCCTGCGGAGGACGCGGGCACTCCTGTCGAGGACGCGGGCCTTCCGGAAGACGGAGGCGTCGACGGCGGCGAAGCCTTCGACGCGGGGCCTTCCATCGACGCGGGTTTCGGCGCGGTGCCCATCGAGGAGTGGTGCGCCAGCAAGGGCTGGGCGGAGTGCGCGCGGCAGGTGCGCTGCCTCCTCCTCGACCCCGCACACTTCGACGCGTGCTTGCTCCGCCAAAAGCTCTCGTGCGACCAGAGCGCGTATACCTCGGCGACAGAAGGAAACCGGCTGCAGTACCTCTCCGACCAGGCCGGCCGCTGCCTCAACGCCTACGCCCAAGGGAGCTGCGAAGGGGCGCCCGCCGACTGCGAGGGCGTGTTCCAAGGGCTGGTGCCTCCCGACGGCGGCTGTCTCCTTCCCGAGGAGTGCAACGCCCAGGGGCACTGCTTCCCCTACACCAACACCTGCCCCCTTTTCTGTTACCGCTACCGCCAGCTGGGCGAGCCCTGTGACACCTTCAGCCAGCTGTGCGAGCCGGGGGTGGGCACCTGCCAGACCGACGGCGGGGTGGAGTTTTGCGCGCCGCCCAAAGGCGAAGGTGAAGCGTGCAGCTACGGCGAATGCCGGGCGGGTCTCACCTGCTACAACTCGAGCAGCGGCAGCCAGTGCGTGCGCCTCTACGCCCAAGTGGGAGAGACGTGCGCCTCCAGCGGCCCCTATCCTTTGTGCGAATCCGACGCTTTTTGCCGCCAGGCACCGGCGCCTCCGGGAGGAACGGCTCCGCCGGGCACCTGTCAAAAACGCGCGGGCCTGGGTGGGGTGTGCACCGGCCCTGGCTCCTGCCTTCCCAACCTGCGCTGCTCGGGCACTTACCAAACCGGCACCTGCATTCCCAAGGGCAAGGAGGGAGAGCCCTGCACCGGCTTCGGCGACTGCCAAGAGGAGCTCTTTTGTCTGGCGCGCAACTCGCGCTGCACCGCGTTGCCGACCGATGGCGGCGATTGCACCAGCCAGGGCAGCTACTTCGACTGCGCCGCCAGCCACTACTGCGACTTCAGCGCCCCCAACCAGGCCTACACCTGCGCACCACGGCGAGCGAACGGCGAGCTTTGCTCGTATGCTTCGATGTGCCAGTCCAACCACTGCGAGTGGGGCCCCAACCCGGATGGAGGCGCCGGTAACCTCTATTCGTGCCACGCGCCCTGCTCGCAGCGGGTGGACGGAGGCTTCTAACGAGGAGCTTAGGCGGCCGGAAGCTCGCGTTTTTTTAGCGTCGATGGGCACGACCTTGCGCGCCACCCTCTTCAGCATTCTCTTCGCCGCGGTGGCGGCTTGCTCGGGAGCGGACCGCAAGCCCCCTGACGGTCCCTTTCCTGACGGCGGAAAGAGCGACGGTGGCACAGCGCTGCCCGACGGCGGAGGCGGAGGGGGCGGCAGCGACGGCGGCTTGGCCCTGCGGGGTGCGTGCGCCACGTTGAGCGCCCGCCGGTGCGAATACCTGCAACGATGCGGGGTCATCGAGCCCGGCGAATACGCGGCGCGCGATTGCATCGCCTTCTTCACCGCCACCTGGTGCGGCCCCTCGCGCTGGCCTGCGCGGGTGGAGGCGGGCACGTTGCGCTACGACGCGCAGCTGGCGCAAAGCTGCGCCGACGCGTTCGCCCAGCGGGCCTGCTCCGACTGGAAGACCGAGCCGGCTGCCTGCCGCGCTTTCCTCCTGCCCGGCTCCTTTCTCACCCAGCCCTGCTACGGAGAGAATGCCGAGTGCCGCGAGGGGGTGTGCCGCGGCTCTTCCTGCCCGCGCAAGTGCCAGCTTCCGGGCAACGTCAGCGAAGACTGCGCCCGCGACGACGACTGCCGCACCGACGGCGGGCTGTACTGCAAGCTGAGCGCGGCGGGCGCGGGCAAGTGCACCGCCTACGGCGCCGTGAACAGCCCCTGCGACCCGCAGGCGCCCTGCGCCGCAGGGTTTTTCTGCAACGCGCAGCTCGTCTGCGAAGCCAAGCGCGCTTCGGGAGAAAGCTGCATCGAGGGAGCCTGCGTCGATACCGCTTGGTGCTTGAGCCGAAACGACGGCGGGGTGTGCATGGACAAGGTGGGAGCCGATGCCCCGTGCACCGACGACTCCCAGTGCGTGAACGGCTTTCTTTGTCTGGACGAGACCGGCCGCTGCGCGCTCCAGGGCCCCATTCCCCAGGACGGGGCCTGCTCGTACCGCCAAGGTTGCACCCTGGGCACGGTGTGCGTGGGCGCCACCGCCACCGCCCTGGGCGTCTGCCTTCCCCCAGTGCCAGAAGGAGGCGCCTGCACCTCGAGCGCCGACTGTGCGCCCCACTTGTCGTGCGCTCCCTCCGACGGAGGCTCTGAGTGTGCGCCGCGCTTGGAGGACGGTTTTCCCTGCGTCCTGAATCGCGACTGCCGGGTGTTCTCCACCTGCGCTGGCCAAAGCTGTACGCCGCTGCCGCTCCCGGGCAGCCCCTGTCTCAACGGGCAGTGCCTCTTTGGTGCCTGCGAGACCGCCGGCGATGGGGGGCGGGTGTGCGTGGGGCTCGGCGGTCCGGGCGCGAGCTGCCTCGTCGACAGCGAATGCGCCTCCAACCGCTGCCTCCACGGACAGTGCATGGCCGCCTGCGCCCCCTAGTGGATCGGCGAAAGCAGACATGGGCCAAGGGGCACCGGCAAGTCCACCTGGGCGCGCGAGCACCTGCCGGGGGCGACCTGGGTCAATCTGCTCGGGCCGGACTCCTTTCGCCTCTACAGCGCCCGGCCGGAGCGCTTGCGGGAGCTGGTCCACGGGCAACCGGCCAAGGGTACCTTCGTCATCGACGAGGTGCAGAAGCTGCCCCAGTTGCTCGACTCGGTGCACGTGCTGATGGAGGAGCAGCGGGGACGGCGCTTTATCCTCACCGGGGAATCACCTGCCTGCCAGCTCCGGAGTTCTTCTCCAAAGTCATTCCCGGCAAGGACCTTCCGTAAACGTTTGCCGCCTCCGAAGCAGTCTGCCGCCACTCTGCGAGCTCCTCGTCCAGTCGGCTGGATGAGGGCCTTGAAGCGTTTGCTATCAATTGCTAGCTTTTGATTTCGAAAAGGAGCTCTGCATGGCAGCCGCTCAGGTTCAGATGTCCACCCGGGTAGATGTTCATCTCAAAAAGGCCGTGACCGCATACTGCCGTGCGCACGGGCTCAAGATTGGCCGTTTCGTCGAGAACGCACTGCTCGACAAGCTCGAGGAGTTGGAAGACGCATCCGAGTTGGAAAGGCTTAGGAAAGAACCCTCGAGGCCTTTCCAAGAATTCGTCCGTGAGCTGAAGGCGCGTGGCCGTCTATAGACTGAAAATCACGCGTTCAGCCGAGCGGCAGATCGAGTCGCTTCCGAGCGCAGATCGACGAGCCGTCGTGACCGCCATCCAGGGTTTGGCGGTGGATCCGCGCCCGCGCGCTTGCCGCAAGCTCCAAGGCTCCAGAGACGCGTTTCGCCTGCGGGTAAGGCGCTACCGAGTCATCTATGTGGTGGATGATGCGACCATCACCGTTCTCGTCCTCAAGGTCGGGCACCGCAAGGACGTTTACCGGGACTTGGATTGAGCCCCCGGGAACGGCTGGTCGAGCACTGGGAAGATGCGCGCGTGGGGCAAGTCGTAGTGCCACCACTCCATGCGGTTGGGCTTGAAGCCTGCGCCCTCCATCGCCTGACGGAGCAACTCGCGATGCCGGCGCGAGGCCTCGCTGCCCCCGGCGTAACCGTGGTGCGCCGCAGAGGAGAAGGTGTCGAACGGCGTGGGCATCTCCAACTCACCACCGTCGGACGTCACCAGGGTCAAGTCCACCGCCGCGCCTCGGTTGTGGTTGGAGCCTTTCCGCGGGTCGGCCACGTAGCCGGGCTTGGGGAGAATCCGCCACATCTCCCACTGCACTGAACGTGGGCGGTAGCAGTCGTAGACCTTGAGCCGAAGCCCTCGCGGGCGGAGTTGGTCGGCGGCCTTTTTCAGCAGCTGGGCGGTCTCCATGCGCAAAAGACACCTCGCTCCCCCGGGGTACACCTTCTTCTTGAGGAAGTTGTCTTCGGTGGCGTAGCGCAGGTCCACCACCAGGTCCTGCACCACGGTGGTCGCGTCCACCAACAGGGGGCTGCCCGCATCGGCGCGCAAGAGGAAAACCAAAAGCGCCGTCGTCACCCGCCCTCCACGTACAGCGTAGGGTCGGGCACGCCGGCGTCGGCGAAACCTTTCTGACGCAACAGGCAGCTGTCGCAACGTCCGCAGGCGCGGCCGTCGGGCGTAGGGTCGTAGCAGGAGTGCGTCTTTGCGTAATCCACCCCTAGCCGCGTCCCCTCGCGGATGATGTCCGCCTTGCTCATCCCCGAGAGCGGCGCGTGGAGGGTGAAGCGGGTGCCCTCCACCCCGGCCTTGGTGGCCAGGTGGGCGAGCGACTCGAAGGCGCGAATGAACTCCGGCCGGCAGTCGGGGTAGCCGCTGTAGTCCACCGCGTTCACCCCGATGAAGATGTCTTTGGCCCCCACCACCTCGCACAACCCCAGCGCCAGCGCCAAAAACAGCGTGTTGCGCGCCGGCACGTAGGTGACGGGAATGCCGCTCGCCATCTGAACCTGCCCGCGGTCTTTGGGCACCTCCCAGTCCGCGGTGAGCGCCGAGCCGCCGATGGCGCGTAAATCCACCGCCACCTCGCGAAAGTCATTCACCCCCATCGCCGCCGCCACCTCGCGCGCGCGTCGAAGCTCCACCTCGTGTCGCTGGCCGTAGCGCACGCTCAACACCACCGGAGAAAACCCTTGCGCCTTGGCCATCGCCAGGCAGGTGGCGGAGTCGAGGCCGCCGGAGAGCAGCACCACCGCTTTCACTTACGCTCTCCCAAAATTCGATAGGTGAGCGTGCAGGGCATTTCGCACTGACAGCTCTGCCCGGGCACCACCACGTCCACCAGCACTCCGCACGCGCGCACCGCGTCGAAGCCGCGCTCGGTGGAGTCGGGGCGGACGATGCCCTCGTCCACGTCGGGAGCGGGCACTCCCCCGTCCAACGGCGAGGGTGGGCAGCCCGCGGCGCCAAAGAGCCGCTCCACCTCCTGGTCCTGGCTCTTGGAGAGCAGCGCCACCGTGAGCGTCTCCTCTACCTCGGTGTCGTCGCACTGGCACTCGGGGAAGCGGCGCGGCGCCCTTCGCGTCGAGCTCACCACCTGCCCGTCGAAGACCGCCTCCCGCGACACTTCGCCCAGGGTGAGCCACGCCTCCGGTTGACCCTTGATGCGAGAGAAGGTGCCGGTGAAAGGACCAAATCCCCCTTCCGGAATGTCGGAGAGCTGGCAATCCTTGGAGAGCTCCTCCGCCTGAAAGGAGAAGGTTCCCATCACCTCGTCTCCGGGAAAGGTTTCGCTGGTCAGACAACGTGCGCAGGCGAGCGCGGCGAGGACGGCCAAGGGGCGCTTCATCAGGCCCTACTCCACCATCTGAAGGGCGTGGCTGGCCACCGCCCGGAAGGCCTGACTGTCAGGGAGCAGCTCGCTCATCTGCACCAGCGAAGGGTCCATCCCGCGCACCCGGGCGTCGAGCTGGGTGAGCACACGGGCGGCGGCGAGCGAGGCGGGGTAAGCGTCGAAGGCGGTGACGACCGCTTCAGACAGCCCCTCGATGTCGCCCGGCAGGGACAAGAGGTGCCCGCGGTCGCCCAGCGCCAACGCCAGCGCGCACAGATAGGTGAGCTCGGCGGGCCCGAAGCAGCTGAGCGCGAGCGCGCCCAGCACCAAGCCTTGGTGGGAGATTTGGTAGGCCTCCACGCCTCCGGCCGGATCGAGCCACACCTCCATTCCTCCGGCGCCCAACCCCGAGAGGGCCTCGGAGAGCATGCCCTGCAAGCGGGGCATGGTGGAGTCGTTCACCGGCACCAGGCCGGGAGGCATCTGGTCCGGGTAGTGGTAGCTCGCGGGCGCGTCGACCGAGCCGATGCGCGCAGGTGCGGAGGGCTCTGAGGAGAACGTGAGCGCGGCGCCAAAGCCGTCAATCATCCGCGCGTGCTCCTCGCGGCCGAGCACCCGTAAGGCTTCGGCAAAAAGCGTCCACCCGTCGGCGTCGAGGGGCTGTTCGCGCAAGAGCGACCGCCAAAGCCTGGCCGCCAACGCTGCCCCTTGCGCCGTGGGAGCCAGCCGCTCGGCGAGGAGCCGGCGCAATGAATGTGGCAGCTCTCCTTCCGCGAGCAGCCGCTCGGCCAGCTTCACCGCCATGGGCACCAGCTCGCTGCGCGCGTAACCCTCGAGAATGCGCAAGAGCTCGCCGCGGTCGGTGGTGACCTTTTCCTGCAGCGTCAGCACCTCGCCGGTCAGCCCCAGCTCCAGGGCAAGCTGCGCGCGACGCTTGAGGCGCTCCTCGGTCTCGGGCAGGGTGGAAAGCAGCCCGAAGGCGTCCTCCTTGCGGCCGAGCGTCTGGTAGGCGTGGGCCAGCTCCTCCTGGTAAGGCTCGAGCGCCCAAGGGCCAATCAAGCGCGCGGCGCGCTCGGCCATCGCCACGAAGCGCTCGACTTCCCCCGCCTTCTGGTAGAGCGACACCAGCTGCTTCACCGCCGCCACCGCGTCGGAGTCATCGGCGAGAGCACGCTCGAAGGCCTCGCGGGCCTTCTGGGGGGAGGAGAGCTCGGCCAGGTAGAGCTCTCCCAGCTCCTGATGGAGCGCGGCCCGGGCGCGCGCATCGCCCTCCGCGGCCACCAGGCGCTCGAGCGTTTGCGCCGCCTCCTCCAGCTGGCTCTCGGCCCGGCGGTGCTCGTAGAGCGCGCGCAACAGCGAGGCGCGCCGTGCCGGCAAGTGCTCGGCCAGGTGCTCGAAGATGCGCTCTTTCACCTTCTGCGGCGCCTCCCGCGCGACCTCGAGGAGGAGCTCGGCGACCTCCGCCGGTCCTTCGCGCTGCACCGCCAAGTCGAGGAGCCGGGGGAGCTCTTCCCAGCGCATCAGCCGCTCGAACGCACCCCGGCGAAGCTTCGCCTCCGTCGACTGCCGCAAGACCTCCTCGGCCAGCGTGACGGCCCGCTCCCGCGCTCCACTTTGCACGCAGAGGTCGGCCAAGTGGGTCAGCCCCTCGAAGTCGTGCGCCTCGCGCAAGTCGGAGGCGAGGCGCTCCACGTGAGGCCCGGCGCCGTCCGTGCGCGCGAACGCCCACAACACCTCGCGCACTTTGGCGGCGTCATGGGCGGCGTCGGCCAACTGCAGCGCGCGCTGAAGCTGCCCGGCGGCCAGCGCGGGCGCATAGCCGTGCGCCACGGCGAGCTCCGGCGCCCCCAGCCGCAAGAAGCGCTCGGCGAAATCCTCCGGGCTCAAAAGCTGCGGATGCTCTTTTCCCACCCGCTCGAGGAGGTCACGGGCCTCGGCCGCGTCCCCCGCTGCCTCCCACGCCTCGGCCGCCTCCACCCAGAGCTTGCCTTGCGCCTGGGGCGCGGAGAGCTGCGCGGCCTGGGCGAGCGCGGCGGCCGCGCGGGGCAGGTCTTGGGTGGCGCGACACAACGAGGAGAGCAGCAAAAGACCCTCCACCGACGGCTTGGCGGCCAGGGCCGCGCGCGCCCATTCGGCGGCCTTGGCGTCGTCTCCCCCCCGGTGCATCGCCTCGGCTGCAGACAGGAGCAGCTGGGCGCGCTCGCCGCTTTCCACCAGCTCGGCGCGTTGGGCGAGCACCTGGGCCAGCGCGGGGTGCTCGTTTCCTTGCGCCAACAGCTTCTCCAACCGCTCCAGCGCAGTGGCGTAGCCCACACCCTGGGGACCGCGGGCAGCCACGGCCTCCAGCGCGGTGCGGGCCGACGAGACATCACCGTGCGCGGTGGCCAGCTCCGCCACCTCGAGGCGCAACAGCGCCGCCTCCTCTTCGTCCTGGGTGCTCTCCGCCAGATGCTTCAGGGTGGAGAGAAGCGAGGGGTCCTGGTCCCGCCGTTGCGCCGTGGCCAACGCCCGCAAGGCACCCACGTTGTCGGGATCGACCCGCGCCGCGGCCTCGCGCAGCTCCTTGGCCTTGGCTGAGTCGAGCAGCTCGTTTTCAGCCAGGGAAGCAGCGGCGAGCAGCGCCTCGGCGGCGGCGGTGCCCCCCATCGCTTGCGCGCTGCGCTCATAGAGGTCGAGCAGCTCCCCATGGCGGCCCAGGGCTTTCAAGGCCGCCGCGGCTCGATCCACCACGCCCTGGTCACCCGGGCGCAGCTTGGAGAGGGGAAGGAGCGCGTCGACCGCGTCCTGCGGATGCTCGAACAAAGCGGCCGCTCGGCGATAGAAGGCCTCCGCCTCGGCCCCCTGGGAGCGCGCGGCGAGGAGGAGGGAAGTCTGGTACAGCCCGCGGGCATTCTGGGTGCGGGCGTGCACTTCGGAGAGCAAGGAGAGCGCCTCCTTGCCCTTCTCGCCCTCGGGGTCGAGCGCCACCACCGCCTCCAGCGCCTCGGCGGCGTCGTGGTACGCGCTGCCTTCCAGCGCGGCGTGCCCCAGCCGCAGCTGGGTCTTGAGCCGTAAGGGCACCGGCAGCGAGACGCCCCCGACGTCGAGGAGCTTGCGGTCATACGGCTGGGCGGCGAGAGGGCCTTTGGCGGTGGCGGCCATGTCGCCGCGCTGGGCGAGCGCCGACACGTCGTCGGGCGCTACTCGGAGCAAGTCGTCGAGCGCTTCGGCGGCCAGCAAGGTTTCGCCGGCGTCGGCGAGCGCGCGCACCCGCTCGGCCAACAGGGCCGCCGACTCCTCGGGCACCGCCTCGGCGCGGGCCCACAAGAGCCCGGCGAGACGGCGGACATCGCCCTTGAGCCGGGCCCGTACGGCCTCGAAGGCAGCGGCATCGGCGGGGTGGGCTTCGAAGGCCAGCTCCTCGCACAGAAGCGCCCGCTCCTTGGCGCCCGCGCGGCGGAAAGCGGCGGCGGCGGCGAGGTAGCTCTGGGCAGCCTCCTCCTTCTGGCGCCGCTCCGCGCGGGCCAAGAGCAGCGCCCCCAGCGCCTGGTCGTCGCGCGCCTCTTGAAGGTAGGCCGCGTGGCGGGTGAAAGCGGGATGGAAGGGGTCGTGCTCGAGGAGAAGCGCGTCGAGCTCGGCGGCGTCGGAGTCACGGCCAATCTCGTGCAGCATGTCGGCGGCGCGGGCGGTGAGCGCCCAGTCATCGGGAGCGGCGGCGCGGGCGGCGAGCAGCGCGGCTGCGGCCTGGTGCGGTTTGCCGGCGCGGTCCTTGTAGATTTCAGCCGCGCGCAACAGGAGCCGGCCCCGCTCCTCGGTGGAGCGGGTGCGCGCCGCAGCCTCTTCGTAGTGGGCGGCGAGGTCGGCCAGGCGCCCCTGCTTTTCGTAGAGCGCGGCGAGCAGCTCCTCGGCCACCGGAGCGTGCGCGGCGCTCTTTTGCGCCTCCCGCAAAGCAGCCTCGGCGGCGTCGGCGGCCCCCTCTCCCTCTGGGAGAGGAATAGGGTGAGGGGTATCAGCGCCAGAGCCATCGCCTAGATGCAGCCGAGCCAAGCGGAGGAAGACCTCCCCGCGGTCCTCGGGCGAGCCTAGGTGCGCAAGGGAGCGCTCCAGCCAGTCCATCTCCCCGTCGCGGTCGTCGCGGCGGGCGGCGAGGGCGGCCCCCAGCTGGGTGGTGACCAGCTCGGGGTGGAGCTCGTACGCGTGGCGCAGGGCAGCCTCGGCAGCATCGAGGTCGAGCTTGGCGTCGCGCAAAATCTCGGCGCGCCGCCGCTCCAGGCCCGCGGCGGCTTCCAGCCGGCCCTCGTCCTCGCAAATCTCCACCGCCGCCACCAAGGTGCGCAGCGCCTCGTCCACCCTCCCGGAGGACTCGGCCAAGAGCGCCTCTTCCTCGTAGGCGGCCAGGGCGGCCTCGACGTCGCCTTGCTCCAGCTCGAGGGCGGCAATCTGCGAAAGCTGGGCGGACAGCTCCTGGGTGCGCCCGCTTTCACGGTACAGCTCGGCGAGCGACCGGTAGAGGGCCAGCGGCTGGGGCGAACGCTCGGCGGCGCGGCGTAGAAGCTGGGCGGACAGCTCGACGTCGGCGAGCTCCTCGCGGGCCCGCCCGGAAAGCTCGACCAAAAGCTGCACCGCGCGCTCGGAAGCAGCCAGCTCTCCGGCGTGGGCGGCGAGCAGCTCGATGGCCTCCCGCGGCCGAGCTGGGTGCACCAGGGCGGCGAGCCTTTCCACGGCGAGCGAGTGCAACGGGCGCTCCTGCACCAGCCGGCGCAAGGTGCGCTCAGCCAGCGAAGCCTCCCCGACTTGCTGGGCCAGGTCGGCCAGGCGCAAGAGGGCCCCTTCTGCCCCTTCCGGGTTGTCGGCGAAGTCCACCTGCGTGGCGAGGGCTTGGTGAATCGGCAGCGCCTCCTTCACCGCTCCCTTTACGTAGAGCAGCTCGGCCAGCGCGTGGAGGTCGTCTCCCTGGGCGGAGGAGAGCTCATGGGCCCTTCGCGCCAGCTTGAGCGCCCGCTCCAGGTCGCCGGCCCGGCGCGACAGCGCAACTCCCTCCCGCAGGACGGCGGCCGCCTTCGCCGGCTCCAGCGCGGCAGCCGTCTCCTCGAGCAGCTTCGTCGCCTCGAGGAGCTCACCGCGCTCGGCGAGCAAGGTGAACAAGCGACGCCGCACCTCGACGTTCTTCTCGTCGAGTTGCGCCGCGCGACGCAACGCCGCCTCTGCGGGACCTTTTTGGCCCAGCCGCTCGAGGTAGAGCGCGCCCAGCTCGGCGAAGAGCGCAGCCGCCGCAGACCGAGGGGCCCCTGCGGCCTCCGCCGCGAGCACCTCCGCCAGCCCAGACCAATCCTCCATGCCGGTGAGCACCCGTTTGAGGCTCTCGGTGGCCTGCGCCTGCCGCGGGGCCAACGCCAGCGCGCCCTCGTAGCTCTGAGCGGCACCCGACGAGTCGCCCGCGCGCTCGAGCAAGCTGCCGCGGCGCAAGAGCGCCTCGCAGCGGCGGGGCGCCGGGCCCTGCTTGGAGGCCTCGAGCAGGGCCTGCGCCGCGCCCTGCTCATCGGCCAAGGCCTCGGCAGCGCGGGAAAGCCCCAAGTAGGCCTCGCAGCGCTCAGAAGGGGCCAGGGGCAAACCGACGGCGGCGAAAAACCCTTCGCGGGCGGTGGAGTAGTCGTGTGCCTCGAGGCGGCGCGCAGCCAGCTCGAAAAGACGCGCGGCGGCGAGCTCGCCCAGCCCAGGGTCGGCGCGGACCGCCTCCTTCCACGCCAAGAGCTCTCCCGCCTCGTCGTGCGCTTCGCGCTCCAGCTCGGCGAGCTCCTTGTACAGCGCTCCCGAGCGGCGCGAGGAGGCGGCGGCGTCACGCAAGTCGGCGCGGGCGGCGGCGGTCGCTCCGGCGGCGCGGTGGGCGCGGGCGCGGCGCACGAGCAGCTCGCCCCGCTCGTCCCCACGGGCGTTGTCGGCCAGAAGCGAGAGCAAAAAGAGCCGCTCGTCCGCCACCGGGCCGGTGAAGTCCTGCTCGGGCAAGAGGGCGAGCAGCTTCTGGGCCGCCCAGAGGTCGGTGGGCTCGGCCTCGAGCACCGCGCGCAGGGCCTCGGTGGCGGCGACCGCCCGGCCCAGCTCGAGGGAAAGCTCGGCGTACTCCTTGCGCGCCTGCTGCTTCTTGGCGCCCGGAAGCCGCGGCCACAGCTCGCCCAGCAAGTCGCACAGCGCCTCTTTGGCGTGGGCGGCGCGGTGAAGCTCGGCGAGCTCTTGAAGCGCCTCCAAGTCCTCCGGGCGCATGGCGGCGTAGCGGGCCAGGTGCTTGCGCGCGGTGTCGGCCAGCCCGGCGGCGCGGGCGGCCGTAGCTGCTTTGCGGGTGAGGGTGAGACGGTCGACCCCTTCGGGGAACGCGCCTTCGTCGAGGGCCAGCACTGCTTCGGCATCGGCGAGCGCCGCACGCGGATCGGTCTGAAAGGTCAGCTCGGCGCGGCGCACCCGGGCGGGAGCATAGGTGGCGTCGCGCTCGAGCGACTTGGCGAGGAACCCGGCCTCGCGGTTGGTGCCCGCGGCCAAGGTGGCGGCACGAAAGTACGCCTGGGAGGAGGCGCGGGCGTCCTCCAGGAGCGAGGCGCGCTTGGCGAGGAGCTTGGCCGCCTCCAGCCGCTCGCCGCGCGCGACCTCCAGCTCGGCCATCGCCTCGAGAATGTCACCGGCCTGCTCTCCCTGGGGCGCGGCGTCGAGGGCCGCCCCGAGGCGAAGCACCGCTCCCGCATGGTCGCCGGAGGAAAGCAGCGCCTGGGCGCTCTGGAAGAACAAGGGAGCCGCTTCTTTCGCTCGCCCGGAGGCGAGCAGCGCCTGCGCCCGCGCGGCCCACAGCTCGGTGAGCTCCCGCTGCTGGCCGGCCTGCGCATAGAGCGCCTCCAGACGGCCGAAGAGCTCTTCGTCGAGGCGGCGCAAGGGAAAGGCGGCGGCGTAGCTTTCTTTGGCCCGGTCGAAGTCGCCGCACAGCTCGCAGGCACGGCCGTGCAGCGCCCGCACCTCGGCCAGCCGCTCGGGAGCGGCGTGCTTGGGCATGGAGGAGAGCAAGTCCTCCAGCGCGCGGCGGGCGTGCTCGGGGCGCTCGCAGCGCAAGGAGAGCTGGGCCAAGTCGAAGAGCACTCCGGCGTCAGGCGCCAGGCGGGCGGCCTTCTCCAAGGCGACCAGGGCCTCGCCCACCCGGCCCAACCTCGCCTCCAGCACCTGGGCGAGCTCGCGCAAGGCGGCGGCGGCGAGGCGTTTGTCTCCCTGGCGCTCGGCGGCGCCCGCGCGCTTTTCCAGGGCGGTGGCCAGCCCGTTCATGTCCGTGCGGCGGCGCTGCAGGCCGCACAGCTCGCCCAGCGCCGGCAAATCGTCGGGCTCGAGCGTGAGCAACTCGCTCAAGGCGCGGGCGGCCAGCTCGAGGTCGAAGGCCAAATCGCGTGCCGCCACCGAAAGACGGCGCAGGTGGCGGGCGCGCTCCTTGGGGTCTTGGGCCAGCTCGGCGAGCGCCGACAAGCAGCGGCACAGCTGGCCCCCGTCGCGTCGGCCCTCGGCGAGGGCGAGCATCCCCTCCAGGGCCAGGGGGTTGTGGCCGTCGGCGTCGAGCGCGGCGGAAAGCAGCCGCTCTGCCTTTTCCAGGTTGCCCAGCCGCCCGCGGTAGAGCTCTCCCGCCTCGGCCCAAAACGCCGCTCGCCGCGCCGGGTCTTCCACCACCGCGGCCGCCTTTTCGCAGGCGTCGGCGAGCTCGGCCGCCTTGCCGCTGGCGCGGAAGTAGGGGAGCAGCTCGTCGATGGCCACCATGTCGCGCTCGTTCAGAGCGAGCGCGGCCTCCAAGTGGTCGCGGGCGCGCGCGGGGTCGGAGAGCTTGGTCTTGTAGAGGCGGGCCAGCGCGTGGTGGGCGTCGTGGGCCGCCGCGCGCACCACCTCGTTTCGGGGAGCGGGGCCGGCGAGCTCGATGGCCTGCTGGTAACCGGCGATGGCTTCCTGCGTCTTGCCCAGGCTCTCGGCGACGCGGGCGGCGAGGTAGAGCGGCTCGGCCTCGCCCGGGAGCAAGGACACCGCCTCGCGGTAACGCAAGAGGGCGTTCTCCGGCTGGCCGAGCCCCTTCTCCCACACGCGCCCGGCCAGGAGGTTGGCCTTGCCCACCCGGTCGACCTCGTGGCGGCCCATCGCCACCTCGCGCAACCGGTCGAGTGCCTTGAGCGCGCGCAGGTGCTCTCCGCCGGCGTGGCACAGCTCGCCCAGCTGGTAGAGCGCCTCGGGGTGGTCGGGAGCCAGCCGCAGCGCGGCTTCGCAGTGCAAGCGGGCGCCGGCGATGTCGTCTTCGGTGAGAGCGCACAGGCGGGCCAGGTGCACGTGCGCCTCGGCGGCCTCGGCGGGGTCACGCGCCAAGGCGGCGATGCGCCGGTAAGCGCGAATGGCGCCGGCGCGGTCTTCGGCCTGGTCGGAGGCGCGCGCCAGCGCCTTGAGCGAAGGCAGGTGGTCGGGCTTCAAGCCCAGCAATTCGTGCAGCGCGCGCACCGCCATCTGCGGCGCCTGGTCGCGGGCAGCACGGGCGGCGGACTCGGCGGCGAAGAAGGCCGAGGCCTCCTCCTGGTTCTTGCGGGCCAGCGCGCACAAGGCCAAGTAGCGCTCGGAGGCGCGGGCGCTCTCCCCGCGGCGCTCGCGCACCACCCCTTCCGCCCACAGCGCGGCGGCACTGCGGTCGCGGCGGCGGGCGAGGTGGGCGGCCACGTCGAGGGCCATCTCGTGCGCGGAAGGGTTGGCCACCAAGAGCGACAAGAGCCGCTCGACCGCGAAGGGGTGCGCGTCTTGGGGGTCTCCCAGCTTGAGGTACGCCTGGCGCGCTGGGTCGAGCTTGCCTTGGGCCACCAGCTCTTCGGCGTCGGCGAAGGCACGCGCTCCCTCGAGGGCGAGGAGCAGCTCCTCGTCGGGGGTGTGGGCGGGCGGAAGGCCTCCGGAGGAGAAGCGCAGCCGCAAGCCCTTGCCCGAAACCTCGGCGGCGGAAAGGCGCGCTTGGTCGAGCGAGGGCATCTTGTAGCCGCGGCTCACCGCCGCGCGGCGCACCAACTCAGGGAGGATGCGGGTGACAAAGCCGTTGGCTCCGCGCAGCTCGACTTCAGGGAGCACGCCCAAGTCGGCGAGCGCGCGCGACAGCAGCACCGGCACCTGGGCCGCCGGGGTGGTGGAGAAGGCGTAGAGACGGACGTCGTAGACGTAGACCGCCAGCGCATCGCCATCGCCGTCGAAGGCCACCTTGAAAGTCACCGGGGCGCGTTCTTTTCCGTGCAGCCGCGCCTGCCCCTCGAGGTAGCCGGGGCGGAAGTGCAGCCGAAGCTCGGAGAGCTCGGCAAGCTGCGCCGAAAGCTCGGCCACCTTGCGCGAGATGAGCTCGGCGTCGACGGACAGCTCGAGGAACCCGAAGTCGAGCTTCTTCTTCTGGTACCGCGCCGGGCCGCCGGTGACGTTGAAGGGGAAGGTGACGTCGGGAATCTGCAGCGCGAAGTCGGTGAGGGTGAGCCCGGGTGCGACGGAAAGCTCGGGAAAGCCGACGAACGCACGGCGATCGAGAAGACGAAGCTCGGGGCCTGCTCCCTTCGTGGCGGGTGCGGCGCTGTCCTTGGCCTTGGCCATGCGAGGAGAGCGCACAGTACCACGGGGGTTAAGTACCCGGAATTTCCCGGCAATCGCTTGCAGAGCGAGCGGGCGGGCACCTTGACGATTCGTTGGCCTATCGATAAACTAATTTTAGTATCGATATCATGGTGGATTGTTCGATGGTTTCCGTCTCCTCCAAATACCAGATCGTCATTCCCGCCGAGCTTCGCGAGCGGGCAAACATCCGCCCGGGTACTTGCTTTGAGGTCCTCGTCACCGAGACCGGCTTGAAGCTCGTGCGCGTGGAACCCTTGTCTGCGCTGCGCGGCAAGGTGAAGCGGGACGACTCGGTGCCTCTTCGCGACAAGGAAGATCGGCTGTGATGTTGCTCGATTCCTCCGTCTGGATAGAGCACCTCGTCGGCGGACCACGCACCGCCAAGCGCAAGGACCTCTTCGCGGATCCTTCGAACATCCTCGTGTCCGCCGTCAGCCTGTACGAAGTTGGCCGCTACGTCCGCCGCACGAGTGGAGAAGAAGTGATGGAGGAGGTGTTGGTCAACATGGGCCAATGCCAACTCGTGCCTGTCGATGCCGAGGTTTCTTACGACGCCGTCCTGCTGGCGGCGAACCACTCGCTTCACATGGCAGATGCTCTCATCGCGGCCACGGCCAAGCGCCAAGGAGCCGAGTTGCTCACCTTGGACTCCGATCTCTTGCGTTTCCCCGGCGCAAAGAAACCCTAGTTCCCATGAGCAAGCTCGGCGAAGAAGCGGCGGCTTGGCTCACCAGCCGGCAGGACGAGATGGAGGCTCACCTGGCCGAGTTGGTGGAGGTGAACTCCTTCGCCGAAAACGTTGCGGGCGGCAACCGGGTGGGCGCGGCGTTGAAGGGCTTGTTCGCGGTGAGCGGCCTGGCCTGCGAGGTGGTGAAGAGCCAGCGCTACGCGGACCATATGGTGTTTCATTCCCAAGGCGCAGGCGAGCCGGTGGCGCTCCTCGGACACTTGGACACGGTGTTTCCCCCCGGCACCTTCGAGGGCTACCGGCGCGACGGGGAGCTGCGCCGTGGGCCGGGGGTGCTGGACATGAAGGGCGGGCTGGTGGTGATGGCGTACGCGGTGCGAGCCCTCGCCGCCGTTGGCGAGCCATCGAGCCTTCCTTCGCTGCGCATCGTGGTGGTGAGCGACGAGGAGGTCGGCTCTCCCGAAGGGCAGAGCGTCATCCGTGACGCCATCGCCGGCTGCCGCGCCGCGCTGGTGTTCGAGTCGGGGCGCGCGCACGACGCCATCATCACCTGCCGCAAGGGCACCGGAATGTTCTCCGTCACCGCGCAGGGAGTGGCCGCCCACGCGGGCAATGCGCACGAGCAAGGGAAAAACGCCATCTGGGCGCTGGCCAAGTTCGTCGACCGGGCGCAGGCGCTCACCGACTATGCGCGCGGAGTGACAGTGAACGTGGGCGTCATCTCCGGCGGGCGGAGCAAGAACACCGTGCCCGACCACGCCCAGGCGCAGGTGGACTTTCGCTTCCTCTCTCCCTCGGACGCCCAGGCGCTGGAGGAGAAGTTGCGCCTCGCCGCCGTCGAAGCCTCCCAGGGCGTGCCGGGGACGCGGCTTACGCTTGCAGGAGGCGTGTCGCGCGCTCCACTTTCGCGCACCGAGACGAGCCTGGCGCTCTTGGCCGAGTACGCCGCCTGCGCCAGGGCCAGCGGGCTGGGCGATGGCGAGGCGCCCTTGTGCGGCGGCGGCTCCGACGCCAGCACGGCGGCGGCGATGGGCATTCCCTCCATTGACGGACTGGGGCCGCGGGGAAAAGGGTTTCACACCGTGGAGGAGCACATCGAGGTTTCTTCGCTGGTGCCCAAGGCGCAGGCCTTGGCCCGCTTTCTTGGGCAACCTCACGCCTGGCGATAGAGCAGCTTGAACTCGCCAATCTCGATGATGTCGCCGTCGCGCAGCCGCTCGGATCTCACCTTCATCCCGTTGAGCAGGGTGCCGTTGGAGCTGCCGAGGTCGTTCACCCAGAACTCGCCCTCGGCGCCGACGATGCGCGTGTGGCGCCGCGAGACGCTGCCCGAGCTGAGCTGCAGGTCGGCATCCGAAGTGCGGCCGATGGTGGTTTCGCCTCGCAGGGGTATGGGGTCGGGGTTGGGCTCTCCGAGAACGAACAGCTGCGCGGCCGGAAGGTCACCCATGGCAGCGTCGAGTATCTGCGAGCGGTACTTCGCGCGAGGAGCGAGCTGGCCACGGCGGTAAGCGCGCTGGGCTTGGGCATCGGGACGCTGCTTCATGAGCGCGCTGTCATCGATGAGTTGCTCCAACGCCTCGCTCAGGGCTGGGCTTGACGATGCCACGGGCGCGCCCCGAATGTCGTTGATGACCCGCTCCAGCTCTCGGGTGGCTGCCTCGAATCGGCCCTGCTCGGCGAGCTGAGCGACCCGCTTGCGCACCTCTTCGGCTTCTTGGGAGAGCCGCAAACCGTGGGCGACCGGATCCAAGGGGCCGGGGCTTTCGGCGACCTCGGCGACGACCCGTTGTTCGAGCATGGCGCAGTCGACGCCGCCACGCCGGCAACTGACGCGGAGCACGCCCAGGGTGGCCGGCCCCAGCTCGGCGTACGCCGGCAGATCGAGCGCGAAGCAGACGAGGCGCCGGTCACCGGCGCAGAGATCGGGCAGGCGCACTTCGTCGAGCGGAACCAAGCCTCGCCCCGCCTCGAAAGTGACTCGCACCCGATCGGCGACCACTTCGGCCTGGCTGCCCACCGCGCGCGCCAGCTCGCCGCGGCACTGTTCGGGACTGGGGATGAACGCGTACGCGCCGCCGCCGACTTCGGCGATCGAGGCGAGCACCTGTTCGCTGTGGTCGTTCCCATACCCCAGCGTCGAGAAGGAAACCTGATCGCGCAGCGCCCTGACCACCGCTGTCAGCTCACGCGGGCTCGTGGCCCCCGCGGTAGGTTGGCCGTCGCTCAGCAGCACCGCCGCCGCGCGCGCGTCGATGCGGGAGCTTTTGCTCATCTTGGCCGCGAGTTGCAGCCCCGCCTCGATGTGGGTGCTGCCGTCAGCCCTCAATCCCCCCAGCCAAGAGCGTTTCCACCCGCTCTTTTTCGTCAGGGGAGCGCAGACTCGGGCGTCGTCCGAGAAGCACAGCACCCCGATGTAGTCGTCGGGCCGGAGCGCCTCGACGACGAGCTCGACCGAGCGCACCAGATGCTCGAGCTTCCGTCCCGCCATCGAGCCCGAGGTATCCAGCGCGAGCACCAGGGCCACGGGGGGCCGCTCCAGGGCTCCTTCGGGCTTGACCGCCGAAATCTCGGCGACGAGGTGCACTCTGGTGCTCTGACCGCGGCCGATGCGCGGCCGATCGAGCGACGCTTGCAACGTGAGGGGGGTTGGGTTCATGCGCGCCAGTGTGCCGAAGTGCGCGCGACGAGTGGGCCCTGGCAACGTTGCCGTCAGGGAAGCCCGATGAGGCGGTAGGCGGAAGGCGGCAGCGGGAGCCGTTGAAGGTTCCGTCCCGACACCTCGGGCACCAGCAAGCCGGCCATCCATGCGCGGCTGCCCGTGCAGAAGGCCTTGAGCTTCTGAGCGGTTTTCCCGCGCAGATTCTTCAAGTCCTCGTCATCGACCTCTTCTCCGTGCGCGAGATCGATGAGCGGGCGCGTCTTCATCTGCCTTGCCCATGGTCGATCGAGCAACGAGGCCGCGAATGCCCGCAGCGCGGCGTGCCCATCTGTCCCGGCCACGACCCAGCCTTCCGACTGCGAGCGGTGCACGGCGAGAAAGGCGAACCAGATCAGCTCCGCGGCGGACAGCGGGAGGTCTTGCTCGCCCAAGCGCGCGGCGCCCTGTTCCAGGTCGACCACCAGGTTCACCGGCTTGACCAACCGCTCTGGCACCTCGCCACCGACGAAATGCAAGCGGATTTCCCCGCTCATGCTGATGACGTCGCCGGGTTGGAGAGGCCGGGAGTTGGCCACTCGCTTGCCGTTGAGCAAGACGCCGTTGGTCGACCCCAGGTCTTGCAACAGCCAGCCCGCCCCCGTGCACAAGAGCATGGCGTGCTTGCGCGAGAGGTGAGCCGACTCGATCACCAGGTCGCAATTCGGAGCCCGGCCGATGATGACCCGCCGATCTTGCGACGCATCGAACACGCGCACCGCACGTTCGCCCTTGTGCTCGACTTCCAGAATCAGGTTCGCCATGCGAATCGGACCATGCGGGAAAGACTCCGCATGAATCATAGAGATTTCCTCTGGCAGGGAGAGCCGTTAGTTGGCCGGCGTCGCGCGACTGAAGACGAAGTCGCCCGTCGCGGTGCTGTGACAAGACGAGCAGACCCGAACCGCCTCGCCGTCGACGTACACCTGGAAGCGCACGCGCTCGTACCAGTACCAGCTGCTGTCCTGGGTACCGGGGCGCACTTTGCGCGAGACGGTGAACCCCACCACCAGGCCGTCGGGGCCCACCAGCTCCTGCACCGAGGCGACGTCGACAGGAAGCTCGGCGCTCCCTTCGTTCGCCACCAGAAGGTCGTTGTGGCAGACGCGGTTGCGCCCGTGCGGTGACGGCGGCGCGGGGTCGTGCGCTGTCTGTTCACAGCGCCACGCTTGGTAGTAGTTGTTTTGCAGCCACCCCTTGAGGGAGGAGTCACCGGCAGGAGGCAGCTGCGGATCGAACGTCGAGCTGTCCACCGGGCCCCCCACCTCGCACCCCGCCAACAACACCGCCACCCAAAGGGCTCGTCGTCGCACGCTCGCCTCCCCCACACTGAATGTGAACGAGGACGGCGTGGGGGAAGCCCTCACGCATGAATTGCGTTCAATAGTGGCCGGTCGGCACCCGTTGCGGCTTTGGGGAACGTCGCGGCGAAGCAAAAAAGAGTGCATGAATCTTGCTGCTTGGCCGACGACCGTGAAAAACCAACTCCGCGTCATCGCCTTCTTGGTGATGCTCCTGGGCGGCCTTGGGCTCTGGAGCCTGCTGCGCGCTCAGCCCGCTCCACCTTCGACGCCAGTACCCGCCGTCACCCGTGTGGACATCGACCGCCCCGTCACCTACTGGGTCGACCAGGGTTTCATGGAGATGGTGCCGCCGATTCGTCTTCCCTCCACCCGGACAGAGAAAGACCGCATCACCGTGTGGCTCCGCGTCCCCGCGGGGAAAGTCATCGAGGTCGAGGAACGGGAGTGGGGACCCACGTTGCGTTACCCTCCGGGCACGGCGGCGGACCGCGTCGAGTGGCGCGCCTACTCTCTTCCTGATGGCATACAGGGCTGGACGGTGCTGGACGTGCGCGGCACCCGCCTCGATGCGCAGGGCCGCGAGCACTTTCACGTCTACCTCCCCAACGGACCTCTGCCACAGGCGCCGCTCTTCGGATACGAGTGGCCACGGGGAGACGCCTCAGCCGAGCGCGCGGCGACCGACCTGTTCGTCACCTTTCTCCAGAACGCCCCCTCGGTGAGCGCCGAGGGGCACTTGATGGACGAGGCCCAGCGGGACAAGCGCGTCGCCCTCTTCACCAAGCGCAACGACTGCGGCGGCTGCCACCGGTACCACAAACCGGAGGCGCGCAAGCGCAGCCCTCAAGAGCCGCTCCACCGGCCCACCGACGCCCTCGGGTGGTATGGAATCTATTCGGTGCTCCGCGACGCGGTGCCGCTCGAGTACCACCGCCCACGCGACATGAACGTGGCCGACCCCTTCGTGACCGTCTCTTGCCCGGAAGGTGCGCCCAAGCTCCTCGAGGACCCAAAGGGTGGGCGTTACTTCGTCTGCGACCAGGGGTACGTTCCGAAGGGCCGGCTCGACCTCGAGGCCGCGTTGGCCGCCAAGGATGCTCGCGCCGAAGGACTTTGCCGCTCGCGTCGCTACCTCTACGAGCACATGGATGAGAAAGGACGGGGCGTCTTCGCAGAGGCGTTCCGCGCGTGCGGACTATGAGAACGAGGTCTTGGGTGCTGTCGCTGTGTTGTCTGTTGTCGTTGTCCTTGACGGCAGAGGCCGGCACGCGGGTAAAGCCCGACGCCGAGGGCATGGCGGTGATGGATGACCAGACCGGCCAGGTCGTCGGCCGACTGGCCTTGGGGCCGGTTCGCGAGGCGCTGGTAGTCGGGCCGGTGGCCTACGCCGCGCTGGCGACCGGCGGCCTGGTGGCGGTGGACCTCTCCGAGCCCGCCCGCCCCAAGGTGCTGCACCGCTTCGCCGAAGGGCGTCAGTTCATTCAGCTCCTCGTGCAGGGTGAACGGCTCTTGGCCATCGAGGCCCGCCATGAGCTGGTCGCCTTCACCCTGAAGAACCCACAAAAACCAGAGGCAGCGCTGGTGACCGACGTTGCGCCCTGGGTAGCGGCGGCGCCTGCGACAACCGCCCCCGGCGTGGAGGCACCTGCGTCAGCGCCGCCCACCGAGCTCGCACGGCCCGCCGCTGTCGTTCACGTAGTGGAGGTTTCGCAAGGCCGGGCGATTTTCGACGCCGGAACCAACGCGGGCCTCGAGGAAGGCGCCCGGGTTCGCATTCTCTCCCAACGCCTGGTGTGGAAGCCGGACTTGGTCAGCGGCGGCCTCAAGCAAGTGCCGAGCAACGAGGTGGTGGCCGTTCTGCGCATCGAGCAGGCAGAAGAGACTCGCTCCATGGCTCCCTTGAGCCGCGGCGACGTGGTGGAGGTGCAAGACCTCGCCCTCCCCACCGAGGAGCCGGTCACCGAACGGCTGTTCGTCTCGCGCCGGCCGCCGTTTCAGCTTCGCGCCGGCTTCCACGCCCGACCCTTCCTCGGCCTGTCCACCGCGGCCAAGCCGGTGGGGTTTCTGCTCGACGCCTTCGGCAGCTACTACTTCACCCACGTACCGGCCAAGGTGGAGCTCTCGGTGTCGCCCTTGGGCCTCACCTTCAATGCCCGCGACCGCCACTACCCTTCCTCGGTGTCGGCGGTGGCCGCTTACACCACCGACTACTTCGAGATTGGCCTGGGCGCGGGCTCGCTCGTCGGCGCCCCCGGGCCGTGTGTCTCTTCTTCCAACTGCGAGAGCAACACCGGGCTCACCATCAACCAGTTGTTGCGGCTGGGCTCCATCGACGGGCTGAACGCCACCTGGCACTCTTCCATCTTCTCCCGGCCCCAGGAGTTCGTCTTCGGCGTCGGCAGGGGAGAGCTCAACGTTCCTCTCACCAACCGCCTCGGACTTTTCGGCGGAGGGGGCGGCGGCGAGAACGGCTGGGCATTCGGAGAGTTCGGCGTGCGCACCTACGTGGGGGGCGTGGGCGCCACCGGCACGGTGATTATCTCCGCCAGCTTGGGGTACGCAGCCATCTTCGACGGCCCGCAGAGTGAGAGCGTGGGAGGTCCTTCCGTCGCCTTTGGCATGGAGTGGCGCCAATGAGCACGAAGAGCAGCGCCACCAGCTCCGCGCCTCGAACTGAGGTGCAGGTGCAGCCGTTCACTTGGTCGAGCTCGCTCTGTCCCCCGTCAGCGCCCATCGCACGGCAGTAGCGCTGGCCGCCCTCCCCGTCCACACACTCGGCGCCGGCAGCGCAGCCACCATCGGTCTCGCACGTCAGCCGGCAGGTCGTGCCCAACCCCACAGGGCCCGAGCACACCGAGCCCGCCGCGCACGCCTGGCCCACCTGACATGCTTCCCCCAGCTCGGGCAAAGGACCCTGCGCGTGCAGACAGACACCCCCGGTGCAGGTCATCGGCGAAGGACACTCCGAGCTCTGGGCGCAGGCGCGTGAGCAGAAACGGGTGGTGCTCTGAGAGTCGCTGACACACCTTCGCGTCTCGCACTGTGCATCGCTGGCGCAGGGCTGCCCTTCGGCGACGCAGTCGGGGTCCGCCGGCGTACACGCGGCCTGACAGGAGCCGTCTCGAGCGCATTGCGCGGGCTCCTTCTCGTCGAGCCACTGCTGAATGAAGGCTGCGTGAGGGTCGACACGGACGTCGGAGCCGTCTCCGCACTGCGGCGAAGACTGGTATGAGTGCACACCCACCAGGCGCTCCACTCCGTCGGAGAACAGGTGCAGGCTGGGCCCGCCCGAGTCGCCCGCGCAGATGCCCTCCACGCCCGAGGCGCCGAAGTCGATGTACGAGGAGTCGACGGCGGCGGCGTTGAGGGTGACCGCCCTCCGCGTTCCACCGTTGGAGGTCGCCGCGTCGGTGCGTCCGTAGCCAACCACCCGCATCGGCCGGCCGGCGAAGCCGGACAACGCGGCGCTGTTCCACGGCTTGGGGCTCACCCCGGTGGGCGGGGCGGCGAGCAAGAGCAGCGCGATGTCGTTGGGGCTGGTCTGGGCCGAGGGGCTCCAGCTCGGGTGCATGCGCACCTCGGAGACGTCGATGAAATCGCTCGACGTCGCTTGCGCGGCCGAGGCCTTGTTGGTGGCGCGCACCGTCACCGTCGAGGCGCTCTGGCGCGCCGGGTCCACGCAGTGCGCTGCGGTGAGGAGCGAGCGGTTGCCAATGAGCGTCGCCGAGCAAATGGTGTTCGCCCCGGTGTCGAAGCTCATCCCCAGGAGGAACACCTCGACGTCGGCGAGGTCCTCTTGCCCGCCGATGATGGCTTGCCGTTTTGCCGGTGGCTCCGCCCGCTCTTCTGCACAGGAAGCGAGCAGCGCGATGAGGAGCCCAAGCGGTCGCACGGGTTTGCGATTGTAGCGCTCCGTTCGCGGCGGCGCGCACGTACCTTCTTGTGCCGGCTTGGGGTAAACCGCACCGGACTTCGCGATGGACAACTCCGCTCCTGCCCTCCACTCCGAGCGTCAGCTCCGTCACGCCGCCTACGCCATCTACGCAGTGGCGGCGCTCGACGGAGTCCTGGCCTTGGCGGCCCTCGCCACCCGCTCTGCGTACCTCGAGCAGCGCCTTCACCTCGGGTGGGGCACGCTCGTGCTCGCGGCCTTGCTCGGGCTTTTGGGTTTTCTTGCCGAGCGACGCTCTTTGTTCGCGCTCGCGCTGGCGCTCGGGTTGACCTCGCTCGAGGCGCTGGCCTTCGCCTTGCGCGCGGTGTCCGCGGGTGGCCCGCTGTGGCCGGTGATTCTCCGGCTGTTCTTGCTCCTCTACATCGCACAGGGCGTCGGGGCAGTTCGCTCCTTACGAGGCTCCCCCCGGTGAGAAGGCCGATGGAGTGGTTGTTCGAGGCGGGGGCCGGCGTCTATGGCTGGCTCACCTCGCAGCACGCCTGGCGGAGAAACTACGCCAAGCTGCTCGCCCACGTTCCCCGCGGCGAGGGGCTCACCCTGGTCGACTTGGGCTGCGGCCCGGGCGTATCCACCTTCGAGCTCGCCCGCGCGCGGCCCTCCGCCACCGTGATGGGGGTGGACTTGGCCAGGCGCATGCTCGTCGAGGCGAAGGCGCGAGCCTCCAGCAGCGGGCTCCCTCCCGGACGCATCAGTTGGATCCGCGCCGATGCCACCCGGCTGCCCATCGCTACCGCCAGCGTCGACGCCCTCACCGCGCACAGCTTTCTGTACTTGATTCCCGACCGCCGCGCGGCGTTGGCCGAGTGCCACCGCGTGCTCCGGCCCGACGGAAAGCTCGTCTTGATGGAGCCCAACGAGGGCCCTCCCCGCCTGCGCGAGCTGCTACGCCACAGCCTCGACCCGCGTTTTCTCGTCTCCATGAGCCTTTGGCGCCCTGCCTCTTTTTTCCACGGCCGCTTCACCCTCCAAGGCCTCGCCCAGGCCCTGGAGGACATCGGCTTCGAGGCGGTGCGCGTGGAGGAGACCCTCGGTGGCCTGGGTCTGGTCGCCTGCGCCCAGCGGCCCCGTGGCTAAAACGTCGATTCGCGCGCTCGACAAGCGCCGGTGAGCCAACGGCATAAGATGGGGCAGGTGCGTCGGTTCGGCATGGCGATTCCCGTGTGGGGGCTCTGGCTGCTCTGCGGATCGGCCTGTGAAGCCACCCGGGAGGCTCCACTCCAAGTTGATGACGATGGGGCTGCGGCCCGCCGCCAAATCCAATCGCTGCTGTCGAACCCCGTCTGGACCGCCGAGTCGAACCGGGTCGGGGCATCTTTTGGTAACTCGGTTGCCTCGGCGGGAGACGTCAATGGCGACGGTTTTGCCGATGTCCTCGTCGGGGCGTTCACCTACTCCAATGGGCAGGCCCTGGAGGGGCAGGTCTCGTTGTACTTGGGCTCGGCGAGCGGGCTGAGCAGCAGCGCGGCGTGGAGCGTGGAGTCGAACCAAGACAGCGCGACCTTGGGGCGCTCGGTCGCCTCGGCTGGAGACGTCAACGGCGACGGCTTCTCGGACGTCCTCGTGGGGGCCGATGGCTACGGCAATACAGAGTCCTCCGAAGGCCAGGTGCAGCTGTACCTGGGTTCGGCCTCGGGGTTGGGCTCAACGCCCGCGTGGACAATCGAGTCCAATCAAGCTGACGCGGAGCTGGGTGTTTCAGTGGCCTCGGCGGGCGATGTCAATGGCGATGGCTACGCCGACGTCATCGTCGGCGCTCGGAACTTCGACAACGGCGAGTCGAACGAGGGGCGGGCCTTTTTGTACCTTGGCTCCTCGAGTGGTCTGGCGAGCACCCCTGTGTGGACCGCGGAATCGAATCAGGTGAATGGAAACTTCGGGCGCTCGGTGGCTTCGGCGGGGGACGTCAACGGTGACGGCTTGGGCGACGTCGTCGTCGGCGCCAGCTACTACAGCAACCCCGAAACCTGGGAGGGTCGCGCCTACCTCTACTTCGGCTCGGCCAGCGGCCTGACCACGACGCCCGCGTGGACGGCGGAGTCGAACCAAGCCAACGCCGCCTTCGGCTGGTCGGTGGCCTCTGCGGGCGACGTCAATGGCGACGGCTTTGCCGACGTCATCGTCGGGGCAGATTCCTACACCAACGGTCAGTCCGCCGAGGGGCGGGCTTACCTCTACCTCGGCTCGCCGACCGGGCTGGGCGCGGCTCCTGCTTGGACGTTCGAGAGCGACAATACGAGCGCCGGCTTTGGGCGCTCGGTGGCCTCGGCGGGGGACGTCAACGGCGACGGCTTTGCCGATGTCGTCGTGGGCGCTGACTATTTCACCAACATCCAGATGGGTGAAGGGCGGATTTATCTGTTCCTGGGCTCGGAGAACGGTCTGAGCTCGAGCATCTCTTGGAGCGTCGAGTCGTACCAAGCCGCTGCGCGCCTCGGCAGCAGCGTGGCCTCGGCGGGGGACGTCAACGGCGACGGTCTGGGTGACGTCATCGCCGGCGCATATCTATTCGACAATGGGCAAGTGGACGAGGGAAGGGCCTTCGTCTACTTGGGGACTACCCGGGGCCTCACCGGCTCCGCCATTTGGACGGCGGAGTCGAATCAATCCACCGCCCACTTTGGTTTCTCGGTGGGCGGAGCAGGCGATGTCGATGGCGACGGCTTCGCCGACGTCGTGGTTGGGGCTCCCGAAGCGGCCAACGGCCAGCTCGACGAAGGTCGGGCGTTCGTCTACCGGGGTGCCGCCGGTGGCTTGGCGCCCACTTCGTCGTGGATCGGCGAGGCCGACCAAGGCAACGCGCGCTTCGGCGGTGCGGTGGCGTCTGCGGGAGACGTCAACGGCGACGGTCATGCCGACGTCATCATCGGTGCCAGCCAGTTCGACAATGGCGAGGCCGGCGAAGGCGCAGCGTTCGTCTACTTGGGCTCGGCGACTGGCTTGGGCTCAACCTTCGCCTGGATGGCTGAAGGCAACCAGGCGAACGCGCAGTTCGGGCATTCGGTGGCCGCGGCGGGCGACGTCAACGGCGACGGCTTGGGGGACGTCATCATCGGCGCCCGGGAGTACGACAATGGCGAGCCAGACGAGGGCCGCGCGTTCGTCTACCTCGGCTCGCCCGCCGGGCTGGGCGCCAACCCTGCGTGGACCGCCGAAGTGAATCAAGCCGTGGCCCGCTTTGGAGTCTCCGTCGCCTCGGCGGGTGACATCAACGGCGATGGGTTCTGTGACGTCATCGTCGGGGCGCCCTTTTGGGACAACGGCGAGTCAGCGGAAGGGCGCGCCCTCCTCTACCTCGGCTCGCCAGCGGGCTTGGGCACCGCGCCAGCGTGGAGCTACGAGCCTGACCGTCCTGGTGCCGAGCTCGGCTGGTCGGTGGCTTCGGCCGGCGACGTCAATGGCGATGGGTTTGCGGACGTCATCGTCGGTGCCCACCTCTATTCCTCGAGCGGGACGGATTCGGGCGCCGCATTCGTCTTCTTGGGTTCAGCTTCCGGGTTGAGCGCCTCCCCCGACTGGAGCGTGCTGTCCATGCAGCCCAGCGCCCGAATGGGGGAGTCGGTAGCCTCCGCCGGCGACGTCAACGGCGACGGCTTCGCCGACGTCGTCGTGGGCGTCGCGCAGTTCACCGGCAACGTGACGTTCGAGGGCCAGGTGCTGGTGTTTCTAGGGTCGGTGACGGGTCTCGGTGGGGCCATTGGCTGGGGGTCGGACGAGTCAGACCAGGCTGATGCTCGGTTGGGGTACTCAGTGACCTCTGCAGGAGACGTCAACGGCGATGGGTTTGGTGACGTCCTCGCGGGTGCCTTCATGTTCGACAACGGTGAGGCCGACGAAGGCCGCGCGTACCTCTATCTGGGGGGAGATCGCGCGCCTGGCCTTTCGCGTGGGCTGAAGCAATTCCAAGCCGATGGTGTGACGCGGCTGGGGCTTGGCACCACGGCTCCCAGCTCCTCGGTGGTGCTCGCGGGGCGCGTCACCCAGGAGAACGGCGTGGGAGGAGGACTTCAGCTGGAAGTGGAGACCAAGCGCCTCGGAGTGGCCTTCGACGGGCTTGGCACCGTTCGCTCTTCGCGCATTCCGGTGGGTGGCTCGGCCACCGTCGCCCTGACGGCGTTGGCGGACGGCGCCTACCGCTGGCGGGCCCGAGTCGTGTACCCGGTGGGCTCGGGCCGGGGACGCTGGGTTTCCTTCGGAGGAAACAGCGAGGGAGAGGCGGACTTCCGTATCGGAACGTTCGATGCCGGCAGCAGCGCGGACGGAGGGGGACCCACGCTGGATGCGGGCGCTGCCTCCGATGCAGGTGTCTTGGCCGATGGCGGCGTGGCGAACGGCGCGGGAGCGGCCAGGAGCGGGCCGCTCCATCTGCGCGTGGGGTGTGGCTGTGGTGGCGGGGCGGGCACGGCGTGGTGGCTCGGGGGGGTGTGGGTAGCAGGGTACCTACGGGCGAGGCGAAGGCGATGAGGCTCCGGGTTCTCTTCGTGGCGGGAGCCACGGGGCCACGGGCGAGGTGCCGGTGAGCGGTCAAAATCGAAAGACCTTTTTCAAGTTCTTGGGCACCTTGACGGCGCGCTCGAAGAGCCGCTGCAACGAGGCTTGGCCGCCGCGGTCCTCCTCCAGCGCGCGGGGGCCCGCGGCACGCGCAGGCTGCGCCTCTCCACCACTCACCGTGGTCTCCTCGCCGGCCGCAAGCACCACCTCGTTGTTCGCCTTCACCCGTACCCGCCCCTCGTGCACCCCGACCAGCGCGGCGCCTTCTTTCTTTCGCTCCACCGCGAACACCGTGCCCAGCACGGTGACGCGCACCTCGCCGGCGCGCACCTCGAACACGCCCTGTCCTTGCTCCACCGCGAAGCGCGCCCGCCCCGCCTCCAACTCTGCCAGTTGGCCGCGATGGTCGAAGCGCAAGCGCGCGCCCTCACGCAGGAGCACCGCGCGGTTGTGCTCCAGCAAAAGCGCCCCGTCACCCTTGGCCGCGTGCACCCACTCGCCTGCCTTCACCCGGGCACCCTCCTCGACCGGCCGGCCGTCGATGAAAAGGCCGCCCGAGGAGGCGACCACCGTGCCCAGCACCGCGGGAGGCGAGAAGACGAGGAAGGCAGCCAGCGCAAGCCCCAACGCCGCCGCCGGCGCGACAAGCCACGGCCACGTCGCCAGCGGCGAAGCGCGCCTCGGAGCCGTCACCGCTCGTGCTCTCCGCGTCAGGCGCGCGCGCTCCCCCAAGCCTTCTGCCTCCAGGCTGCCCCGGGCCGCTCGGAGCAAAAGCACTCCTTCGTCGTAGTAGGCACGGCACGCCTCGCAGGCGGTCAGGTGCGCGCGCAAGGCGGCCTCGCCGTCCACCGAGAGGTCTCCCCGGGCGAGGTAGCGGTCGATGCGCCCGCGCGGATGCCCCAAGCTCATTCTCCCCTCCTCCGGCCAAGCGCCTCGAGCAGCGGCCCGTGCTGGCGCAGCCTGCGCAAGAGCACCGACTTCAAATATTTGGCGCGCAACGTCCCCAAGCCCAGCGCCCCCCGCGCCTCGTCGAAGTCTTTGCCCTCGACGAACACCGCGTGAAAGTACGCTCTGTAAGCGGGCTTGAGCTTC
Source organism: Myxococcota bacterium (assembly GCA_049322255.1). Taxonomy (GTDB): domain Bacteria; phylum Myxococcota; class Myxococcia; order Myxococcales; family Myxococcaceae; genus JBMORE01. The sequence goes on along the minus strand of JBMORE010000181.1, from coordinate 16,736 downwards.
TTTTCGAAACGTTCGAACAGCTCGGAAAGCTCTCTGTCCGCGGCGGCGCGGGCGGGGTCGGGGGCCTCGTCGGCCCACTCGAGCTCTTCCGGGTCCGAAAGCTCGAGGGCCACGGTGCGGCCCCGTTGGCGCACCAAGTCAATCATCCGCCGCTTCGCCAGCGTCATCACGAAGGGCTCGAGGGTGTCGGCGCGCAAGGGGTCGATGGCCTCGCGCTGACGAAAGAGGAGGGCAAAGACCTCCTGGAGCGCTTCCTCTTGGTCGAAGGGACTGTGGAAATAACGAAGGGCCATACGTCGCAGCCGAGGGGTGAAGAGCCGCACCACGTGGGCGAACGCGTCGGGAGCTCCGGCGCGCAGCGCCCGGACGAAATCCGGATCGACCTCGGACACCTGAGCCTGGGTTACGTCGGCGCTCCTCGAGGCGGACAAAAATCTTCTCCCGCAAAGAGCGAAACACCGTATCAGCAATGGGCCGGGGACACAGGAGGAGTAGGTCATGGTGCGAGCAGGTAGCGCGACCCATCCGTCGGCCCACGGCCGGCGCCAACGGACGTGCGTTGCCCCTCGTGCGGCATCATCGTCTTGCGCCGCGAGCGGTTCGACCCAGACCGCCACCACTTCGGCGCTCCCGACTTCTGCCCCAAGTGTGGTGAGCGGGTGCGCGTCGACCCGTCGCGCAGCTAGCATGGCGCGCCTTGCACGTCTTCCTCGTCCCCGGCTTCTTCGGCTTCGCCAACCTCGGCGACTTCGCCTACTTCGGGCACGTGCGCGACACGCTGACCCGGGCGCTCTCCGAGCTGGGCGCCCACGCGCAGGTGCACGTGGTGCACACGCCACCCACCGCATCGCTGCCCAGGCGCGCCACCCGGCTGCTCGAGGCCCTGGCCGCCACCGCCGGGAGCGACGAGGCGCCCCTCCACCTGGTGGGGCACTCCAGCGGCGGGCTCGACGCCCGGCTCTTGCTCTCACCGGGAGCGAGCTTCCCCACCGCCTTCTCCGCCGAAGCATACGCCGCGCGGGTGCGCTCGCTGGTCACCGTCAGCACTCCTCATCGAGGCACCCCCGTGGCCTCCTTCTTCACCAGCCTGCTGGGGCAGCGGCTGCTCCAGTTGCTCTCGCTCTCCACCATCTACGCTTTGCGAGTGGGAAGCCTGCCGCTCTCGGCGCTGGCCGAGGTGACGCGGATGTTCACCGGCCGAGAGGGGGGAAAGGACGAGGGCCTCTTCGTAGGCCTCATCGAGGAGATGCTGGGGGGCTTCACCGCCGACCGCCGCGCCACCTTGCGCCAGTTCATGACCGACGTGGGTGAAGACCAGGCGCTGATGCTTCAGCTCGCGCCCGACAGCATGGAGCTGTTCAACGCCTCCACCCGCGACCGCCCCCAGGTGCGCTACGGCTGCGTGGTGACGCGCGCGCGGCCGCCCGGTCTGGGCAGCCGGCTGGCGGCGGGGCTGTCGGCCTACGCCCATGCCACCCACACCCTCTACGACGCGCTCTACCGGCTGGCGGCGGGTATGGACGCGAAGAAGCTGCTCCCGCTTTCCGAAGCGACGCGGGCGGCGCTGGTGGCCGGCTTGGGCGAGCTGCCCTCGGCGACGGACAACGACGGAGTGGTGCCCACCCTCTCGCAGCCCTGGGGAGACGTCATCGCCTGCGCGGTGGCCGACCACCTCGATGTGCTCGGCCATTTCGCGGGCGAAAAGCTTTCGCCCCCGCACCACGACTGGCTGTGCACCGGCTCGGGTTTTTCCCGCGAGGCGTTCGAGCAGGTATGGCACGCGGTGGCCCGATGGCTGCTCGCGCCTACTTCTTGAGCGCCTGGGTCAGGCGCCTCTTCCCCGGAGGAAGACGGTGCCGCGGCTGCCCGGCGAGGCGGCCTCCTCCAGAATCGCCGACGGCGGCGAGGCGCCCACGATGTGAATGGCCTCGATGCCTTCTTCGAGCATCGCCACGCTCTCCTCCACCTTGGGAATCATCCCTCCCTGAATGACGCCGGCCTCGATGTGCGCCCGCGCCTCCTCGGGAGTGAGCCGGGGGATGCGGGTGGAGAGGTCGTTCTTGTCGCGCAGCACGCCGGGCACGTTGGAAACCAACAAGAGCTTGGCGGCCTTCAGGTGGCCCGCCACGCGCGCCGCTACCGTGTCGGCGTTGACGTTGAGCACCTGGCCGCCGGCGTCGGCGCACAAAGAGCCCAGCACCGGCACCACCCCGGCCGCCGAGAGCCGCTCGAACAGCGCGGTGTCCACCCGTGCCACGTCCCCCACCAGCCCGAAATCCACCGGAGTGGGGCCGGCGCCGGGCATTACCTTGGGCGGGCGCCGCACTGCCTCCACCAGGCCGCAGGAGACGCCGGTGGTGCACAGCGCGGGCACACCGGCGAGCTTGAAGGCCGCCGCCACGTCCACCGACACCTGCCCGCCCAGAGTCATCTTCATGACTTCCAGCGTCGCCTCGTCGGTGATGCGCCGGCCGGCGACTTGCTTCACCTCGACTCCCAAGCGGTTCTGCAGCGAGGTGGCCTGCGGCCCACCTCCGTGCACCACCGCGACCTTCACCTTCGCCGCGAGGAAGGAGCGCACCGCGGCACCCACGCTCGCAGCCAACGCTGGACGGTCGAGAGCGAGCTCGCCGCCCACCTTCACCACGAACCAGCGACCGGCATGCGCCGCAAGGTTCACGGCCACAACCCCGGCTCGGCCAACGTCAGCCGCTCGTCGAAGCCCATCATCGCGTTGAACGCTTGAATCGACTGCCCGGCGCCGCCCTTCACCAAGTTGTCCAGCGCCGAGAAGCACACCAGCCGGCGGGTGCTCCCGGTGCCCGGCCCCAGGGCGTAGCCCACCTCGACGTAGTTGCCACCGACGACGGCGACCACCTCGGGCTGGCGCGCCGGGCTCACCACGCGAATGAACGGCTCTTGGGCGTAGCAGTCGCGCCACATCGCCGCGACCTCTTCCTCCGTGGTGGAAGCGCTCACCTCGGCGAAGCTGGTGGCGAAGATTCCGCGGGGAAGCGGCGCCGACACCGGCACGAGCTCGAGCGACACCTCACGCGCTCCGGCGAGCTCCAGGGTCTGGACGATTTCCGGCACGTGCTGGTGCGTCAGCGGCTTGTAGGTGCGCAGGTTGGAGGCTCGCAAGGGGTGGTGGGTGGTGAGCGAAGGGTTGGCGCCGCTGCCCGAGCTGCCGGTGGCGGCCACGGTGTGCACCGGCCCTACGAGCTTCTTGGCCCTCGCCAACGGGAGCAACCCCAAGGCGACGGTGGTGGCAAAGCACCCCGGGCTGGCGACGTGCTTGGTCGTCTTCAGCGCGGCGCGGTTCACCTCGGGAAGCCCGTAGATGAACTGCCCGCCGGCGAGCAGCCCAGGCGAAGGGTGCGCCACTCCGTAGAAGCGTTCGTAGGCGGCCGCGTCACGCAGGCGGAAGTCGCCCGACATGTCGACGATGCGGCCCGGAAAACCCGAGTCGAGAATCTCCAACACCACCTGGGCGGTGGTCTTGTGCGGCAAGGCGAGAAACGCCACGTCCATTCCCGCCACCGCTTCTTTGGCCGGAAGCTGCTGGAAGGCCAGCTCGGTGAGGCCGGCGAGATTCAGGTGCACTTCGCCCACACGCTTGCCGATGTTGTCCGCCGCGGTGACTTTCGCCACCTCGACGTGCGGGTGGAAGAGCAGCCGCCGCAACAGCTCGGCGCCGCCGTAACCAGTGCCACCTATCACCACCGCCTGGAGCTTCATGAGCGCACCCTGCCAAAGCACGCGGCCCGCGTCGAGCAGTGCAGCTCGTAGCCATTGATGCCGTGGGTCCGCTATACCGCCCAGCCTTGGCCATGCTGCTCCTTCGCGACGCCCACAAGGGAGACTTGAAGGGCCTGACGCGCTTGGCGTCGGTGCTCAACAGCGTCAACCTGCCCAACAACGAAGCGGTGCTCGAGGCGCTCTTGGAGAAGTCGGCGCGGAGCTTCTCCGGCCGCATTCGAGCCCCCTTCGCGCGCGAGTACCTCTTCGTGCTGGAGGACGTGCGCAACCGCGAGCTGATTGGCACCAGCCTCATCATCGCCCAGCACGGCACCCGCGAGGCGCCCCACATCTACTTCCAGGTCTCCGAGGTCGAGCACTACTCGGCCACCCTCGACCGCCTCTTCCGGCACAAGGTGCTGTCGATTGGTTACAACTACGACGGCCCCACCGAGATTGGCGGCCTGGTGGTGGATCCGCCCTTTCGGGCCGGGCCGGACAAGGCGGGCAAGCAGCTTTCGTACGTGCGCTTCCTCTACATGGCGATGCACCGAAAGCTCTTTCGAGAGCGGGTGCTCGCCGAGCTTTTGCCGCCGCTCTTGCCCGATTCCCGCTCGCTCTTGTGGGAGGTCTGTGGCGCCAAGTTCACCGGGCTCACCTACAAGGAGGCAGACCGGCTCTCGCGCCAGAACAAGGAGTTCATCAAGGAGCTCTTCCCCGCCTCGCCCATCTACGCCACCCTCTTCCCCGAGCGCGCGCAGAAGCTCATCGGCGAGGTGGGGCCGGAGACGCGCGGAGTGAAGCACTTGCTGGAAAAAATCGGCTTTTCCCATGTGGACCACATCGACCCCTTCGACGGTGGGCCACACTTCGAGGCAGACCTCGCGGACATTTCCCTGGTGCGTCACTTCCGCACCGCCAAGCTGGGCGCCGCGGACTTCGAGCGCGAGGCCGAGCAGATGCTGGTGGCGGTGGAAAGCAACGAGGGGAAAAGCCGCTTTCGCGCCGTGCGCACCCCGGTACGCTTCGATGACAAGCTCGCCTATCTGCCCGCGAGGGCGAAAGAGCTCCTCCAGGCCGAGCCGGGAACGAAGCTGGCGATGGTCCCCTTCGAGGGCCAGCTGCCCTCGAAGTGAGTCGCGGCTAGATGCGAAGCGTCAGCGTGCCGAGAATTCGCCTTCCGACCTGGTGACGAGGCCACTCGAAGTGGGAGGCATCCAGGCTGTTGAACGACTCCAGCGCGAAGTCTCCCGCCTCCCGCGGCAAAGGAACGGAGATTCTCGCGGTGACGCTGGACCAGGCGGGAATGGTGAGCGCCTTGCCGCTGACGTAGGCGGTGGTCTTGTCAGACCAGTCGTAGAACGCAGAGAAGGTGGCTCCCGAAAGAGGCCCTCCGCTCAGCCGATAGCGTGCCCCCGCCGAGAACCGATTCGGTGGGGCGTTGCGATCGGCTGCGCTCTCGCGCCGAACGACGTCCGCCTCGTCGCTGATGACCGCCGCGCGGGAGCGCAAAAAGGTGTAGCTGCCGTTGAGGGTCACTCCCGCAGGCAGCTTCACCTCTCCGAAGACCTCGGCGCCCAGCGTGCTCACGTTCGCCTGGTTCGTATACTCGAGGTACGGCAACCCCGAGTCGCCCCCGTGGAGCTCGAGCGCCGTGGCGCGAAACCCGCGTGCATCGGCGCGCCCGGAGGAGACCTCGACCATCTCCAGCTGGTTTTCGAGCTGGGCCATGAAGAGGTTGGCACCGGCATTGACCCGATCCGAGCTCCACAGGTAGCCGACCTCCGCTTGGCTGAGCCGCTCGGCCTCCAGCCCTGCGTTGCCGAAGTAGTACCCACGCTTGCCCGACGAGGCATCTTCGATGAAGGGCAGCGCCAACCCGAGCTCGTAGATGTTCGGAGAACGCTGGGCGGAGGTGACGGAGACTCGTACCGATTGAAACTCCCCCAACCGATAGACGGCGCTGGCGGTCGGCGACAGAAGCGCTTTTCCGTGTAGACCCACGTCCGCCCGCCCTCCGGCGAACACGCGCAAGTGCTTGCCCAGAGAGACGGAGGGAAGCGCGTAAACGCCCCCGTAAACCTTGCCGACGTCGGACTCCAACATGCGCACGCTGCGGGTCGTGGTGTACTCCAGCTCGACCCCGGCAACGAGCTGACCCTCCCACGTTTGCAAAAACGGCACCGACAGTTGGCTGTTGAGAATCCAGTCGTCGCGGGTGAGCGAGTGAGGCGAGGCACCCACCAGGGGGGTCGTCGAACCAGGGAGCACACCACTTTGGGCAATCGCGCGCGCCGAGACCAAGTCCATTCGAGACTGGGCGAACGTCAACCGGCTGGTGAGCGTCGAGGGACGCGACGAGCTTTGCTCGCCGAGTGTCAGCTCGTGACTCGCGCTCGCCACCAGACCCTGAAGTGAGAGTTGCTGCTCGCAGATGCGGTCGGGGAAGCGCAGAAAGCCTTGGAACTGGGTCAGCGCCCCGGTGACGTCGAAGGCGTGTCTGCCGAACCGCTCGTTGGCGCGGGCGGAGGCTCCGAAGTGGCTATCGACAAGGAGGTTCGAGCGGGCCTTGGAGGATGCGGGCGCCTCCACCAGCTCGGGCCCCAGGCCGCTGACCGCCTGCCGGTCTCCGAATTGATTCGTCCGCGCGTACTCGGTGCTGACGCGGAAGAAGCCGTTCTTCAACGGGCTGCCGGCGCTGGCGCTGGCAGAGCGGTAAACGTTTTCGCCCCCTGACAGGCGCGCCACCAGCTCGGTCTTCGCCGGCCTCCTGGTCACGACGTTGATGGCGCCGGCGACCGCGTTGGCTCCGTAAAGCACGCCAGGGCTACGAAGGACATCGATGCGCTCGATGTCGGTGAACGCGACCGGCAGCTGGGTGTAGGTCTTGACCCCGAAGAAGTCGAGGTTCATGGGAACGCCGTCGACCAGCAGCGCAACCCGCTGGGAGTCGAAGGGGTTGGCCCCTCGGAAGCCGACCAGCGGCTGGGAAGCAGTAATCATCGAGACGTCGACGCCCGGCAGGCCGCGCATCGCCTCGGTGATGTTGGTCGCTCCGCGCGACTCGATTTGCTCTCTTTGAATGACACTGACCGCGCCCGGAACGCTGAGGAGGTTCAGCGCGCCCCCCGCCGCGACGTACTCGCGCAGCGTCGAGGCCAATTCGAGAAGCTCTTCGATGGACAGCTCCTCCATGGGCCGAAGAGCGCTCCCGGCCGCCGCGCCCTCGGGGGGAGTCACACCCACAGGTTCCACGGGCACACTTTCAGGCGGCTTGGCCACGTCGGTGGCTGGCTGGGTTTCCTCTACTGGTGTGGGCGCAGGTGTTTCTTGAGCAAGAGCGACGGGCGACATCGTGAACGAGATCAAGACGAGCGAACAGAGCCTCAATTGGACTTCCCCCTTGGGAGTTGAAAAGGCGGGTGAAACGCTAGCAGGCCGCTGTTTGGAAGCGAACAGTTTACAGCGTCTCCTCGCACGCGAAGAGTCGTCATCGACGCACGACGTCGGCCCTTCCAGCCAACAGCTCCAGGAACAGCGTGCCGGCCTCTCCCTCGGGGCCCAGGGCCAAGTGCGTCGCCGGCGTCACGTGTTCTAGCCACGTCGGATCCAGCTCGAGGGCTCGGCCGGCTTCGTCGGTCAACCGCACCCAGGCATGCGGGTAGGCTCGCCCGCCGTCGACCACCAGGCCCAAGAGCACTTCTGCCTCCTGTCCCCGCTCCTTCGCCAGGCGCACGAAGCGCCGCGCGTGCGCCAAACAGCTGCCAACCAGGGCGCCCTTCTCCGAGCCGAAATCGGCATACGAAGGAGCCTGCACCTCGAACGAGGCGCGCACCTGCTGGGCCAACGCCCGAGCCTCCTCCACAGGAAACGGCTTCAGCGGCGCACGCGGGCTGAGCTCGACCCGGGGGTACAGCGCCAGGCGCCCTCCTCTCCCTTCGACGGGAAAACCCTTTCCGAAGAGCTCAGGGGGCGAAAGGCCCGGCGGAGCAGCGACCCGGGTGAACACGGCGTCGCCGAGCACCAGGCGCTCCAAGAGGCCCTGAAGGTCGTACCGCGCCTCGAAGGGTTGTGCGCCGAGAATGCCCCACGAGGCCCTCCCTTGCGAGCGCTCGACGCACGCTTCCTTCTCCATGCGCGTCAGCTCCTCACGCACCCGGCTGCAACCGATCGGTCGTCTACGCCACAGCCACAGTCCCTCGGGCATCAGCGCCTTCCCAGCCAGGTGACCTTGCGCGCCCACCTCGAACGAGGCCTCCTGCGTCGTCTCCCCCCGGTGTGCTCCTCGGCTGAACAGCTGGTGCGAGCGGTAGCGATATCGCTGGCCTGACAGGCTCAGCTGGACAGTCCCTACTGGAACGTGCCGCAGCTCGAAGAGAAAGCTCGCCTGCTCGGCCGGAGCTGCGGTCATTGCCAACGCCAGCACCATCCACACGAACGTCATTCTAAGCTCGGGAAAGCGAACCTGACGCCGCCGCAAAGCTCGACTAGGGTCGGCGACGCTCCATGGGCTCCAGACGGTACTTGTTCGCCTTCGGTCTCGGTGGCGGCTTTTTGGCCGGGGCGCTCATCGCTTCGGCCTCGTACCTCGTCACCGGGCATCCTTCCGAATGGAACGGGTGGGCGGTCGTCGTTCTCGCGTCGATGGGCGCCTTCACCTTCGGCGGCTGGGCCATCTGGTTTCGCTGGGCCGAGTGGCGCTCCCGCGCGCGGCTGCGCCTGGTCTCCAGCCTCTCCCAGGGCGACCTCACCTTCACCTTGAAGGACCCCGTCGAAGGCCAGGTCGAGCTCAACCGGCTGGTGCAGTCCTTGCGGCGCGCGCTGGCGCAGGTGCAACGCGTCACCGGCAACGTGCACCACACCTGCCGCGAGGTGGGGGCGCAGGCTCGGCAGCTGCTCGAGGGAGCGCGACGCCAGGGTGCAGCGGTCGACCGCTCCTTGGGCGCGGTGTGGGCGATGGGCGAGAGCCTGCAAGCGGCGGGAAAGCGCGTGGAGCAGATTGAAGCGTTCGCCCAGGACACCACCGGCGCGCTCTCGGAGATGACCGAGCGCATGGAGCAAGTGGTCAAGGCGCTCGATACGCTCGACGACTTCGCCCACAAGACGAGCGAGCGGGTGCAGCAGATGAGCGAGCGGCTCACCGCCATCGCCGCCTCGGGCGATGCCTTGGCCCGCTTCGCCCACGAGGCCGAGAGCTTCGTCTCCGCGGTGGAGGGCGGCATCGACTCGGTGCGCCGCCGCGCCAACGAGACCGGCGACCTCGCTCGCGAGGTGACCGCCACGGCGCAAAAGGGCGAGGCGCTGGTGGCTGACACCGTGCGCGGCATCTACCGCATCGAGGAGACGGTGCGCCGCACCGCCGAGCTCGTCGACTCCCTGGGCGCGCGTTCCATCGAGATCGGCCGCATCGTCGACGTCATTCAGGAGATTGCCGACCAGACCAACCTGCTCGCCCTCAACGCGGCAATCATCGCCGCCCAGGCGGGTGAGCAGGGCCGCCCCTTCGGGGTGGTCGCCGACGAGATTCGCAACCTCGCCGAGCGCACCGCGCGCTCCACCCGTGAAATCACCGGCATGGTGAAGTCGGTTCGCGACGCGGTGGAGACGGCGGTCGACCTGGTGCGCGAGGGCCGCGAGCAGGCCACCGCGGGCGTCGGGCTGGGAGACCGCGCCTCCGGAGCGCTCAAGGAGATTCGCGCCATCACCCAGCGCACCTTTTCCGCGGTGGAGGGCACGGTGGCGGAGACCGCCCGCCTGGAGGGACAGGGGCACGAGGTGGTTGCCGCCAGCCGCCGCGTCGCCCGCCTCATCGAGGAGGTCAACCACGCCGCGGTGGAGCAGTCGGCGCGCGGCCGCGAGGTCGCCAAACAGACCCAGGAGATGGCGCGGGTGGCGGAGACCGCCTCGGAGAAGGCGCAGGGCCAGGCAAGCACCGGGCGCCAACTCTCCGATGCGGTGTCGAGGCTCACCTCGGCCATCGACGAGCTCCGCTCGGCGAACCAGGTGCTCACCTTGGGCGACTCGGCCATCTCCGAGGAGGTGGCCCAGGTGCGCGAAGACGCCCGCACCGTCATTCGCATCGCCGACGCGCTCTCCCGCACGGTGGACCAGCTGTCTCACGAGGCCAACGGGCTGGAGGCCGAGGTCTTCCGCTTCCGTCTCCCGGCGGCCCGCCGCGGCGGCACCTTACGCGTCGGCATTCACCAGTCGAAGATGCTCGAGGCCACCCGCGGGCTCGATCCGCTCTTCACCCTCGACCTGCAGCTGGTGGAGATCACCTCCAACCTCTACAACCCGCTCTTGCGCTCGGAGGACGGAGCGCTCCACCCCGAGCTCGCCGAGCGTTGGGATGCCGACCCCTCGGCGCGCCGCTACCGCATCTACCTGCGCCGCAACGTCACCTTCCACGACGGCAGCCGCTTGAGCGCGCACGAGGTGAAGGCGCACTTCGAGCGACTGCTCGACCCGAAGGTGAACTCGCCGGAGCAATCCATTCTTCAGGAGCTCGAAGGCGCTGGCGCTTTCCTCGCTGGCCAGTCGCCCCAAGTCAGCGGGCTCGAAGTGCTCGATGAACACACGCTGGAGATTCGCCTGCGCGAGCCCAAGGCCTTCTTCCTTCAGCTGCTCGCCCTGCCGCCCACCGCGATTGCCCGTCTCGACGCCGCGGGCCGGCCCGTGGGCACCGGGCCCTTTCGGCTGGCGGCGATGGAAGGGGAGCGCATCGTGCTCGAACGCAACCCGACGTACTTTCGCAACGAGGCGCCGCTGCTCGACCGGCTGGAGTTTCGCCTGTACACCGACCGCGCCGAGGCGCTGCGCCGGCTCAAGGCACGCGAGATCGAGCTCGTCTCCGGTGTTTACGCCGAGCAGCTCGAGGCGGCGCAGCTCGATGGGCACCAAGTGCTCGCCGGCACCACCCCCAACTGCTGGTTTTTGGGCTTCAACGTGAAGACGCCGCCCTTCCACGACGCGCGGGTGCGCCAGGCGATTCGGGCCGGGCTCGACGTGCACGCGATGGTCGAACGCTTTCACCACGGCGCCAAGGTGGCCCGCTCGCTCACTCCACCCGAGCTGCTCACCGCCGACGAGTTGGTGCCGCCGCGCACCGACCTTCCCCTGGCCAGAAGGCTCTTGGCCGAGGCCGGCTTGTCCAAGGTACGGCTCACCCTCTTCTATCCACCCGACCGCGCCACCGAGGCCGAAGACGCGGTGCTCTTCCACCCGTTGGTGGCGGCGGGGTTGGCCGAAGTGTCGCACGTGGCGCTGGAGGCGGGCGACTACTGGCAACGGCAGCGCGAGGGACGCATCCCCGCTTTTCGCTCCGGGTGGATTGCCGACTACCCCGACCCCGACAACTTCCTCCACTTCCTGCTCAACTCGAACGCTCAGAACGTCTACGGGCTGGGCTACAAGAACGAGGAGGTCGACCGGCTCACCAGCGAGGCGCGGGTGTCCATCGACCCCGAGCAGCGGCAAGCCCTCTACCGCCGCGCTGAGCGGGTGCACCACCAAGACTGCGTGCTGGTGCCGCTCTACCACGAGCGCATCTACGCCGCGTTCAGCCCCGCGGTGCAGGGGCTGCGGCTGCACCTGACGCCGCCTCAGGTGCGCTTCGAAGCGCTGTGGGTCGACGACAACGTCGGCGACCAGCTGGCGTAAGTCAAAGCCCTAGCTCCCTTAGCCCCTCCTGCCACGGTAGGACATCGATGCCACCGACTCGCCGACGTTCGGTGCCCAGGTACCAGAGCCGAGGTTTGTGCTTGCGCCCATAATAGTCGGCAAATCGCCGCAGGCCTGTGAGGTCGCTTCCCGCGACGGTGTGCGACGCCTTGAGCTCAATCGCCCACACGGAGGTGGCCAACTCGACGACGAAGTCGACTTCGGCTCCGTGCTCGGTGCGAAACGTCGCGACGCGAATGGGGGTGTCGATCGCCGCTGCTCCGTCGAACAGTTGCTGGCACACCAGGTGCTCGAACAGCAGGCCGATGCGGTCGGCGGAGAGCTCGAAGTTTCTCAAGAGCCCGTTCCATACTCCGACATCGAAGAAGAACAGCTTCGGGTGCTGCACCAGGCGGCGCGTGGCGCTCTTCGCGAAGGGTTCGACTCGGCGAACGAGCAGGGTGTCCTCCAACACCTCCATCCACCGGACCACCGACGTGCGCGGTGCCTGCGCCGCCTGGGCGAGCTTGCTCAAGTCAAGGAAGCGCCCAGACCACTCGCCGGCGGCGGTGATGAACCGAGCGAAGCCTTCGATTTCACGCGTGAGCGCTTCGGCCTGGATCTCTTGGCGAAGATAGATGGATGCGTAGGAGGAGAGCGTCTTGCGGCGAGTCTCATCGCGGGGGTGCCCCAAGACTCCTGGGAGAGCGCCAGTCGAGAGCGCCTGGCGCGTGGGCAGCCGATAGGCCAGCTCGCGCGCCACCATCGCGCCCAGCGAGTAGGCATGCACTCGCCCGGGCAGGAGGTTGGCATTCCCCCGCCTTAGTTTGCGAGCACTCGACCCGGTGAGAAGGAACCGGAAGCGCCCTGGTTGCTCGTCGAGCAACGCCTGAACGGTGTTGAGGAGCGAGGGCAGTCGTTGGACCTCATCGATGAAGACCGTGAGCCTCGACTCGTGCCGGGCGAGAATCCGCTCCTCGAGCGCGCGGGGGTTGGCCGCCAAATCGAGGAAGATCGACTCCCGCGCCAGGTTGACCGTCAGGTCCGGGCTCAGCGACGCCATCAGCGTCGACTTGCCCACCTGCCTCGGCCCAAGCAGAAGGACGCTGTGGCCGCTGCCGCGCAGAATCTCAGCCAGGCCTCTTTTCCACATGCGGTTAAATTACAGCGTAATATGACCGCATGTAAAATCCGTCGGACCTATTGGTGATGAGTCTGTTTCGCGGTTGGGCGGCATGCTGACGAAAACTGGCGGGCGCGACAGGCTGTGCCAGCCTTATTGGCGCCATGAACAAACGCTTCGTGCCCAGACAACGGCGGCGGCTCAAAATCTCCCTCGGCGGCAAGCTTCCCGCGTTCACCGCCGACGTCTCCCCCGGCGGCTTCGCCATCGAGATGATGCAGGTGCCGCGTACCGGCGCGCAGGTGTGCGGCAGCATCTCGCTCGGCGGCCGCGACTTTCCCTTCACCGGAGAGGTGAGTTGGTCGCGCGCGGGAGACCCCCGCATGTCGGTGCGCGGCCGCGCCGGGGTGCGCTTCACCGGCATCGCCAACGAGTTCTACGAGCTGTTCCGCGAGTCCTACGGCGACCGTCGATGAGCCTGCGTTGGTTCGCGCTGGGACTTGCAGTCACGCTCGGCTGCACGTCGTACCAAACGCTGACGTTGCCGCGAACGATCCCGGCCGGGGAATGGAGATTCGCAGTCGCTCCCACGATGACCAGCGGCTTTCCCGTTTCCCCTTCCTCCGCGTTCGCTCCGGTTCTGCCAACCTTGAGCGTCATGATTCGGCGCGGACTCAGCGAGCGCCTCGAAGTCGGCGTCGAGCTCGAGCCTCTGGCGCGGGCAGAGCTGGACCTCAAAGTCCAGCTTCTGCAGGCCCGCACGGACTACGAAGGTTTCGACCTCGCAGTGGCACCCAGTGCGGGTTACGGCCTCGACTTCCTAGACGGAGGTGATTTCGCGCCGAACATCGAAACCTTCACCGCGCAGCTACCGCTTCTGGTCGGCGTGAACGTCGGCGATCGACACCAAATCGTCCTCGCGCCACGCTGCGCCTACGAGCTTTGGTTCGGCCGGAGCAGCTTCGTTCACGGTGGGGGCTCTTTCGGCATCGCCTTTCGTTTCGATGACTTCTCGCTGATGCCACAGGTGACTTACCTGCACACATGGAGCGGTCAGAATATCGCGCTGCCAGGACCAAACCGCGTGCAGCTGGGAGTCGTCTTGTTCGTCGGCTCACGCTGACCACTTCGCCATCAGCGCGCGCGCCGCTCGCCGGAGACGCCGTCGCGCTGCGGCCAACCGAGACTCTCCAAGGGGAGCATCTGCAAGTCGTACGTCTCCACCCGCCAGCCGCCGTCGCGCTCCACCGCGGCGTGGAGAAAGCCGCGCTCGAACACCGCGCCTTGCAAGTGCGCACCGGGCACCAGCGGGCAGACGAAAACCCGCTTGCCCTGGGCAAAGAGCTGGACGTGCGCCTGACGGCCGCCATCGAGCTCGACCTCGGTGAACGTCACCACCGCTCCCCCGGACACCAGCGCGGCCTCCTCCAATCGCCCCGGTGCACCTTCGGGGAGGATTTTCGTCTCCCACAAGACGCCTCCGTCAGTGGGTACGAAGGCGCGCAGGAAAGTGGCCTTCTCGTCCTGCGTGCAAGCCGGTCCAAAGGGAGCCAAGCAACGCCGATAAAAACCGTAGCCGCGGGGACCAGACAACAGAAGCTCAGGAAGAAAAAAGAGTGCCTGGCCAGCATCGTCCATCCCCGCGAGCGTTCCGTGCACGCCCCCGTCGGCGTCGAAGAGATGCTGGGCCCCAGCGACGAGCGCGCCGTTGGCCGCTGCCAGCGAGCGAAGCCCGGGCACATCGGCGAGCACCTGGAGCGCCGCTTCGCCGCCGTCGAAATGCACCCGGGTGAGGGGACCGGTTGGGTCGTAGAGAAAGAGGCGCCCCAACTCGTCGACGGCGGCGAGGGGTTGGGCGCCCGCATCAGCGAGGAAGGCCAGCTCCACCGCCCCTCCGTCGGCGTCGAAACGAGCAACGCTCGCGCTGCGTGAAGGCACCCACCCTCCGTCGGCCGACTCTTTCGCCGACCAATGGATGGCGGCGAGGTAGCCACCATCCACCAGGCGCGCCACCGCCTCGACCGAGGAGCGCCCCTCCACGCCGGCATCGGGGCGCAGCGAGGCAAAAGGCGCCGACCACAAGAGGCTCCCGTTTCCAGCGGCGTAGGCCTCCAGCGCGTCACTGGCGAGCACCAAGACGCCGTCGGCGGAGACGTTCACCACCTGGCGCGCGCGCTCGTCGGCGTGCGGTACGTCGAAGCGCAAGAAACCGCTGCCGGTGTAGGACGTCAGCCGGCAACCGGCGTCGGAGGCGGACGGCTCGGCGCACATCGACCAGAAGAGGTTGCCGTTGTGAGCGATGGGCCGAAGCCTTCCCTCGCGCGCCGCCGGCAGCATCACCGCATGCGCCGGGAGAAGCTCGCCGGCATCCGGCCGCACACATTGCTGGGCGAGACACTTCCCTTCCCCTTGGCAGGGGGTGGCCGGCGCGCAGACGAAGCCGTCGGGCGTGGGGAGCACCTGGCACGCTCCCCCGATGCACAGGTGGGCGGTGGTGCAATCGACCGAGCCGCACAGGGTGCCGTCCATCGCCGGCGCCTGGGCGCATCCACTCAGCGGCTCGCACACCGGCACCTGGCAGGGGTTGCCGCTCGCTGGGCAGCTCACCGGAGAGTGCACACAGCCCAACCCTTCGGCACACGCGTCGGTGGTGCAGCGGTTGGCGTCATCGCACGAACGGGGCGAACCCACGCACACGCCCGACTGGCACAGCCCGTTCTCCAGGCACTCGCTGTCGGGGCGGCAGGCGGCGCCGTCGACCACCACCGACTCGACGCACGCTTCGCTCTCCAGCTCGAAGCGCGCCTCGCGGCAAGGAGCGGAGGGAATGCACGGCGGCACGGGTACGCCTCGCCCCCGAAGGTCGATGGCAAGGGTCCTCTCGTTGGCGGTGAGCAAAAGCTTCCCTTCGGCAGGTCCGTCGCCGGCGGTGAAGACCACCTCCAGCGCCGCTTCAGCTCCGCCGGGTACCACCACCTCGGCGGGAGCGGTGAAGGGGCCCTCGGTGGCCACCGCCACGGTGAGCGCCGCGCGCCCGGTGCTCGAGAGCGTCACCAGGCGCGACACCTGGGTGCCCTGCAAGGCCTTGCCGAAGTCGATGGGCGAGCCATCGACGCGAAAGCCCACTTCCACTCCACCGATGAGGGGGTCGCACCGGCAAGCAAGGGCGGCGAGCCACACTCCCACCGCGAGGAATCTTCGACGCCGCCACGTCACCGCTCACCTCCTCGGGTGGACCGGCGGCGGAACCAGAGGTGACGCAGGAGCAGGAGCACGCCGACGGCGGCGAAGAGCAACAGCACCACCTCTTGATAACCGAGGACCAGACGCTCGAGGCGCTCGGCGTTTCCTCCCACCGCAATCCCCAGCGCGAGCACGATGAGGTTCCAGGCGGAAGCGGAGAGCGCCCCCAAGGCGAGCACCTTGCCCATCGGCATGCGCGCCGCTCCAGCCGCCACGAACACCAGGGCGCGCACCGCGGGCATGAAACGGTTGAAGAGAATGAGGGGCCCACCTTGGGTGCGCATGCGCTTTTGCAGCCCTTCGAGCCGCTGGTGAGAAAGCCCGAACGGAAGCTGGCCGCGCCGCTCGAGGCGGGTGGCCAGAAAGCGACCGAAGGCGTAGTTGAGGGCGGCGCCTCCCACGCTGCCGATCAACGTCGCGGCGAACACCAGCGCCCACGACCTCTCCCCGCGCACCGCGTAGACGCCGCCGAGGACGACGAGGGTGTCCCCGGGGAGCGGAGGACAGAGGTACTCGAGCAGCGCCGCCAACCCGAGCAGGAGGTAGCCCGCCGCGCCGAGCTCGTGAATCCATCCATCGAAGCGCTCCACCATGCCTGAAGCCCCGTTTGCTCCAATTGAGAGTGCTGCTCACAATCGGTTCATGATTTCGCGTGACCTCGCCCGGCCGCTGACTGAAGCCGCGTCGTTATACCCGACGGTCACGGTGACAGGGCCACGGCAGTCCGGGAAGACGACGTCGTGCCAGGCAGCGTTTCCGACCCTTCGCTACGTGTCCCTCGAGCCACTGGACATGCGCTCGTAAGCTAGAACGCGGTCCGGTGATTCGGCGACCTCCGAGAGCGTGACGGGCGTGGAGTTGGAGAGTCGGAGGCCCGTGCCGCCCCGCACCGCTGGAGTGCCGCCACCAAGAACCGGGCGACCTGGTGAAGAAGGGGAAGAGCGACCATTGCTCTAGACGCGTTATCATTGGG
>JBMORE010000180.1:0-5818 GCA_049322255.1 Myxococcota bacterium | reverse complement strand
GGCCGCTGAGGCGCGCGAGCGAGAGGAAGAAAAGGCCCGCCGCGCCGCGGAGTACCAGGCGGAGCTCGAACACCGCCGCACCGACGCCGCTCGACGTCAGGAGGAGCTGCGCGCCGCCGAAGAGGCCCGCCGCGTCCAGGTCGACGCCGAAGCCAAAGCCCGCGCTGACGCCGACGCGGCCCACCGTGAGGAGACTCGCCGAGAGCTGGAGCGGGTGAAGGCGGAAGAAACAGCTCGACTGGAGGCGCTGCGCCGCGAGGCCTCGGAGGAGGAGGCTGCCGAAGCCAAACGCCGCGCCGAGCTCGACGCCGTCCGTGCCGCGCGGTTGGCCGAGCTGGCCAAGGCCGAGGAGGAAACCAAGCGTCGCTTGGCAGCGCTCGAGCAGGAGCTCCTCACCGAGGACGAGAAGGCGAAGAAGCGCGCCGAGCTGGAGGCGGTGGCGCTGGCCCAAGCGGAAGAGCGTCGTCGCGCCGAAGCCGAAGAAGGCATCGCCGCCGCCGGAGAAGTGCGTGACCCTCGCTTGCGTGCCAAGGGCTATGCCTACGCCGGGGGAGCTTTTCGCGCCAGCTCGCTGAGCACCGCCCCCACCGCGGGCTCGCTGGTGGGCGGCGCGTTGGGGATTCGCCACGGCTTCTGGTTTCCCCCACCCGAGGAGGGCCTTTCCTCAGGCATCGAGATGCTCTTGGCTGGCCACTTTCTCACCGAGCTGTCCGCCGGCACCGAGCAATGGCTACGCGCGGCCCCCGGCCTTCGCTTGTGGGTCGGCCGCATCGGTCTGGGCGGGCTGGGTGAGTACCAACGCGTGCAAACCACCGCGGCGGCCTCCGACGCGCTCTCGGTGGGGCCGACCTTCTCTTACGCCTTCGCCGATTCGGACCAAACGCGGCTCATCGCTACCGCGCGCTGGCTGCCGCGCCTCGACGGTACGGGAGATGCGTTCGCCGCAGAGCTGGAGGCTGCTTACGCCGCCCTGGTCGCCGGTCTCGACGTCGGTGCTGCGCGGCCCACTCAAGGCGCGCTCGCCTGGTACGGCAGCCTCTGGCTCGGTCTGCGCTACCGCTGGTGAGGGTCAGGGGCGAAGGCTTTAAGACCTTGCCCTCCGTGCCCGGTGGTAGTGCGACGCGCACAGGCCCTTGGCCAACACCTGCCGCCCGCAGCCCTCCTGTGAGCACCCTTCCATTTCCGGCCGCGCCCCGCCGCTGCGAGACGCTCCCGGAGCCACTCCGAACATCGCCTCGCCCACCGCCACCAGCCGGTCGACCTGCGCGCGAGAGAGCCTGGCGCGCCGGGCGAAGTCGGGCAGACGGGCGTAGGAGGGGTCGTCGTAGGTCTCCACCGGAGAGTCGCGAAACAGCTCGGCCAGGGAGAGGTCGAGCGCCCATGCCATCTCCACCAAGGTTTCGTAGCTGGGGCTGCGCTCGCCGCGCTCGAGCAGCGAGGCGAAGCTCACCGAGATTCCGCAGCGCGAGGCGAAGTCCTCCTGGGTGAGACCTTTGCGCTCACGCAAAGCACGAATCCGCCGCGCCAGCTTGTTGAGCTCACCCGCGGCACGGTCGTGACGCTCTTCGGTCACCACGTAGGTTTCGACCTGAACCTTGCGCATCGATGGGCCATGCTACCGCAAAGGCGATTGCCTGCCCGCGGTCTCTTGTTAAGGTCCAACGGCGTCGACGCACCTCCACGCAGAAGGACGCACCCGATGAACGCCGCCCAGGCTTCGACCTACTACTTCCGCAAGGCCGCGCGACTCATGGACGTGGGTGAGCGCATTGAAACGCTGCTCGCCACGCCCTTGCGCGAAGTGAAGGTGCAGGTATCGATCGAGCTCGACTCGGGGGAGATTCGCACCTTCCTCGGCTACCGCGTCCAGCACGACAACAGCCGGGGACCGATGAAGGGCGGGCTGCGCTACCACCCGCAAGTCGATCAAGACGAGGTGGTGGGGCTGGCCTCGCTGATGACCTGGAAGACCGCGGTGGTGAACCTGCCCTTCGGCGGCGCCAAGGGCGGCATCACCTGCGACCCGGGGCGCATGAGCCTCAAAGAGCTCGAGCGCCTCACCCGCAAATTCGTCGACCAGATTCAGGACATCATTGGGCCCACCCGCGACATCCCCGCGCCCGACGTCAACACCAACCCCCAGGTGATGGCGTGGATCATGGATCAGTTCTCCAAGTACCACGGGCATTCACCCGCGGTGGTGACCGGCAAGCCCCTCGACCTCTACGGCTCGAAGGGCCGTGAGGCCGCCACCGGCCGCGGCATTCTCTACGTGTGCCGCGAGGTGCTTCGCGACGTGGGACTGCCGGTGAAGGGGGCGCGCTTCGCCCTCCAAGGCTTTGGCAATGTAGGCAGCCACACCGCGCGGCTTCTGCACGAGGACGGCGGCCATGTGGTGGCGGTGAGCGACGTGCACGGAGGGGTGAAGAACCCTTCGGGGCTCGACGTGCCGGCCCTGTTCGACCACGTCAAGCGCACCGGTACGGTGAAGGGCTTCGGCGGGGGCACGCCTTGCTCCAACGAGGAGGTGCTGGCCGCCGATTGCGAGGTGCTGCTGCCGGCGGCTCTGGGCGGAGTGCTCACCAAGGCCACCGCTCCCGAGGTGCGCGCGCGCATCGTCATCGAGGCCGCCAACGCCCCCACCGACCCCGAGGCGGACGAGATTTTCGAGAAGCGCGGGGTGCTGGTGGTGCCCGACATCCTCGCCAACGCCGGCGGGGTGACGGTGAGCTACTTCGAGTGGGTGCAAAACCTCCAGCACCTCACCTGGGAAGAGGAGCGCGTCAACGCCGAGCTGGAGCGCACCATGAAGGAGTCGTACGAGCGCATCGCGCAGATTTCCCGCAACCGGAAGATTCCCTTACGCACCGCGGCCTATGTGCTGGCGATTGGCCGGGTGGGCAAGGCGACCGTGCTGCGTGGAATTTGAACTGAAGACTTCGGAGGCTCCATGACCGCGCCGCTGCTGAAGCAGTTGATTCAGATTCCCATCTGCCGTGGGCTCGAAGAACGCGAAGCAGGGGAAATTTTCGAGATCGCCGAGGAGACGTCGGCGAAGAAGGGCGAGGTGCTCTTCCGCGAGGGAGACACCGGCAACGCGCTGTTCGTGGTGCTCGAAGGAAGCCTGGACATCACCAAGAAGGACCGCGCGGGCAAACCGCAGCATTTGGCGAAAATCTCCGACGGCAGCGTGCTGGGAGAGATGAGCTTGGTTCACGGCAGCTCCATCCGCTCGGCGACCGCGCAGGCCGCCAGCGACGTGCGGCTTTTGCGCATTCCCGCCGAACGCTTCTCCAAGCTGCTCGAGGACGAGCGCGTCTCGGCGCTGAAGATGGTTTACAACCTGGCGCAGGTGATGAGCCGACGGCTGTTGTTGATGGATGAGAAGCTGATCGAGCTGATGGAGCGCAACAAGAAGAAGGAGGAGCTGGCCGAGTTCCACAAGCTTCTCGCCGATTGGTCGTTCTGACGGGCTTTTCGTGGGCTTTTGGCTCCTCATGTCGCTCTTGGCCGCGCCGACGAGCGCAGCGCGCGCGCAGGAGCTCGCTTCGAAAAAGGCGTGGGAAGAGCTGTACCTCGCCTTTTCCGCGGTCGAACCCTCGAAGGTTCCGTTCAAGGAGAAGAAGGCAATCGCCGCCCAGCTCCACAAAGGGTGCGAAGCGCTCGGAGACACCGACGCGGTGATGGCGTATTCGCTCGGTGAGCGCAGCGTGGCCTTCGACCCCTCCCCCGAAGGCATTCTCTGCCTGGCGCGCGCCGCGGTGAAAAGCGAGCAACGCGGCGCCGCGGAGGAGGCGCTCATCCGCGGTCTTCGTCGACACCCCAAGAACGCCGCGCTGGCGCTCGCGCTGGGCCGGCTGCAAGTCGACGACGGCGATGCCCAAGCAGCCGTGGCCACCTTGAGCCGGGTGAACCAGAAGGCCAAGGAATACCCCGAGGCACACGTCCTGCTGAAACAAGCGCGGGCGGCGGCACGCGAAAAGGACGAGGCGGTGCACCGAGCACGCGCGCTGGAAAACACCGTGCTGAAGAGCCAAGCGGCCACCAGCGGCCGCACGCCGGGCTCGCTCACCTACGAGTCGGGGGTCGAAGCGGGGCTGCGCACCCGCGCCAACAGCCGCTTCCGTTTCAAATACTTCAACGGCCAACGCGATTTCGGCCAGCGCGCCGAATACGAGGGCAAGGTCGCGGCTGCCCTCGAGGTGGCGTACAACGAAACCCAACGCATTCTCGGCGAGACGCGTGCATCGCAGGTCGACGTCATCCTCTACTCCCGCGAGGAGTTCGCCACCCACTTCGGTGGAACGACGAGCATGTCGATTGCCGGCTTCTACAGCGAAGGCGCCATTCGCATGAACGATTCGGCGGAGGTGAATTCCCGCAACACCAGCACGCTGGTGCACGAGTACGTGCACGCGGCGATCGACGACTTCTGCGGCGGCAGGGCGATGCGGGTTCCGGTCTGGATGAACGAGGGCCTGGCGGAGTACGTGCAATGGCGGCACGAGGGTCGCGAGGTGCCCACCCTAGGGCTGGCCGCGGAGGTCAGAGCCGTCGCGCGGGGCAATTCGTTACCCACGCTCGCTCAGATGGGCGTGGGCCGCCGGCTCGTCGACCAGCCCAACCCCCACCTTCTCTATGCGGTGTCGGCCCTCGCGGTGCGCCAGCTGGTCTTGGCAGGTGGCACCGGGAAGCTCCTCGAGCTCATCCGCGAGCTGGGACGAGGTGAGCCTTTCGAGCAAGCGTTCGAGCGCAAATACGGGCGCACCGTCACCCAGTTCGAAGAGGAGCTTCGCCGCGAGCTTCGGCAGCGATGACCGCCGAACAGAAGATTTACCGCCCTGTGGGAACGCCCTAGAATCCCTTGCGCCTCGAACGAAAGCGGCGATGTCCGACACGCGCGCAGCGATGAGAGATTTTCGCTTCCTAGACGAGAAGCGAAATCAGAGCGGTTTGTCCCCTGCGGAGGAGCAGCGGTGGCTCGAGTTGCGCACCGCGCTGGGAATTCAAGACACCACCGCCGAGCCCTACGCCGCGCCACAGGGATATTACGGAACCGATGGCAACTGGTACCCCTACCCAGCCGGGTACGATCCCAACGCATACGCTGGCGGTTACGACCCCAATGCGCAGGGCTACTATCCGCAAGGAGCGTACGATCCCAACGCAGGCCAATACCCTCAGCCGGGCTACGACCCCAACGCGTACCCGGGCGGTTACGACCCCAACGCGCAAGGCTACTATCCGCAAGAAGGCTACGATCCCAACGCGGGTTATTACCCGCAAGGCGGCTACGACCCCAACCAGCAGGCGTACTATCCACCCCAGCAAGGCTACGGCGAGCCATACCCGGCGGCGCAGGAGGGAAACAATCTCCAGGTCGCCGACGATCTCGACCTGAGCCTCTCCGGGCTCGGGGAACCCGCCGCGCCAACTCCGGAGCCGGGCTACATCCCTGCCCCGACGCCGGTGCTGGAGGAACCCGCCCCCGCGCAGATACCGAGCGATAACAACGGCCCGATGGAGGTCGATTCGTCGGATGTCATGGAGGTCGACGATGGCGATGTGATGCTCGTCGACTCGTCGCCGTCAATGCAGGTGACGCCCGAGGCGGCGCCTCCGGTACAGCCCGTGCCCGAACCGGTGCCGCCTGTCTCCGAATCTTTCCCTGTAGATGAGCCAACGCGGGAGCCGGTGTCCAATCCAACCTGGGTGCAATCGACTGTCGACATCGCTCCAGCACCGATCCCCGTCCTCTCGTCCGAGCCTGAGCCGAGCGCGTTCGTCGCGCCGGAGCCGGAGCCGAGCGCGTTCGTCG
>JBMORE010000179.1:0-5844 GCA_049322255.1 Myxococcota bacterium | reverse complement strand
AGCCACGGTGGACCAACCAGCGTGGACTCCCGCCGCCAGCCCGAAGCGGCCCCATTGGAAGGCGGGCATCAGCGACACGACCTCGAGCGAGCGTTCGGCGAAGCCTCCACGCGAGGGCGGAGGCAGCTCGCGCTCGATCGCATAGCGCAACAACACCAAAACGGGCTCGAGCCGAAGCGCCAACCCTCCTGTCCCCTCGAGAAAACGCGCGGTGAGTGCACTTGCCGACCTCGTCTCGACGTAGTTCGCCCTCGCCGAGGCCCGCAGCGAGGGGAGAAGCTCCACCTGCCCTCCTCCACCGAATACGCGCTGGGACATGTCGACGGCGGCGAAGGGCACCCGCTCGCTGCGACCACGATCGAAGCGCAGCTCGGCCTTCCCGAAGAAGCGCGCGCGCGTCCCCAGATAGCTGGCAGTGATTCCTCCGGCATCCCGCCGCAGGGGAGAAGGCGCATCGAGCAGGCTTCGCACCCCGCGTTCGTACCGACCGGAGAGCGACAGCCCCCCACCGACTTCCTGACTGACCCCCACTGCGCGCGCCGAACGAATCGCCGCCGCGTCGTGGGCGCTGACGTCCTCCACGAAGACGGTCGTCGGGCCCTCGCTGGTGCGCGCTCCGTTGATGACCCGGTGCTCACCCAGGTGTGGACCGTCGACGTCGACCGAGTAGCCTCCGTACCAAGTCTCGGCGCCGCTCGACTTTTCGGCGTGTCCCCATACCTGTGGACCCAGCACCGGCCCATAGCCACCGCGCACGCCGACCGTCGTCTCCCGGTCGATCGACACGTCGGCGCCGGCGGAGGCATAGGTGTCATCGACGGCGCCCAGACCTTCGCCGCGACGCGATACCACCTGCTTGTGCCCAGCCACGAGCGTGACGTTCTCGTGCACTCGATAACGGCTCGAAAAGCCCGCCGAGGTCCGCGCTCCGGTGACTGGCTCGTAGCCGGGCTCGGTCGGGTCCACCAGCGCGGTCAATGACTCGTCCTCGATCTCCAAGCGGGCGCTCCACGCCTCGCGCGAAAAGCCGACCGAGGTCCCCAAGGTGCGCGCATCGAGCCGCACCACGTCGAAGGGCACGCGCGGGTCGGCCGCGGTGCGGTCATCGGCAAGCACGCCCATCACCACGCTGCCGAAACGTTGCTCGGCCCGCAGGGAGAGCTGCCGTAGCCCTACCCTGTCGGCGTGCGCTCCATCGGAGAACCCAGGGGTACGCCGGCGGAACGAGACGTCCACCACTCCTGCCTCTGACCAGCCGGGCCCCTTCAACCGAACTCCGAGGGCTTGCCCTTGCGCGGCCGCCGCCACCGGGCGATGGAAGGACAGGCCTCCATCATCGGAGACGCCGAAGCTGTCGGTGCCGATGGCTGTTCCCTCGCTTTGGGCGGCCTCCAGCGAGAGCGTCAGCGGCCCCAAGGGCACCGCCCCCGTGGCACGAAGAAGGGTGAAGCCCTCACGGGCCCCGCGCTCCTGCACGGCGCCTACACCCAGACGTACCGGGCCCAGCGCACCGGATATCTCTCCGCCCAACACCCGCCTGCCTTCGCCGGCCAGCTCGAGGTGCTCGTAGTCGGCCACCAGCACCGGTTCAGGGCTCGCGGTCAACGGCTCGGCGCCGAGGATGGAGGCCCCCTCGATGAAGGAGAGCGCCCGTGCGAGGAGAATTCGGCCCGCGCCGTAGTCGATTTCGTAGTCGCGCCCGCGCTCCAAGTGACGCTCGCCCAGTGGGACGCCGGTGAGACCATCGCGCAGCTCGACACGAAGTACCTCGCTGCCCTGAGCGACGGCTCCGTGACCCAAGTAATAGACACTGCCTCCGGTGGGGCGGAGCTCTTCGTGCGCGGGCACGAGCGACAGATCGCGCGTAGGGTCGGTCAGGCCGGGAGCGAAGAAAGCGCTCACCCCACCGCGCACGGGGCCTGCGCTGGGGGTGGAGAGGTCGATGTACGGGCCGAACAGCTCGCGCTGATAACGGCCGATTTCAGCGTCGGCGAAGAGCGCGCGATGACTGCCGAACCCGAGTGCGCCGAGCACCTCGTGGCGCGCCTCGAAGCGCAGGCGGCCTTTCGCGGCATTGGGGACCCGAGACAGAGAGTCGTCGGCCCATTCCGCCGAGTACCGATCAGGGTCGAGGGCGCGCTCGAGCCGATCCGGCCTGCTTGGCGCGACAAGAACCTGCGCACCGGCAGAACGAATGTCGGCCAGATCTTGATCCGCAAGGCTCAGCTCTCCGCGCAAGAGCCACCCGCCCCACGGGTGCTCCACATGACCAGCGCCGCGCCCGAACAGCCGCACACCGCCTCGTCGCGGCTCATAGGTCCCCTCCACGTCAAGCAGCCCGACGGCGAACGGGCGAGGAGCCGCGGCGATGCGCAACGTCTCGATACGCGCCGGCTTGCCTTCGGACTCCAGCGTCAGCTCGACCACGTTCTCACCGGGGTGCAGCTCCAATGGCACCGCGACAAGGCGATCGTCGCCCACCGTCTGCTGTCCGCTTGGAAGACGCACCTTCGTCCCCGGTGCCGCCTCGATGCGTAAGATGGCCTTGCCCGTGGGAGCGGGCTTTCCGGCGGCATCCGGCAGCTCGATGGTGCCTGCAAAGACCAGCTCGCGGGGCACCACCAGCAGGCTGCCTTCGCGCCGCATCAAGTCCACCCGTTGGGAGTAGAGCCGGAGCGTGCCGTCACGCGAGGTCGCGGCGATGGAGAGCTCGTTGCTCCCGGGCCGAAGATTCACCCACGCCTGGTACGCGCCGGCGGCGTCCACCTCGGCCGCGTTTCCCTCGACCAACACCTTGTCGCCGATTGCAGCCTTCCCAGCGAGGAGGAAGCGCGCTCCGTTGCCTTGGAGCTCTCCTCGAGGCGGCATCGCAGCATGAGCCAGGGACAGGGGCGTGCTTGGCCGCACCACGGACCGCACCGCGAAGTCTTGGCGGACCAGGCCAGCCATCGGAACCTCGAGCGTCACCGCACGCGGAGTGGGTATGCGCCCACGGGGCAGCGACCGTTCATCGAGGCGGAGGCGATGCCGGCCCGGCAAGAGCCGGCCTCCTGCAAGAGCGTCGGGGGCCCGCGCCTCGATTGCTGCCAGGTGGTAGCGGCCCTGTAGATCGGTGATGACTTCCTGCCCGGTGGCCAGCACCAGCCGCACGCCGGCAACGCCCAGCTCGGTCGATTGGCACTGGCCGTCGTCGTTCTCGTCGGCGCACACGCGGCCCGCAATGGCACCGTCGAGCTCATCGCGCTCGCTCGGCAGGCTCGCGGGGAGGACCTGCGCGTGGGCGACGGTGGCCGAGAAGACGGCGAGAATTGCGCCCCCCACCCCAACCCTCTCCCAAAGGGAGAGGGGGATCATGGGCGCACCTCGGCGAGGGCGGTCACTCCGGTCTCGACGTCGGCGATCGACACGGTGATTGGCTCGTCGAGGAGCACCGAGAAGGTCGTCTTGCCGTCGCGTGCTGCGCTGGGGCCGCGGGTACCTCCGGAGAGGAACACTTCCACCTTCCGGCCGAAGAGCAGCGCCCCTTTGGGATCCTCGACCCAGTAGGTCACCTCACGCCCGAGGACGGCGACACGTACATTCACCGGCACTGGAGGGCCCAGCTCGACGGCGAGCTTTGCCGCCCTCGCACCTGGCGGCGAACCGGCCGGGAAAACCACCTTCCCCCCGTCGAGCACGTGCACTGTCTCGGTGAGGCCGCGCCAGTCTTTGTGGCGCACACGCACCACGCCGTCGGCGAGCTCACCCAGGCGCGCCGTTCCGTCATCGCCGGTGGTGACTTCCCCTCGATCGAGCACCAGCGTCTGGGTAGGCACCGGCAGTCCAGCCAAATCGGTCACCGCGGCGAACAGCGCCCCGCCCTCTGCCCAGGTCAAGAGCTTGGCTGGCGCCGAGCCGGTCGGGCCGAAGGCGCGCGCCCACAGGTCGGCCTTTCGGAAAGGCCCGTCGGGCGGAGGCGACCATGTCGTCTCCACCGCTCCCGGCGCTGCTTCCCTCGGGGGAGCGGACTCTCCGGGCGCGCTGGCGGCGACTTGCACCACCGCGTTCGGCCGCGGCCGGCCCAGCGCATCGGTCACCGTGAGCGAGAGCGGCAGCTGTCCGCCGTGGTGAACGTCTGTTCGCGACGCGCGCAGCGACAGCTCCGCCGCTGGTCCTTGCACCAGCTCGAGCTTCAACTCGCCGCGCGAGCTGTTCTTCCCTTGGCGCATCTGCGCGATCACCAGATCGGGCTCGGCCGACAGTGTTCGCGGAGCGGTGTAAATCCACTCGAGGATTCCCGCCTCCACCGAGCGCGGCTTGGCCAACGAGCCCCGCCGAGCAGTGAGGAGAACCTTCGCCTGGGTGACGACCTTGCCGTACGGGTCGCTGGTGGCGCAGAGCACCCGCGCGCGAGAGACTCCGTCGGCCGGAAGGCGCGTGGGGTTCATCACGCACGCGAGCTGATTGGTGGGCGGCAACATCAGGTCGATGGGGTTTCTTCGACGGTTGCCCAGCCGATCGACCGAGGTCCCGAGGCCCACCCCGTATCCGGGAGGCACCACCACTGGAATGCGAAACCGCCCATCGGCGCCGGAGCGCACCGGCCCATAGGTCACTCCAGCGATGGCGATGGAGAAATTGGCGTCGCGCTCGGTCTCGCCAGGTAGCTCGATCGCGCTCGCCAGTGGCACCCGCACACTCCCGAACGCACCGTGAATCGACTGCGGGTGCGGCCACGCCGAGAAGGCGACGATGATTGCCACCTCGGGGTAGCGAGTAGTGGGCAGGACGTAGCGCGCCCGGTAGATGCCAGGAGCGGCGACCCTCACGTCCTCGATGGTGCCGACGTTGGGCTGTAGCACCGGCGGCGCCGAGTCGAGGTCAGGCGAACCGTCGGGTCGAAGTAGCCTCACCGTGAGCTCGGCGCTTCGGTCACGGTTCTTCACCGGTGAGGGAGGGTCGAGCGTCAGCTCTACCTTCGCCGCGGGCGGCCCCAGGGCGACGTGGGCCGCGGCCTTGAGCCCTTCGTCGGAGGCGGTCAGAACGACCTCGCGCGCTCCGGGATCGGGGACCAGGAGGTACCTCGCCAGGGGCGGCGGAGAGACCAAAGGTCGCACCGTGGCTCCCGTGGCGGTCAGCCGCGGCGCTGACAACGGCACCGAGCGCCCGTTGGAACCGCTCCGGCGGAGGGCAACGAGGAAACCATCGGGAGAAGCCAACCCTTGCGGCCCGAGGATGCGAAGCGACTGCGCCTGCACGGGCGACGCCCAGGTCGCCACGAGGACAATCCACACGGGAATGGTGGCCGGGCGGAACACGAGGCGTAAAGAGCCTAACAGACGCGCCCGCGCTGTCGACGCGCGTGTCCTACCTCTGCCGGCGACGCGCCTGGGCGTGCACGGCGCGGGGGCGAAGGAAGAGACCGACCAGGAGGATCAGCCCCATGAGTGTCGCCGTACCACCGGAGGAACTGCAGCCCGCAGCGGGCGCCTCGGCCAGCTCGACACCGGAGAGGACCGGACGCGGTGCCTCGATGCGGTGCACATTGCCGACGACGGTCGCCTGGGTGGTGGCCAGCTCGTGTATTTCCCCAGGCTCGAACCCTGCCACCTGCAGCTCGGCGGCGTTCATCGGGCTCGTCGTGCTGCATGCCGACTCGGGTCCGTACACGCGCACGCGGTAGGCCGAACCGGGCGCCCCGGCGATCTTCCCGCTCAGGGTGTTCGAGGCGCTCAAGGCCACGTCACGCGAGACGAGCGACACCGAATGCTTGAAGTCGTCCGAATCGACCTTGGTTTTCCCGTTGAGCTTCACCGAGCCCGAAGTGGCCTTGCTGCCACCAAAGCCATTGTCGACGCACAGGAG
>JBMORE010000178.1:0-55493 GCA_049322255.1 Myxococcota bacterium | reverse complement strand
CGGTGGTGTCGTTGATTGGCGATGAGATCGAGATCATTCGCCAGGGCAAGGGCATCATCGTGGGGCTGGACTAGGGACGCGGGAATTCTTGCGGGCCCGAAAAGCTTGGCTACCGTGAAGGCCGATGGAGCCGCTCCTCGATCTGTTCATCGCTTATTTGCGGGTGGAGCGCGGGCTGTCGGGCCGCACGGTCGATGCATATGCCTGCGACGTGCGCGACTATTTCGAAGATCTCGCCCGTCAGGCCATCACCGAGATGGGCGAGGTCACCCGCGAGACGGTGATCGAGCACTTGGCCTTTCTGCACCGGCGAGGCTTGTCGTCTCGCAGCCAGGCGCGGCATCTGGCGGCAGTGCGGGGCTTTCACCGGTTTCTTTTCGCGGAAGGGTTGGCCCGCCGTGACCCCACCGAGGACATCGACACCCCGCGGTTTGCCAAGAAGCTGCCCGTCTACCTCACGCTCGAGGAAATCGAGGCGCTGCTTGCCGCTCCCGACGAGCGCACCCTGCGAGGGATTCGCGACCGGGCGATGCTCGAGCTGCTCTACGCGACGGGGGTGCGGGTGAGCGAGCTTTTGGGGCTGTCGGTCAACGACGTCCACCTTCAGGCCGGCTTTCTCGTCGCCTTCGGCAAGGGGAAGAAGGAGCGCCTGGTGCCCGTGGGAGCGATCGCCGCCCAGAAGGTGGAGGCCTACCTGGCTGGGCCTCGTGCGGCGCTGCTCAAGGGCAAAGCGGCGCGCGCCCTCTTCATCACCGAGCGGGGCAAGGCGATGACCCGCATGGGCTTCTGGAAGCTCCTTCGCCGTTACGCGCTCGCTGCGGGGCTGCCCAGGCCTCCTTCACCCCACAAGCTGCGGCACTCCTTCGCCACGCATCTTTTGGAGGGTGGGGCCGACTTGCGGGCGGTGCAGGCGATGCTCGGCCACGCCGACTTGGGCACGACGCAGATCTACACCCACGTCAATCGCGCGCGGCTGCGCTCGGTGTACGACCGGCACCACCCCCGGCGCTGATAAGGTTCGCTCATGCGCATCTTGTCGGGCATTCAGTCCTCCGGGCGGCTCCACATCGGCAACTACTACGGAGCGATTCGGCAGTTCATCGAGCTGCAGCACGAGGGCGAGGGGCTGTACTTCGTCGCCAACCTCCACGCGCTCAACACCGTGCGTGACCCGGCGCTCGCCCGCGAGCTCACCCGTGAGGCGGCGGTCGATTTCTTGGCCCTGGGGCTCGACCCGACGAAGGCGACGCTGTTTCGGCAGAGCGACATCCCCGAGATTCCGGAGCTGATGTGGATTTTGGGCACCGTGGTGCCGGTGGCGAACCTGGAGCGCGCGCACGGGTACAAGGACAAGACGGCCAAAGGGCAGCCGGCGGACTTCGGGCTGTTCGCTTACCCGGTGCTGATGGCAGCCGACATCCTCCTCTTTGGAACCGACCTGGTGCCGGTGGGGAAGGACCAGATTCAGCACGTGGAGTTTGCCCGCGACTGGGCGACCAAGTTCAACATGACCTACGTGAAGGGGTACGACCCGGCCGACCCGGAAGGGAAGGAGGGACACCCGGTGGGCATCCTCAAGCTGCCGCGCTTTCGGGTGCAGGAGAGCACGGCCGTCATCCCGGGTATCGACGGGCAGAAGATGTCCAAGAGCTACGGGAACGCGATCGACCTCTTCGGCGACGAGAAAGAGCTGAAGAAGCGGATCATGAGCATCAAGACCGACTCCACCCCGGTGCAGGCGCCCAAGCCGGTGGAGAACAATGCGCTTTACCAGCTCCTAAAGACAATGGCGCCGGAGGGTGAATTCGCCGCCGTCGACGTGTCCTGGCGCCAGGGAGGGTTGGGGTACGGCGAGTACAAGAAGAAGCTGCTCGAGTACTTCCACGCCACCTTCGGTCCGGCGCGGGCGCGGCGCGAGGAGCTTTTGCGTGACCCGGGTGAGCTGGAGCGGATTCTTCGAGAAGGAGCACGCCGTGCCCGCGAGTTGGGCGCGCCAACCATCGACTCGGTGCGGAAGGCGGTCGGGTTGGCTTAGGGGTCGAAGCGCGCCCGCAGCGGAGCGGGCAGAATCGGGCAGGCGGCGTCGGGGGTGGCGAAGATGTGCTTTCGCACCCGGGCGATGCCATCGTAGATGTCGTCGCGCAATGTGCGCGGAACGAGGCCAACGAGGGCCGCCAGGAGCCGCCACAGTCCGCCGAGCCGCGCGAGGATGTGCAAGACCGCCTCGCTCCTGACGAGCGTCTCGCCGCCGTCGGTGAGCACGACGATACTGTCCGGCAGGCCGGCGCGCCGGTCCCCGGGGATGGTGCGGGCGAAGGCTTCGCCTTGCAGTGGGGCGAAGCGGAAGGCGCCCGCCGCGTCCTCGGAGAGCACCAGGCGCACGGTGCGATGACATAGGCCGCAGTAGCCGTCGTAGAAGACGATCTCGACGCCCTTCGCCGCACGGGGGCGAATCCACGCCGGGTCGAAGGTGAAGACGTGCAGCATCACCATCCCCAGGCTCAGGTCGGCGAAGTCGATGAGTGCGATGAGGAAGACGTGCATCACCAACAGGCTCATCCACAGAAGTGGGCGCAGCCTGCGGAGCAGTGCCAGCGGCGCGAAGAGGAGCTCGAGCCCGAGCGCGGCGTAGCTGAGTACCCGGAGCACCCCGTCGGGCAGTGAAAGCATCGCCTCGCGCAGCGCCCCTGGCCTGGCCAGGGGGCCGTCGAGGACGAAGCGAGCCGCGGAGCCGTCCAGCCATGAAGCGCTCATCAATTTGGTCCAGCCGCTGTAGCTGTAGCCCAGGGCCATCAGCGTCCACACCGCGAGGTACAGTTCCTTGGGCATGCGCCAGTCAGCCCCTGGGTCGGCCTGCCCGTGACGCTCCCACGAGCCGTAGGGCGCACGCGGAAGAAACGCGTGCACCACGAGCAAAAGCCCGACGTACGGCAGCCCCGGGTTGGAGATGAGAGGGTTTCGGCCGAAGAGACACGCCCACAGGTACCAGAGCACCACCGTGGCCCAGCGGTCTTTCCAGCCACAGGCAAGAAGGGCGCTGAGGCCGACGCCGAGGCCCAGCAGCGCCGTCACCGTCGCTGGTGAGTCGTTCAGCGCGAGCACGTTGGGGAACGCGCGCAAAAGAGGGCTCGCATCGGCGGGTAGTACGCCTGCGGAGGAGAAGACCTCGGTGCCCCAGGGAATGAGCTGGGCGAAGTGCACGGCAAGGTAAGCGCCGAAGAGGACGCGGTAGACGCTGTACTGGCCACCCGTCCACCCGTTGTTCATCGGCACCCCGCGGAAATCGAGGTCGTCTCGCCGAAGCGGGTGACGAAGCGCACGCGCAGCTCACGATGCACGTCGGCGGGAGCGATGCCCAACTCGGCCAGGAGCGGCCGACCCCCGCACAGGGCATAGCGCATCACCGGAGTGCGCAGCCCTTCGGGCAACACAGGGCCGTAGGCCAACGCCGCCCCGTACACGTTCCGCCGGTTATAGGGCCCGCGCACGCCCGCGTAACGCTCGGAGGTAACCTGCGTCGAATGCTGGGCGCCGCTGGCATCGGTGTAGTCGATGAAGAACGCGGTCGAGTAAGTCTCGTAGCCCTGGTGGGCGGAAAACACCTTTGGTGCAGGGGCAATCATCGTCGCCGCAGCCAGGCCCTTGAGCGTCGTCCATCCCATGAGGTCGGCGGCCATCTGCAGCGAGCCCACCGCCGTCAGCACGACCGCCGCCACCTGGGGTGCGCGCGGGCTCATGTCGCGGGCTCGCTCCGCGGCGTTCGCGACACGTCGATACCGGCGAGCATTTCGACCAGGCGGCCCTCGTTGTGAGCGCCGAAGCCGCAAGTGCCGTCGAAGTGCTCGGGGTTTCGGAAGGTGCCGAAGACAATGTCGAACACCGGCAAGTCCCCGTAGTTGAAGGCGTGCAGCCCTTCTTGGTGGTGCACGCAGTGACTCTCGGGTCGCTGAATCACGTAACCCAACCAGCGCGGAGTGCGCACGTTCCAGTGGTAGAGCAGCTCGGCCATGCCGGAGAGCACGAAGGCGAGAGTGGCCGCCTGGGGTCCGAGCCCGACTCCCAGGTAGAGCACCCCGCTGGAAAGAAGCGCGTTGAGAACGATCTCCACCGGGTGTTTGTAGAAACTGGTGATGATTTCGATGCGCTGCGGGCTGTGGTGCACCTGATGAACGAAGCGCCACAAGAACCCCACCTCATGTCGCCAGCGGTGCCACCAGTAGTACACGAAGGAGTGGACGACGTAGCCGAGCAACGCGCCGCCGACGACCCCGAGGGCGTCAGTCCTCCACGGGCGGTGCGCTATCAGCCAAGCATCGAATGAACGGCCAAGCAGGAAGATCGACGCCGCCTGGGCGAAGTTGAGCAGCGCCGCGCGTGTCCACCACCCGCGCACCTGGGGAAACCCCCGCCCCGGCCAAAGCCACTCGAAGGAGATCATCACCACGGCGACAGCGAGGACGATGGCGAGAATCGTCATGGGCGACGAATAGAACACCAATTTGGAGGCAGTCCACCCGTGGCGAGACAGAAGACGCCCGCGGCACCCCCTGGGTGTCTCTTTGCGGGTCTGCGACTTCCGGGAATTCGTCATTACCCAAGCGCTCGGTAAGTCCGCGGAACGTCGTTGCGGGTTGCGTCGGATCGCACCGGGAAAGCCGCGATCGGGTAACGGCAAATTCCCGGAAATCTACAGGCTGACAAACGACACCGGGGGGGTGACGGCGAAGCGCTCGAGGACGTGGCGCTGCATGTCATTGGCACTGCCCTCGAGCGCTCTTCCTCTACAGGCCGTCAACCCACGCGCCGTGTCCGCTGGGGAGCTTCGATTCCCGCTGCACGGCGAGCGCGGGTAAGCACCAACGCCGCGCTGATGGAAAGAATCGCCGGCAGCCAATAGAAGAACACCAGTTTGGCGGGGTGAACCTGGCCGGCGTAGGCGAAACCCACTGCCGCCAACACGAGCGAGCCTGCCGCCATCAAGAGCCGCGCGGCTCCGTGCCGGGTGCGCTCGGCGAACATCGTCACCAGCGCCACGAAGAACACTGCTCCCACCAGCGGAGCAATCACCACGTACGAGTAAGGATCACCGTCTGGCGGCCCCCACAGAAGCGGGCCGGCGCACAGCATGGTCGCTACCGCCACGAGCAGGGCGCCGACCATGTCCGCGCGCGCCAGCACCTTCCATCCCTTCTCCATCACGGTTCAAACGTGCCCACGAGCGGTTGCGGGAGGAAGCGTTGACCGGACGGACACCGCGCTGGTACGAAGGCGCGTGACCCAAGCCTCCGAAGCCGCGCCTGCCCACGCCTTCCGGGTCGCCTTGCCGAGCTTCGAGGGCCCCCTCGACCTGTTGCTCCACCTGATCCGCGAGCACAAGGTCGACATCTTCGACATCCCCATCGCGCTCATCACCGAGAAGTACCTTACGCACCTCGAGCTGATGCGCGAGATCAACCTGGACATCGCCGGCGAGTTCCTGGTGATGGCCTCGACCCTGGCCCACATCAAGAGCCGGCTTTTGTTGCCTCCCCAAGAGGCGCAAGGAGACGCCGAGGCCGAGCAGCAGGGCGACCCGCGCGCCGAGCTGGTGCGGCGGCTGCTCGAATACCAAAAGTACAAGGACGCGGCGGAGCAGCTCATTCGCCAAGACATTTTCGGCAGAGACGTCTTCGCCCGCGCCGTTCGCGCCGAGCGCGTGCCCATTCCCGACGACGAGATCGGCCTGGCGGAGATCTCGGTCTTCAAGCTCATCGAGGCCCTCGATCGCGTGCTCAAGGCGCTCTCGCCCACCTTGCAGCACGAGATTGTTCGTGAGCGGTTGAGCCTCTCCGACGCCATTCACCGCATCGCCGACCTTCTACGCTCCGGCGAACGCACCACGTTCTTCGCCCTCTTCGAGCATCAGCGAACCCGACAGCAGGTCATCATCACCTTCCTGGCCCTACTGGAGATGTGCAAGCTCAAGCTGGTGCGGGTGTTTCAGGAAGAAGGGCAAAACGACATCCTCGTCTCCGCCAAGGGCGACGCCCTGGCGGGGCTGGGCACGACGGAGGTGAACGAGCATGAGTACCAGTGAGCCCAAGCCATTCTCCGAGGCAGAAGTCGCCGAGGTCACCGCGGTGCCTGCGGCCGACCCCGAGCTCGACGAGGTGGACGCGGCCAACATCGACGAGGCGGGGGAGGAGCCCGAGACGTCCTTCGAGAAGCTCTTGGCCAAGAGCAAGCGCCTCTCCCCCGAGCGGGTACGCACGGTGGTCGAGAGCCTGTTGTTCGTCACCGACAAGCCCTTGAGCGTCGAGCAGCTCCACGAGGCCACCGGCATCGAGCGCGCGAAAATCTCCCAGGCGCTGGAAAAGCTCTCCGGGCTTTTGCGTGAGGGGGTGAGCGGGGTGGTGCTCGCCGAGGTAGGGGGCGGCTGGCAGCTGCGCACCGACCCCGGCTCGGCCGAGTACGTGCGCCGCTTCTTGAGGGTCAAGCCGCAAAGGCTCACCCGCGCGGCGGTGGAGACACTCGCCATCGTCGCCTACCGGCAGCCGGTCACCCGCCCGGAGATCGAGGACATTCGCGGGGTGGATTGCGGCGCGGTTCTCAAGGCGCTCCTCGAACGGCGGTTGGTGAAGATTCTCGGCAAGAAGGAAGAGGTGGGCCGGCCCATTCTTTACGGCACCACCCGAGAGTTTCTCGAGTTCTTCGCCCTCAAGGATCTGTCCTCTCTGCCCACGCTGCGCGAGTTCCAGGAGCTCACCGAGGAGCACCAGGAAATTCTCGAGAAGGAAGCGCCGCCGCCTTCGGTGCGGGGCACGGTGGAGACGCTCGCCGACCCTGCCTTCCAGTCACGCCTGGAGCAACAGAGCCAGGCCTCGGAGGCCGCCCTGGCCGAGCTGGAGCAGGCGATCTCCTCGGCCGACGCCAAGGCGAAAGCAGCGGCGACTTTCCTCGACACCTCCAACCCCGGCGCGCCCAAGGCCTAAAAGCATGCCCGAGCGGCTGCAGAAGTTCCTCGCGCGCGCGGGGGTGGCATCGCGCCGTCATGCCGAACAGCTGATCGTCGCGGGCCGCGTCTGTGTGAACAACCAGAAGGTCATCACGCTCGGCACCAAGGTCGAGCCCGGCAAAGACCTCGTCACCGTCGACGGCAAGCTGGTCGAGCCGCCCTCGGCCCACACCTACGCGGTGCTCTACAAGCCGCCCGGCGTGGTCACCACCCTGGAGGACCCGCAAAGAAGGCCCACGGTCAAGGACTACCTGAAGGGTTTCGAGGCGCGGCTGTTCCCGGTGGGTAGGCTGGACTACGACGCCGAAGGGGCCCTCTTGGTCACCGACGACGGCGAGCTCGCCCACCGGCTCATGCACCCGCGCTACCAGGTGCCCCGCACCTACCTCGCCAAGGTGAAGGGCGCTCCCACCGAAAAGACGCTGGAGAAGCTGCGCGGCGGCGTGCGCCTCGAAGACGGCATGGCCAAGCCGCTCTCGGCGGAGGTATTCGAAAAAGCGGAGAAGAACACCTGGCTCAAGCTGAGCGTCGCCGAAGGTCGGCCGCACCTCATCAAACGGCTGTGCGCCGCCATCGGCCACCCGGTGGTGCGCCTGTTTCGTCCCTCTTACGCCGGCGTCGGGGTGGAGGGTTTACGTCCGGGCACTTTGCGGGTCTTGACCAAGGCCGAGGTGGAGTCGCTCCGGGCGGTGGCCCAGGGTGGCCCGCCTCCGCCGGAGAGAAACTTTCGTCTGCCCGCCCGTCGCCACGGACATGGAGCTCCCCAGGGGGGCTGATATAACCGCGAAAACCCAATGGCGAGGCGGCTTTCCCCAGCTCTGGCGGCGCTCTTGGCGCTTTTCGGGTGCGACGGCAGCCGCGACAGGCTTTTGGCGGAGCTGCAAAGCGTTCGCCCGGAGGAGCGGGCACTTGCGGTCAAGAAGCTCGCCGCGCAGGCCAAGCCGGAGGACCTGGTGCTCTTCACTCAGGCCTCGCGAGACCCCTCGGGCATCGTGCGCAGCGAGGCGCTGGCGGCGCTGGGCAAGAGCCAAGATCCCCGGGTGGTCGACATTCTCGGCGAGGCGCTGGGTGACCCCGACGAGAGCGTTCAGGCCAAGGCGGCCATGGCGCTGGCGGAGATCAGGGGCGACAAGGCCAAGGCCTATCTGACGATGCAGTACGCCCGGCGCTCGC
Organism: Myxococcota bacterium; assembly: GCA_049322255.1. Classification (GTDB taxonomy): domain Bacteria; phylum Myxococcota; class Myxococcia; order Myxococcales; family Myxococcaceae; genus JBMORE01. The sequence continues at coordinate 47,326 of JBMORE010000178.1, read as the reverse complement.
GGGGCACGCGCCAGGCGATCGTGCAGGCCTTGCAGGCGGCAAATGTGCCCGGGGCGATGGCCGCCGCGGTGGCGGCGGAGGCCAAGGCGATCTGGGAGCGAAATCTGGCAGCGCTCGGCGACGGGTCACTCCCGGAGCGGGTGGGGGCGGCCGAGGAGTTGGGGAAGAGCGGACGGGCCGAGGCGATCAACCGGTTGGTACCGCTGCTCGAGGACAGCCAGGTCGTGCTCGCCTCGGCGGCGGTGCGCGGGCTGGGCAATGCCGGCGACAAGCGGGCGGTGGGGCCCATCTCCGAGCTGCTCGCCGAAAACTTCCCCGAGCTGCGGGAGGCGGCCTGCGAGTCGTTGCTCAAGCTGGGCGACGTGGCGGCGCTGCCCCAGCTCACCGCGGTCGCCCTCGAGCGCAGCTCGGCGAGCGCGTTGGCCACCGCGGCGATTCTCGCGCTGCCCCCGAGCGATGAAGCCAATCAGGCGCTCTGCGACATCACCCTTCAGGCAGGCGCTTCGGAGGCGATCGCCGCTGGGCGCGAGATGCGCCACCGAGGGGGTTGCCCGCTCGAGACCATTCTCGACAAGCTGCGCACCTCGTCGACGCAGGCCAACGCCCTGACCGCGTTGAGCGCGTTGGGGCCTTCAGCCCAACCGGCGCTCCCAAGAATTTTGCCGCTCCTGTCGAGCTCCGACGCGAACGTGCGCCGGCTGGCCGTCGACGCCGTGACCGAGCTGGGCGATCTGTCGGCCGCCCCCGCGGTGCTCAAGCGCTACGAGCAAGAGCTCAAAGGCTTTCAGCCCGCGCGCACCGATTGGATCGGAGCCGAGCTGCCCAAGGTCTACGCGCCCGGCTTCGATCCCAACGGCGCCGGCGACCAGACACCGATGGGCGAGCAGAAGCTCAAACAAGCGGCGCTTTTCCAGAAGGTCGAGGCCTTGAACGCCGCACGCTCCGATGCGCTGCACAAGACCCTCCTGGCGGCGCACCCGCCCAAAGAGCTCGTTCCCGATGCAAGCGACGAGCAGCTTCGGCTGTGGGCGCACCTTTTGCGCGCCCTGGGCCGGCTGAAGGCCCCTGGGGCGTTGGAGCTGTTGCGCCCCTTCGCCGACGACGACAACCTCACGGTTCGTGGAGCCGCCTTGGCGGGCCTCGCCTCGTTGGGCGCGGAGGGCCTACAGCTCGCCCAACAAGGCCTCACCGACACCGACCATGAGGTGCAAAAGGTGGCCGCGCAAGCGCTGGCAGAGCAGGGCGAAGAGGGGCAGAAGATTGTTCTGGCGGTGGTACCGAGGCTTGGCGACAAGACAAGGCTGCTCGAAGCCCTCAACCGGGTGGGCATCACTGCCGACGCGACAGCGACGCTCGAAGGGCTGCTCCGAGAAGGAGGCGCTGACGCCGCCCACGCCGCACACCTGTTGGGCGAGCTGCGCGCCAAGGCGGCGGTGGATACCTTGATCAACTACCTGGAAAACACCACCGGAGTAGCGCGCAAGGAAGTGCTCCTGGCGCTGGGAAAGATCGGTGATCCGAAGGCAGCCGCGGTGGTGGGCAAGGACCTCTACCACGACAGCCCCGACGTGCGGGCGGCGGCGGCGGAGGCCCTGGCGACCCTGGGCGCCGGGCCGCACCAAGACGCGCTCGACGCCCTCAAGGGCGACTACTTTCGACGTGTGCGGGAAGCCGCCCAGGCCGCGCTCGCCAAGCAAGAGAAGTGATGGATCTGCGCAAGCTCAAAGACAAGGCCACCGAGGCCTTCACCAAGGGGAAGTTCGCCAAGGCGGCGCAGCTCTACCAAGAGTACTGCGAGGCAGATACCAAGGACCTCCAAGCCAAGCTGCGCATGGGGGACGCCTGGGCGAAGGCGGGTGACAAGCCCAAGGCGATCGTCGCCTACACGGCGGCCGCCGAAGGTTACGCGCGCGATGGCTTTCTGCCCCGGGCGATTGCCGCCAGCAAGCTGATTGTCGAGCTCGACCCAACACACAAGGGCGTGCAGAAGATGCTCGCCGAGCTCTATGCACGCAAGGCGGGGCCCTCCGCGCGACCGGCGTCTTCCACGCCTCCGCCTTCGAAGCCCCACGAGCGGGAATCGGCCACCTTCGGCGATGAGCAGGCGATCAACCCGATGAACCGCAAGGACGCGATTGAGCTTCCTCCCGAGGAGGATCAAAGCAACGAAGAGATAGAAATCGAGAGGCCGGGGGTAAAACCCGCTGGGCGCGTCGAGCTCGAGATCGACCTTGCCAAGCCCATCGATCTGTCCGACGAGCTACCTCCCGAGCTGCGGACCGAAGCGGCCGCGAAGCCACCGGAGCCGCCGCCTCCCCCACCTCCTCAGTCACCCCCTGCCACACCTCCGGTGGCCAGCGCCGCCTTCGGCGGAGGACCTCCAGGCTTGCGCCCACGCCGGGACCCCGAGGGCCAACCCGCAGAGCCTTCACGCATTTGGCTTCCGCCCGGTTTCAAGGGATCAGGAGAGGTCCCCGCTTCCCAGCCTCCGCCTCTCTCGCGCTTTGACGAGCTCGATCTCGACCTCGATCAGATGTCGGCCCTCTCCCCACCGCTTTCCCAGAACGAAAGGGGAGGGGGAAGGCAACCGGGGAGCGTGTCGTCGTTCACCGAGATCGATCCCATGGGCGATTCGCTGCTGCACGCGGTGGAGGCCGCGGCGCTCGCTGGGATTCAGCAGCGGGGCGACATGGCCGAAGTCGAGGACGAGATCATCGAGCTTCCCGAAGAGCTCGGGCCCGGGAAGGTCGGCCCCGGTGAGTTGCCGAAGATTCCGCTCTTCTCCGATCTGTCGCCCGACGCGTTCATCGAGCTCTTCGAGCGTTGCCCGCTGCGCCGGTACGCCAAAGGCGAGCGTGTCATCGAGCAGGGCACGCTCGGCCAGGCCTTCTACGTCATTTGCGACGGTGACGTGCGCGTCTTCCGAGATGAGGAGGGCCAGCGCCAGGAGATTGCCGTCTTGCACGACGGTTCGTTCTTCGGAGAGATGGCGCTGTTGTCTGGCGCGCCCCGCACGGCGTCGGTAGAGGTCGCTTCCGAACAGGCGCAGCTGCTCGAGATCTCCGCCTCCGTCCTCACCGAGCTGTCACGCCGCTACCCGCAAGTGTCGCAGGCCCTCAAGAAGTTCTGCCGGCAGCGCTTGCTTTCCAACGTGATGAGCACCTCGGCGCTCTTCAAGCCCTTCAGCCGCGATGACCGCAAAGACCTGGTGCGCCGTTTCCGCGCCCGCGACGTGGGGCGCAACGAGGTGGTCATTCGCGAGGGCGAGCAAAGCGACGGAATGTACGTGGTGCTCTCGGGCGAGGTCGAGGTGAAGAAGAACGGTCAGAACCTGGCCAAGCTCAAGGAAGGCGAGATCTTCGGAGAGATGTCGCTGCTCGAGAAGGCTCCCGCGTCGGCGACGGTCAGCGCTGCCCGGCGCACCTCGCTCTTGCGGCTGCCGCGGGAGGACTTCAACCGCATCATCTTGAGCCACCCGCAAATACTGGTGCTCGTCTCCGAGCTTTCCGACGACCGCCGCAAGCGGACGGAGGCAGTGCTCTCGGGGGTGGCGCAGCTGGGCGAAGAGGGCCTGATGCTGGTGTAGCTTTTTTTACTGGTCGCGCCCGCGCACCCGGGCGAGGTACTCCTCGCGGGTGAGCACGCCCTTCTCCACGAGCAGCTCGAGCATCCCCCGCATGGCGCGTACCTGGCCCACCACGATCTTCTCCACGTGCGCCAGCTGATCGGAGAGCTGAGCGAGGCGCCCTGAAAGCTCCGTGGCGGCCTCAGGCGAAGCCTTGGGAGGGGCTGCGAGCGCCTCGGGGTCGAATACCGTCTCGCTCACCCCGAAGCCTTGCGGTGTGGCAGTGGGAGAGGCCACGGTGGTCTCACCGTAATAGAAGCGGCGAATGGCGCGGTCGATGGCCGACGCGCTGGCCACCAACTGCTGAACGCGTAAGCCGGTGTGGAAGGCCAGCTCCTGCGCGGCTTCCATGTTCGTGGGATCGGACGTGGCCAAGCTGATGGTCTTGTTCGCCACGTCGGCCGCGACAGGGAACACGCCATAGCGTTCGGCGACGTCCACCCGTAGGTGTTGCACGACGGTAGGGGGCAGCGAAGCGTGGTCGAGGTCGATGAGCGGGAGGTTCAGCTGCCGCGAGAGCGCGAGCATCATCGTCTCCTCGTCGATGAACTTCATCTCCACCAGCGTGCGACCGAGCTTGCCGCCCCATTTCCGCTGCTCGGCGAGCGCCGCATTGAGCTGAAGCTCGTCGACCAGCCCCGCTTCCATCAAAATCTCCCCCAAGCGCTTCTTCTTCACGCCTGGGTTGGTGGGTGGGTTGGAGCGACTCACGACTCTCCCTTCACGGGGTGGGGACGGGAGCACCGGCGGGCGTGCCGGGAGGCGGGGAAGGAGCCTCCCCTTTGGCCGGCATCGTCTCTTCGCCGCCTTCCGGTCGGGCCGGTGGCTCGAGCTTCTTGGCCTCGGCCTTCTCCGCCGCGGTGAGCGCCTTGGCGCGGAAGAGCTTGTAGCTCGCCTGGCCGTTTTGAATCGACATCACCGCGGCCAAGCCCAGGCTCTTGGTGCCATCGTTCATCTCCCAGCCCACGGTGTCCGCCGGACCAGGGTTCAAATACAAGGTCTTCGAGGGGGTGGCCGGCTTGAGAATGGTGGTACCGGCGGCATCGGAGGTGGCCCGGGCGCCGGCCTCCTTGATGTTGGAGAACAGGCCAAAGGCGATGTTGCCTTCTTGAATGGCTTGGTTGATTTGCTCGTTGCCCACGTTTCCGCCTGCCGAGGCGTAGTCGAGCGCCTGGCTCCCGTCACCGTGCGGCGGGCCGTGGCTCACCAACACCACCGGTCCTTTGGACTCCTTGGCCACCCGAACCACTTCGTCCACCGTGCTCTTGTGGTACCGGCACCCGGTGGCGCAGGTGATGAAATTCTGGTCGTGGTAACCCGGGAGCGAAACGAGCGTCGCCTCGGGGAACTCCACCGCGCGCACCAAGTTCATGTTGACGATGTTCGAGTGCTCCTTTTGGGCGGCGCTGACTCCGTCGGAGTACTCAGCGCGGCACTCGCGGTTGCCGGCGATGACCAGCACCGGCAGCTTGGAAGCGGCCAGCTCCTCGAGCGCGCGGGCGATACCGGCGGCCACCTCGCCCACGTCTCCGGTGACGACGATGGCGTCGGCCTTCTCCTGCTGGAAGAACTTGACGTACTTACGCAGCGTCAAGATGTTCGGCCCCGAGTCCTCGTTGACGGGCCCCAAGACCCCCAAGGTGAGCGTGCCGTCGGCGTCTTTTTCGCTGAAGGTCAGCTTGTAGCCGCTGGCTTTGGCCGCGCGGGTGCCGATGGTGACGTCCACGGGAGGCGAAAGGTCGATCGGCGCGGCGCACTCTTTTTCTGCACGAGGCTCGGGTGTCTCCGCGGGGCGGGGAGGCTCTACCACCGGGGTGGCCACCTTCACCTCCGGGGGTGGCTCGGGCTTCTTGTCCGGGCAGCCGCTGAAGGTGAGGGCCAGGCAGCAAGTGGTGGAAACGAGCGCGGCGCGGCGCAGGGTCATGGCGGGAACTCCCCTCCAAGAAGGGTCGATGGGAACGAGCGCGTTCGTACCTCGATCGGCCTCGCCGGTCCAGGGGCTTTGGGGGTATGACACGAGACATGAACAAGCACCTCGCCGCCGTCGTGATGGCCGCGCTCGCGGGTGGCTGTGCCCACAAGCAGCTTTCCGGAGCCGACCTCGATCGCGTGGTTCAGCCCGCCGTCGTCTCACGCATCGAAGAGGGTGCCGGCCCCAGGTCGTTCGTCTTTCGTCAAGATGGCTCTTACTCCGGCAAGCTCAAGAAGCTCGAGCCCAAGGAGGCCGACCGGCGCCTGATGGTGAAGCTTTCGCAGGGGATGAGCCGGTTCGAGATCTCCGACGGCCTGCGCGCCAAGGTGCTGGCGCTCTTGCCCAAGGAGGCGCCCTGGACCCAGACCACCGACCCGGTGGCGGTCGCCCGCGAGCTGCAGAGCTTTCTGGTGGAGGAGGTGCCGGCCAACCCGCCGGATTACCAGTTGCTCGCTCCTTTGGGCGCCGACGCGGTGCTCGAGCTCGTCATCGAAGAGTTCGGCATGCGCAGCGCGGGAGGGCGCGCGGGCACCTACATCGAGGGCTACGGGCGAATGTTCTTCCTTGTCGATGGGCGGGAGGTGTGGCGCCGAGCGTTCCGCGTCGACCAGGTGGACGCGCACAACCCCCACGTCGACCCCTTCCGGGTGGCCAAGGACCCGGCGATGTTCCGCACCGAGCTGACCACTCTCCTCGATGCTGTGGCGACCCAGTTCGCCAAGGATTTGAATCCGCCCGACCGCCGGCAGGGCCCGGCGATGCACGCTGGTACAGAGAAGGAAAGCTCGCCCACGGCCCCGGAGAAAAATGCTCCGCCCGAAGTGAACGACGGCGAGCTTCCTGATCCCGACCCCCTGTAGGTCTCCATGGCGAGAAGAGCGCGCGCTCGCCTCAAACCAGCCGCTGAAAATGCCGGGAGCGGGAGCGGGAGCGTTTGCGGGAACGGAGCCGGCAATCGGGTACGTCGCACGCGCCCGGACACGTGGCCCGCCATCGTGAGCCGTACGCGTCCCCGATGCCCGCAAACGCTCCCGCTCCCGCTCCCGATCCCGGTCGTTCCGCCTGGTTCCATCTACGGCGGAAGGAGCGCGTGCTCGCCCCAGAGCGCCGCCAGCCCCAACAAGAGGCTGATCAACGTCGCCGGGGCTCCGATACGGAAGAATTGCCAGAAGGAAACCCTCGCTCGCTCGCGCGCGGCCTCGAAGACGATGAGGTTGGCCATGCTGCCGATGAGAGTCAGGTTGCCGGCGAGGGTGGAGGCCAGGGAAAGCACGTGCCAGCCCAGCACGGGTGACTGCATCGCCGGCACCCAGTGGCGGGCCACCATCACGTAAGGCACGTTGCTCAAGAGGTTCGACGCGAGCACGGTGAGCGAGGCAAAGCCGAAGATCTCCTGCACGGCCGAACCGTGCGTGAGCGGCGCCAGGATGTGCCGGGTACTTTCCACCCAGCCCTCCTTGTGCACGCCGTACACCACCACGAAGAGGCTGGCGAAGAAGAGGAGGAGCACGAAGTCGACCTTCTCGAGCATCTCGCGCGGCGAGTGACCCGCGAGAGCCATCACCACTGCCGCGCCGGCCAGGGCGCTCCAGCTCATCGGCAGGCCAGCGAAGAAGGCGGTGATGACTCCCGCCAGGGTGATGCCACACAGGGCCATCAGCCATCGGTTCACCGGAGGCGGCGGCGGGCGTGGGGCGAAACGGTGCCGGGGGAGCTCCTTGCGGAAGGCGAAGAGGAGCACGCCTAGCACCGCGGTGGTGGAGAGTACCGCCGGCAGAGCCATATACGTCGCAAAGGACGCGTAGGAGAGCCCGGAGGCTCCCTGGATGAGCATGTTCTGGGGATTGCCGGTGAAGGTGGCCAGCGAGCCCGCATTGGAGGCCAGGCATACGGCGAAAAGATAAGGCACGGGTGGGAGCTGGGCTTCCTCGACCACCGCCAGGGTGAGGGGGGCGAGCATCAGGCACACCGTGTCGTTGACCAGAATCGCGCTCAGCACGGCGCTGGCAACCCCCAAAGCGATGAGGAGCATGCGAGGCGTCTTCGCCAGCCGCACCGCGTGGTAACCAATGGCGCGAAAGAAGGCGGCGTGGGTGAGGTAGCTGGCGAGCATCATCATCGCCAAAAGGAGCACCAAGGTGTCCATGTCCACCGCGTGCAGCGAGGGGTCGACGCTGTGGTTGAAGACTTCTCTGGGGGTGACGACACCGAACACCACCATCAGCACCGCGCCGAGCAGTGCCGCACCGGGGCGGTCGAGCTTGAGCCAAGGAAGTCGCGTGCCGGCGATGAAGGCATACGTGACGATGAAGATGGCGAATGCCACGGCACGGGCACACTAACCGAGACTCGTTTGGTAGGGTGCGCCAATGGAGTCGGGCGGCACCGTCGTGCTCGACGGGAGTGAGGGGGAGGGCGGGGGACAAATCCTCCGGACTGCGCTGTCCCTCTCGCTCATCACCGGTCGGGCCTTGCACATCGAAAACGTTCGCGCGAACCGCAAGCCCGCGGGGCTGCGGCCGCAACATTTGGCCTGCGTGCGTGGCGCGGTGGCTGTGTCGGGGGCGCGCGTCGAGGGCGCCCAAGTGGGCGGAAGCGAGCTGTGGTTTGAGCCCGGGCCGGTGAAGCCAGGCCAGTACCTGCTCGAGGTGGGCACCGCCGGCTCGACGCCGCTGCTCTTTCAGTGCCTCTATTTCCCCTTGGCGCTCGGGGGCGGCGGAGAGCTCACCTTGCGCGGCGGCACCCACGTGGCGCACAGCCCCAGCTACCACTACCTCGTCCGGGTGTGGCTGCCGGCAATGCGGCGGTTCGGCTTCGACGCCACGCTTTCCTTGCGCTACGCCGGCTTCTACCCCGAGGGAACGGGCGAGCTGCGCGCGAAGATTCCGCCGTCTTTGGGGTCGCGCCAAAGGGTCGACCTGCGCGCGCGGGGCATGCTGTACGAAGTCGGCGTGACCTCGATGGTGGCGAACCTGCCTTTCGAGATCGCCGAGCGCCAGGCGAAGGCGGCGAGCAGCGCCTTGCGCGAGCGGGGCATCGCCGCCGAGGTGGAGAAGGTTCCGCTGCCCAGCTTGGGCTCGACCGGCACGATGGTCTTCATTCGCGCAGAGTTCGAGCACTCGGTGGCCGGCTTCTCCGCGTTGGGGGAGAAGGGCAAACGCGCCGAGGAGGTGGGGCGCGAGGCGGCCGCCGAGCTGGCCCGCTTCATGGAAAGCGCGGGAGCAATCGACGAGCATTTAGGCGACCAAATTCTCGTGCCCGCGGCGCTCTTGGCAGCCGGAAAGCTCGGTGAGCCTGCCCCCAGCCGCTACCGTCCCGCGAAGATCTCCGCCCATCTGACCACCAACGCCCGGGTGCTCGAGCGCTTCCTGCCGATAGTGGTGGTGGTGGAGAGTGGCGAAGTGATGGTGTTGCCCAAGAGCGCGGTGAAAGCTGGCTAGCTTCCTTCAAGGCTCGGGAGGAGGCGCGCGCTTGTGGGCGGAGATCTCCGCCGCGGTGCTCTTGAACGTCCGCAGGGCGAACGGCATCGCCACCACGAATGCAAGCGCCACCAGGGTGGCGAACGCCCAGGGGAAAGGCTCGGGCTTCTCCTCCATCGTCTCTTGATAGGCGTTGAATTTCTGCTTGCTGGCCTGTTTGGCCGCTTCGAGCTCCTCCTCGGACATTCGGGCCGGCTCTTTGAACTCCTGCGCCTGGCGTTGGGCGAGCGCGTGGGTTCCCCACAGCGAGCCAGCGAAGAGGAGGGTGGCCAGGAGAGCGAAGCGCATGGCGGGCAAAGTAGCACGGACGACGGGGGCGTTCGAACCGCTTGCGTACCAAGGCCCAGCCCGGCTAGTCGCCTCAAACGCCGATGCGCTTTCTCCTCGTGGCCTTACGAAACCTCGTCGCTCTCGTGCTTCTTGTGCTGGCGCTGCCTGTTCGCCTCTTTCGCCGCCGCGCTCGTCCCGAATACGTGCGTTTCCGGCTCAAGGCCGATCCTCCCTACCGCGCCCTCCCGCGTTGGCGTTCGCTCTTCCGCCGGGAGGAGGCTGCCACGGTTCGCTCGCTGTACGAGCTGGGAAAGCAGCTGCGCTCCCTGGGCGGCGACCCTTCGGTGAAGGGCATCGTGATCGAGCTGGAGGACTTTCGCGGCGCGGCCGCCAAGCGCGATGCGGTGGCGGGGCTCTTGGAGGCGCTGCGCGCTCGTGGCAAGGAGGTGATCGGCTACGCCATCAGCGCCGACACCTCTGCATACGAGCTACTCCTCTGCTGCGACCGCATCGTGCTCTCGCCGGCTGGGCGGTTGGATCTCATCGGCTTTTCCGCTGAGGCCACTGCGCTCGGCCAGGGGCTTCGGCGTATGGGCATCGCCGCGCAATTCGTCCGCCGCGGAGAGCACAAGACCGCTCCCGAGCTGTTCACCCACGACGAGGTCTCCGAGATTCAAAAGAAGACCCTCGAAATGATCCTCGACGAGCGCTATCAGGAGCTGATCTCCCTGTTGCAGAAGGGCCGGCGCCTCACGGCTGAAGAAGCCAAGGCACGCGTGGACGAAGGCCCCTTCAGCGCCAAGCGCGCCAAGGAACGCGGGCTGGTGGACGCGCTGGTCAGCGAGGCGGACCTGGGCACTTTTCTCGCTCCGGCCGAGGCGACGAAGAACCGCGACGGCGTGCCCGAGGTGCGCATCGACAGCTTCGCCGGCTACGCGCGGACCCTTTGTTTGCCCCCGTTCTACTTTTCGCCCTGGCGGCGGCGGGCCCGGCTTTCGGTGGTTCCCATCGCGGGGATGATCGTCCACGGACGAGGCGGCGGGGCACCCATGGGTCCGGCGATCTGTGGCTCGGAGCAGGTCGCCCGCTCCTTGCGCTTCGCCGCGCGTGATCCACGCACCCGGGCGGTGCTGCTCTACGTGAGCAGCCCGGGCGGATCTGCCCTGGGGTCGGAGCTCATCCTCGAGGAAGTAAGGCGGGTGGCGAAGAAGAAACCGGTGCTCGCCTATTTCGATCGAGTCGCCGCCAGCGGCGGGTACATGGCCGCGTTGGGCGCCAACGAGATTTGGAGCGCTCCATTGGCCATCGTCGGCTCGATCGGTGTCTTCGCGGGAAAGTTCGACCTCTCGAAGCTCTTCGAACGCTTTGGAGCTCGCCGGGCGATCGTCTCCCGGGGGCAGAACGCCTCCATCTTCACTTCTTCGCGGCCGTTCACCGAGGCCGAGCGCGCCGCGCTCGAGGCCGACGTCGAGGAAACCTACCAGGCCTTTCTCGAGCATGTGGCCGCCGCCCGCCGCCAGGCCAAGGAGGAAATCCACGCCAAGGCGCAAGGGCGCATCTACTCGGGCCGTGGCGCGCAGAAGGCTGGGCTGGTGGACAAGGTGGGGCTCTTCGAGGAGGCGGGGCGACGGGCGCTGCAGCTCGCGGGCAAAGAGGTGGAAGACTTCGACGTCATCCTGCACGGAGCTCCCCCGCGCCGGCTGCGCTGGCTGCGGCTGTTGCAACAGACGGCGGCGACGCACCTGTATGCGCTGTGGTACCCCTGGGTGACGGTGAAGTAAGGGTAGATTCTCCTTCATGAGCCGCGCCTGCCCCATCTGCCCCTCGCAGCCGATGCGCGCCGTGTCCGCCAAGGACGTCGAGCTGGACATCTGCCCCCGCTGCGAGGGCCTGTGGTTCGACGCCAGCGAGCTGGAGCTGTTCCCCAATCGACCCTCGGCGAAGGCGTTCCTTTCCCACGCTCGTCTGGCTCCCGGGCGTTGTCGCAAGAACGGCCATCGCGTCGCCAAGGGGCTTTTGCAGTGTCAGGGCTGCGGCAGCGCGCTGGCTTGTTGCCCATCGTGCGGTCAGCCGTTGGCGATGGTCGGTACCACCCAGTGCGTCCTCGACGTTTGCTCGGCTTGTGAAGGCGTGTGGCTGGACAAAGGCGAGCTCGAGGCCCTCGAGGGCGTCACCGGTGCCGCCCCGCCGCCGTCCCCGAAGGCCAATGATGTTTGGGAGGTGCCGGCGCCTGCACCTGCCGCGCCCGACCCTTGGCTCGCTCCAGGACAGTCGCGGCCCACCTTGTCGTCGCGCCACGTGCCCAACCCGCGCTCGCCGTTTTCGTGTCACCACTGCGATGAGGTGCTCTCACTGCATCAGGCGTGGGCCTTCGATGGCGACATCTATTGTGAAGCTTGTCGCCCCGGCGGCGCGGTCTCGGGAAAAGAGCTGCCCAAAGACCAGCCCGCGGCCCAGCAGATGGAGAAGCTGGAGCGGCACTGGGGCCGTTTCCGGCTCATCGGCTGGCCGCTGGTGGTCATCGTGCGCGCTCTTGTAGGCCTATGACAGCACCCGTGGCGACGAACTTGGGCGCAAGGGGACGGGTGCTATCGTTTCGAGGCGATTTCATGCGTTCACTTTTCGCCTGCTGGCCGTGGGTGCTCCTATGGTGCGTGCTCGCAATCGCCTGCCGTACCCTCTCTGGCCCCGAGCAGGTGACCGAGGCCTACGCCCGTGCGCTCGCCGAGGGACGCCTCGATGACGCCTATGCGCTCACCTCGGCCGCCCACCGAGCGGAAGTGAGCCAAGAAACCTTCCGTGCGCACTACGCCGACCCGCAGGCCCGTGTCCGCCGTGCCGAGGCCATTCTCTCGTCGTTGCCCACTTTGCGGGCGCACGCCCAAGGGCTGGACGCCGTGCGCGAAGGCGAGGTGTGGCGGGTGGAGGATCTGTTTTCCACCGAAGGGCCGCGGGAAGTGCTGGCGCGCTTCCTCGATGCCGTGGAGGCGGGCGACTTCCCAGCCGCGTACGCGATGCTCTCTGGCGCCTGGCGTGCCCGCTACACCCCCGAGCGTTTGGCCGAGGACTTCGCCGCCGAGCCGCTGGCACGCGAACGGGTGGCCCGGGCCCGCGCTGCGCTCTTTGCGGAGTGGGTGTGGAAGGGAGATGTCGCCGAGGCTTCTGTCGGCGACGGCAAGGCCGTGAAGCTTCTTCGCGAGGCGGGCGCCTTCAAGGTGGCTGCCCTCGAATGAGCGCTCCCACCGAGCAGCAGCTTCTGGCGTGGGGGAAAAGCCTTCGGGAGATCGACCCCGCAACCTTGGTGCCCGACGAGGAAGGCGCCCAGGTGCGCTGGTTTCTTGGCGAGAGCGCCACCGAGCTGTTCGCCTGGAGCCATGCCGAGCAGCCACCGCACCATTTACAGCTCGTCTTTGCCCATGTCTCGGTGGAATGGAGCCAGAGGGCGGGGCTGAGCACTGGCACCTTCTCTCGCGGAGCCGCCACCGCCGGAGGGCGCTACGACACCTACCTGATGCACAGCGGCGGCAGGGTCGATCTCGACGTCTGCAAGGCTGCCTTGGTGCTGCTTTCGGCGAGCTCGGTCGAGCGGCCGCTCGTCGAGCCGCTGTTGCGCACCCTGGAGCAGGTGGTAGACAGCTAAGCGCCCTTCACGAAGAAAACCTCGAGAGGAATCGCGCAGATGAGCGTTGCGGAGAAGGATGTCCTGGCCGCCCTGTCCACCGTGATGGACCCGGAGCTGAACGTCGATCTCGTTCGAGCGGGGATGGTGAAAGACCTGCGGCTGGAAGGGCGCCGGCTCCAGGTGAAGATCGAGCTCACCACGCCCGCTTGCCCGCTCAAGGGGAAGATCGAAGCCGACGCCAAGGCCGCGCTGGAGAAGTTGGGGCTGGAGTCGTTCGAGATTGAATGGGGGGCCCTTGTCCGCTCGGCGCCCGCGGGCCTGTCGAAGGACGCGCTGCTCCCGGGGGTGAAGAACGTGGTGCTGGTGGGGGCAGGGAAAGGAGGCGTGGGCAAGAGCACCGTGGCAGTGAACCTCGCCGCGGCTCTGGCGCGTTGCGGAGCAAAAGTAGGGTTGCTCGACGCCGACTTCTATGGTCCGTCGATTCCGCTGATGACCGGTATCCGGCGTAAGCCGGTGAGCCGCGACGGCAAGACGCTCGACCCGCTCGAGGCACACGGCATGCGGGTGATGTCCATCGGCTTCCTCGTCGAGCCGGATCAGGCGTTGGTGTGGCGCGGGCCGATGCTGCACGGGGCGTTGCTCCAGTTGGTGCGGGACGTGAATTGGGGCGAGCTCGATTACCTGGTGCTCGATTTGCCGCCGGGTACCGGCGACGTGGCGCTCACCCTCTCACAACAAATACGTGCGGCGGGGGCGGTGCTGGTCACCACTCCGCAAGACGTGGCGCTCGCCGACGTGGTACGCGCCAAGCAGATGTTCGACAAAGTGCACATTCCCGTCTTGGGCATCGTTGAGAACATGAGCCAGTTCGTCTGCCCGCACTGCCAACAGAGCACGTCGATCTTCGACCGCGGAGGAGGGCGCAAGGCCTCCGAGGTGATGGAGATTCCTTTCCTCGGCGAGCTGCCGTTGGAGCTGTCGGTGCGTCAGGGGGGCGACCGCGGGGTGCCGGTGGTGGTGGGCAACCCCGACAGCCCCGAGGCGCAGGCCTTCTTGGCGATCGCCAAGAGCGTGGCTGGCCGGGTCTCGCAGGAGAACTCGCGGGTGCGGCTACCGGTGATGAACGCCCAGGCCGCGCACTAAGGAGTATCGATGGCTTTGCCGGAAGACCCGATTCCCGAAGAGTTCTTCTCCCCCGGGCCCGACGAACGCACGCGCGGCTTCGTGCCCGAGTTCGTGCGCAAGATGGCGGTGGCGGGCTTAGGCGCGTTGTTCATGACCGAGGAAGGTCTGCGCGCGCTTGCCGGGCAGCTCAAGCTTCCCAAGGAGGCGCTCTCCTATGTCCTTTCCCAGGCCGAGCGCACCAAGGACGAGCTGGGGCGGGTGGTGTCCGAAGAAATTCGGCGGTTCCTCCAGTCGGAGAAGCTGCGCGACGAGTTCTTGAAGCTGCTCACCGGGATGACCATCGAGGTGAAGGCGGAGGTCCGCCTGCTTCCGCGCAAGGACAAGGGCGATGGGGAATCGAAGGTCGAGCTCACCGAGCTTCACGCCCGCAGATCGAAGAAGAAGAAGGAGTAGGCCGCGGAGGCGAAGGACAGATCGGGCCGGTGGCGGGGGCTTTGGCGGCGATTACCCATTCTGCTCGTCATCGCAGCGGGGCTATGGCTGTGGAAGGGCAGCGGCGGTCTGTTCCCCGTGACCCGGGAGCTGGTCTGGCAGCTGCCTGGAGAGCGCGCGTCGATCCGTGAGGTCGAGATCCAGATCTACGATGAGGGAGAGCTGCTCAAGCGCGAGGTGCTCTCGTATCCAGCCGGTTTGAGCTTCGACATCGTGCAGAAGATGTCTTTGCGTGATGGTCAGTACCCAGCACGGGTGTTCGTGCGCCGGGAAGGGCGTACCGAGAACATCTACAGCCCGACGATCCATGTTGGAAGCGAGGAGACAATCACCGTCATCCCAGACAACTAGCTTGGCCTCCTGCCGACAATCTGGGAGTGAGCTTCGCAGCCGTCAGCGTGCCGCTGGCCCCCCTCTCCCAGTGGGAGAGGGTAAGGGTGAGGGAACGTCACAGTGCGTCTGCACCCAAGCCCGTCGTCATTCTCCTCCGATCGCCTCCCACGCATGGGATCGACAGGAGAAAACGATGTCTCGCCATCTCGCATTGATTGCAGTCCTTTCCGCCTGCCTTCCACACCGTCCACCGCACCCTGAGGCCTTGCGCCACACTGAGCTGTGCGCTCTCGCGCTCGAAAAAAATTCCCTCGATGTCGCCAGCTCACACTGCGCGCACGCCCTGGAGTTTTCACCCGACCACGCCGACGCGTGGACGAACCAAGGACTGATTGCCATGCGCCGCGGAGATCGCCGGAGCGCCAAGGAGCACTTCATTCGCGCCATCCGGCTCAATCCTGAGCAAGCCCAGGCTTACAACAACCTCGGAGTGCTCAGCCTAGAGGAGGGAACGTTCCGACAGGCAATCAGCTACTTCGAGCGTGCGCTGAAGGTGAACCCCGACTATCACGAGGCGCGCAGCAATCTGGCGCTGACACATTTTCGCGCGGGTGAGTTGCAAGAGGCCGCGCAGCAGTACCGCCGACTGACGTTGGTTGCGCCCACGCTCGCCAGTCCGTGGCACGACCTCGGGGTGGTCGAGCTAACGCGGGGAAATCTCGACGAGGCGGCCCGCTGCTTCACCACCGCGATCGCCCGCGTGTACGCCAATCCATCAGCGTGGCGATACCTGGCGATCGTCGAGAGGCGCCGCGGAAACCTCGCGGAAGCACGCGACGCTTTCGAGCGTTGCGTCGAGCTTGATCCGGCCGATTCCGCCTGCGCAGAGGGCCTGACCAGAGTTGTTCCCTAGCAAAACCGATCTCCAACACCCCGTGAGCGTCTCCACCGCCAGAAGAGGAATCGCCAACAGTACCGCGGAAATGACGCCTCGGCGCCAAAGCCAGCGATGAGTCCGTCGAGCCACAATTGCGTCTACCACCGCATCCGATGTGCCGGTTGGCCGGGCGGAGCGTGGAATCGCGGTTTTCTATTTCACCGCTCCGGCGATGCTGAAGATGGGCAGATACATGGCGATGAGGAAACCGACGGGGAGCGCGAGGGTTAGAAAAATAGCGACGCTCATCAATATCGCCCTCAATTTCCTCGTCGCTGCACCGAAGATGCCGGCCCCCACCACTGCCAGCGGCACCAATCCCAAGGTCAAGGGGAACCACTGCGTCAAGCACAGCTCGGTGAAGGCAGGTAGCTTCCCTCCGAAGTCGGAGAACATCTTTGCGAAAGTAGGCGCCAAGATCACGGTGGCCGTTGCAGACCACAGGAGTCCACAGGCTCCGAATGCGAGCCCGACCATGTCGAACACCGTGAGAGATGTGGAGGGAGAAGCTGGGGACGCTGGTCCTCGGCTGATTGTCGATTGGGCGGAAGCTGTCATGCCATCGGTATACACGTCCACGGTTGAGAATGGCCAGTCCACGGTCGTCGCCGTCCACGCCTTGGCCCGGGAGTGTCACTGATGCGAGGTCTCTGCGCCGACCGACATGTAAGGGTGTGAACGCGAGGGTTCCAGCGCAGCTGCCCTCGCCGTCGAGCCCCACGTATTCAACGTTGCGACTCCGCCCCCGCCTCCGAGGGGTTGTTGTGGCCCTT
The DNA here is from genome assembly GCA_049322255.1 of Myxococcota bacterium. Taxonomy (GTDB): domain Bacteria; phylum Myxococcota; class Myxococcia; order Myxococcales; family Myxococcaceae; genus JBMORE01. Next base: position 30,698 of record JBMORE010000178.1, on the reverse strand, counting down.
CCGATTTCCGGGAAATGGTGATTACCCGATCGGGGCCTTTTATGTGTGTTCGCGCTTTTGCGACCACGAGCTTTCGCGGGCTTACACGCGCCGAGGGTAATAGCGAATTCCCGGAAGTCGAAGACCCGCAAAGAGACGCCCAGGGGGCGACCGGAGTCGCAGCGATCGAAAGCGTGGGGCTCGACAACGGGGCTGCAGCGCCGGAACCCTCGCGTTCGCACCCTTATCGGCAAGATTGATTCCGTCTGGGCCCGCGCGTAAGAGGCCGGCGCATGGCAACCGAACACATCATCGTGGTGGGAGCAGGGCAGATGGGGGCGGGCATCGCGCAGGTTTCGCTCCAAGCCGGGCTGCGCGTCACCTTGGTCGACGTCTCGAAGGAGGCGCTCGATAAAGGAGCTCAACGCATCGCCGGAGGGCTCGCCAAGCTGGTGGAGAAGGGCAAGCTCGACGAAGCGGGCAAGAAGGCCGCGCTCGATCGGCTGCGCACCGCGACCCAAGCCTCCGCAGCGAAGGACGTCGACTTCGCCATCGAAGCAGTCACCGAGAACGAAGAGCTGAAGAAGCGCATCTTCAAAGACCTCGACCCCGTCGTTCGTCCCGGCGGGGTGCTTGCCAGCAACACCTCCTCCATTCCCATCACCCGCCTCGCTGCTGCCACTTCGCGCCCTCAAGCGGTGGTGGGAATGCACTTCATGAACCCCGTGCCGGTGATGAGCCTGGTGGAGATCGTCCGCGGCGCGGCGACCAGCGACGAGGCCTTTGCCGCCACCCGAGCGCTCGCCGAAAAGATGGGGAAGACCACTGTCACTTCGCGTGACTTCCCCGGGTTCATCGTCAACCGCATTCTCATCCCCATGCTCAACGAGGCGTGCTTCGCCCTCATGGAGGGCCTGGGCACCGCCGAAGACATCGACAAGGCGATGAAGCTGGGCACCAATCAGCCGATGGGGCCGTTGCAGCTGGCGGACTTCATCGGGCTGGACACCTGCCTGTACATCGCCGAGGTGCTCCACCGCGGGCTGGGCGATGACAAGTACCGGCCCTGTCCGCTCCTGCGGCAGTACGTCGACGCCGGCTGGCTGGGGAAAAAGACCGGCCGCGGTTTCCATACCTATTAGGAGGCGGTGGATGGGGCTCGAATTCGTCAAGCTGGAAATGGAAGGCGCGATCGCCACCCTCACCATCGATCGACCCAAAGCACTCAACGCGCTCAACTCGCAGACTCTGCGCGAGGTCGAGCAGGCGCTCAAAGAGGCGTCCTCCGACGCGAAGCTGCGCGCCCTCATCGTCACCGGAGCAGGGGAGAAGGCCTTCGTGGCCGGAGCGGACATCTCCGAGATGGCCGGGTACTCGCCCGCGCAGGCGCTCGAATTTTCCGCCACCGGCCACCGCGTCCTCGGCGCGCTGGAGGCGCTGTCCATTCCCACCATCGCCGCGGTCAACGGCTTCGCTCTGGGTGGAGGGTGCGAGCTCGCGCTGGCGTGCGACCTGCTCTACGTCTCGGAGAAGGCCAAGCTGGGGCTACCCGAGGTGAGTTTGGGTGTCATCCCGGGCTTCGGCGGCACCCAGCGGCTCACCCGCCGTGTCGGCCGCGCTCGTGCAAAGGAGCTCATCTTCACCGGAGACATGCTCGACGCGCAAAAAGCCAAGGCGATCGGTTTGGCGCTCGAAGTCCTTCCTCCCGACAGGCTCCTTGCCCACTGCAAGGAAGTCGCCGGCCGCATCGCCCAGCGCGGCCCTCTGGCGGTCACCCAGGCCAAGCGGGTGATCGACGCCGGGGCGGACATCTCCCAAGACTCCGGCAACGCGCTCGAGCGGCAGGCCTTCGCGCTCCTCTTCGGCTCCGAGGACCAGAAGGAAGGAATGAAGGCATTCCTCGAGAAGCGCCCAGCGGCTTTCCACGGCCGCTGAACTGTCCTGTACCTTGCTGCCCCGGTGAATAGAATGCCGGCCTTTCGCACGGGGAGTGCCGATGGACTTCGAGCTCACGGACATCCAGCAAGACATCCAGAAAGTTTGCCGCGAGCTGGCGGCGCGAGAGCTCACCCCAAACGCCCGGCGTTGGGATGAACGTCATGAGTGGCCCGCGGAGGCGGTGAAGAAGCTCGCCGAGCTATCGCTTCTGGGCGTCGCCGTCCCCGAAGAATGGGGTGGTGCCGGGCTGGACAACGTCTGTTACGCGCTGGCGATCGAAGAGATCAGCCGCGGCTGCGGCTCCACCGGCGTCATCATGAGCGTGAACAACTCGCTCTACTGCGACCCGGTGCTCAAGTTCGGCACCGACGAGCAGAAGCGCGAGTTTCTTTTGCCTTACGCCCGCGGAGAGAAGCTGGGCTGCTTCGGCCTCACCGAGCCCGAGGCGGGCAGTGACGCCGCCGCGCAGAAGACCACCGCGGTGAAGAAGGGCGACCACTACGTCATCAACGGCTCGAAAAACTGGATCACCGTGGGCCCCAAGGCCGATGCGATCGTGCTCTTCACGATGACCGACAAGGCAAAGGGCAACAAGGGCATCTCCGCCTTCATCGTCCCCACCAATACCCCGGGGTTCAACCGCCAACCTCCCGACAAGAAGATGGGCATCAGCGCGGCCTGGAGCTGCACCATCTACTTCGAGGACTGCGCGGTCCCGGCGAAGAACCTCTTGGGCAAAGAAGGCGACGGCTTCAAGGTGGCGATGAGCACTCTCGATGGTGGCCGCATCGGCATCGCCGCCCAAGCCATCGGCATCGCCCGCGCCGCCTACGAAGAAGCGCTGCAGTACTCCGCCGAGAGAAAGACTTTCGGTAAGCCCATTCGGGAGCACCAGGCGATTCAGTTCATGCTCGCCGACATGGCTACTGAGCTCGACGCGGCGCGGCTGCTCACCTTGCGGGCGGCGCTGCTCAAGGACCAGGGCGTGCGCCACTCGCTGGAGAGCTCGATGGCCAAGCTCTACGCTTCGGAGATGGCCACCCGCGTCTGCCACAAGGCCCTCCAGATTCACGGAGGCATGGGCTACAGCAAAGAGATGGACGTCGAGCGCCACGTACGCGACGCGCGCATCACCGAAATCTACGAAGGGACGAGCGAAATCCAGCGCATCGTCATCTCCAGCAACCTGCTCAAGGAGTAAGCCATGCGCTTCGCATTCGCCGCTGTCCTCGCCGCGCTCCCGGTGCTCGCTCAGCAGAAAGAGGCTGCCAGCGGAACGATGAAGGAGCTGATCAAGGACGCCACCAACACCCAAGCGGCCACCGCCGACCCCAACGCGCCCGACATCGAAAAGATGCCGTTCACTCCCGATTCGATTCGCGCCGTGGTCACCTACCACTTGCCGAAGATTCAGTCCTGCTACGAGGAAACGCTGGCGGGGAAGGAGAAGAAGGTCGCCGGCAAGCTGATGACCAAGTGGGTCATCACTCCGGAGGGAATCGTGTCCAAGGCACGGGTGGAGAAGAAGGGGACTACCTTGCGCGAGCCGAAGCTGCACGACTGCGTCGTAGCGGTGCTGTCGACGATGAGCTTCCCCAAACCTCCCGATGGGAAGAACCGCCCGATCGAGTATCCCTTCAACCTCAAGGCCATCGAGTAGGTGGACTTCCGGCTCTCCGAGACGCAGAAGCTGATCCGCGACACCGCGCGCAGCTTCGCCCAAAGTCGCGTTGCCCCACGGGCGAAGGTCCATGACCGCGAAGAGCGCTTTCCCGCAGAGCTGTACCCAGAGATGGGAGAGCTGGGCCTGCTTGGAGTGAATGTCCCACCGGTGTACGGCGGCGCAGGCGCGGGAGTGGTCAGCTACGCGCTGGCGATGATGGAGATCTCCGCCGCCTGTGCCTCGACCTCGGTGGGCATGGCGGTCACCAACATGTGCGCCGAGCTGATTTGCCGCTTCGGCACCGAGGAGCAGCGGAAGAAGTACGTCACCCCCCTGGTGTCCGGCAAGGCAATCGCCGGGGCGTTCGCGCTCTCCGAGCCTCACTGCGGCTCCGACGCCGCCGCGCTGCGCACCACCGCGACGAGAAGAGGGGACCGCTGGGTGCTCGAGGGCGCCAAGCAGTGGATCACCTCCGGCGCCCACGCGGGCGTGATGGTGGTGTGGGCACGCACCGGTGGCCCAGGGAGCGCAGGCATCTCCTGCTTCATCGTCGAGGGGAAGACGCCGGGGCTGCACATCGGCAAGCCCGAGAACAAGATGGGCCTTCGCGGCTCGAATACGGTGTCGCTCACCTTCGAGGATTGCGAGGTTCCGGCGGAGAATCTCTTGGGCGACGAGGGTGACGGCTTCAAGCTGGCGATGATCGCGCTCGACGGAGGCCGCATCGGTGTCGCCAGCCAGGCTTGCGGCGTCGCTCGCGCCGCGCTCGAGGCATCGGTGGCGTACTGCAAAGAGCGGCACGCCTTCGGCAAACCCATCGGAGAGTTTCAGGCCCTGCGTTGGTTCCTCGCGGACATGGCCACGCAGCTTGCCGCCGCCGAGCTGCTCACCTTGCGCGCCGCGCAGAAAAAGGAAGGCGGCGGTCCGTTCACCCGTGAAGCGTCGATGGCGAAGCTTTTTGCAGCCGAGATGGCCAATCGAGTCTGCGACAAGGCCGTACAGATTCACGGCGGCTATGGGTATGTCGACGAGTTCCCTGTCGAGCGCTACTTGCGCGATGCGCGGGTGCAGACGATCTATGAGGGCACCAGCGAGATTCAGCGGATGCTGATAGCCCGCGACCTCTTCAAGACCACCACATGAGCCGCACGACGTTCTTGCTTTTCGCGCTGATGGCCGTTGCCTGCGAACGCCCACGCTTCGTTCCCGACGGAGGAAGGGACGACGGCGGCAGCGATGCAGGCACGGATGCCGCCCGGCCGGCGGGACAGATGCCGCCCACCGGCTACTCGGTGGTGGTTGAACAGCCCACCAACCTCGGGGCGTCGAACCGCATCGGTGCCTCGGTGGCGATGGTGCTCGATCAAAACGAGCAGCCGTTCGTGGCGTATGTGCACGAGGACCCCAATGGCGACGGCATAGCGATTGACACCTGCGTCGAGCTCACCCGTTGGAATGGCGTGGATAAGGCCTGGGAGGCGCCGAGGACCGTCGATGTAGTGGGGCAGATCGACACCTCCCACCCACATCGGCAGGTAGCCATCGCGCGTGATTCAGTCACCGGCGTGCTCGCCGTCGCCTACCTCGCGTCGGCGACTCAGGTGAACCTCGCGCTGAGCGATGACGAGGGTGAAAACTGGTCGATCGAAACCGCGAGCGCGCCGGGCAACGAGACGCTCAATGACCCGGTGCTCGCCTTGTATGGCGGAGAAGTCCATCTTGCCTACCATCAGGCCAACCAGCGCTGCACCGGTGCCCAATGCGGAGCCGTGCTCTACCGCTCGCGGCTCGCCTCGGGAGCTTTCTCTTCCGCCACGGCGGTGCCGCTGCTTGCCGGAACCGACGCCAACCCCGCCAAACCGATCGCGATGGCCCTGGATGCAGATGGGAAGCCCGGGTTGGCGTACTTCCTCGAGACGACCGCCTCACCCACGGTAACGCTCGCGTTCTGGAGGCCCGGGACCGCGACGGCAGGGAAGGTGGTCGACTCTGAAGGACAGGTAGACATCGACGGCTCGGTGAGCCTGACTTTCCGAGGCAACACCCCGCACCTCGCCTATCACCTCGCAGGGAGCGATCCGGCGGCACAGCTTCGCTACAGCGCGGGCCTCGATGTGCAGGGCTTGAGCTTCGCGGCGCCGGTGGCCATTCCGCGGAACGGAGCGGTGAGCGCTCCCGAAGGAACGCGCTGGTATCAGTCGATCGATCTCGACGCGAACGGGAGAGTCGCCATCGTGGCGTCGTTCGAGAGCGCCACCCAGCCAGCGCAGCAGTGCGGAGGACCGAAGCTCGCCCGCTCCACCGACGGCACCACCTTCACCGTCTGCAGCCCCGATGGCGGCCGCTTCTTCGGCTATGCCGGCAAGTGGGCGACGCTGTACTTCGACCGAGCCAACAAGCTGAATTTGGTCTTCCTCTACGAGCAGCGGGCGAACCCACAGATCAAGCCCGGGGTGCTCCTGTGGCGCGAGCCATGAACAATGGCCGTACTCGCTCTCATCGCCACGCTGGCGCTCGCACAGGCAGACTCTTTCTGTGAGGGGCGTGGCACCGCGCTTGTTGTGAGCACGGGCGAGCACCTGCTCATTCAGTGCGAGGCCGACAAGATGGTGCAATCGCACGCTGTTTCGCTGGGTAAGGGCGGCACCGGTAAGACGAAGCGGGGAGATAACAAGACACCGCTGGGCAGCTATCCGCTGGGCCGGCCGCGCGCGTCGAAGAAGTTCGGCATGTTCATCCCGATCGCATATCCGACTCCACAACAGGCTGCGAAGGGCTACACCGGAGGGGATATCGGTGTGCATGGCCCCGCGCGCGCGTTTACTTGGGCCGGCCGGATCAACAGCGCGATTGACTGGACGCAGGGCTGTATTGCCCTGGCGAGCGATGAAGACATCGGCAAGCTCGCGTCTTGGGTACGGCTCAAGAAGCCACGGATCATTCACATCGAGCCATGATGAGCAGCTTCGCCGGCGTCGACGTGCTCGACGGTCAACCTTGACCAGCCGGATGACTTTCTGAAGACTGCGCGACCCATTTGACGGACTTTCTTCAGAGCAACTGGTTCCTCATTGTTGGGGCCCTGCTGGCGCTGGCGCTCTTCGCGGCGCGTCTTTTCAGCGCTGACCGTGAATTCGGCAAGGATCTCCGGGGAGCGATCGTGCTCCTTTTAGTCTTTGCTGTGCTGCGGGTGATTGACTGGGCGCTGCACGGACAGCTGCCGTCAGGAGCCGCTGCGTGGCTGGGGCTTTTGTGGCGGCTGGCGCTCGCCTTCGGGCTGATTCGCTCGGCCATTTCGGTGATGCTCTACCTGGTCCGGCTTCGGCGCGTGCAGACGCCGAAAATCCTGCGCGACCTTTTGGACTTCTCGCTGTACGCGCTGGTGGCGATTCCTATCGTCAAGACGCAGTTGAGGATCGATCTGACCGGCCTGCTCGCCACCTCGGCGATCGTCTCGGTGGTCATCGGCCTGGCGCTGCAAGACACCCTTGGCAATTTCTTCGCCGGGCTCTCCGTTCAGCTCGAGCGGCCCTTCCAGGTCGGCGACTGGGTGTCGATCAAGGAGCACACCGGCCGGGTGGTGCAGATCGCCTGGCGCGCGACGCGCATCGAGACGTTTCGCAAGGAACACGTCACCCTCCCGAACCAGATTCTTTCCAAGGAGGCGGTGAAGAACTACTCCCGGGCGGGGTTGCCGGTTGCGCTGGACCTGTATTTCGGCGTCTCGTACCAGAACCCTCCCAATCAGGTGAAGGCGGCGGTGCTGGAGGCGCTGCGCGACATTCCAAATCTATTGCCAGATCCGCCTCCCAGGTGTCGCACCTGGCACTTCGACGAGTCGTCGGTGCGCTATCAAATCCGTTATTTCGTTTCCGACTTCGCCCATTGCGACAACGTGATGGAGGAGATCTGGACCAGGCTCTGGTACCGCTTTCGCCGCGCTGGCATCGAAATTCCTTATCCCCAGCGGGTGATGCACCTGCGCTCGGGCGAGTCACCTCCCGAGCAACGCACCGAAGTCGTTTCGCTCCTTCGCACCGTGGACCTCTTTGCCAACCTCTCGCCGGGAGACATCGAGGGCGTGGCCAGCCAGGTGATGCCGCGCCAGTTCGGTCGGGGTGAATCGATCATCTCCGAGGGAGCGGCGGGGAACACCTTCTACGTGGTCAGCTCCGGGCAGGTGTCGGTGCGGACGGGCAGCCCACCGATCGAGGTCAGCCGGCTTGGCCGCGGGCAATATTTCGGGGAAATGTCTCTTCTGACAGGAGAGCCGCGGTCCGCCACCGTCGTCGCCGAGAGCGACACCGAGCTTTTGGAAATCGATCGGCCGGTGTTTGCTCGGATGTTCGAGGCCCATCCCGAGCTGGCTAACCAGCTCTCGGCGCTGCTCGCCCATCGGAGATCGGCCCTCCGCGCCGCGGCTGAGTCCAGCGCCACCTCGAGCGACTCCGCGCCCGAGGCCAGGCGCATCTTCAGCCGGCTGCGGCAGATCTTCCGGCTACAGAGTGATGCATAGGGTGAAAGCCGGGCGACAAGATGTCCGACTTAGGGAGCAGCTTCGCCGCCGTCGACGCGCCGCACGATCCCTTTGCGGGCGAAACCACCTCGGTGCCAAAACAGCCGTAGTCCTCCCTGCGGGCATGCGAACCGCCGAGCGGAATTTGTCGGTCCGTCCAGGAGACCAGAAGGACAGCCCTATCAGTACACCGACGGGTGCGCGAATCGGAACCCGCCTTCGAGCGCGAGCTCCGTCAGCGACTTCTCGGCCTCCGAACACCACTCCTCGTTCGGTTCGTCGTGGTAGCTCGCCGGCTGGTTGAGGCATGCGTGTTGGTAAACGCGATCGAGGGCCTGGAACTCTGCCGAGGAGAGCGGCGCATCTGCCGCCTGCAGAGCACGCAGCGCCAACGATAGGTCGGTCGCCGGCAAACCCAGTTCTGTCTGCCGGCGGTTTCTCCGTTGGGCCACCCTCAGCACCTGGGAGCGCAACTTCCGCGCGTCGCTCGCTTCAAGTGTGGCGATCGCGCGGAGGACGTGGTCGGGGAAGTCTCCTTCCAGCATGCGAGCCAGTTGCTTGAACCCGCCTGGAGGCAGCTTGCGCAGAGCACCGACAGCCTGGAGAGTCGCATGCGGGTTGACGGCTTGTGGCCGCTCCAGCCGTCGGATCAGCGCCGGACCGAGAGGCGCGGCGGCCTCACCTATCAATGGGAGATCGCGCAGGATGTCGTCGGCCTTATCGTCATCCACGGCTTCGGTGAGTATTTTCACCGCATCCTGGAGTGGAACCTTCACGCCCTGACGCTTTCCAGCCAGTAGAACGGCCATTGCGGCGAGCCCGCGCGTTCCACGATCCGAGGAGCTCAGCAAGGGAAGAACACCCGCCAGCTCTTTCTCGTCCGGGCTCACCCCAATCGCCAAGAAGATGCGAATGAGCGCCTGGCTTGCGGCCGGCGTGGCACCTTGGGAAACTGCCCGCAGCAGCTCGAGGTAGCTGCACGCTGTCCGAGCGGTGGGGAGCAGCTGGTCGGCATGCTGAGGCTTCCGTCCGACTGTCGCGATGACCTTCGTGCACAGTACATCGCGAACCTTCGCTCCTTGCGCTACGTGTGGGAGCAGCTCTGCAGCCAGGTCGGCGTTGCTGCGCTTATTCCGCTCACAGTCGGCCAGATCCTCGTACACGCCCTCTCCCATGGGCTGGCCCGTCCGATCTCGATGGACCAGATAGACACAGGAACCGATCGGTCTCTTCGTCTGATCATCGAGCAGAGACAAGAGCGGATCTATGGCTGTCGGCGGCAGCACCCCAGGCAAGGTGCGGTAACGCAGGAGTGCGGTCTGCCGACGGTACGGATTGTCACTTGTCAGCCATGCTTGGAGCCGCTTGCCTAACTCGTCATCGAGCTTCTCAAGATCCGCGTTCGCCTCCTCGTACGCCTTGACCTCGGGCGCCTTCGTCGGGGCCGCAACGGCGGCAGAACCGCATGCCAGAAACAGCGCGACGATCACGAGGGCCACGCTCCGAGAGGCACACCTGCTCGCCCTCTTCGCAGCGGCTCTATCTTGAACTGCGACCGCTACCTCCATGAGGAAAAGGTACCTCAAAACTGCCACGAAGCCGTGCCCACGCTTTCAGCAGCGTGCCGCCCGCGACAGGCCGGGCAGCCCCACGGGCAGCCAGCGCAGGAATCTTCTTAAAGGGTCTCTCCAAGGACGGCAATCCACATGCGGGACACCGGTCAGAGGCGAGGAGGTGCGTCGGCGATGTTTGTCACGGGCAGGGATTTCATTTTGGGGCGCCTACCGTCAGCGAGGATTTTCTGCGCGGACTCTCGTCAGAAGTGAGGATTTCCCCCGATGACGCGCTGCGTCTTGGGAGAACTTCTCCCGACAGCCCTCGCCCCTCCGGAAGATTTCACCTTCGCCTACGAGCATCCTCAGAGTATTTCCCTCGTAGACGGTCAGTCCGCGCGGTGGGACGAGTAGCCGGTTCATGACGCGACCGTCGCTAGCTGGCGGGCGAGCCGAGTCAACAGGGCCTCGAGCTCTGGGAGTGCGGCCTCGAGTTTGGACAAGCCGACGTCGGCGATGCCTGCTCGCTGGAGAATTTCAGGCGATGCCGCAGCCCATCGCGTCAATGTCTCGGGGTCGAGCTCGATGTGGAACTGGATGCCGTAGGAATGGTCGAGGCGAAAAGCTTGCTGCCGATAGCGCTCGCTGGAGGCCAAGAGTGTCGCTCCGGGCACCTCGTCATAGGTGTCCTGATGCCAGTGCACGACGTCGAGCGGAGAAGGTGACTTCCCGAAGACGGGGTCATCCTGGGCTTGAGGCGCCAACGTCACCGGCCCCACCCCGAGCTCGAAGCCCGCGGTGCCGGGGTAGACCCGAGCGCCCGCCGCCGCGGCCAAAAGCTGCGCGCCCAGGCAAATGCCCAGGACAGGCCGACGTCGGCGAAGCCGTTCGCGAATGATGCGCAGCTCTTCGAGGAGAAAGGGGTGCCGGCTTGCTTCGTAGACCGCCATGGGTCCGCCCATCACCACGAGCAGCGGAGCGCTCATGTCCTCCCTTCGGGGAGCACGCAGGCGTTCCTCCACGTGGAAGCCGGCCTCGGTGAGAGCTGGACCGAGTAGGCAGGGGCCTTCGAGCTCTTCGTGGGTGTAGAGGATGACGGGGGTCGTGGACATGATGGCTCTGGTAGAAAGCGCCCCTCACCCCAACCCTCTCCCAGAGGGAGAGGGCTTCGTCTATTCGTGCTCGTGCCGCAGCATCGCCTGTAAGCCGCGCTCGAGCTCCTCATGGGTGGGGACTTTGCGCGATGCGGGTTCTCTCGGCGGCAGAGGCATCGTCAGGCCTTGTTGAATCTGAAGGGGGAAGTTGTCGTACGCGCCGCTGCCGTCGGCATCGACGAGGATGGCGTTGGAGAAGGCGTATGCCTTGTCGCTCCCTGCGGTGCAGACGCCGCCGGTGCACTTCACCCCCCGGGTGATGAGCGGGAAGAGTGTGCGTGACTGCGCGCCGCCGCGGACCATCACCACGTACCAGGTGTCGACGGTCGGAGTGAGCACGAATGTCTCGGTGACGTGGACGCGGCGGAAGCTTTGGCCGTTCTGCCCCGGCACCGGCTCCAGCGGCAGCGCCAGAGGATCGAGCGTCCTGACGGCGTGCACCCGCTCGGGAGGCCAGGTGCTGTTCGCTTGGCCGTTCACCGCCTCGCGCCCATCAGCGTGGGTGAAGACCTCGATGGTGTCGAAGGTCATCCACTCCGGCGCCTGTACGTCGACGGTGAGCTCGATCTTCTCTCCAGCCGCCGCATTCAAACGCAATGTGTCGCCCACTTGGGCGGTGACGTTCGTCGGCTGGCCCGCGGCGTCGAGCCGGCGCGCTCCGACGCGTAAGAAGGGCCCGTTGGTGCCCGTCGCCCGCTGCTGCTTCAGCGCCGCGGAGAACGCCACCGGGTCGAACGTTCCCGGATCGTCCACGCCGAGGTTCACGTAGGTGCGTGAGTAGCCTCCGGTGACCTTGTACGCGTCGTGCGAGTCGGAGGTGGCGGTGGCGGTCTTCACGCTTCCTCGCGAGAGGAAAGTCATCCAGTCGTTGAGCACTGCGGTGCTCGCAGAGGTGCCATTGGCCACCTCGAGCGCGTGGAAGGCGTTGCTCAAGAGTTTGGTGTCGTTGGGGGTGGCGCCCTGCGCGGGCTCCATGCGGAAGGTGACCGGGTCGGCGTGGGTGGCTCCGGTGGCAGTGTCCACCTTGAGGGTGGTGAGCGAGCCCATGTTCTGGCTGCGGGGGTGGTTCATCTGAAGGACGACGTGGGGAAAGCGCTCCGTGAGTCCGGCGTAGAGCTGGTCGAGGCGCAAGGTGGGACCCTCGCCGCCCGCCCAGTCGAAGGAGCCGCCGGTGGGAGTGTCCGCCCGTGTCACCGGGTACGCGTTCTGATGCCCGAAGTTGAAAGGCGTCACCTCGCAGCCAATCATCGAGCCGATCACCCCTTCCGCCCCCAGTGCGCGAATCACTGGCGCGTAGTCGGTGATGACGTCGTGGTCGGTGGACACCAGTACGTCCACGCCCTCGGCGAGGTAGCTGAGCACCCGCCGTTCATTGGGCACCGAGCTGTCAGGGCTGTTCACGGCGTGAACGTGGAGATCGGCGCTCATCCACCCGGTGGAGTCGATCACGTGCGCCAAGACGGCGGAGAGAGTTTGGTCCGTGGAGGTCAGATCCACCGCTTCGGCACGCGCCGGCCACGCATCGGGCCACACCGAGTACTCCGGACCGCGGCTGACGACCACTTCGTACGCCGCGGGCGGCAACCACAGCTCGAGCGTTCCGTGCGGCGGCACCAACCCCAGCGCCGCGACGTTCGAAGGCAGCTCTTCGAGCTGAAAGTGTTGGGTGTAGGAGATCGCCTGCACCGAACACAGCCCGCCGGGACAGAGCACGGTCACTTTGGCGGAGAGCGGCGCGCCAAAAGGGTCACGGACGTTGACCAAGAGCCTGCGTGTCTCACCCAAAGTGAGATTCACCTCGGTCTTCCCCGAGCTGCCCACTTGTGCGTTGGCGAAGGTGCTGGGGGCGCGACCTTCCACTGCCCCCGAGACCTTGTAGCCGCCTGCAGGCAGATCGACGCGCGCCTTGCCATCGGTACCGCTGACGAGCACGGTGAGCTGCTTGTCAGTCACGGCGTCGATCACCGCCACCCGGGCATTTGTCACGGGGAGGCCGTTGGGCTGCACGACAGTCACTTCCAGCCGTCCCCCGGCGCCGCCGCGTTGGGCGGTGACGAAGGAGGTGACCTCGCCGAGATCTCTCACCACGAGGAAGTCGCGCAGGTAGTTGCGCTGGGAACCGCCGATGATGCCGAAGGCTCCCGGACGCTTCGTGGCCTCTGAATCCAACCAGCTCAAGAGCGCCGACTGGTCTTTGCCGCCGGCCAGCAGGGCCACCACACCCGAAACGGCCAAGAGCGCGTTGTTCTCCTCGGGCAGCTGAGGGTCGGTGAGCTTGTAGCTGCGCAGCGCGTAAGCCACTCCATCGCCTTGGAAGCCGAACCAGGGAGAAGGATCGACGAGGCACTCCTTGTTGCCACCCAGGCCGTTCTTGCAGCCGGTGGGGTTGAAGTAATCGGTGGTGCCCCCTTGCTCCAGAAGGTCGGCAAGGGGAACGACGACATTGTCCGCTCCTTCGTTGCAGAAGGCGGTGAGCACCCGCACGCGATTCTCTCCCGGGGAGAGCACGTAGTAGGTGGTCGTGCGCAAGGGGAGGGGCAACTCGGGATCGATTACCAAGTCCACCCCCAAGCCGAGGTACTCGTCGATGATCAAGGGGATGTTCATGTAGTCGTTCAGTGCGTCCAGGCCGGTGGCGGCGATCACCGCCGGCCCGCCGTTGGCGCCATCGTCGAGCACCTCGACTTGGGTGGCGTTGATCGTTCGCCCGAAAGCGTAGAGCAGCCCCGCGCGGCCGAACTGGTCGCCCCCTGCCTCGCCCGCTGGCCGCTTCAAGTCGGCGTCGAGGATGACGCCCCCGTAGGGCAAGGGCCCAATTTCGCGGCTTGGGCCCTGCACCACCACGCGGATCTTGTCGTTCTCCAGCAAGTAGTCGCCCACCGCTCCGTGCGCGTGTGGACCTCCCACCAGCTCGTCGGGCGATTGGATTTGTTTGGCGCGGGCGCCGCTACCGACCGCCGAGAACAACCCGGTGTCTTCGAGATCGACCTCGCAGCGTCCTGACGGCGGCGGTGGGGGTGGTTTCTTTTCGGGACACGCCCACAACACCAGGGCGCACGGCACCAGAAGCAAGCGGAAGGTCATCGAGAGCCTCGAAACGGCGCGCGCCGGCCGGGCGCGAAAGGTCTTCTCTAGAAGACCGAGCTTCGCTTTTGCAAGAGCGCGGCGAGCATGCTGGAGACGGCCTCACGGGTGGCGTCGTTGAGGCGCTGCACCTCGGCCAAGTCTTCAGCGGCATCGGACGTCAGCCCGCCCAGGTCGATCGGCTCGCCGAAACGAATGATCCACTTCGCCGGTAGGGGCACGGGCCCCAGCGGAGTGAGCGGGAGGTACGGCAGCCCCAGCCATCCTCCGGGCAGCTTGCCGAAAAGCGGCAGCGACTCCTCGGCACCCACCACCGCCACCGGGATGATGGGCGCGCCAGTGCGCAACGCGAGCTTCACATACCCGCCGCGGCCGAAGCGCTGAAGTTGATATCGCTCCTGGAAGGGTTTGCTCAGGCCGTGAATCCCCTCGGGGAAGACGATGACTGGGCGGCTCTCGTCGAGAAGGCGGGTGGCGTTCTCGGGACTGGCGCGCACCGCCCCCAGGCGGTTGACCAACAGGCCGAGGAAGGGGGCGTAGAACACCTGGTCTTCCACCAGCCAGCGCGCCTGCGGAAGCTGAGGACGCTCGCGCCGCAGGGCCAGCGAAAGCACTGGGCCATCGAAGGGCAGGGCCCCCGAATGGTTGGCGACGAGCACGGCTCGCCCCAAAGGGACGTGCTCGGCCCCTTCGACCTGGACTCGCCAGTAGCGCTCGAAGAGGAAGCTCGCCAGCGGAGAAACGTTGCGTAGGAGCGTCGCGTCGCGGCCGTACGCGTCCACCTCCGTGCCGGCCGCTGTGCCCAAGCCCGTGGCCAGGACGCGCGCCAGTCCTTTGGCCGCATCGAGTGCCTGCCGCCACGCTGGAGCGCTGGCCGTCGGCGGGGCCAGCGCACTCACGTTCACGTTCGGCTCCGCCGCCGTCGGTTTGTCCGGAGTCCGCACCTCGAGTAGGTCGGGGGAGGCAGGGTGGGGCAGCGCCTGGTCGTTGACCACTCCGACCAGCTCGGGAGAGCCCGCATGGGGCTGTGCGGTGCTGGGCGCCAGCACGGGCAACTTGGTTTCACGGGAGGCCGCGCCTTGCTGGAAGGGGTCGTTGCCCAGAACGCCCTTGGCCATGGTCTTCCTCATCCGTTGGGGCTGATAGCGCAAAAGCACGCTTTTTGTCAGCCCAACGAGCCCGCCCGTAGGGTATGCGACGAACGCGTGGCCAAGGTCGCCGTCCTCAGCGAAGAGCTGGTCAACAAGATCGCCGCCGGCGAGGTGGTGGAGCGGCCGGCCTCCGTGGTCAAGGAGCTGTGCGAGAACTCGGTCGATGCTGGCGCGCGCACGGTGCGGGTGGCGCTGGCGGGAGGGGGGCTCTCCTCCATCTGCGTCACCGATGATGGGCACGGCATGTCCCGCGAAGATGCCCAACTGGCGCTCCACCGCCACGCCACCAGCAAGCTGTTCGACTTGGAGGGCCTCTTCCGCATCTCCACCAAGGGCTTTCGCGGAGAGGCGCTGCCAGCGATCGCCTCGGTGAGCCGCTTCACCCTCACCACCAGCGAGCCGAACGCGCCCCTCGGCACCCGCTTGCACATCGACGGCGGCGAAGCACCCACGGTGGAGGACGCTCCGGCCTCTGGCGGTACCCGCATCGACGTCGACGAGCTGTTCTTCAACACTCCGGCCCGGCGCAAGTTCATGCGCCGTGAACAGACCGAGCTTTCCCACTGCGAGGAGGCGCTCGTTCGGCTGGCGCTGGCCCACCCGGAGGTGAGCTTCTTCCTTGCGCACGAGGGCAGAGAGCTCTTCACCAGCCCCGCGTGCGAGGCGGACCCGAAAGAGCGCATCGCCTCCGCGTTGGGCAAAGACGTTCACCCCCACCTGCTCGAGGTCGACGAGCGGCGGCTGGGGATTCGGGTGCACGGCTGGGTTGCCTCGCCCGAATACACCCTGCCTTCCGCGCGCGGCCTGTATGCCTTCGTCAACCACCGCTTCGTGCGCGATCGCGGCCTCCACCACGCCATGGTGCGCGCCTTCCAAGACGCGCTGCCCCCCGGACGCCAGCCGGTGGGGGTGCTCTTCGTGGAGATGGACCCGCGAGCCGTCGACGTGAACGTTCACCCGCAAAAGCTCGAGGTGCGCTTTGCCGACGGGCGCGGGGTGCACGACGCGGTGCTCTCGGCGGTGAGCCGCGCGCTCAAGACGTCTGTCCATCTGATGCCGGTGCCCGGCGGGCCGTCCGAAACCTTGCCGGGCGCGCACTACGCCAGCGCGGTGGAACGCTTCTTGTCGCGCGCCTCCGCTGACGGGCTTTCCGAGCCGCTGTTCACCCCCGTCGCCGCCGAGCCGCCGCCCGCCTATGGCCAGGCGCGCCCTTCGCTCAACGAGGCGCCGCCGCCAGGGTACTTCACCCAGCTGCGCTACCTGGGCACCTTGGGCAAGCGCTTCTTCGTCTGCGAGGGCAGAGGAGGAACGCTGGTGGTCGTCGACCCCCACGCGGCCCTAGAACGGGTGCGGCTTGGCGAGCTTGTGCGCCATGTGGAAGGGCCGCCTGCCGCCGCGCAACCCTCCCTCTTCACCACGACCGTGGAGCTGCCACCCGAGGCAGCCAAGGCAATCACCGCTCGTCGTTCTTCCTTGGCGCGCTTGGGGCTCACCCTCTCTCCCTTTGGGGGTTCCTCGTTCGCGCTGGAGTCGGTGCCTCCCTCGCTGGTGGGCATCGACCATGTCGAGCTCTTGGTCGAGCTGTCACGGCTTCTTCCGGCAGGGGAGGCGAACGTCGAGGAGCTTTTGCCAGCGGTGCGTCTGCTCGCCTGCCATGCGGTCGGGTCGCTGCGGGAGATGTCCCAAGAGGAGGTGGCGGGGTTGTTCGCCGAGCTCGATCGCTCCGACTTCCACGCCTCCTGCCTGCACGGACAGGTGGTGGTGAGCGAGACGCCGTTCTTGGAGCTTTGCCGCCGCGCCGGTTCCTAAAAATTGACCCGACCTCCGGTGCTGCTACGGTGTGCTTCGAGCCTGTTGCGCGGGAGGGCAACGATGCGCGGAGTCATCACCAACCGTGACGTGCTCTTGAACTTCCGTGTCATCTGGCGGGAGTTCGGCTTCCGCTGCCTCGTCAAGTGCGTGTGGGTTTGTCTCGACGGGAGAAAAACCACCTTCCTCGACGTGGCTTTCAAGGAATAGGGTGAGCCCTGTGAACGAAAACGAGCTGTTGGCCACCTCGGTGCAGACGATCGTCCCCGCCGCCTTCGCGGAGAAGGCGATGGGGTCGCTGATGCAGCTGCACTCCGAGCTGATGGAGGAGAAGGAGCGGCGGGTCGACCTCTACCGGCGGTTGATGGAGAAGGAGCAGGCGATTGCCGAGCTGCGCATGTACGTCAAGCTGCTCGAGGACAAGGCGGGGATGGGTGCGGTGCCCAAGCCCGAGGCGGCCCACGCGCCGGTTACTCCTCCTCCGTCTCCGTCGCCACGGTTGGTGCGCAACGACGAACCAGCGCCTCGGGCCATTCCCTTGCCGCGGGTCATGTCTCCGCCTCCGGCGCCGACGCCCAAGCGTCCGGCGGCGAACGACGGTTGGAAGACGTGGTGAAGACGCTCCTTGGGGTGGCGGCGCTCCTTTTGCCCGCGGCCGCCGGTGCGCAAGCGCGCCGAATGGAGGGAGTGGGCCGCATCACCGCGTACCCGGGGTGGCGGCTGACTCCCAACGACTACTTTTACGACTCCGCCTCGCGTGCCGGGCACGACCCGGAGCGCCCATCTCTAGGCGGGCCGCAGGTCACCGGCTCCTTCGCCTACGCCGCCACCGACGAGATCGAGGTGGGAATCGACCTCTTCGGCGGAGCGGAGACGTTGCGCCTGTCAGGGATGGAGCCGATCGGTTCGACGACCTACGGCGGCTTGATCGGCGTGCGCCTGCAAAAGCCTGGGCTCTTCTTCGACGCCCTGGTGCCTTCGTTCGGCGTTCATACCGGGCCCGCCCTCATCCTCGTTTCGAGCCGGAGCTTGGAGCGGCCCCATGAGGTGCTCACCACCGCTTATGCCGCCACCGCCGGCTTCACTGTACGTTTGGGAGAGCGCTGGGGGCTCTCCTTGGAGTACAAGCTGCTCCTTGCGCGTGGCATGGTGCCTCACATCAGCGGAGTCAACGGAGGAGGACACTGGCTCTCCGTGGGCTTCACCACCTACTTCCCCTCCGAGCCGGGGAGCGAGACGGGCTTTCGCCGCTTCTAGCGCCGGGCCGCCGCGCCGCGGTAAAGACGTCGCGTGAGACACGCCACCGTCAAGAGAAACTCTCCCACCCTGCCGATGCCGCCAGAGCCAAAAAACGAGTCGGACAAGTCACTGGAGGAGATTCGCCGTGAGGTGATCGAATCCCGCAACTTGGTGATCAAGACCGACAACCTGCTCAAGAACCTGCACGCCGAGCTCAAGATGGTCGGCAAACGGCAGGAGGACTTTCAGAAGCGCCAGTGGGTGTCGTCGGGGGTTGCCTATCTGGTCTTCGCGGCGCTGTGCCTTACCGGCGCGATGCTGATCTCCTCGGCGCGTACCTCCTCCGTGGGAGCGGACAAGGAGCGGCTGGAGAAGCAGCTTGCCGAGCTCAACACCCAGCTCGACAAGCAAAAGGCCGAAGGAACGGCGCAGGCACAGGCACAGCGCGCGGCCAACGAGGTCTACCAGCAGATGACCACCTTGCCGGGCGAGCAGCGGGTCAAAGGCATCGACTCGCTGGTCAAGCTCGACACCAGCCGGCTCTCGCTCTTGGAAAAGGCCGCTCTCTCCGATCGCGCAGAGGCCCTGCGCAAGGAGGTGGGGCAGGCCGCCTTCGAGCGGGGTAAGAGCGCCTTTCGGAAGAACGATTACCCCACGGCCGTCACCGAGCTCGACCGCTTCCTGGCGATGAACCCCGCCGCTGGCGAGGCGCTCGATGCCTCGTTCTTTCTCGGCGCCGCACTCAGCCAGCTCAAGAAGCATGAGCAGGCCATTCCTCACCTGGCCCGCTTCGTCAAAGAGGACAAGAAGTCCAAGACCCGCGACTACGGGATGCTCCTGCTCGCCCAGGCGTACGAGCAAACCCAGCAGTACGAGCGCGCCGCGGAGGTGGCCCGCGAGGCGCTCGCCACCTACCCCGCGAGCGAGTTCGCCGCCGCCCTGCGCGGGCGTTTGGCGGCGGCCAAGCGGGGGCTCAACGGAGGCGCAGAACCGGCTTCCCCGTCACCTGCCGCGCCGGCGAAACCGCCTGCGCCTTTGGCGCCGACCCCCGCCCCCCTACCTTGAGGCGCCGCACCAGGCTTTGGAGCGCAAATGGCCGGTACGGACAAGCCTGAGCGAGACCCGCGCTTCAAGCCCTACCGGGTGGCGATGTACGCCGTGTACCTGGCGTTCGTGGGGACCTTTTCTTCGTTGGTCATCGTCAGCGTGGTGCGCTCGGTGCGTGCGATGACTCCAGGCCGCCAGCCGTCCATCGAAGAGGTGCTCACGGTGCCCGAGTGCCTCGATCGTGCCCAGGAGCTCTGGGAAGAGCTCGACGCTCGTCGTGCCGCACTCACCCAAGATGCGCCGGCCAGCCAGGCGGACGAAGCGTGGGCGACTTTTCGCGTGAAATGGTTGACGAACCAGCGTCAGGCGGAGGCAGACTGCGCGGTGGGATGGCGCGACCGCGCGCAGCTTCGGCAAGTCTTCCGCCGGTTGGACCAGGCGATGGACCTCTACACCACCCACGCCGTGCAGTACGCCGGCGAGGTCGGCCCCACGGTCGACGCTTTCCGCGCCGCGCTGAAGGTGGCCCGCGACCCGTCACAACGGTGAAGGCTTTCAACGTGACGAAGGCAAAGTGACGGCGTAGTTGCCGCTCTCGTCGGCCACCGTTTGACCCAAGAGCACCGACGACCGCTTACCGCCCACCGAAGTGACGCGGAAGAAGCGAATCGACGCGTTTGCGGCGGCGCGGGTGGTGGACATCAGGGGCTGGGTGGAGGTGACCGTCCCGGTGACGCGGCGGCCATTGGTCAAGGTGTAGCTGCCCAAGTCCATCGACTTGAGGCCCTTACCTTCGAGGGCTGGCTCGGCTTTCACGGTGATCTGCCGGCTACGGCGGGGAAGGCTCACCTCAGGGACGTAGTCGATTCGGTACACCGCCGGGTCGAGGTACAGCGTGTAACGTCCGGTGGCGTCGGTGGCGACCTCGATCGGGTCGGGGGGCAAGGGCCGCTCGTCGAGGTCGTCGATGGCCTGGGCAATCACCCTCGCTCCCACCGCGGGCGATTGGCCGTCGGGCCTGAGCAGCACCCCCGACACCGGGACTCGGTCTGGACATACGAAGGAACTGGGCGCCAGGTACTCGTTCTTCTCGTTGGGGGTGGCGAGCACCTTGACCTTGATGTCCAAAATGCCGGCGGTGCTGCTCTGCGGCGGCGCGGCGATGAGGGTATAGGCGGAGTTGGGCGCCGACGGCAGCGCCTCGGTCTTGAAGACGCCGTACCCATCGGTGGTGACCTGCTGGCTGCGAAAGATTCCCCCGCCGTTCACCACGCCCTCCAGGTGAACGGTGGCGCCTGAAACCGGCTGCCCGTCGGTGGCTCGCAGCGTCCCGGTGACCGGTACCAGCTCGCCATACTCGCCCATCTCCAGCACCAAAGGAGGAGTGCGATCGTGCTCGAGGATGAACGACTTGCTCGGCACCGCGCTACCGCTTTGGCGCGGAACCGCCAAAAGCTGGAAGGCGCCGAGCTTGTCGACGCTCGGATCGAGATAGAGCGTGAAGTCGCCGGTGCTCCCGCTGTGCCCGGAGGACACTGGCACCGCTTGGGAGAGGGGGACATTGCGTACCGGGTCGAAGGCCTGCAGATCGATCTCGGCCTGGGTGATGGGCGTCTCCACTGCGGGCGTGCCGGCGATGTAGGTGCGCAAGAGCCGGCCAGTGAGAACGCGCGTTTCGCCCAGGGCGCGAAAGAGGAAGTCTTGGTTGGTGACCTGCCGGGGCTTGTCCGGCACGGTCTCGATGGTGACGTCGATCGCGCTCGAAGGAGGAATGGAAGTGTCTAGCGCCTGGGCGGTGACGGTGAACCTGCCCATTCCCACGAACACTGAATAGGCACCGCGTTCGAGGGCGGAGAACGTCGCCTCGTAGCGCCGAGTGACGCCGGGGACTTTCGCGCTCTGCCCGACGGCCCGAACCGTCACCGCCCCGGTGAATGGCACGGTGGAGACCGCGCTGATGCCGTTGATTGGCTCGGCGTTGCGATGAATCTCGCCGACCAGCGACAGCGGGCCTTGAATCTGGAGGTCGTGAGTGGCCCGCAGTGCGCCGCTGGCAATCTCCACGTCTTGGGCGTGAAACCCCGAGCGGGTATTGGCGGTCACTTCCACCACCAGTCCCGCTCCCGGGTCTCCGCAGCCCTCGGGGAAGCAGATCTGCGGGGCAGAACATTGGGTGTCGTCCTGGCACAGCTGCACCGGGCTGGGGGGGCCGGCGTTGCAGCCTGCGACCAGCAAGAGGAGCCGCGCCGCTCTCACGGGCAGGCTCCCGCGGGAACGTCGACGAACCAGAGGAAGGAGTCGAAGTAGGTGGCGTTCTCCCTCGTCGTTCCGTCGGGCATGGTCACGTTCCTGGGAAGAGGCGTACGCCCCTCGGGAAAGCCATCGGCGATGAAAAGCTCGATCATGTGCTTACCGGTCGAGAGCTTGCCCGCCCCTCCGATGAGGAGGTTTCGCTCGACGATCAAAGGCGAACGACCCACTTCCACCGAGGGGGTTTGCGGCAGCTCCTCGGGGTCTTGGTCACCGAACTTCGGGTCGATGAACCAGCGAATGTGAATGCGGTCACCCACGTCGGGGTCCTCGATCGTCGCCGCGAAGCGCTGCAACCCGCAGCGAGCGCTGTCGACCGTGAAGGTCTGCTGCGGCTCGAGGTGGCTGATGATCACCGGCCGGCGGTTCTTGAGAGGCGGGAGCTCGGGTAGCACGTCGTCTTCCTGACGCACCAGGCAACTGCTCACGGCCATCGCCAACACCACCGCCCCTGCCCAATGCATCAGGCGACGGAAGAGCAACCGCCTTGCCAGAGGTGAGGAGCTAGATGTCATGAGTGTTTTCAGGTGGTTTGCGATCGAGACAGGAAGGCTCCAACGCGCCTTCGGCCCTGGGTGCGACAGCGCCGTCAGGCTTTAGGCGATCTCCTCCAAGTCGGCGTCGGGTAGGGGCTTTCCGCTCTTTTCCGCCTCCAGCTTCTCGAGGTGGCGGAAGATGGTGCGCGGGTCGACCCCCAAGTCTTTGGCGGTCTTGGTGCGATTGCCGTTGTTTCGCTCCAGCACCTCGTTGATGTAGCGCTTTTGGAATTCTTCCTTGGCTTGGGCGAGCGGCATGATCGGGTCCAGGTTCTCGGGACGCAGGTCGAGATCATCAGGGCCCAGGAGTGCCTTGTCGGTGAGCACCACCGCCTTCTTGATGCGGTTTTCCAGCTCCCGAATGTTCCCCGGCCAGGAGTACTTCTTGAGCGCGATCGTCACCGCAGGGGTGAAGCCGCGCGCCTTGGAGCCGAACTCCT
The DNA here is from genome assembly GCA_049322255.1 of Myxococcota bacterium. Classification (GTDB taxonomy): domain Bacteria; phylum Myxococcota; class Myxococcia; order Myxococcales; family Myxococcaceae; genus JBMORE01. The sequence continues at coordinate 8,279 of JBMORE010000178.1, read as the reverse complement.
TGGCGTACTTCTGCACGAAGAACTTCCCCAAGACGACGAGGTCGTCGCCGCGCTCACGCAAGGGCGGCAGCTTCAAGGTGACGACGTTGAGGCGGTAGTAGAGATCCTCGCGGAAGGTGTTCTTCTTCACCTCCTCTTCGAGAACTTTGTTGGTCGCCGCCACCACGCGGATGTCCACCGGCTCTCCGCGGTTGTCACCCACCTTGTAGACGACCTTCTCTTGCAGCGCGCGCAACAGCTTCACTTGCAGTTGCAGCGGCATCTCGCCGATCTCGTCGAGGAAGAGGGTGCCCCCGATCGCCGCCTGGAACTTGCCGGGCTTGGTGGCCACCGCGCCGGTGAAAGCGCCCTTGACGTGGCCGAACAGCTCGCTCTCGAGCAAGTTCTCGGGAATGGCGCCGCAGTTGATGGTGACGAACGGCCCCTTGGCGCGGGGGCTGCGGCGGTGAATCTCGCGGGCGATCAGCTCCTTGCCGGTACCGGTCTCGCCGGTGATGAGCACCGAGATGTCGGTGAGGGCGATCTTGTCGATGCGCTTGTAGACCTCTTTCATTCCGCTGCACGCGCCGACGATGTCGCCGTAGTGGTGGTCTTCGAGCTTCTTGCGCAGCTCGGTGTTGTCGAGCTTGAGCTCGTTGACCAACATCGCGTTCTGCAAGAGGAGCGAGGCCTGGGCGGCGAACACGGTGAGGGTGTCGAGGCCTTTTTGCTCGAAGCGGTTCACCAGCCGGTCGTTGCCCACGTAGATGAGCCCGAAGAGCTCCCCCTTGTGCATCAAAGGTGCGCACATCACTGAGAGCAACTTCAAATTCACCACCGACTCCGAGGCGTTGAACTCGGGGTCGTCGAGCGCGTCGGCGATGATCAACGGCTTTTGGGTGCGCACTACCTTGGCCACGATGGAATCCGACACCCGCTCCACCGCGTCTTCGATGTTCTCGCGCGAGATGTTGCGGGCCACCTTCACCCGAAGGTCGTTGTTTTCCATCAAGATGAGAAAGCCCTTGTCGGCTCGGCTCACCTCGATCGCCTCGTCCATCAGATTCTCGAGAATGCGGTCGAGGTCGTAGCTGCCCAAGAGCTTCTCGGAGAAGGCGGTCAGCCGGCGCAGCGCGGCGAGCTCGCGGCCCGGCACGCCGGCCACCTCCGCGGTCTGCGCATCGGGGTTCAAAGAGTCGCGACCCTTGGGACCGGTGAGGGCGGGCTCGGCCAGCGGCGCAGCGGAGGCACCAAAGACCAGCTCGGTAGCGCCCACCTTCACCACGTCGTTGGGCGCCAGCACGTGCTCGCTCTTCTTCTTGCCGTTCACCTGAAACGGGCTGCCGTGGCTGCCTACCTGATAGCGGTTGCCGTCAAAGAGGATGTGCAGGGCGTTGTCCGCCAGACTCGCGTCGTCGACCTGCACGTCGTTGTCCGTGCCCCGACCGATGCTGGTGATGCGCTTGAGCAGATTGACGGTGCGTGACTTCCCGTCAGGGGTGCGTACGGTCAGGTTGGCCATCGCGTTCATTGACCTCGTGGATTCTAAAAGTTCAGCCGAAACCCGGCTCCTAAGCCACCGGGAGTAGGGAAGAGGAAGGGTTGGGCTCCGTTGGGAGCAGACACAGGTGCAGCGAGGGGCACGAAGTGCTCGGTCACGACCTCGTCCTGGTGGTGATAGATGGAGTCGACCACTCCGTAGGCGTAGACGGTGTAGAAGGCCGCCCCCGAGGCGTACTTCACCAAAGACCAGGTGGTCTTCTCGCCGAGACGGTTCTGTGGGGTTCGACACACGCGAATGGCGATGTTGCCGTCGGGGTAGTCGGTGGTGGGCAGGTGCCCCATCGAAATCACGTCATCGCATTTGCGCAGGGAATCGATGACCAAGTACGACAGCACGCTGATCGCCGCCAGCGCCCCTTCCGTCGTGGCCAACAGCACGCCCTTGCCGGTTCGGCCCTGCTGAAACTGGCCGGCCCCGAAAGGCACGAAGCTCACCAGAAACGAGCGCCGCTCCACCGTCTTCACCGTCGCCTGCCGCGCCAGCTGCTCCAGGCGGCGGCGCTGTTCCTCCTCCTCCCGCCGTTTGGCCTCTTCGCGCTCGGCGGCTTCGCGCCGAGCCTGCTCCTCCCGCAGCGCGATCTGCTGACGAACGAGGTTGAGCGCATCGGCGTTCTTTCGCTTGAGATCCTCGAAATGGCCGATCGTCGACGGTGGTACCGCGAAAGGGTCGAGCACGTAGTCGGGGTTGAGCTGGAGCACCTTGTAGAGGTGTTCGTCGGCTCCGGCGGTCTCGCCCAGGTTGAAGGCCGCCAGGCCGGCGAGCTTGTTCATCTCCAGGCGCTGCTCGTCGGTGAAGTTCATCGAGGAGAGGGCGTTCTTGGCGCGATCGAGCGCCTGCCGATAGTTGCCGGCATCGAACTGCGCGCGCACCAGCTCGATCTCGCGCTGGGCAGAAAAAGTCTGCGCTCCGGCTGCGGCAAAGAAGAACAAACTGGCGAGGAGCCCCAAGCGGTTCATTCGCGCTCGAGGCTCCCGCCAATTTGCTCCGCCACGCCGGGCGCGATCACTTTGGTGCCCTCCGCCGGTCGGTACCCGGCGAGCGTCACCGCGTAGCGTACTTTGTGCTCCATCCGGGGCGAGCCTTCACGAGGCATTTCGATGGTGAAGGGCTGCTCCTGGCTTTGGCGCACCGTGCGCTGCTCGGTGCCCACGGTGACCATCGCCTCGGGTGGAAAGCCGAAGAAAGAGAGCGAGGAGGCACGCAGCGGTGCCGGCACGAGGACGGTGGTCGTCTTGCTCGCCCCCACCTCGATCTCCCGGGTGATGCCTCCCTCGGTGCAAAACCGCTCGCACCCGATGGTGAGCTTGTACTTGCCCGGCACCAGCTTGAGCACGTGCCGGGGAAGCTCGTTGGGCGACTTTGCCTCGCCGTTCACCTTCACACTTCCCCATGGCCGCACGTTCACCACCACGTCGACGGCGGCGAAGCTAGGCCTTGACTCGGCCTTGGCCACCTGGACGCGTGCGGGTGTGACGCTCATGGCCGGCTCGACCACCAGGGGAACCGATGACGGAACGAGAGTCTCGACGGGAGGAAGTTCTGACGGGACAGGCGGTAGGGGCGGATAGGCTTTCGCCAACACCGCCACGTCGGTTCCTCGGCGGAGATGGGGAAGAAAGTCGTCCACACGCGTCGCCAGATGGAACACTTGGGCGATCGCGGCAGCGACCAGCGCGATGACCGCCGCCGCCACCCCCACCCTTGTCCACTTCGCCGCGCGCAGTTGCCGCTGCTTGGAGAGGTTCATCTGCTCGAGCAGCTCGTGCGCCCGGAGGTTGCCCGCATCGAGGGCGAGCACCTGATTGAGGCAGGAGAGCGCCTTGGCAGGCCGCTTCTCTGCGATGAAACGCTCCCCCTTCTTCACCAGCGCCTCGGTGAGACGCTTGACCATCTGCTTGCGATACGAGGGCGGGTCGGCGAAGAAAGAGACCAGCTCCTCGCTCACCCGAGGAAACCCCAGCGAGGCGAGGTGATCGCTCAGCGCGTCGCGCAGCTTTCCTGCGTTGGGGTAGCGCTGCGAGGGTTGGCGCATCAGGCAAGTGGCGATGATGTCGGCCAGCTCGTCGGACACCGTGGGCACCAGTTGGCGCGGGTCGTCGTAAACGCCGTCGAGAATCCTCTTCAGCGTAGCGGTGGTGTTGGGGGCGGTGAAGGGCAGGCGCGTGGTGGCGAAAAGGTAAAGCATCGTGCCCAGGGAGAAGACGTCGGCCTCCGGGCCTGCCTCGTCTCCCTCGATGATTTCGGGCGCCATGTGCGCAGGCGAGCCCACCAGCGCGCCGGTCATGGTCATCTTCTCGTCGCGATCGATGATCTTGGCGATACCGAAGTCCATCAGCTTGAGCACGCCGTCGTCGCGCACCATCACGTTCTCGGGCTTCAAGTCCCGGTGAATGATGTTCGCTTCGTGAGCGTGGGCAAGCGCGGCAGCAACCTCGTGAATCACCATCGCCGCGATCTCTGGAGGCTCGAAGGTCTGGCCGGCGGCGTACTGCCGAAGCGTCTGTCCGCGAATGTACTCGGTGACGATGTAGGCGTCCTCGGCCTCGGCGGCGGCGAAGTCGAAGACCTCGAGGATGTTGGGGTGGTGTAGCTTCGCCACCGCCTTCGCCTCGCGGGCCAAGCGCTTGCGCGACTCCTCCTTGCCCGACAGGTGGGGGTGGAGCACCTTGACCGCCACCTCGCGATCGAGCGCCGTGTCCAGACCTTTGTAGACGACGCTCATCCCCCCCTGGCCCAGCTGCTCCAGGATACGGTACCGCCCGATGTGCCGGCCCACGAGGGACAAAGTCACGCTCCGAAGTTGATGCCCAGGCTCTTGGCAAAGCGCACCAGCTCGCCGTTGGGGTCCACGACCTTTTCCTTCTTCGACTCCGAGAGCGGCACGGGGACGACGTCGACCCCCTTGAGCGCCACCATGTGGCCCCATTGCTGGTCGCGAACCAGATCGAGCACCTTGCAGCCGAAGCGCGTGGCCAAAATCCGGTCGGCGGCAGTCGGGGACCCGCCCCGCTGCAGGTGCCCGAGCACCGTGACGCGAATCTCGGCCTCCACGTGCTTGGAGAGCAGATCTGCCGCTACCTTGCCCGCGCCCCCCAACCGCACCACTCCCCGCCCGGGAATGTCCTCAGCCTTTTCCACCACCGAGACCGCGCCGCCCTTGGGGTAGGCGCCCTCGGAAACCACGATGATCGAGAAGCTGCGCTTACGTATGGCTCGGCGGTGGATCTTCGCCACGATCGGCTCGATCTCGTAGGGAATCTCTGGAATGAGAATGACGTCTGCTCCACCGCCGATTCCCGCGTGCAGAGCGAGGAAGCCAGCGTGGCGCCCCATCACCTCGAGCACCATGATGCGATCGTGCGACTCGGCGGTGGTGTGCAGTCGGTCGACCGCCTCCACGCAGATGGCGCGCGCGGTGTCGAAGCCGAAGGTTTGGTCGGTCCCCGACAGGTCGTTGTCGATGGTCTTGGGGCACCCCACCACCTTGAGCCCATGAGCGGACAGACGCGAAGCGATCGACAGCGTGCCATCGCCACCCACCGCGACGAGCCCATCGAGCCCTAGCTCCTTCGCGCGCGCGAGGGCCACGGCGGAGAGATCTTTCTCCACCCATACCCCGCCCTCCTTCACCGCGTAGGAAAACGGGTTGGCCTTGTTCGAGGTGCCCAGAATGGTGCCGCCCTTGGGGAGAATGCCGCGGGTGCTCTCCAGAGTGAGCGGGTGCGCCAGCTCGGGCTCGACCAAGCCCTGGTAGCCGTTCTCGATGCCAACGAGCTCGTGGTGAAACTCGAGGATGCCGCGTTTGACGACTCCGCGAATCAGCGCATTGAGCCCCGGGCAGTCACCACCGCCGGTCAAGATGCCGAGCCGCATGAAGCCCTCGAAAAGGACGGCAGAAGCGTCAGGGAGTCGCCGTCGAGTATGACAAAAACGTCCGAGCCGCGATTCTAGAGGTGGGCAGGCGGCCGAGCAATGGTCGCACCATGGCAGAAGGAGCAGGTAGGCTCGCGGCTCCGATGTCGCTCCTTTGGGCCTTCTTGTTGGCCGCGCCCAGCCTGGGAACGCCCCTGCGTCAGGACGGCTACGTCCTGCGCCCACCGCAGAACTTCCGTATGGCGCGTATGGACCTCTTCCACGGCACGCGCGCGGGGGCGGCGGCCGGAGGCGCTCCTGGGCGCTGGCTCTCGGCGGCGCTGATCGACGGGCAAGAGGAGGATGCTTCCAGCTTGCTGGTGTCCATCGTGGAGCGGAGCTTTCAGCCCAGCCCCGCCGCCCGCGACGACTTCTCCACTGCGGTGGTGCGCCATTACGCCGACGAGCTGGGGCTGAAGTTTTCCATGGAGCGCGCCGAGCTCGTCGCGGGGGCCTCGCCACGCATCGAAGTCTTGGGAACGGTGCGTGCCCAAAACCAAGCCCGACACGTGCTGGTGGCGGCGATGGCGGGAGAAGGCCGCCACGCGGTGGTGACCTTCAGCATTCCCTCCGGTCGGTACGAGGCGCTGAGCGGCGCCCTTCGAGCGTCGCTCGATTCCTATCGGCCCGATGCGCCCATCGCCAACGAGCGCTCGCGCGGAGCGGTGCGCGTCATCGCGGGTCTGCTCGCCTTCGCTTTGGTCGCCTCGTGGTGGCTGAGGCGGCGGCTACGACGACGCTGAAGAAGACGAGCAGGAAAAACGGTGCTCTGGGTGCTTGCTCGCAGCCGCAGCCAACCCTGAGATGTAAGGGGACGCCGCCATCGGTTCCGCCGTCGCTCCCATCGGTATCAGCATCGATAGGGGGAATGACGCGGAAATCGGGCATCGCCTCGGAGTTGCCGCCGAAGGCCACCCACCGTCCCCGGCCGGTGCCCACCGGGTACACCACGCGCGCGCGCCAGCGGTAGGCCGCACCCGCTGTCAGCCCGGTCAGAGTGACACTGGCTACACTCCCTGCCGGCACCGCGGCCGAGAGCACCGAACCTTGGCCGGTGAACGGTGTGCCTAGGCGCTGGGCCTCGACCTCGAGGCGAAGCGGACCGCCGACGAAGCTTTCTTGGGTGACGCGTCCTTTCAAGACGACGGAGGTGCTGTCGGCATTGCCACCCACCGCGATGCGCGTGACTCCGTCTGCTTGGAATTGGGCCTGGCCTCGCATGAGGCCCGTAGAGGAAACATCGCCACCCAGATACAGGTATGCGCGCCCGTGGTCGCCGCTGGTCCCCTCGTCCCATTGGTTGGCACCGATGACGACGTCGCCAAACCCGTCGCCGTTGACGTCCCCCGCGCTGGAAAGGGCGTAACCAAATCCGGAGGTGGCTTGATTGGTCGGGTCCACCATCCACGCCGGAGTGGTGGATAGGCCGGCGGCGCTTCCGAGATAGAGATACACGCGCCCTTCGTCGAGCGCGCTCGCGTTCGAGGCACCCACCACCACGTCGTCGAAGCCATCGCCGTTGACGTCTCCTGCGCCCGCAAGAGCAACACCGAAGGAAGCACCGCTTTGGTCTGTCGGGTCCGCCATCCAGGCCGGATCGGGCGAAAGGCCCCCGGCGTTTCCCAGATACAGGAATGCGCGACCTTCTCCAGGAGCGGCTCCGTCCCAAGAAGGAGCGCCGATGATCACGTCGCCAAAGCCGTCACCGTTGACATCGCCAGCTCCCTGGACACAGACACCGAACCGGGCGTCGAGCTGGTCCGTAGGGTCCGCCGTCCAAGCGGGAGTTGCCGATAGACCGGTGGGGCTGCCCAGGTACAGGTAGACGCGGCCCTCATCCACGGCCTGGCCGTCCGCCTGCGGAGCGCCCACGGCCACGTCTGCGTATCCGTCGCCGTTCACGTCGCCCACGCCCGCGACCCAGTCTCCGAACTGCGCGCCCGCCTCGTCGGAGGGGTCTGCCGTCCACACGGGGGCCGCCGAAAGTCCACTCGGGCTGCCGAGAAAGAGATATGCGCGGCCCTCGTCCACCGCTTGGCCGTCCCAGCGGTCGGCGGAGATCGCCACGTCACCAAACCCGTCACCGTTGACGTCTCCCGTCGTCAAGGCAACGACGCGGCCGAACCGAGCGCCGAGCTGATCTGCCGGATCTGCCCACCAGGACGGAACGGTTGACGGGCCCGTGGCGCTGCCGAGGAAGAGGTACACGCGGCCTTCGTCGATCGCCTCGCCGTCCCACTGTTTGGCGCTGATGACCATGTCTGCATGACCATCGCCATTGACGTCTCCAGCGCCTCCGACGGAGGTGCCGAACTGGGAGCCGTTTTGGTCCGTCGGGTCCGCTGTCCACGCGGGGGACGAGGCCAGACCTGACGCGTTGCCCAGGTACAGGTACGCACGCCCTTCGTCGGGCCCAACGCCGTCCCACGCAGCGGCGCCAACCACCACGTCTCCATAGCCGTCGTGGTTGACGTCTCCCGCGCCGCTGAGTGAGACGCCAAAGCTCGAATTGTTCTGATTCGTGGGGTCGGCAACCCACGCCTCCGTGGGGCTCAGTCCCGTGGCGCTCCCTTGGTAGAGATAGGCACGTCCTTCGCCAGTGGCTGTCCCGTCCCATCCCTGGGCGCCCACGATGAGGTCTGCCCAGCCATCTGCGTTGACGTCGCCCGCGCTCCCCGCAGCGCGGCAGAAGCCAGCAACCGGAGGTGGACCCCATTGTTCGGACCGAATTCAGGGTCCGAATCTTTGCGTCCCGAGACAGCGAGTTGAGTTGATCCTTCTTCGTAGTCGTCGTCACCGGCTCGTTCGTTCTGATCGTTGGTGA
>JBMORE010000177.1:0-5980 GCA_049322255.1 Myxococcota bacterium | reverse complement strand
GCTCATAACCGATTGGTCCCAGGTTCGAATCCTGGAGGGCCCACTTCGTTTCCACAGACGGCGGCGCGCCTCGTTCCAATGGGCAAGCAGCTCCCGCCTCGGTGACTTGCCCAGCATCAACCTCGTGCACATATCCGGCGACGCCTTGCAACCCGAACGGCCGCGTCAGCGGAATGCCAGACGAGGAAAACACATGACAAGAGAAGCAGGGGGGAGGGTAGGTGCGTGGGGGTTGATCTTCGCGCTCGTCCAGGGCGCTTGCCAACGTACGACGCCGATCGTGCCGATGGAGCTGCCGCTGGAAGTAGAGATTGAGCTCAGCCCGGCAGGTTCTCTGAAGCAGGCGCCGCTGTGGAAAGAGCTGTACCAGCTCCTCAAGAATCCCTACGGACCTGACGGGGTGCCTGGCACCGCCGACGACGGCACCATCGTACGCCGCCCAGGGTTCGGCGTCGCCATGCCGCCCCTCAAGGTCTACCCGCTCGACTACAACTTCCTGACCGGCCAACCGCTGCGCTTGCGAGCTTCAGACGGGGAGGTCAGCTGGGATCAGCCGGGCCCTCTGTTCGATCCGGAGGAGGTGGTCGCCACCGATGCATTCAACACGCCGACCCAGCTCCGTACCGTCCTCGGGCACCTGGTGGCCTGCCCTAACGACCCTCCCTACCAGGCGGCAACGCTGCCGGCTGACTTCTGCGACGACCAGCCCGAGGGCAGCCTCGTCGTCTACAACGACAGCGGAAGTGACGCCATCCCCCCCGACGGAACGGTGGTCGCGGTGGCCGCCGTCGTGAACGGCGTGCTGCAGGAGCTCGATGGCGAAAGCACCACTGACACCGTGGACGTCGAAGGGCTCGACATCCCTGTCAACGAGGAGGACTTCTTCCGCGACCCCACCGACCTCACCGCAGTTCCCCTCGCGCTCCAGCCCTATATCGGCAGAGCCGGGGCGGAGGTCCTCGGCAAGGCGCTGTTCTGGGACATGCAGGTTGGAAGCGACGGCGTTCAGGCGTGTGCCTCGTGCCATTTTCACGCCGGGGTCGACAACCGCACCCGAAATCAGCTCAACCCCGGCACCCTTGGCGGCGATCTCGACTTGGACGTCACCTCGGCCGCGGGCTCTCTCACCAGCAACGTGGAGGTGCTCGCCAGCGACTTCCCGTTCCACAAGGGCGTGCAGGACAGTTTGGCCAACGACGCGAACGACGTCCTGTCCTCGATGGGCGTGAGCCGGTTCAAGCGGTTCGTCGACATTCCCCCGCCTGGGCTGGCGAGCTTCCTGGCGCCAGTCAACGGGATTCGGGCATTGCCTCCCGACATCGGGGTGGAGGAGCCTGACCCGGTGCCGGTGATGCAGGGCGTGCGTCGAGTCGAGCCCCGCAACACCCCGACCTTCCACGGCGCCGCTTTCAACTTCGACAACTTCTGGGACGGGCGCGCCCGCTTCGCCTTCAACGGCGGCAGCGTGTTCGGCCCCGCAGATCCCACGCCCCACATCTTCATCAACCCCGGGCTCTCCATCTTCGGGACCGGCGAATTCACCGGTGCGACCATGGGCCATCTCCGCCCCGACCTCCTCGACGAAGACGAGGAGGAGTTCGACCCCGCGCTTGCCGAGCAACCGGTGCGGATCAAGTTCGCGAGCCTAGCCTCCCAGTCGGTCGGGCCTCCGCTCAGCAACTTCGAGATGTCGTTCGATGGTCGAAACTGGCCAAAAATCGGAAAGAAGCTGCTCCAGGGAGACCAGGGCTTCATCCAGAGCCAGGGCAACGGCGCTCCCCAGCAGCCGGGCACCAACCGGGCGAACGCGGTGGTGCCGCTGGCCAACCAGCTGGTGGCCACCGACGACAGCCGGCTCGGCCCCTTTTCCAACCAGGGCGGCTCGGTCTGCCAGGTGTTGGACCGGCCCACCGCGTTGGGCAGGCCAGGGCTGTGCATCTCCTATCCCGACTTGATCCGGCTTTCGTTCAAGCGGGAGTACTGGAATCGTCGAAACCGAAGGCTCGTAGGCACGCCCGCTCCCTGCGACCCGGACGCGCCGGCCCTGAACGGGGAGGTGTCGCCCGCGGGCTGCGACCCCTTCGACGGTTACGTCCTCACTGTCGCCACCGGCCCCGCGAGCCCCAGCAACACCAACGAGTTCACCCAAATGGAAGCGAACTTCAGCCTGTTCTTCGCACTCGCGGTGCAGGCCTACGAGTCGCTCACCATCCCTGACCACACCCCCGCCGACCAATTCTTCGACGCCAACCCCAACGCCGGGCACGGAGTCGGCGAACCCGGAGACCAGGCGGTTCTTTTTCCCACGCTCATCCCCGACCTGCTCGATGACGGGGAGCTCAATGGCACCAAATCAGGCAAGGTCACCCTCATCCCCGACGACCCGACGACGCCGTTCTACGATGGCTTCGGCCCAGATGAGCTCTTCGGGTTCGACATCTTCGCCGGAGCGAACCTGACCGCGGGCCTCGCCCCCGCCGACGCGGTCGATCCCCGCTCCGGAGTGAACCGGAACCCCGAGATCACCAACAGCCTCGGGCAGACGATCAGGGTCGGGTCCAACCCATTCACCCGAAGCGCCAAGTGCATGCTCTGCCACCTCGGCGCCGAACAGACCGACCACAGCATCAACATTTCCCACGGCGTGCTGAAGAACGACGCCGAGTTCGAGTACCCGACCCCGCCGGTGCTCCCCGACCCGACGACGCCTGCCACCTTCGCCGACGGCCTTCTTCCGACGCCCGAGCCCTCAGGCACCTCGAAGGTCGTCCCCGGCTTGATCCTCGAAGAGGAGGTCGGCGAGGGCGTGGCTCAGGACGCAGTGGAGGTGGAGCCCCGCGACTTCGCGGTGTTCGATGACCCAGCGACACCCTGGGACGATCGAATCATCGCGCAGGAGAGCAACTTCGCCTTCGGCGACCAGGGGGTCTACAACATCGGCCTTCGACCGTTCGCCGACGACCTCGGCCGGGGTGGGCTGGACCCGTTTGGCTGGCCTCTCTCGCTGGCGACGCTGACCCTGAAGAACATCGGGGGGGCGGACTTCGAGCCCTGTGACGATTCACTGGCCAGCTGTCTGATGCCCAACTTCGACCCGTTCGACCTCGGCGAAAGCTTCGAGGAGACCGGGGGCGGGGTTGCCTTCCCGGGAAGCGCGCACGACCTTCAATCGATCAACCCCGGGTTCGAGCGAGATCCAATCCACCCCGAGCTGCCCGAATACATGACCTCCTGGGTACACAGCCTGCCTGCCGGCGAGCTGCACCCGCAGATCGACGAGATCGCGGGGATGGTGCCCAACACCATCACGCCTCCCAACGGTGGCCCGGGCATCGAGTTCCCTGAGATTCTGTTCGGCGCCGACTTCCACTGTGCCCGCTACGATCCGGCCGTGTTCGGCAACGGGCCGCCGAACTTTGGGTGGGGGCCTCCCACCTCTGACGACCGGCTCTGCCCTCAGCACCAGTCGGGCGTCGCGGGCAACTTCGCCACCCCAGCACAGGGCACCTGGCCCGTACCCAACCGGGTGATGAGGAACGGTGCGTTCAAGGCGCCCCCGCTGCGTAATGTCGAGCTGACCGGTCCCTTCTTCCACACGGGCAGCTACCTGACCCTGCGCCAGGTGGTCGACTTCTACGCTCGCGGCGGCGACTTCCCCGTGACCAACCGCGAGAGTCGAGACCCGCACGTCGTCAACCTCGACTTCCAGGCGTTCTCCTTCGGACCGACGCGGGGAGGAAACCTCCTGAACCCGTTCGACTGCTCGACCGCCGCGCCGAACGACCCCGCCTACCCGTTGGTACCCGGGGTGGGAACCAATCGCTGCGGTTCTTTCAGTTACCTGGTGGGCAGCTTCGCCGATGGGCTTCCGGACACGGCGTTCCTCTACGACGCCATGCCCGACACCGATCATTCGATCACCCCCGAGTACGCAACCACGGAAGACGCAAAGAACGCGCTGGTGAAGTTCCTCCTCGCGCTCACCGATCCACGGGTGAAGCTCGAGCGGGCGCCCTTCGACCATCCCCAGATCTTCATCCCCATCGACGGGGCGGCGCCCGACAACACCGGCGGCCCCACGCAGTTGGTCGCCCAGTCGGGCGTGCCGTGCCCAGTACCGGGGCCGAACCCAGGCCCGGTCTGCTTCCGGCAGATCGCCGCAGTGGGGGCATCGGGCAGACCTGCTTGCGGAGGTCCGATCACCGCCGATTGCGGCCCCCTCCCGAACTTCCTGGGCATCTCCAGCGAGCCGCAGCCGGGGCCAAACAACGACCACTTCGACCCCAACCCGCCGTAAATGGAGCTCGGTTCGATGTTGCTTCCCTGGAAATCCGACCGGGCGCACCCCGGCCCGAGCACCTCCCGGTTCGCCGGCATCCTCCTTGCCGCCGCTCTCTGCTGGGCCGACGCCCAAGGCGCGGACGCGGAGATTGTGGCTCGGGTGAACGGGGAGCCAGTGACGCGCCATTTGCAGACGCTGGACCACCTGGCGATGCGGGAGTTGATCCATCGTCGGCTGTTGCTTCAAGAGGCCCGCCGGCGACACCTTGCCGTCTCGTCCGAGGAAGTCGACCAGGGAGTGGCATCGCTCCGTCGCCGGTTTTTCGATCTCGCCAGCTTCGGACGGTGGATGGCGGAGCACGGCCTGAACGACCGAACTTTGTTCGAGGCGGTGGGTGAGGAGATTCTGGTGGGCCGTATGAAGCAGGCGCTGGTTCGGGGCTCCACCGCTTCACCGGACCAGATCGACCGGTACTACGAGGCGCACCAGGCCGAGCTGAAGGCGGGCGAGGAGGTCCGCGTGCGGGTGATCGCGGTCAAAGACAGGGCGGCGGCTGATGCGATCATGGCCGCCCTGCAGAAGGGGGCGAGCTTTTCGGCAATCGCCCAACAGCGATCGCTGGGCTACCGGGCTCGCCAGGGCGGCGACATCGGCTGGCTCTCTGCCGAGTCCCTGCCACCACCCATCCGGGAGAACGTCCAAGCCATGAAGGTCGGAGCAGCGCGCGGGCCACTGCGGCGAGGCAGCGACTTCTTGATCGTCCGTCTCGATGGCCGGCGCCAGGGCCGCCCCCTGACCCTGGCGGAGGCGCAACCCCGCATCGAGCGGCATCTGCTGGCCCAAAGGCGCGAAGAGATCCTGCATGCCTGGCTGGCGGAGCAGGAGCGGAGCTCGAAGATCGAGGTGTTTTCTCCAGTCGCGTCGTCGGACCCGGTGGAGAAAAGCAGGCCACGGAAGGACTGAGATGACGGCGCCATACCGCGGCTTGGGGCTGCTTCTTGTAGCGCTCGCAGACTGCTCCGGCGATCTGCCCGACGTCTCGCGAGCGCCCGTCGGTCCACCCGATGCGTCGGCCGGCGCCAAGGCCTCTCCCACGCCGGCACGCCTGGCCGACATTTCGGTGCTGCTGCTCCTCGACCCTCGCCTCACTCAGAGCCAGTACCTGGGTCCAGTCTGGGTGCGGGAAGCGACCTACGTCAGCCCAAAGCCAGGTGGCCCAGTCAAGGTGCAGGTGAAGGCGACCGGCGTTGACACAACCGGGCGGGCGATCGAGGTCCCCCTGGAATGGACGGCATCCGACGCGCAGCTCGTGCAAATTTCGCCGGCCAGCGGCCCGCGAGTCACCCTCACGGTGACGGGCCAGGGCATGGCGGAAGTCCTGGTCTCGTCGGGCGAGGTCGTCAGGACGCTCGCCGTGCGCGCGCGGCGCTCGCTTGGCAACCTGGTGGTGGAAATCTCGCAGCCACCTCGACCAACAGCGGCGGTGCCGACCGCACCCTCCCCGTGACCTCAGGCGCGGGTTCGAGTCCTGGCGCGCCTACTTCATGTCGTTCCGGTGTCTGGCTGCTCGGCCTCTTGCGCGACGGTCTCTTGCCTCGCGCGCGGGAGGTCGATGGTAAAGCAGCTGCCAGTGCCGGGCCGGGAGCGTACACGGAGGCTCCCGCCGCTGCGCTCGACGAAGGCGACCACCGCGGTGAG
>JBMORE010000176.1:0-6135 GCA_049322255.1 Myxococcota bacterium | reverse complement strand
CCCACCGCGTCGCCCCAGGAGAGCATCGGCAAGAGTTGGTGCACCCGGGGGGCGTGTCGCCTCGCGTCCGTCATCGAGGCGCGGCACCCTAGGCGACCGGCTCGAAAGCGGTCAACGGCGGGCCTCTTGCCTCGTCAGGGGAGGTCTGGCAGGACACCTTCACCATGAACGTTCTGGTCACCGGCGGCTGCGGTTTCATCGGTTCGAACCTGGTCCGCCACCTGCGTGCGCAGCGGCCGGGCTGGAAGGTCGTCAACCTCGATAAGCTGACGTACGCGGGCAACCTCGAGAACTTGAAGGACCTCGAGGGCGACCAGGGCCACGTCTTCGTGCGCGGAGACATCAGCAACCGCGAGCTGGTGGAGCATCTCATCCGCCAGCACGGCGTCGACGCGGTGATGCACCTGGCTGCCGAAAGCCACGTCGACCGCTCCATTCTCGGGCCCGAGGCCTTCACCGTCACCAACGTGCTCGGCACGCAGCTACTCTTGGAAGCCAGCCGCGCCGCGGGAGTGAAGCGCTTTCTCATGGTCTCCACCGACGAGGTGTACGGCTCCTTGGGACCCACCGGCGCGTTCGCCGAGAGCTCACCCCTTCGGCCCTCCAGCCCGTACTCGGCGTCGAAGACCTCGGCCGACCTCTTCGCCCTCGCCTACCACCACACTTTCGGCCTCGACGTGGTGGTGACGCGCTGCTCGAACAACTTCGGCAAGTACCAGTTCCCCGAGAAGCTCATCCCTCTGATGGTGGTGAACGCGCTGCACGACAAACCGCTGCCGGTGTACGGCGATGGCGCCAACGTGCGCGACTGGCTGCACGTCGAAGACCACTGCCAGGCGTTGCTCGTCGCCTTGGAGAAAGGGAAGGCCGGCGAGGTCTACAACATCGGCGGCGGCGCCGAGCGCAAGAACATCGAGATTGTGAAGCTCATCCTCCAGCTTTTGGGCAAGCCCGAGTCGCTCATCAAGTTCGTGAAGGACCGGCCAGGGCACGACCGCCGCTACGCCATCGACCCGGCGAAGGTCAAAGCCGAGCTGGGTTGGACGCCCGCCCACACCTTCGAGCGTGGTTTGGAGGAGACGGTGCGCTGGTACGTGGAAAACCGCCCCTGGTGGGAGCGGGTGATGAGCGGCGCGTACCGGCAGTACTTCGACACCCAGTACAAGGCGCGGCTCGACGCGCTCGTGGCGGCCTAAGGCATGCGCATTCTGGTAACCGGCGCCAACGGGCTGGTGGGGAGCCGCCTGTGCGCGCTCCTTGCCTCACGCGGGCACGAAGTCACCGGGGTGGGCAGGGGCGAGCGTCGCGCTCAGGGCCCCTTCACCTACCGGAGCGTCGAGCTCACCCGGGGGGATGAAGTCTTCGCCGCCGTCGACGTGTCCAAGCCCGAGGCGGTGGTGCACACCGCGTCGATGACCGAGGTCGACGCCTGCGAAAGGGCTCCCCAAGACGCGTACGCCGCCAACGTCGACGCCGCGCGCTTCGTGGCCGAGGCGTGCCGCGCGAAAGAGGCGCACCTTCTGCACGTGTCGACCGACTACGTCTTCGATGGTGACGCCGGCCCCTACTCGGAAGACGACCTTCCCAACCCCCGCGGGGTGTATGCCACCACCAAGCTGATGGGCGAGCTGGCGGTGCGGGTGTTCGCGCCTTCGTGGGCCATCGCCCGCACCGCGGTGGTGTACGGCTGGCCGCCCGCCGGCCGGCCCAACTTCGGCAGCTGGCTGGTGTCGTCGCTGGAGAAGGGCCAGAGCGTGAAGCTCTTCGAGGACCAGTGGGTCAGTCCCAGCCTCGCCGACAACGTCGCCGCGATGCTCGCCGAGCTCACCGAGAGAAAGCTGCCGGGCGTGTGGAACACCTGTGGCGCCGAAGTGGTCGACCGCGTCACCTTCGGCAAAGCGCTCTGTGAGGTATTCGGCTTCGATACGAGCCTGCTCGCTCCCTCGAAAATGAAAGACGTGAATTTACCCAGCCCTCGGCCTGCCAAAAGCGGGCTATTGACCGCCAAGGCCGCGCGCGAGCTCTCCGCCAAACCGGTGGGGCTGGCGGAGTCGCTCCGCCGCTTCCATCAAGACTGGGCGCGCACTTGCTCGTAAGGGCGCAGCCTCGCGGCTAGATCAGTAGCGTCACCCTCTGACCGCTCCTATCATCGGAGCGTGACGGACAAGGCACAGCGCTGAAGGTGCTCGAGGCGCTCCGGAAAACACCCGTCGGAGGGCGCGCGGTGCTCTTCGGCTCTTCGGGGCTGTTCGGTTTCGAGACGCACGTACCCGCGCTCACGGAAGACATCGACATCGCGGTCCCGAAAGAAGTGGTCGAGGCTCATGGGGCCGAGATCGTCGCCGCGCTCCGCGCGCAGGGGTTCGACCACCAGCCCGGGACGGCGACCTTCGCCGACGCGGCAGGAGCGACGTTCGACCTGCTCGGGCATGGCTCGCCTGGCCGACCAGACGAGATCGCATCGAGCGGTCCGTTGAAGGTCAAGGTCTTCTCGGATCTGTCGCTGATTCTTTCGACAGGCGGAGGAGCGCCTGGACGGGCTTTTGCGAGCGCGCAAGAGACTTGCCCGCGAGCGGCTGCTCCGCGAAGTCGCCGGGGACCGGTGGCGGCGAATGATGGCGGTCACGCCCATTTTGTTCGACCGGGAGGGTCGGCTGGAGGCCCACCGGATGCTCGCCCCCGGCGCCGCGGTGGTCGACGCCCTCAAAACGGAAGGCGTCTTTGCGCTCGACTGGGCGATGCGCCTGAGCGCCGGCTTCGGGTTCCTCTCTGGTGGCGACGTCCACGTCTATCTCCTGGCGCCGGCGCCCCTCGAGCGCCTCGTGCGCGAGCGACTCATCGACGTGGCACCGCTTGCGGACACCGTGCTCGTCCGCCCGTGGCCAGGTCCACCGCGCCTCTTGGCCGCGATCGTCGACCGCTTGCCACCGCACCGAGCTCTGCCGTCCGGTTTTCGGGTCGTCACGCCCGAGCGGCTTCGCGAAGAGCTCATCGGATCCGTCGGAGCCCGAGCCGATCTCTTTGCGTTGGCGGAGCGTGTCCCGGGCACTCCGTGAACGTGAGGGCAACCAGGGGTCGCAGGTTTCAACCGCCCTAAGGAGCAGACACCCAGCAGACGCTCCCTTCAGAGAGCTGGTGCGACTGCTCCCACTGACCCAGCGCGCTTCGCAAGCGCTGCTCGTCCTCAGGGGTGGTGATGTTGTGGTGGATCAGGTCTTCCCAGCCTCTGGGGAAGTTGCCCGAGTAGCCATTCACCGTGGGAATGCCGCGCAGCATCGCGACCCATATCGCGTCGAGGTGGGTGACCTCCCAGCTTTTTGCGCTTTGCACCGGAGCGTAGAAAAACGCCTCGCAGCCGCCGGGGATCCGCGCGGCGAGCGTCTCGACGTCGGCCCGCTGCGACAGCTTGTCGTGCCAACCTGCCCGCTGCCCCTGTTCAAGCACGCTGACGGCGGCGAAGAGCAAGACCAGCCACCTTCGTCGATGTGCGTGGAAGCGCTCGACGAAATACGCAAGCCCCAGCGACGCCGGGATGAGCAAGAGCAACCCCATGCGCGACACTGCGCGCAGGGCGTTGGCTCCGGGGACGAGGTGGAACAGCCCTCGCCAGAAAGAGAAACCCCAGCGGTAGTACGACACGAGCAGGATGGCGGAAACGGAAACGGCGACCATCAGCTTCACCAACGGCCGGTGGCGCTCGCGCCAGAGCGACACCACCATCACCACGGTGGTCACCGCCCCCAGCCCGAGGCGGTGCTCCCACTCCATGGGCAGCGTCCGAAAAGGGCGCAAAGACGCCGTCCAGCCGTAGAGCCAGCTTTGCCAGCCCATGTGAAACCAGGACTGGAAGCGCGGCAGCATCCCTTCTGCTTCGCTGAAGGAGCGATAGCCGACCTCGCGGGCCGCCAAAAGGTACGGCTGAGCCAGAGGCACCAGGCTGAGCATCATCCCCACTGCTCCGGCCACCCACGCCACAGGATGCAACCGAACCACGCTCCACAGGCGCTCGCGCTGTTCTCGTAAGACCATCGCCCACAAAAGCGACAGCCCGAGCACGAAACACAGAAACCACCCGTGGTACACGCCGGAATGAATCTGGAGCGTCACCGAGGCAAAGAAGACGGCGATCCAGAAGCGTGACTGCTGGGGAGTGGCGCCCTGGAACAGACGCACCAGCGCGTGCAGCGCCAGCACTGTGAAGAAGTGGGGAAGAAGCTGCTGGTGCCCAAGCTGCGCCAGTCGCGAGGCTCCGAAGGAAAAGAGAAATGCTCCGAACGCCGCCGCCGGAGCTCCGAACGAAAGTGCGCGGCGAAAGAAGAGCCAGGCGGCTAGATAGTTGAGCGCGCCCATGGTGAGCATCCACCCCTGGAAGGCCGAGTCGGGGGGCAGGCCCGCCCAACGCCACAAGCTGTAGAAGGGCAGCAGCCCCAGCATCACTTCGGAGAAGGCCGCGGCATTGCGCTGCGGGTAAAAGTAGTTCGGGTTCCAAAGGTCCCCTTCCCCACCCAACCACCGGTGTCCGTGCTCCAGCACGTAGTTGAGCAGGCGCGAGTCCGCGGGGTCGGCTTGCGCGTGGGCGAACCCCGACAAGAGCATCGGGTGGAACGCCATCGTCATGCCGACGATGAGCATCCCCAGCGGGACAACTGCTATACGCAGCTTCATGAAAGGCATCGTCCTCGCTGGTGGCTCGGGCACGCGGCTCTACCCGCTCACCCGGGTGGTCTCCAAGCAGCTCTTGCCCATCTACGACAAACCGATGGTCTACTACCCCATCTCCACCCTGATGCTGGCGGGGATTCGGGACATCCTCCTCATCTCCACCCCCACTGACCTGCCCCGCTTCGAGGAGCTGCTCGAGGACGGCCGGCAGTGGGGGCTGAATCTCCAGTACGCGGTGCAGCCCAAGCCCGAGGGGCTGGCGCAGGCCTTCCTCATCGGCAAATCCTTCGTGGGTAAAGACAGCGCGGCGCTCATCCTGGGCGACAACATCTTCTACGGCCACGGGCTCTCGGAGATGGTGCAGCGTGCCGCCCAGCAAAAGAGCGGCGCCACCGTCTTCGGCTACTGGGTGAAAGACCCCGAGCGCTACGGAGTGGTGGAGCTCGACAAAGAGAACCGCCCGGTGGGGTTGGTGGAGAAGCCCAAACAGCCCAAGTCCAACTACGCGGTCACCGGGCTCTACTTCTACGACAACCAGGTGTTGGACATCGCCGCCCACTTGAAACCCTCGGCGCGCGGGGAGCTGGAAATCACCGACGTCAACGCCGAATACCTGCGTCGCGGGCAGCTGAGGGTCGAGCTGATGGGTCGCGGCTTCGCCTGGCTCGACACCGGCACCCACGAGTCGCTGATGGAGGCGTCGACCTTCATTCAGATCATCGAGCAGCGCCAAGGCCTCAAGGTCGCCTGCCTGGAGGAGATCGCCTTCCGCATGGGCTACATCGGCGCCGAAGCGCTGGCCACGCTCGCCGAGCCGATGAAGAAGAACGACTACGGCAAGTACCTGCTTGCGCTGCTGGAGAAAGGTTCGCCGCGATGAAGGTGAGCCCCACGCCGCTTCCGGGCGTGCTCCTCCTCGAGCCGAAGAGCTTTGGCGACGAGCGCGGCTTCTTTCTCGAGACCTTCCACGCCCAGCGTTACGCCGAGGTCGGCATCACCCTGCCCTTCGTGCAGGACAATTGGTCGCGCTCGGTGAAGGGCGCTTTACGCGGGCTGCACTTTCAACACCCGCGGCCGCAAGGGAAGTTGGTGCTGGTCACCCGCGGAGCGGTGTTCGACGTGGCGGTGGACATTCGCCAGGGCTCGCCCACGTTCGGTAAGTGGTACGGGGTGGAGCTCTCCGACGAGAACCGCCACCAGCTCTGGGTGCCGCCGGGGTTCGCCCACGGGTTTTGCGTGCTCTCGGAGGTCGCCGACTTCCTTTACAAGTGCACCGACGTCTACGTCCCCCAGGCGGACGCCGCCATCCTCTGGAACGACCCCGACCTGGGCATTGCCTGGCCGATCGCCGCGCCCTTGCTCTCCAAGAAGGACGCCTCCGCACCCCGCCTCAAGGACGCTCCCCGCCTGCCCGAGTACCAGCCGCCCTCGGGTTGAAGCGAGGCTCGGCGGCCGGGTATAGACCTCGGCATG
>JBMORE010000175.1:0-6180 GCA_049322255.1 Myxococcota bacterium | reverse complement strand
CGCGGTGAGCACCAGCGTGAAGGGAGCGTTGGTGCGCATCGACGACACCGCCCACGGTCCGGCGCCGCTGACGGTGGAGCTCCCCGTCGGCCGGCATCGGGTCGAGGCCGCCAGCGAGGGGTTTCGTAGCACCTCGGCGGAGGTGCTGGTGCGCAAGGGGGAACGGGAAACGGTGACGCTGGAGCTCGAACCCCTTCCCGCCGCCCCGAAGATGGCATCACCCACCGAGCCGCCCGTCCAGGCACAGCCTCGTACGACTCCGGTTCCTCCCCGCGCGGAGGTCAACCCGACGCTCACCGCGGCTCCTCGCACCCGGTCTTCCCTGCCCTGGGTCACGCTGGGAGTAGGCGCGGCCGCAGGAGCAGCGGGTACGTTTTTCATGCTTCAAGCAGGCGATCGCCACCGGCAGCTCATCGACCCCAACGGGCCGACGCTGACCACCGATCGCGAGCACCAGCTGGTGCAAGAAGGCTCGGCCTTCCAGACCTACGGGCTGGTGGGCCTTGGGGTGGGCGCGGCCGTGGCAACCACCGGCCTTGCCTGGCTCCTCCTGCGCGGAGGAGACGCTGACGAGCTTTCGGTGGTGACGCCCACCGCCAACGGACTGACCTGGGTAGGTGTGTGGTGAACCGGCTCGTCATCCATCTGGCGGCGACCGTCGCGCTGACCGCGGCCTGCTACGACTTCGAAACGGCGAGCGAAACTTGCCGGCGGCTGGGCCGTTGCCCCTCGACGGACGGTGGTGATGGCACTCCGTTTTCAGATGGAGGGCCCGGCGACAGCGGTCCTGGTGAGGATGGGGGTGAAGGTGACGGCGGCAACGGTGACGCGGGAAGTGTCGATGGTGGGAGCGATGGCGGAGTCCTCCGGGAAACCTCCTGCACCGACGCCCTCGACAACGACAACGACGGGTTGCTGGACTGCGCGGATCCCGATTGCGCCGGAGCTCCGTGCACTGCAGGGAACTTCTGCGTAGCCAACACCTGCGTCCCACCCGACGGAGGTTCCGGAGGTACCAGGGTCGGGGCGTCTTGTACCTCCAGTTCGGAGTGTCCCGCTCCCATGACCTGTCGCCTGACGACCGCGACCGGCGGGGGCACCTACCCCGGTGGCTACTGCACCCTCGTCGGCTGCTCGAGCCAAAGCCCGTGCCCTTCCGGCTCCATCTGCTTGGGGCTGGGAGCCGAAATCGGCGAACCCCAACCCTTCTGCGCACGCACCTGCACCGCGACTGCAGGCTGCCGTTCGGGCTATTCCTGCCGCGTGTTAGTGGACGGATTCCCCAGCGTTTGCCTGCCCACCAACTTGTCGGTCGACGCCGGGCCTGGGTCGAACAAAATCGGCAATCCATGCATGGCTGATACCCAATGCACCAATCCGCCCATCGACGGCTTTTGCCTGCCACCGGTGATCAACGGCAATCAAACCGGCTTCACCGACGGCTCCTGCTCCGCCTATTGCTTATCGAGCGCGCATTGTTCCAGTGACGGAGGAGCGGCGTGCTTTGTCTTCCCTTCCTCCACCACGCTGAGCACCATGTGTTTGCAGCTCTGCACCGGGCCCGACACGGGTCAGAGCAACTGCCGAACGGGATACGTCTGCTCCTTCTTTGGGGACACTACCGTCGGCTACTGCTGGCCAAACTGCAACAACGCCCCCGGCCTCTGCGGCGGAGCGACATGCACCGCAAACGGGTACTGCCAGTAACCGGCAGCTCTACCCTTCTTCGGGCCTCTTCACTCGCTTGGCGATGCTCACGACCCAGGTCGCGTCATGCAGAGGCCACCGGTCAGATGAACACGCCCGCGGTCGCGTCGTAGCGCGCGTTCTGCGGAATCTTCAGCGGCGCGCTCTTACCATCGAGGCGCTCGAGCAACTCGGTGCGCTGGTGGTGGCCGCCGCACTTCTTGCACTCGCACTGGCCCTTCTTGCAGGTGCAGTCGCCGGTGCCTTCGCACGAGCACTTGGCGGAGAGCGCACTCTCGACCTCGTCGGCCGCTGCCTGCTCGGCCTTCGCCTTGTGGTGCGGACAAGAACAGGCCTGCTCCTTTTTCGCACCGTGTTCCTTTTCGCAAGCGAGCGCGGGCACGGCGCCCAGCAGAACGAGCGCGGCGGCCAAAGCGGTGCCGAGGGTAGCGAGGGGACGAAGCATGGCGTACCTCCTAAAGAAACGGGCGCCATGTACCTCAATTCCCGCCTCCTTGCCAAGCAAGAGCCCACCTTCTTCGGAGCGAGCTGGAAAGGACGTACAGTGCCCGCCCTCACGTGAACCCTTCCGCCGCCCGGCTCAGCTTCGGCCTCGCTCTTTTCGCAGGAGTCGCTCCCCTGTGGGTGGGCCGCCACCTGCCGCTGGTCGACCTGCCCCAGCACCTGCACCTCATCTCGGTGCTGCACCGGCTCGACGACCCGACCACCTTGTTCCCCCAGCTGTTCGAGGCACGGGGCACCCTCACCCCTTACCTGGGCTACTACTACCTGGTGAGCGCGCTCGGCTGGCTCTTCCCCCTGGAGCTGGCCAACAAGCTCTTCCTTTCCGCCTACGTGGTGGGAATGCCGCTCTCTTTGGCGTTCCTTTTGCGCTCCCTGGGCCGCCCCACCTGGCCCGCGCTTCTGTCCTTGCCCTTCGCGTACGGCGACAGCCTGGCCTGGGGGTTCATCAACTACTGCTCGGCGCTGCCCCTCTCCTTTTTGACGATGGGCCTGTTCGTGCGCGCCGTGGTGGATGAGCCTCGCCGCCGTCGACATGCCGCAGCGCTGGCGGTGAGCTTGGTGGCGGTGCTCCTCTTCCACGTGCAGGCCTTCGCCTATCTGGGAGTGGCGCTCCCTTTTTTGCTCCTCACCACCCGTGCTCCACAAGACGGGGGCCAGTCGTGGAGCGAGTGGCTGCGCGCGCGTCAGTGGGCGCTCTGGGGAGTCGTCCCCGGGGTGGTGCTGTTTTTGGTCTGGGTGGGGCTTCGTCTGGGAGAACCCACCGAGGTGGAGGCGGGCGCTCCCTGGAAGGCGTGGGGCCCGCTCTTGTCGGCGCAGAATCTGTCCTTCAAGACCTTCGCGCAAAATCGCGCCGACCTCTTCCATGTGGTGGCGAACATGCTCGCCGACGGCTCGGACCGGTACGGCTTCTACGCCGTTCTCGCCATCGCAGCGGCGGGCTTGGTGCTGGCGCTGACTCCTTGGGGCATTCCCCAAGACCGCAACGAGGGCCTCAAAGAGCTCGTCGAGCGGTGGAGGATGGTAGGCCGTGCCGTCCGCAGTTTTGTGTTCTCCCTCCTTCAACGTCCACGCCCTCTCCTCAAACTCTTCGGTGACTGGAGAATGGCGGGGCTCTCAGCGCTCGCGCTCGCCCTCTTCTTCAGCCTACCCTTCGATATCCGCGGGTACATGTACTACCTCAACACCCGCTTTGCGCACCTGGCCTGGCCGCTCCTGTTGGCCGCAGTGCCGGTGGTTTCAGCGCGCGCGCAGCGCCTCTTGGGAGTGCTCGCGGCGGCGACGGCGGTGGTGCTGGCGATCCCGCTTTCGCGCGGCTTCGCTGCCTTCGACGAAGAGGCGCGTGCGCTCGACGATCTGGCGGCGCTGACCGCGGAGCGGCCGATGGTGATGGGGCTCATCTTCGACCCCCGCTCGCAGGTGGTGGGACACCCCGTCTACCTGCACGCCGCGACGGTGCTTGCCCGTGCGCGCGGCGGCGCCACCAACTTCAGCTTCGCCCTCACTCCCCACTCGCCGCTCGAGTACCGCGGCATGCCCCCGCCGACCTTCCCCTCCGAGTGGAGGCCCGACCAGTTCAGCTACCCCACCATGGGAAAGGCGTACGACCACTTTTTGGTGCGAGGCGTGCACCCGGCGCGCATCTTCGGAGCTCTCCTCGACACCGAGCTGGCCATCGCCGGCCAAAGCAGAGGCTTCTGGCTGGTGCGTCGAAGGTGAAACACCTACCCGAGCGCGGCCTGCACCGCCTCGATGGTAGGGAGGCCTGCGCGCGCGCCGTACGCCTGGCACTTGAGCGCCGCGGCGGCGGAGGCAAAGCGCATCTGCTCGCGCAGCCCCATGCCCTCGAGCCAGGCGAAGGCCAGCGCTCCCCGGTAGACGTCCCCTGCTCCGGTGGCGTCGACCAGCTTCGTCGGATGCGCCTCGACGCGCACCGGCTCGCCGTTCTTTTCTTGGCCCACGCTGCCATCGTCGCCCAGCGTCACCAGCGCCACCTGCGCGCCCAGCGAAAGCAGCTCGGCCAACGCGCGGGGCACCATCGGAGACAGCTCCCGCGCGAACTCCTCGCTCGCTACCACCACGTCGCAGCAGGCGGCCAGCTCGCGCACGAGCGGCCCCATCGTGCGTGCCCCCAAGAAGCTTCTCACCCCCTTGGCCCTCGCCAGCTTCACCAGCTGAAGCTGTGCTTCGGGAAATGCACCGTCCACGTACAACAGCCGTACGCCCTCGAGGGCCGCCGCTGACACATCGGAGGGGCGCAAGTCTTCGCAGTCGCCCCGGGTGAAGAACACCGTTCGCCGCCGCAGCTCACCATCGAGCGCGATGAAGGACACCGGCGGCACCCCGCCCACCTGCCGCTTCAAGTACGACAAGTCGACCCCCTCCTCGGCCAGACTGTCGGCGGCGAAGCTGCCCAAGTAGTCATCGGGCAGCTTTCCTCCGAAGCGAACCTTGCCGCCCAGCCGGGCCAGCGTCGCCGCCACGTTGGCCGCGCCTCCTCCGCCTTGAAGGGTGAAGGCCGAAAGCTCCTGCCGGTCGCCTGTCCACCCCGAAAGCCGGGGCACCGCCCCCACCCAATCGACCGATGCCTGCCCGACGCACAACGCTGTGAGCTCCATGGCCGGCGATTCTAGATCCAACTTCGGTTAGAAGGCGTCTCCA
Organism: Myxococcota bacterium; assembly: GCA_049322255.1. Classification (GTDB taxonomy): domain Bacteria; phylum Myxococcota; class Myxococcia; order Myxococcales; family Myxococcaceae; genus JBMORE01. Next base: position 1,311 of record JBMORE010000175.1, on the reverse strand, counting down.
TGAAGCCTTCGATGGAACCGAAGAGGCTGCTCGAGGCGTTGCGCTCGAAAGAAGCCCTGCCGCCCGAGCTGGTCCCCGCCGATGCCCAAAAGGCACGCACGCTCCTCGACCTTTCGGCGCCACCCGCGACCGAGGTGGAGGCACTGCCCGAGCCTTTGGCGTTGGCGGTGCTCGAGAGCACGGTCCAAAGAAGGCATCTGGAGCTGCCCCTCGCGCTCTCCACCTCCCCTCACAAGGCGCTGGCCAAGGCGGCGAAGAAGGCCCTCTACCAGCTCAAGTCGATGGGCGTTGCGCTCCCCCCGGCCCCTCGCGCGTCCACGTCCACCTCTCCTTCGCCGGAGGCGGCCGAGGAGCTACCCTGTCTGCTCTCCCCGGTGACCGGCACGGGCGAACGGGCGCTGGTGGTGGTGCGGCCTTTGCGGGGAGGCGGGCTGGAGACGATACAGTGCGTTCTCTCCGACGAAGTGGGTCTGCTCCAACTCGACGCCGGTGAAGTCGGCCGCGCCGGGTACCGCCGGCAGCTCAAGGAGCTTCGCGAGGGCAAGGTGCCCTTCCTCCAAATTCCGCTGTCGCGGGCCCGCGCGCTGCTCTCTGACGCGGCGGCGCTCAACCAAACCTCGACGTCCCCTTTGCCTCCCGGCGCGGGCGACGCCTTGCGGCACCTCGGCGTCGAGCCCTCCCTCGCCACGCCGCCGCCGCTGCCCTCTCCCGAGCCGGACGACGAACGGCAGGCCGCTCACGCGCACCTGCTCCACGACGAGCCCGAGGTGCGGCCTTGGCTTCCTCCTGAAGCCCAGCTGCGCTTGCTCGCACAGCGCCTGGAGGATTTGGAGGCCAGCCCCCTGACGCTCTCCGCGGCGCAAAAAGACGAGCAGGCGCTCCAGAAGATGCGCGCCACGGCGCGAGAGTTCTTCACCGTGCCGATGAAACAGCTCTACGCCCGGCGGCTGTGGGCGATGGCCGAGGTGTTCGAGCACACCGGCCGCACCGACAAGGCCCAGACCGCGCGCGCCGAGGCCAGGCGGCTGTTCCACGGGGTCGGAGAGAGCCGCTTCGCCGAGGCGCTCTTCGAGAAGGTGGTTTTGTTGTCGCACCTGGCGCAGACGGGGCAGCTGCCACCTCCGGGAGAGGGCCCGCCGGAGAAGAGCCCCGGCGGCATTCTCTTTCCGTAAGCTCCCTCTCCTTTGGGGCAGGGCGAGCGCACGATAAGTGATCGATCTCGTTAGCAATACCGAACGCTGAAGTTGTGGGGGGACACGCACTTCGGTTTGGCTGTGGGTCATGACCAAGCCTCGGCAGACTGCTGTCCCG
>JBMORE010000174.1:0-58642 GCA_049322255.1 Myxococcota bacterium | reverse complement strand
TACCCGGCTCGAAAAGCTCGCAGTTCGTTCACCGTACACGACGCGGTGCCGCCGCTGACCCACGTGCGGCAAGAGGACTAGAGAGACAGCGAATGGAGAGGGCATTTGGTGTCATGTCTGCGGCGGCGACCGTGCTGGCCCTTGCGTGCGGTTGCAGCGCGTCGCGACCTGTCGTTCCTTCATCAGTGCCTTCGGTGGTCGACAGGGAGATTCGAGCAAAGGCAGACGCAGCATGCGGTGTGAATTTGCCGATTGAGCAACGCTCCAAGGTCGACTCAGAGCTGATCATCAAATGCCTGGAGTGGGTCGAGCGCGGAGAGCAGCCCGCGGAGCGCGTTCACAAGGTGCTCGTTGAGCTGGTCGGTAACGATACGCGCGAGCTCGAAGCGGCTGGCGTCGTGTTGACCCCCGTCATTGGACGCTTCTATTCGGCGGGCATCGCACTCGATGCGATGATGAGCCTCGGGCAGCTCTCCAGCGTGCTGAGGATCCACTACGAGAGGCCCAATTCAGTTGACACGTAGGTCGGCCGGCCCTGAAGGGGCAACTGGTTGACCACCTTGCCGAGCTCATTGCTCATTCGGCCCTTACTTCGGTGTCGCATCACCCTCGGGCAGGTCGCGTCTTTGCGGATCGCGCGACGATCGAGAGGGAATGGGCCTACGGCCCATCTGTGACCACGGGCTCGCCGCGGGCCGTCCGTCCCTGTCTCCTCCTCGTTCCCGGCCTTCGCCGTTCGCGATCGCACCTATCGGTACCGTGCGGCAGGGTGACCCACTCTCGGCCTTCGAAGCGCTTATCTTGGCGACGCAGGCACAGCTCGGCACTGCCGGTAGTGGGTTCGATTCCCCCGCCTCCACTTGCTGTCAACGATGGGGAATTGAGCCGTAGCGCCATTAGAAGCGCTTACCAGCGACCGCCAACGCTCCCATCCGCGCTGCGAGCGAATGTCCGTAGGTCCGAGGCCTGAACAGCACATGCCGACGTGCGGTCACGAGCAACTCAATGATGGGCCTCACAGACTCGAGTGCCTCCTCGAGTTTCTTCTGAACCTCCCCCAAATCGACATCCGTGTGAGGAGCGCTGGTCTTCTTCATCATGGGTTTCCTCTCTTGCGATTGCCGAGGCGACCCATTCGTCCCAGCGCCCTGATGCTGTTCAGGCGCTGGACCAACTCCCTTGGGGGGAGGGTTGAAAAGAATCTTCAATGACCACAGGAGGATGCGAACGGACATGGTCGACCTCCCTGCCCTTTCCGTTCACGAATTGGGATGGGTGGTCTCGCCGGTGGGACTAGCGAAGAGGGGATTGGCCCAACGCATCGTCGATGTGCCGCACATCGCAATCCTATTCGGCGACATAGATCTCGATGTCGGCGACATAGATTTTGATGCGGTCGGCATGGTTTTTGTTGCCGGCGACATGGTTCGCGAGACCGGCGAACCGATGAAGATGTATGCCGAAGTGGATCTCGTTTCTGGCAACGAGGCCGTCGAGTCTTCATGACTGCAGCTCCCTCGCGCCTCAAAGAAGCGGCAGGTGCCCGCCTTTCACCGGCGTGAGAAGAAAGTGCCGTCGATGTAGCCCAAAGGCTCGGTTGCAGCGGCGCAGAACGAGCTAGTTGCTCGCGAAGCAGTAGAACGACCCGCGGCCGCCGCCGCTTCCGACGTTCCCTCCGCCCGTGCCTGGAGGAGCACAGCCGGCGGTGTTGTGCGCCGAATTCCATGAGGTGGGGAACTGCCCACCGCCCTGGCGGTTGGAGTGGCCGACCCGCGCGGTGAAGGCCGCCGTGCTCGACGTCCAGTTGTTGCAGTGCTGGCCGGCATACACGGTACCGTCGAGGTTGGTCCCGGTGAGAATGTCATGCACGTTTCCAGGACTAACCGACCGCACCTCGTTGCCGTTCTCGTCCAGGGTGTTGGCTAGGCTCAGCGCGTTGGGCATGCCTGCGTCGTCGTGCAGGTGCGCCACGTTCTGGGCGATCACTACCCCTTTGGCGTTGTACCAGGGGCCGCTGCCGATGCGGTCGCGCGCGTCAATGGTGGCGGTGCTCAGGTAGGCGCGCCAGGTCTTGGCTCCGAGGATGGGCGACACCGCTTGCGCAAGCGAGTGACAGAGGGCATCGGCTCCTACGAGACCGTCGGAGTCCCCCGCGTCCGTGCGCAAATCGCCCCCGCGGCCATTGCCCCGGCTGGTGACAAAGAAGCTCATCGTCGGCGAGACGCCTCCGTCGACGCCGAGCCAGCCGCCGTCATATCCCGCCCCAGCGTCCGATCCGGAGCCGCCGTCTTGAGCGTTGCCGCCATCGACGTCCCCCGCGTCTTGGTCTGCGCCGCCGCCGCCGCCACCTCCACCTCCTGCACCACCACCGCCCGCACCTCCACCACTTCCGCCACCGGCGTCCTCGTCATTGCTCATCGAGGCGCTGCACGCCGCCAACGACAAGGTCACCAGCACCACCCACCCGCGGGTCAGCTTGGACATGAGGGCTCCCTCCAGCGGCCCTGGAGGCTATCTCCAACCCTCTTCGGAACACCACTTCGCAAAGGGCGGTCCAGACATTGCAGCTGATAGCCCTCGAAGGAGGTAACGATGGTTCAGCACATTTTGGTGGGAATCGATGGCTCGGACAACTCGAAGAAGGCGGCGGTCAAGGCGGCCGAAATGGCCCAGGCAACAGGAGCGAAGGTGACTTTGATGTTCGTGGCCGAGCCAGCGACGGTCATTCCGCTTTCCGCGCTCGACGGGATGCCGGTGGTACGCCGTGAGTACACTCCCGAGGAGCTGGAACAAATCCTCGGACGCCTGGGAGCGATTGCCGCCGAGCTGCCAATCAAACCGGTGGAGAAGCGCGTGGAGATTGGTGCCATCGCCGACACCCTGTGTGACCAGGCGCAAAAGTTGGGTGCCGATCTCATCGTGGTGGGGGCGCGGGGTCTGTCGCCAGTGAAGCGATGGTTCTTGGGGTCGGTGAGCGACCGCGTCGTTCATCACGCACGCACGCCCGTCTTGGTGGTGCGGTAGCGCCGCACGTTTTTGCGTCTTCGTCGAAGTGACGCGCAGCTTTTGCGTTGTTGCCGGCAGAGCTACGCGCGTCCGAGACGGCATCGGCCTTGCTCTGAATCGTTCAGAGCACAGACGTATGAACGCCGAGCCAGAACGCAGACGGATGTTGGAGGCGCTCATCGCCCGCGGCATTCGTGACCCGCGGGTGCTGGCAGCGATGGCCGAGGTGCCGCGCCACAGCTTTCTGCCCGCCGAGTTGGCGGAGCGTTCCTACGAGGACTCGCCGTTGCCTATTGGCTGTGAGCAGACCATCTCTCAGCCATACATCGTGGCGTTGATGACGGAGGCGATGGCGCTTCAGCCCACCGATCGCGTATTGGAGATAGGCACCGGCTCGGGGTACGGAGCGGCGGTCGCGGCGCAACTGGCCGCCGAGGTGTTCACGGTCGAGCGCTTCCCCGAGCTCGCGCAAAAGGCACGGGAGCACCTTGCGGCACTGGGCCTTACCAATGTCCACGTAGTCGAGGGCGATGGCACCCTCGGGTGGTCAGAGCATGCACCCTACGACGCGATCGTCGTCACCGCAGGCGCTCCGGCAGTGCCAGGCCCGCTGCTCGATCAGCTCGCCGAAGGCGGCCGGCTGGTGATTCCCCTGGGAGGCTCGGGAATGCAACGGCTGTGGCGGTTCGCACGCGCTGGCCACGGCTTCACCCTCCACGACCTAGGGACGGTACGCTTCGTGCCCCTGATTGGGTGCGAGGGTTGGTCGGAGAAAAGCGCCTGAAGGCTACCTACGTTCTTTCGGTAGGAGGCGACGATGGAGAACGCCGAGGTCGTCGAGGTCTTGACCGAGATGGCCGACGTGCTCGAAGTCACCGGCGGCAACCGGTTCAAGGTCCGCGCGTACCGTCAAGCAGCGCAGGTTCTCGATACGCTTGCCCTTCCGGTGTCCGAGCTGTGGAGGCTGGGGAAGCTGACCGAGCTGCCGGGCATTGGCGAGCGCATCGCCGAGCACATTGGCCGCCTGCTCGAGACAGGCACCTTCCCGGAGCACGATCGCTTGATGGCCAAGGTGCCGGCCGGGGTACGGGAGCTGTTGGCAATCGAGGGCGTGGGGCCCAAGACGGTGCAGGCGGTGTGGAAGCAGTTGGGCGTCGCCGACGTCGACGCGTTCGAAGTGGCCTGCCGCGATGGTCGGCTGGAGGCCCTGCCCCGCATGGGGCCGACGCGGGTGGCGGCCATCTTGGAGGCCATCGGGAGGTACCGCGCCCGCCGCGGACGGGTTCAGCTCCACCGGGCACTGCCCTATGCCGAATCGATCTTAAGCAAGCTGCGCATGGTGCCTGGGGTGCACCGCGCCGAGGCCGCGGGGAGCGTGCGCCGCCGCAAAGAGACGGTAGGGGACATCGACCTGCTCGTGGCCGCCGACGCCGCAGAGCCGGTGATGCGTGCCTTCGCCCAACTGGCCGAGGTGGCTCAGGTGCTCGCCGTCGGGCCGACCAAGAGCTCCGCGCGGTTGCGCACTGGGCTGCAGGTGGACGTGCGGGTGTTGCCCGTGCAGTCTTTCGGGGCCGCGCTGCACTACTTCACCGGCAGCAAAGCCCACAACATCGAGTTGCGCACCCGAGCGGTGCGCAAGGGGCTGAAGGTTTCCGAGTACGGCGTTTTCGATCGTGAGGGTCGGCGGCTGTCAGGCGAGGACGAGGCCGACGTCTTTAGCGCCGTCGGCCTTCCGTGGATTCCACCCGAGCTGCGTGAGGGTGCCGGCGAGCTGGAGGCGGCCGAGGAGGGGCGTCTACCCAAGCTCATTGAAGAGGGAGACGTGCAGGGAGATCTCCATGTGCACACCAAAGCCTCGGCCGATTCGCGCGCGACCCTCGAGGAGGTGGTGCAGGAGGCTCGCCGCCTCGGCCGCAAGTACGTGGCCATCACTGATCACTCGAAGTCCCGGCCGCTGGGGCTCGACGCCGAGGGCGTACGCCGTCATGCACAGGAGGTGCGTGCGTTCAACGCACGCTTGCGTGGAGGAGCTCGGTTGCTCACCGGCGTCGAGGTGGACATTCTCCCTGATGGCTCGCTCGACCTTCCTGATGATGCACTCGCCGCCGTCGACGTGGTGGTAGCCAGCGTGCATACCCGTTTCCGTGCGCCGCGAAAGGAGATGACTGAACGGGTGGTGCGCGCGCTGCGCTCGGGGCAGGTCGATATCCTCGGTCATCCCAGCGGGCGGCAGCTGGGTGCCCGCGACGCCTCGGACGTCGACTTCGACCAAGTGCTCGCCGCCGCCCGCGAGGAGGGGGTGGCCCTCGAGGTGAACGCGATGCCCGAGCGGCTCGATCTCTCGGACAAGGAGTGTCGCCGGGCGAAGGATGCGGGGGTCAAGGTGGCAATCAACTCCGATGCTCACGTGGCCGAGCAGCTGGAGAACTTGCGGTACGGGGTCTGGGTGGCGAGGCGGGGCTGGCTGGAGAAGGGCGACGTGATCAATACCCGGCCTTTCCGCTAGGGGCTTGGGGGCTCGCCTTCGCTTCGTTCGGGTCGAACTGGGTGGGGTTCGAGGTACAGCCGATCGCCGTGGCGCTTCAGGTGAGTGCCAAGCTCCTCGGAGAGCATCGTCATGCGCTCGAGCATCACCTCGCGGGCGAACCCTTTCGCCTGCCGCACCTTGGCCATGCTCAGCTCCATCGGGACGAGCTCGAGCCCCATGAAGCGTGCTCCCTCGAAGGTGAGCCGAAAAAGGAACGACCAGTCGTTTCGCAACACCGGGTCCACCGCGTAGTCGTCGAGGAAGTCTCCGGTGTCGTAGAGAATCGGCTTGCCTCGGTAGAGCTCGACGCCTTGGAAGACGTGGGCGCTGTGCCCAAAGAAGACGTCGGCCCCCAGATCCATCACCTCGCGGGCGAAGCGGCGGAAAAGGGGGCGAGGGCGGGTGACCATGTTCGGTCCCCAGTGGCTCGACACCACCACCAGGTCGGCCCCGGCTCGTCGTGCCTCGGCGATCGAACGTGCCAGGGGCTCGACAACTTCGGGCTTCACAGACACCGGCAGATAGAACGTGCCGGGATGATCAGGGCCGGCAGCGAAGGCTGGCTCGTTGTCGGTGAAGGCCACCAGCCCGATACGTTGCCCGCCCGCATCGAGCATCGCCGGTCGGCGCGCTTCGTCGAGGGTTCGCCCGGCGCCGGCGCAGCGAATGCCCGCCTCGTCGAGGTGTCGCAAAGTGTCGAGGAGGCCTACCTCCTCGAAGTCGAGCGTGTGGTTGTTGGCCAGTGAGCAGGCATCGATGCGTGCCGCTGTCAGCACCCGCAGGGCGCTGGGGTCGGCGCGGAAGTAGAAAACCTTGGGCGTGGGTTTCCAGCGGTCGAGGTGGGTCGTTACCGCGCACTCCAGGTTGATGATCCGCACGTCGGCTTCAAGCAAGAGTGGAAGGACGTCTGTCCACGGGGCGCGAGGGTCGGGTTCATCGCGCAAGGTTTCATTGACCTCCCGGCCGAGCATCACGTCGCCGGCGAACGCAAGCGTCACCATTTCAACTCAAAAGTTAGGCACCGCGACCGCGGGCAGCAGCCGAAGACTCGATCGCCCGTCCTCGGGCTTTTCGACGTCGGCGAGGCTGCATATCCGCTTGGCCATGAAACCCTTGATCGTCGTCGCCGCAGTCCTTTTGGCCGCCGCCTGCATACGCAACCCCGCCACTGGCCGGCGGCAGCTGGTGCTCGTCTCCCAGAAACAGGAAATCGAGCTGGGCCAACAGACCAAGCGGCAGGTCGAGCAGTCGATACCCCTCTACGACCACCCGCAGGCCCAGTCGTACGTCTCACGCGTGGGCACCCAGCTGGCACGCCTCTCGGAGCGCCCCGGTCTTCCGTGGTCGTTTCAAATTCTCGATGACCCGTCGGTGAACGCCTTCGCCCTGCCCGGAGGGCCGATCTTCATCACCCGCGGGCTCCTCACGCACATGAGCTCGGAGGGCGAGCTGGCTTCGGTGCTCGGCCACGAAATCGCCCACGTCACCGCGCGCCACGCGGTCGATCAGATCAGCCGGGCGCAATTGGCCCAGCTCGGGCTGGGCCTAGGAGCGATCTTCGTTCCCGACTTCGGACAATTCGGGGGTCTTTTTGCCACGGGCGCGCAGGTGCTCTTCCTCAAGTACGGACGTGATGACGAGCTCGAGGCCGACGGGCTCGGGCTCAAGTACGCGTACCGGGCACGCTACGACGTGCGCGAAATGAAAAGCCTCTTCTCCACGCTCGACCGGGTGGGCAAGAAGGAAGGGAGCCGGCTCCCCCAGTGGCTCTCGACCCACCCGAGCCCGGCCAACCGGCGCCAAGAGATCGATGAAGAGCTCGCCGAGCTAGGTGCGGTGGATTTCGATCGGCTCGTTCTCGGACGCGACGCCTACCTCGAGAGGATCGACGGATTCGTCTTCGGCGAAGACCCTCGCCAAGGGTTCTTCCGTGGCCAGATCTTCTACCACCCGAGGCTCGCCTTCGAGCTCCATTTCCCTACCAGCTGGCGGACGCAGAACCAGCCGGCATTGGTCGTGGGAGTCAGCCCGGCCGAGGATGCGGCGATTCTTTTGGGCGTCGCCGGAACGCAGAGCCCGGAGAGGTCGATGCAGCAGTTCTTCGCGCAGTCCGGAGTGAGCCCGGTGGGGGAACCGACGACTCGTCTTCACGAGCTCCCCTCGCTGTCGAGCTACTTCCAGGCGCAGACCGAGCAGGGCATGGTGGCGGGTGTGGTGTCTTTCCTCGCGTACGGTGGCAGGACGTACCAAATCCTCGCGTACACCCCTCGCCAGCGTCTTTCCGCGTACCAGGCAGCGTTCGAGACGTCTGTTTCCAGCTTCGCTCGCGTCACCGATCGCAGCGTGCTCGACGTGCAGCCAGCCCGCATACAGGTATTCACCGCCCCCGTGGAGATGTCGGTGCGTGAGCTCTATCAGCGCTTTCCATCGACCGTGCCGCTCGAGGAGGTGGCGCTGATCAACGGCCTTTGGGTGGACGGAAAGGTTCTGCAGGGTCAAAAGTTCAAGCGCGTGGTGGGCGGGCTGACGCCGTCTGTTGTGAGCCAGAAGTAACGCCTCACGATTCGGCTCCCAAGGCTGCTTGCCTGTGAGGTAAACGGGCGCCTCCACTTTCGCTTCGAAGGAGTCGTCATGCAGCGCATTCGGAAGGTCGCGGTGTTGGGCGCGGGGGTGATGGGCAGCGGAATCGCCGCGCACCTGGCGAATGCGGGCATCCCGGTGCTCCTGCTCGACATCGTGCCCCCCCAAGGCGGCTCCGATCGCAACCGCTTCGCGCGCAGCGCGGTGGAGAATCTCAAGAAGGCCAAGCCGGCGGCGCTCTTCACTCCACGCGCCGCCGAGCTGATCGAGATCGGCAACTTCGACGACGACCTTCGGCGCATCGGCGAGGTCGACTGGGTGGTGGAAGTGGTGAAAGAGGACCTGCAGGTGAAGCAGAGCCTCTTTGCCAAGATCGAGCCGCTCCTTGCGCCTCACGCGGTGATCAGCTCGAACACCTCGGGGCTGTCGATCGCCGGAATGCTCGAGGGCCGGAGCGAGGCGTTTCGCCGCCGTTTCCTGGTCACCCACTTCTTCAACCCGGTGCGCTACATGCGGCTGCTCGAGCTGGTGCCGGGGCCGAAGACCGACCCAAAAATCATCGCGCGCCTGGCCCGCTTCGGCGAGGAGCTGCTCGGCAAGGGAATCGTCTTCGGTAAGGACACCACCAACTTCATCGCCAACCGCATCGGCGTGTACGGGATGATGCGCACCATCGCCCAGATGCAGGCCGACGCTTTGACGGTCGAGGAAGTGGACAAGATCTTCGGCCCGGCGATGGGTCGCCCCAAGTCCGGAGTCTTTCGCACCGCCGACCTGGTGGGGCTCGACACGTTCTTGCACGTGGCGAAGAACTGCTACGACTCACTTGCCCAGGACGAGGAGCGCGAGACGTTCAAGGCGCCGGCCTTCCTCGAGAAGATGGTGGAGAAGAAGCTCTTGGGGGAAAAGAGCGGCGGCGGCTTCTACAAGAAACAAAAGGGAGAGATTTTCGCCCTCGACTTGGCCTCACTGGAGTACCGGCCGCAACAGAAAGTTCGCTACGACTCGCTTGGCGCGGCGAAAGACGTCGAGGACGTGCGCGAGCGCGTGGCCACGGTGCTCACCGGCTCGGACAAGGCGGCCAAGTTCGCAGAAGCCGTCACCCTCGACACCCTCGCGTACGCCAGCCGGCGGCTGCCGGAGATCGCCGACGACTACGTGAACGTCGACCGCGCGATGCGTTGGGGCTTCGGGTGGGACCTGGGCCCCTTCGAGCTCTGGGACGCGTACGGGGTGAAGAAGGGTCTGTCGCGGATGAAGGAGCTGGGGCTTCGTCCCGCGCCTTGGGTGGAGAGCATGCTCGCCTCGGGCCGCGAGCGCTTCTACGGCATCGAAGGCACCCACGACACCTACTGGGACCTGGCTTCGAAGAAGGTGAAGCCCGTCGACGAGGGTGCGCGCGTGGCGCGCGTCGAGCACCTACGCCGGGGAAACCGGAAGGTGGACGGCAACTCCAGCGCCTCTCTGTGGGACATGGGCGAGGGCGCGCTCCTGGTCGAGTTCCACTCCAAGATGAACTCGATCGACGACGACATCCTCTCCATGTTGGAGAGGGCAATCGAGGTGGCCGAGGAGCGCTTCTTGGGCATCGTCATCGGCAACGACGGAGGCAACTTCTCCGCCGGCGCCAACATCATGGCGCTCCTGATGGCGATCAAGAGCGACGACTTCGAAAGCGTGGGCAAGTTGGTGAAGCGCTTTCAGGACGTCAACCAGCGGCTGCGCTACAGCCCCATCCCGGTGGTGAGCGCGCCTTTCGGCCTCACCTTGGGGGGCGGGGCCGAGGCGACGATGGCCGCCAACGCAGTGCAGGCCTCGGCCGAGACGTACATCGGGCTGGTGGAGGTCGGCGTCGGCCTCATTCCCGGCGGCGGCGGAAACCTGATGCTCTTACGCAACCTCTACGGCCCCTTCGCTGACGACAAGGACTTCGACTCTCTGCCCTTCCTCAAGAAGACCTTTCTCGCCATCGGCACCGCCCAGGTCGCCACCAGCGCAGAGGAAGCCGCGCAGATGGGGCTTCTCGGCCGGGAGCACGGCATCTCGATGAACCGCGACCACCTGCTGCACGACGCCAAGGCGCGCGTGCTGGGGATGGCAGCCGCCGGCTTCCGTCCACCGCGGCCCACCCTGTTTCGCCTACCGGGGCGCAGCGGCGCCGCCACCATCGACATGCTGCTCTACGACATGCAGCTCAACCGGCAGATCTCGGAACACGACCGGAAGATCGGGCAGAAGCTCGCGCGCGTGCTCACCGGGGGCGACACCTCGCCGTCGTCCATGGTCAGCGAGCAGCACCTGCTGGACCTCGAGCGCGAGGCTTTTCTCTCCCTGTGCGGAGAGGAGAAGACCCAAGACCGTATCGCCCACATGCTCACCACCGGCAAGCCGCTGCGGAACTGAGGCTTCGCTGTTAATTCATTTCTTCGGAGGATTTCCATGGCCAGCCGCGTCGTCATCGCCAGCGCCGTTCGCACCCCCTTCACCCGGGCCCACAAGGGGGAGCTCAAGGATACCCGCCCCGACACGCTCGCCGCGCTGGTGGTGAGGGAGGCGATCGCCCGCGTGCCCGGGCTCGACCCAAAGGCGGTGGAGGACGTGGTGCTCGGCTGCGCCATGCCCGAGGCGGAGCAGGGGATGAACGTGGCGCGGCTTGCCTCGGTGCTCGCCGGCTTGCCCGACACTGTTCCGGCGATGACCATCAACCGCTTCTGCGCGTCGGGGGTGCAGTCGATCGCACAGCTTTCCGACGCCATTCGCGCCGGGCGCATCGAGGTGGCGGTCGCCGGTGGCGTCGAGTCGATGACCATGATTCCCATGGGCGGGAACAAGGTCAGCGCCAACCCCGAGCTGATGGAGAAGCACCCGGAGATCTACACCTCGATGGGCGCCACCGCCGAGAACGTCGCCGCCCGCTTCGAGATCTCCCGTGAGGCGCAAGACCAGTTCGCGTTCGAGAGCCAGCGCCGCGCCGCTGCCGCCCGCGCCGAGGGAAAATTCAAGGAAGAAATTATTCCGGTGAAGACGACGGTGTACGACGAGCGGGGCCAAGCCAAGGAGGTGACGGTGAGCGAGGACACCATCCTGCGCCCCGAGACGAACCTCGAGGGCCTGGCCAAGCTCAAGCCGGCGTTCAACCTGCAAGGCACGGTGACCGCGGGCAACGCCTCGCCGCTCACCGACGGTGCTGCAGCGGTGGTGGTGATGAGCGAGGAGAAGGCCAAGGCGCTGGGGGTGAAGCCCTTGGGGTACTTCGTCGACTTCGCCGTCGCTGGCGTGCCTCCAGAGGTGATGGGCATCGGCCCGGTGCCGGCGGTGCGCAAGCTCTTGACGCGCAACAAACTGTCAGTGAAGGACGTCGACGTCTTCGAGCTCAACGAGGCGTTCGCCAGCCAGTCGCTCTACTGCATCCGCGAGCTGTCCCTCGACCCCGCCAAGGTGAACCCCAACGGTGGCGCCATCGCCCTCGGACACCCGCTGGGGGTTTCGGGCACTCGTCTGGTAGGCACGCTCCTTTTCGAGCTTCGGCGGCGCAAGGGCCGCTACGGTGTGGTCACCATGTGCATCGGTGGCGGCATGGGCGCGGCGGCCCTGCTCGAAGCGGCCTAGCAGATGAGCGCCTCGCTGCGCCCGCCGCCCGAGCGCGGTCTCTTCTGCAACCGTACGCTCAACCTGCGCGCCATTCGCGCCGTGGGCTACGACATGGACTACACCCTCATCCACTACCGCCACGAGGCGTGGGAGCGGAGGGCGTACCACCATCTTCGGCAGCGGCTCGCCGCGCGGGGATGGCCGATTGAGCATCTCCAGTTCGACCCGACGCTGGTGATTCGCGGGCTGGTCATCGACACCGAGCTGGGCAACGTGCTCAAGGCCAACCGCTTCGGCTTCGTGAAGAAGGCGTTTCACGGCACCCAAGTGCTCGACTACGAGCGGCTGCGCCGTGTGTACACGCGCGTGATGGTCGACCTGCGCGAGCCGAGGTGGATGTTCCTCAACACGCTCTTCTCGCTCTCCGAAGCGTGTCTGTACATGCAGCTGGTCGACCTGCTCGACGCGCGGAAGCTGCCGGAGGTGCTGGGTTACGCCGATCTGTACAAGCTGGTACGCGAGACGCTCGACGCCGCTCACGTCGAAGGGGAGCTCAAGGCCGAAATTCTCGCCGCGCCCGAAAAGTACGTCGAGCTGGAGTCGGACACCGCGCTGGCGTTGCTCGATCAGAAACACGCCGGCAAGAAGCTCTTGCTCATCACCAACTCCGATTGGGCCTACACCATGCCGATGATGAGCTTCGCCTTCGATCGGTTCTTGCCCAGCGGCACTACCTGGCGCTCCCTGTTCGACGTGGTCATCGTCAGTGCGCGCAAGCCAGAGTTCTTCACCACCCACAGCCCGCTCTACGAGGTGGCGACCGAGGACGGGCTGTTGCGTGCAAGCGCGACCCTGCGCCCGGGGACGGCCTTCGTCGGAGGGAGCGCCTCGACGCTTCAGAAGCACCTGGGGTTGTCGGGTGACGAGATTCTCTATGTAGGCGACCACATGTTCGGTGACGTGCATGTGAGCAAGGACGTCTTGCGTTGGCGCACCGCGCTCATTCTGCGCGAGCTGGAGAACGAGGTGCGCGCGGTCGAGGCTTTTCGTCCCACCGAGCTGCGCCTGGCCGCGTTGATGAAGGAGAAGGAAGAGCTGGAGGCGGCCCAGTGCGAGGTGCGGCTACTTTTGCAGCGGCGCAAGGTTGGATACGGCCCCCGGGAGGGTCCTGCGGACGAAGAGCTGCAAGCGCGCCAGTCCGTTCTGCGCGAACGGCTGGGGGTGCTCGACGCGCAGATTGCGCCGCTCGCCCAGGCGTCCTCCGAGCTGAGCAACCTCTCTTGGGGCCCGCTCATGCGCGCGGGGAACGACAAGAGCCATCTCGCCCGGCAGGTCGAACGCTATGCCGACGTGTACACCTCGCGGGTGTCCAACCTGCTCTTCTCCACGCCGTTTTTATACCTGCGCTCGCTGCGCGGGAGCCTACCGCACGACCGGTGAGGCGCCCTCCGTGCTGACGACCCAGCCTGCGAGCGGGCGGGCGGCGCTCCTGTCGTCCGGCGACGCCGAGGGGCGATGGGTACAGGTTCGCGGCAAGAACAAGGAGGGGTTCGATGCGAGACCACCAGCGAACTTTAGGGACGCTCTTCATTGCCTGGGGTATTGCCCAGGTGGTGGGGGCGGCCATCATCTCGGTGTGGCGGCAGGCCGAGGTGGCTCCCTCGCCGTGGTTCTGGGTCTTGAGCGTCGCTGGGCTCATCGCCTACGGCTGGGCGGGTCTACGGTTGAGGGCGCACGACGTACGGGTGCGAATTCCGGTGATCATCTTGAGCGTGCTCGCGCTCTTGTCCTTCCCGGTGGGGACGGTGCTGGGCGTCTACGGCCTGTGGGCGATGTTCAAGCTGCGCGAACGCCGGCCGGTGACGCCGTAGAGAAAAGAGAGCACGCCGGTGCCGGGGAAGCGGCCTGGCTTTAAGAGCCCCGAAAGAGCTGGTTCATCTCTGCGCGTGCGTCGGCCTCCTGCTTTCGAGCTTCCTCGGACGAGGTGCCCAGCTGGCTCAAGACGCGTGCCAGCATCGCCAGCCCGGCCTCGATCTCTTCGACAATCACCTCGGTGGCGCCCAGCCTGACCAGGCGGGGGGCGTCGCGCACGTAGTGGGTGCGCATGAAGATGGGCAGGGTGGGTGACAGCCGGCGTGCAGCGGCGATCGCCCGCTCGGCCGAGTAGGGGTCGTTGATGAGCAGCACCAGCGCTCGGGCTTGGGCGAGCCGGGCGTGAATCAGCGCCTCGGGTGAACCGACGTCGGCGTAGTAGACAGGCTCTCCCCGCGCTCGTGCCGCGCGCACCGTCGCGGCGTTGAGCTCGAGCACCAGGTAGGGCACGCCGCTGCGGCGGAGCGCATGGGCGAGCTCTTGGCCCGCGACGCCGAAGCCGACGACGAGCACATGACCGCTGATGCGCTCATGCTGAGGCGCCGGCTCTTCGATGCCGCGCATGCCCAACAGTCGGTTGAGGGCGCGCAGCCTGCCTGCCGTCGAGGCGATGCGCGGAGCGACGCGCACCGCCACCGGGGTGACGAGCATGGTGAGGATGGCGGCGGCGAGCAAGGGGCGCACCTCGGCGGCGACGATGAGCCCCAAGGGTTGGCCTTGCTGAGCCAGCACGAAGCCGAACTCCCCGAACTGCGCCAGGCCCAGTCCGGCGAGCACAGCCACCCGTACTGGCAGGCCCATCGCCAGCGCGGCGATCGCGGCAATCACCGCCTTTCCCACGAAGAGTGCGAGGAACAAGAAGCCCACCGTCGCTGGCTGCTCGTAGAGCACCCGGAAGTCGAAGAGGGTGCCCAGGGACATGAAAAAGACGCTCGCCAGCACGTCGCGTAAGGGGAGGATGTCGGCGAGCGCCCGATGGGCGTAGTCGGTGTCTGCGAGCACCACCCCGGCGAGGAAGGCGCCCAGCGCCACCGACAACCCGGCCAAGGACGACAGCCACGCGGTGCCCACGCACACCACCAGCACCGAAAGGAGGAACACCTCTCGGCTGCGTGCGCGGTCGACCAAGTGGAACAGGCGAGGTACCAAAAGGCGAGCCAGCCCAACGACGACCACTACCAGCACCGCCGCCTTTCCCAGTGCCACGAGGGCGTCGAGCGCTCCCGCGCCGCCTTCTCCCGCGAGGATGGGTACCAAGAGCATCATTGGCACCACCGCCAAATCCTGAAGAATCAGCACCCCCACGATGAAGTGCCCGTGGGGGGCGTCGAGCTCGCCGCGCTCGGAGAGGGCGCGCAGCACGATGGCGGTGCTGGAGAGCGCGGCCAAGAAGCCGTGGAAGATGCCGCGCTCGATCGACCAGCCGAGGCTCATCGCGACCCCCACCACCGCTCCAATGGTCAGCCCCATCTGCAAGGTGCCGCCGAGCGCCACCAGCCGGCCGATTCTCCCCAACCGGGCGAGGGAGAACTCCAGGCCGATGGTGAAGAGCAAGAGCACCACGCCAATCTCGGCCACGGTCTGAAGGCCGCGGGCATCGCCCAAAAGCCCCAGCCCGTGCGGCCCCACCAGGGCGCCCGCGAGCAAGAGCACGGTGAGGATGGGCAGCTTGAGCCGGCCGAGCACGATCGCCGCCAGCACCGAGACGCCACCGATGATGAAGAGTTGTCCCAACAGCTCGTGTGTCATCGGTCACCCGTGCTCTTCATGCCCAAGGCGATGCGCTCACCGTGGAAGCAAAGCCGCCACAGGCTTCCCTCGCGCACGATGACGCCCAGGTAGGTGGTGAGATGCCGAGCTTCCTTGCGCAGGGTCGGGTCCACGGGCTGCAACGTAGCTGAACACGGGGCGAACGGCTGGCAGACCATCTAGCCAGCGGGCGATGAACGGCGCGTTTGGCTCGCCCGACGCGTGGCGGCGCATAGGATGTGGTTGTGGGGTACTTCGACCAACGAAGGGCGCGTTTGGTGGCGCAGCTTTCGCGGCGCGGTATTCGCGATGCGCGTGTGCTGGGCGCCATCGGCGAGGTGCCCAGGCACCGGTTCGTCCCCGAGGAGCTCATCGAGGCGGCGTACGACGACAGCGCCCTGGCGATCGGCGAAGGTCAAACCATCTCCCAGCCCTACGTGGTCGCGTTGATGACCCAAGCGCTCGAGCTGCGGCCAGTAGAGCGGGTGCTGGAAGTGGGCACGGGCTCGGGCTACTCAGCAGCGGTCGTCTCGCGGCTGGTGGGGGAGGTCTACTCGGTCGAGCGCATTCCCACGTTGGCGGCGCGCGCCGCGAAGACGCTGGCCGAGCTGGGCTTCACCAACGTCCACTTGCGCGTGGGGGATGGCACCGAAGGCTGGAAGGAGCACGCGCCCTTCGACGCCATCGCGGTCACCGCCGGTGGCCCGCGCATTCCCGAGCCGCTGCTCTGGCAGTTGGCCGAGGGCGGGCGGCTGGTCATTCCCATTGGCCCTACGGAGTCGCAGACTCTGATGCGCATCACTCGGCGGGCCGACGGCCGCTTCGTGCGTGAAGATTTGGGAGCCGTGCGCTTCGTACCGCTCGTCGCGCCCTCTCCCCGTGGGAGAGGGAAGGGGTGAGGGAACCAGCAACTGTGCTCCCGAGCTCTCGCCCCTCACCCTTTCCCTCTCCCAGGTGGAGAGGGAAGTAACTCTTCGAGGAAGGCCCGCGCCTCATCGACGTCGGCGAGGCGCAGCTGGGCGCGGCTGGGCTTTGGGCCGATGTGCACCGAGAGCGCACCTTCGGGAAGGGCAGCGAAGAGATCTTCGTCGGTGCGGTCGTCGCCCATCGCCATGAAGAGGGTACCCGGGCTGGTGGTCTGCACCAGGGGCGTCACGATTCGGCCTTTGTGTACCCCGTGGGGGCGAATCTCGACGACTTTCTCTCCGGTGAGAATCTCTACCGGTGAGTTGGAAAGCACCGCGGCCAAGTGCAGCTTGAGCTCATTGGCCTGGTGGGCGCCGAATTCGGGGTCGGCCAGCCGGTAGTGCCAGGCGAGCCCGACGGACTTCTCCTCTACCAGGGCGCCGGGGGTCCGGGCCGCCCAGTCGTTCAAGATGGAAAGCGCCGGTCGTCGCCATTCGGTGGAGCCTACCGGTGCCTGCACCCATTCGGAGCGGCCCGGTGGCCGCGACCAGAAGCCGTGCTCGGCGTGAATGCCCACCGGCAAATGACCCAGCCAGTCCTCCAGCGTTTCGCGGTCGCGGCCGCTCACCACGTGCACCTCGGTGCGCGGTAGGGCGGCGAGCGCGGCGAGTAGCTGCAAGAGCTGGTCATTGGGCACCGCCTGGTCGGGAGTGTCGGCGAAGGGCACCAGGGTGCCGTCGTAGTCGAGCAAAAGAAGGCGCTTCTCGGCCTGGCGCAGACGGGAGAGGGCCGCGTCGATGTCCGACGGCGGCGAGGGTTCGAGCGACGGCGGCTCGGCGCGCTTGCCCGCTTGCTCCAGCTGTTCCAGGAAGGCGCTCACCCAGCGGTGCACGTCGTAGGCGAACACGCGGCGGCGCAGGGCCCGCATGCGGCGGCGGCGTTGCTCGGTGGACATCGACAGCGCCCGAAAAAACGCCTCGGACATGGAGGTGACATCGTAGGGGTTGACGTGCACCGCCTCGGCCAGCTCGGTGGCGGCGCCGGCCAGCTCCGAGAGCACCAAGACGCCGCCTTCATCCACGCGCGAGGCGACGAACTCCTTGGCCACCAGGTTCATCCCGTCGCGGATGGGGGTGACCAGCATCACGTCGGCGGCGCGGTAGAGGCCCACCACTTCGCGTTCCGACAGAGCGCGGAAGAGGTAGTGCACCGGCACCCAGGTGGGCGTGGCGAACTCGCCGTGAATGCGGCCGATGAGCGCGTCGACCTGGTCGCGGAACTCCTGGTAAGCGCCGACATTGGTGCGAGAGGGCACCGCCACCTGCACCAACCGCACCTTGCCGCGCAGCTCTGGGTGCTGGCGCAAGAGGTGCTCGTACGCGAGCAGCCGCCGAGGAATGCCCTTGGTGTAGTCGAGCCGGTCGATGCCCACCAGCACCTGGCCGTCGGTGTCGTCGCGGAACTCGCGTACTTGGCGCAAGACCTCTTCTTCTCGCGCGACCTGGGCGAGGTGCGCTGCGTCCACCCCCATGGGGAAGACGCCCAGCCGTACCGTGCGACGTTTCCAGCGAATGCGGTCGAC
The DNA here is from genome assembly GCA_049322255.1 of Myxococcota bacterium. Lineage (GTDB taxonomy): Bacteria > Myxococcota > Myxococcia > Myxococcales > Myxococcaceae > JBMORE01. The sequence goes on along the minus strand of JBMORE010000174.1, from coordinate 40,829 downwards.
GTCGGTGGCCTGCCCCAGCGTCAGCAGCACCGAGGAGGAGAAGTGCCGCATGTACGCCGGCGTGTGAAAGCCGACGAGGTCGGCGCCCAACATTCCTTCGAGAATGCGTTCCCGGTACGGCAGGCAGCGAAACACCTCGGAGGAAGGAAAGGGGATGTGCAGGAAGAACCCGATGCGTGCATCGGGCAGCCGCTGGCGCAACAGCTGGGGCACCAGCATCAGCTGGTAGTCGTGAATCCAGACGAGGTCGCCGCTCCGGTACTGCGAGGCGACGACGTCGGCGAAGCGCTGGTTGACGTGCTGGTAGACGTCGAAGTCCCTCACCTCGAGAGGCAGCGAACCGACGAAGTAGTGAAAGAGCGGCCAGAGGACGGCATTGGAGAAGCCCTCGTAATAACGCTCCATCTCGTTTTGGCTGAGCGAGACCGGCACCACCTCGAGGTCGGCCAAGCGCTGGTCGAGCCGGGCTTTTTGCGGTTCGGGCAGCGGCTGGGTCAACCCGGGCCAGCCAATCCACAACCCGCCGCTCTTCTCGTGAGGTCCTTTGAGGCCGGTGGCCAGGCCACCGGAGCTTCGCTCCACCTGCACCTCGCCGGCGCTGACTTTGACGGTGACCGGCAAGCGGTTGGAAACGATGAGGACGCGCGCCATGACGACCATTCAAGTTGAAAATTGCTTGGTGGTGCAATCAATGTGGATGCGGCAAGGCGTGCTCCTCGGGACGCGGCCCCGCTTCCCGCGCCACCGTGGAGACGGCCCGAATGAGCTCGAGCGGAATGGGGATGATGGTCTGGCTCCCGCTGGAGGTGATCTCCACCAGCGTCTGCAAGTAGCGCAGCTGCAGGGTGGAGGGGTTTCGTGACAGCACGTCGGCGGCGTCGGCCAGCCGTTGTGCCGCCTGGTACTCGCCCTCGGCGGCGATCACCTTGGCGCGTCGCTCGCGCTCGGCCTCGGCCTGGCGGGCGATGGCTCTGGTCATCTGCGAGGGCAGGTCGATGTGCTTCACCTCCACGTTGGAGACTTTGATGCCCCAGGGGTCGGTGTGCGCGTCGAGCACCTGCTGAATTTCTTTGTTGATGCGCTCGCGCTCGGCGAGCAGCTGGTCGAGCTCGACCTGGCCGCAGATCGCGCGCAGCGTGGTCTGCGCCAGCTGCGAGGTGGCGTACAGAAAGTCCTCCACCTGGAGCACCGCCTTGTCCGCGTGAATCACGCGAAAGTAGACGACCGCGTTCACCTTCACGCTCACGTTGTCGCGGGTGATGACATCTTGCGGAGGCACGTCGCGCGCCACCGTGCGCAGGTCGATCACCACGATTCGCTCGACGACGGGGACGATCCACCGAAAGCCCGCGCGCTTGAGGCCCACATAGCGCCCGAGGCGGAACACCACTCCGTTCTCGTACTCGTTGATGATGCGCACCCCGGAGAGGAAGAACAGCACTACGATCGCCACCGGAATGAGAAAACCCATCGTGCCCCAAAAGTCCGTCATGTCCTGGTCTCCTCCACGAAAAGGGTGAGGCCCTCGACCCGCCTGACCACCACCCGCCCACCTTGGGGGATGCGTGCGCTCGATTTCGCTCGCCAGCGCTCCCCGTGAACGAACACCTCTCCTCCGCCCGGGCCCACCTCGTCGAGGGCGCGGCCTTGCTCGTTGATGAGCCCTAGGTCGGCACCCTGCTGCTGTAAGCGCCGCGAGCGTGCGATCTTCACCATCACCAGGGTGGCCAGCCCGCCCACCATCACCGCGGTGGGCACCACCAGACGTAAAGGCAGCTGAAAGGAGGGCTCGACGAACCAGTCGGTGTTGAAGCGATCGACAAAGAGCAGCCCGCCGAGGACGAGCAAGAGCGCCCCTCCCAGCCCGAGCAGGCCGCTGGTGACGAACAGCTCGCCCACGATGAGCAAAAGCCCCAGCACCATCAACACCACCGCACCGGCGCGGATGGGCAGCGCGGAAAAGGCGATGAGCGCCAGCACCAGGCAGACCAAGCCGATGACGCCGGGGGCAATCATTCCCGGGTTGGAGAGCTCGATGGCCAGCCCCAGCCCGCCGACCAGAAAAAGGATGTACGCGAGCGCCGGGTTGGCCAGGGAGTGCACCAGCTTCTGCCGGAAGGTAGGGCGAAGCTCCATCAACTCGGCGTCGGCGGTGATGAGACTGCGAGCCGTCAGCCTTTCCAACAGCTCGGGCTCGCTGGAGGCGATGAAGTCGACCACCCGCAACTTCACCGCCTGCTGGGCCGGGACGCTGGCGCTCTCGCGCACTGCCTTCTCCGCCCAGTCGGCGTTTCTCCCGCGCTGTTCGGCGATGGCACGTACGAAGGCCACCGCGTCGTTGACCACCTTCCTTCCCATCTCCTCCCCTGTGGCCTCGGGGTCGGCGCCCGTGGGGCCTGCCACCGGGTGTGCCGCGCCGATGTTGGTGCCCTCGGCCATCACCGCCACGTGCGCCGCCAGGGTGATGAACACTCCCGCGCTGCCCGCGCGTGCTCCCGAAGGTCCGACCCACACCACCACGGGCACCTGTGCGCCCAAGAAGGCGCGGGCGATGTCGCGGGTCGATTCCAGCGCTCCTCCGGGTGTGTCCAGTCGGACCAGCAGCGCCTGGTAGCGTTCGCGCTCGGCGGTCTCGACGCAGTCTTTCAGATAGGCCGCGGTGCCGGCATCGACGGTTCCGGTGAGCTCGCAGCGCGCCACCTTGGAGCCCCGCCCGCCCTGCGCTCCCGCCAGCCCGGCCAAGAGCAACGCCGCGCCGATGTGCCGCCCGCCCACTCCCATTGGGCAAGGGCTAAGCACGGCCGGGCGGGGGGTGAAGTGCCGACCTGAGCAAAAAGTTGGGAAGACATTCACCAACTCACGAGTTGACAGGCCCCTTTTGAAGCCTTACTTGGGCGCGCTCCCAAGGAGAGTTCGACATGTCCGAACCGATGATTCGCATCGAGGGGCTGACGAAGAGCTACGGTACGGCCCAAGCCTTGCGCGGCATCAGCTTCGAGGTGCCCAAGGGGCAGGTGGTGGGTTTTTTGGGCCCCAACGGCGCCGGCAAGTCCACCACGATGAAAGTCCTCGCCGGCTACGTGCTGCCTACTTCGGGTACGGCAAAGGTGGGGGGGCTCGACGTCAACCTTCACCCCGTAGCCACCCGGCAAAAGATCGGCTACCTGCCGGAGAACAACCCGCTCTACGAGGACATGATGGTGCTCGAGTTCCTCGAGTTCCTCGCCCAGGTGCGAAAGCTTCAGGGCGAGCAGGCCAAGCAGCGGCTCAAGCTGACGGTGGAGCGCTGCGGCCTTTCCTCGGTGCTGGGCAAGGACATCGGCCAGCTCTCCAAGGGCTTCCGCCAGCGCGTCGGCCTGGCCCAGGCGATTCTCCACGACCCTGACCTGCTCATCCTCGACGAGCCCACCAGCGGCTTGGACCCGAACCAGATTGTCGAGATTCGCCACCTCATCAAGGAGCTGGGGCAAGAGAAGACCGTCATCCTCTCCACCCACATTCTCCCCGAGGTGCAGTCGACTTGCAGCCGGGTGCTGATCATCAACGAGGGCAAGCTGGTGGCCGACGACGCCCCCGAGCGGTTGACGATGGCCGAGGGCGGCAGAGTGACGGTGGTGCTGGCGGCGCGGCTGGGCGGTGCGCTCGACGCCGAGAGGGTGCGCCAGACGCTGGCCAGCGTCCCCGGCGTCAACTCGGTCGAGCCGGCCGAAGCAGAGGGCAGTGGCACCCTGGGCTTCACCTTGCGCTACGGCAATGAAGACCCGCGCCGCGCCCTCTTCGACGCCGCGGTGAAGAACGACCTCCTCCTCCTCGAGCTGCGGCGCGAGCACGTCAGCCTGGAGGAGACTTTCCGCAAGCTGACCGGCAGCGAGGCCAAGCCGCTGCCCAAGGCTGCCTGATACGCGAGGACCAAGACCATGAGCACTTCCATCGCGGTTGCCCGCCGAGAGCTCGCCACCTTCTTCAACTCGCCCATCGCGTACATCGTGCTGGGCGGGTTCTTGTTGGTCGCCGGCTGGCTGTATTTCTCCACCCTGTTCCTTGCCGGGGAGGCCTCGCTGCGGGGCTTCTTCGCCATCGCCCCTGTGCTCTTCGTGGTGTTCGCCCCGGCGGTGACGATGCGCACCATCGCCGAGGAGCGAAAGGCCGGCACCATCGAGCTGCTCCTCACCATGCCGCTCAAGGACTGGGAAGTGGTCGCCGGTAAGTTCCTCGCGGCGCTGGGCATGGTGGCGGTGGGCCTGTTGTGGACGCTGCCGTACGCCTTCAGCGTCTCGGCGCTCGCCGCGCCCAACGCGACCTTCGACTGGGGCCCGGTGGTGGCCGGTTACTTGGGGCTTTTGTTGATGGCCGCGAGCTTCCTCGCCTTGGGAATGTGGGCCAGCGCGCTCAGCCGAAACCAGATCGTCGGCTTCATCATCGGGCTGATTTTGTGCTTCGCCTTCTACTTCGTCGACAAGTTCGCCCCCTTGATGCCCGAAGCGCTCGCCGAGGTCCTGCAGTTCCTCTCGGTCGACTACCACTTCGAGAACATCGCGCGGGGCGTGCTCGACACCCGTGACCTGCTCTTCTACCTGTCCCTGACCGCGGCGGGGCTGGTGCTCACCACTCGCTCCCTCTCCGCGGTTCGCCAGTGAGGCTCGCCATGCGCAAGATCGGCAACGCGAACGTCTTCGTCCTCGCCCTCGTCGGCTCATTGGTGCTCTTGAACGTCGTCGGGCTGCGCGCCTTCGGCCGCCTCGACGTGACCAAGGACGGCATCTACACCCTCTCTCAGGCTTCGAAGGACACCATGGCCGGCCTGGAAGAGCACGTCACCGTCACCGCCTACTTCACCTCCGACCTGCCCGCGCCCTACTCGGGCAACGCCCGCTACGTGCGCGACCTGCTCACCGAATACCGGGCGGCATCCAAGGGCAAGCTCGCCTTCGAGTTCATCGACCCGGGCGCGGAAGAGACCGAAGCGGACAAGGAGAAGAAGAAAGAGGTCAAGCAGGACATCTTCGGGCGCCGCTTCCGCGAGCCGACCTCCATCGAGAAGGAGCTGGCCGCCACGGGCGTGCAGCCGGTGGAAATTCGCGTGGTGGAGGACGACCAGCAGCAGACCAAGCGCGCGTACATGGGCCTGGTGATCAAGCACCAGGAGAAGAAAGAGGTCATTCCCGTGGTGCAGGACGTGCGCTCCCTCGAGTACGACCTCACCTCGCTGGTGCGGAAACTGACCCGCCCCAAGACGCCGGTGATTGGCCTGGTGGTGGGCCACGACGCCCCCAAGCCGGAGGAGAAGCTCAACCGGCTGCAGACGCTGCTCTCCCAGCAGTACGAGGTGCGCCGCGTCGATTTGACCGGCAAGGACAAGGTCGAAGACGACGTCGACGCGCTCCTGGTCGTCGGCCCCAAGACGGCTTTTCAGCCCAGCGAAATCCGCGCCGTGGACCAGTTCATCATGAAGGGGAAGAGCGCCGCTTTCTTCCTCGACGCCATTCAGGTCGACCCGCGCACCTTCGAGTCGAGCCCGGCGGAGCACGCGCTGTCGCCGCTGCTCACCAGCTACGGCATCACGCTGGGCGAAAAGCTGGTGGCCGACGCCCAGTCGGCGGAGCTCAACGTGCAGGAACGCCGTGGCTTCATGGTGGTCTCCATGCCGCTGCCATACCCGTTCATCCCCATCCTTCAGCGGCTGGAGGGCGACTCGCCCATCTCCAAGGGGCTGGGAGGGGTGACTTTCCCCTTCGTCACCTCGGTCACCGCGGCTCCGGGCGAGGGCAAGCAGGTGACGGTGCTGGCGCGCTCCAGCGCCAAGAGCTGGCTGGAGAGCCAGCCGTTCAACATCGACCCGCGGCGCGACTGGCGCAGCGAGAGCATCACCACCAGTGGGCCCTACGACCTGATGGTGCAGGTGAGCGGGAAGCTCAAGAGCCATTTCGCAGCCGAGCAGGGCGTCATCACCGAGAGCCAGGGCGAATCGCGGGTGATGGTGGTGGGCGGCTCGAGCCTTCTGTGGGACGACTTCATGGGCCGGCCCAACCAGGCGCTCTTGCTCAACGTCGCCGACTGGATGCTGCTCGACCCCGCGCTGCTCGCGATGCGCGCCCGGCCCTTCGCCGGCGCGCCCTTGAAGCCCGAGGTGAGCGACGGCACCCGAAACGCGGTCAAGTTCGGCAATGCCCTCGGAATTCCGCTGCTCTTGTTCGGCTACGGCGTCATTCGATGGCGTGTGCGCGAGGGGCGGCGCTCCAGGGCCAGCGTGTAGAGGTGAAACGATGAACAAGGCAACAGTCGCCGCAATCGCTGTCTTCGTGGTGCTCCTGGGCGTGGTGCTCGCCATGCGCGAGGAGAAGGTCTCGGTCGGCATGCAGCACTTGGAGGTGCCGAAGATCGAGAAGGACCAGGTGGTGGGCCTGGAGATCTCCGGAGCTTCCTCGGCCACGCTCAAGAAGGAGGGCGCCGGCTGGCTGGTGGCCGACCCCAAGTCGCCCCACGCCCAGTTCCCGGTGGAGGACAGCCAACTCACCACCGCCCTCGACGCCCTGGGGAGCTTCAAGGCGCCCGATTTGGTCACTGACCAGGACAAGCGCCACGCCGAGCTCGAAGTCGACGACGCCAAGGGGCTCAAGCTCAAAGTCTTGGGCGACAAGGGCGCGCTCCTCGAGCTGGTGTTCGGCAAGGCCGCCAGGAGCGGTGGCACCTACGTGCGGCGCGCGGGGCAAAACGCGGTGTTCGCCACTCCCTCCGGGTTGCCCTGGAACATCCGGAAGGACGTGAACGGCTGGCGCAAGCGCTCGCTCTTCTCCGCCAAGCTGGACGAGATCACCTCTCTCTCCGTACGGCATGCCGATGGCGCCAGCTTCACCGCCCACGCAGGCGAAGGCGGGCAGTGGAAGCTCGCCGAGGGCACCACCACTCCTCCCGGCTTCCGCTTCGATGCCGCAGCGCCCGGTCGCATCGCGCAGCAGCTCGTCTCCCTCTCGGCGCACGACTTCCTTTCCTCCTCGGTGGATGAATCGCTGCTCGGCTTGAGCTCGCCTGCCGTGGTCGAGGTCAAGCTCAAGGACGGGCGGACAGTGGCGGTGAAGCTGGGGCGCGAGTCCGATCCCCAGGAATCGAGCTCCATCCACCCCCTCCAGAGCCAATTCGACGCCGTCGACGCGGACAAAGACGGCAAGCTCACCCTGGCCGAGCTGGAGAAGGCGGCCACCGGAGGCGCGAGCGAGGACCTCAAGAAGGCTTGCACGCGCGCCAAGACGCCCGAGGCCTTCGCCCGTCTCGACGTCGGCGTTTATGCCCACACCCCCAAGGACGGCGCGGTCACCAAAGATGATCTCACCGGCGGGGGCCGCACCGCGGGAATGACGCCGGTGCAGCTCGAGGGGGACGCCCAGGTCTACCTGGTGCCCGGCTATGCCTCGCAGGCGTTGCGCAAGCGCTTGGCCGACCTGCGCGACCACTCCTTGCTCGCCTTCGACCCGGAGAAGGTCACCCAGCTGGTCATCGCTGCGGCGGGCAGGCGCACGGTGGTGAAGAAGGCAGGGGAGACGTGGAATCTCATCGAGCCCAAGACGCCTCCCGCCGGTTTCGAGCTGGACCCCGCGCGCGTTTCGACCCAGCTCACCTCGCTCAAGAACCTGCGCGCCACCCGGGTGGCCGAGGGGGTCGTTCCGGCCAAGGCAGGGCTTGCCAAGCCCTCTCTCACCGTCGAGGTCACCACCGACGACGGCAAGAGGCAGGCGCTCAAGTTCGGCGCCGAAGCCGATGCCCCAAGCGGCGGCAAGGAGCTCTTCGCGCAGGGCGCCGTCGACGCCTTCGTCTACGCGTTGCCCCCCTACGAAAAGACCCGGCTCGAGCCAGGGGTGGAGCTGTTCAAGAAGCTGCCGCCTCCCGACTTCGGCAACATGGGGCACATCAAGGGGCTCGAGCAGCTGCCCCCCGACGTGCGCGCGAAGCTGGAGGCGCAGCTGCGCCAAAACCAATGACGCCCACTACTCCACCGCGGCCACGAAGACCGCTCCGCGCGAGGCGGCGAAGAGCGAGCTGCCTGCCAGGTAGAGGTTCTTGACCTCCACGCCGCTGGGCAGCCCGTCGCTGGCGTCGCGCCAGGAGCGCCCGCCGTCGTCGGAGACGCGCACGCCCAGTGAGGTGCCGGCGAAGGCCTTCGGCCCGGTGGTGAAGAAGCTCTGCGCGACGCCCTCGAGCGCCACCGGGTGGAAGGTGTTGCCGTAGTTGTCCGAGCGCCACGTACCCTCACCGCGCACCTGGACGAGCACGAACTCCGCCGATGCCGAGAGCGCGCCCACCTCGCCGGCCAGCGTCGATTCGGCCCAGGTCGCTCCCGCGTCGTCCGAGTGGTAGAGCTTGCCGAACCCCAAAGCCACGTCACCGGTGGCGAACATTCGCGCCGCTGCAGGGGAGGCGGCCAGCGCGGTGGCGTGGGCGAGGAAGGCCGCAGAGCTTCTTTGCGTCCACGTCTTTCCGCGGTCGGCCGAGGCGTACAGCCCCGCGCTGGGAGCATCGCCGCCGACCGCCAACAGCAGTGCGCCCGTCTTCTTGGTCAAAACCCGCGCGGGGGCGTCGGGGGCCGAAAGCCGGCTCCAACCCTCGTCGGAGAACTCCAGCTTGTGCACGCTGCCCTTGCCGCCGGCAAAGTCCGCCGCGGTGAGGTAGACGGCCACGTCGAGCCGGGTGAGGGCCTGCGGTTCCTCGCCCGGGCGAAGGGTGGGCCCGGCGCTCTTCCAGACGCTCTGTCCGCCCTCCAGCGCGAAAAGCGACCGTCTCCCGTTGGCTTCCACCACCGCGTAGAGGGTGCCATCGAGGTGGGCAGTGGAGCGGACCTCTGCACCTGCGGGCAGCCCGTCGCTCACCGCGGTGAAGCGTGACAGCCGCAGCGGGCGGGACTCCGGAAGCTCCGACGGCGGCGAAACGCCGTCTTGCAGCACCCAGTCCGCTTCTCCGGCACAGCCAGACAGCATCACCGCCAGAAGTACCCGCCTCATGCCTCCATTGTCGGCAAGTGTAGGCAGGAGTTTCTGCCGCGACGCGTCAGGGGAGTCGATTCACCAGGAAGTCTCCCAGCTTCTCCAGCCCGGAGGGGTCGATGGTGTGGCCCCCGTCGAAGGAAATGAGCTCGGCGACGAGCCCGTTGCGAACGAAGAGCTCGTGCAGCGCCACCGCCTCCTCGAAGGGGAGCAGCGGGTCTTGCCGGCCGTGGGTCTGCACGACGGGAAGGCCTCGCCGCGATGCTGCGCGCTGGTTCCACTCCTTTTCGCACAAGAGCGTGCCGGAGAGAACGGCGAGCCCGGCAGGGGGCTCCTCGAGGCGCAAGGCGACGTCGGTCGCCAGCATCGCCCCTTGCGAGAAACCTCCCAGCACCACTTGGCCCATGGAAAGGTGTGTCTGGCGAAGCAGCGTCTCCAGCATGCCCAGGAGCAGCCGGCGCGCCTTGGCAAGCCCGTCAGGCACCTCCTGGCGCAGGCTCTGCCCCTTTGCGCGCATGCCGGTCAGGCGGGCGAGGTCGATCATCCACCACGCTCGAGAGTCGCCGAAGCCGAAGCCGTCGAGGGACAACGGGGCGCAAGGGAAGACGAAGCGTACCTTGCCGGAAAGCCGCGGGCGCCTGGCGACCAGCTCCGGGCCCAGCGGCACCAAGTCGTCGCCTGGAGCGCCGAAGCCATGGCAGAGCACCACCGCCAACTGGAGTGGCCCTGGGCCCTCCTCCACCACCACGCAGTCCAGCTCTCCGAGGCGAGCGCGAATCAACGGTTCCTCACGGTCGCGGGTATACTCGCTGGCCGGTGGCCTTTCAGCTGAAGGTTTCCAAGGGCAAGGGCCAAGGCCGAGAGTTCTCCTTCACTCAGAAGGAGGTCAAGCTCGGCCGCACGCCCGAGAACGACGTCGTGGTGATCGACGGCGGCGTTTCGCGCCACCACGCCCGCATCTTCGAAAAAGAAGGCCGCTTCTTCGTCGAGGACTTGAAGAGCGCCAACGGCACTCGGGTGAACGGTGCCCTCGTCGTGGGCGCCCACAGGCTGGAGAACGGCGACATCATCGCCCTGGGCGAGGAGGTGGCGTTTTCCTTCGTGGCGGGCGAGAAGACGCACCCGAGGAAGGCCCTCGTCGAGGCACCGGTGAGGGAGGAGCCCAGCAACACCACGCCGGGGGTGCCGCTTCCCACGCTGCGGGAGAGCGACGAGGAGAGCGCGCACACCGAGGAAGTGGAGGGGCTTCCCGCCCCGCCGCCCGACAAGGCCGCGGAGGTCACCCGCGAGGTGGCCATGCCGGTGCGCAAGTTGGATGGGGCGGGGCTGGCCGGCGCCGATGCACCGCTGGCCCGCTCCTCCCGCGCCGCCCCTGCCGCCCGCGCACGCGGCGACGAGGGGGAAGAGAGCGCGGTCGAGTACTACCGGCGCAAGCGCGCCGCCAACAAGAGCGTTGCCGGGCGGCTGGTCTTCCTCTGGAACGAGCTCTCCAAGCCGGCCCGCATCGGCGCGGCAATGGGGGGAGCGCTGCTCTTGGGCGGGCTCGTCTCTCTGGTGGTGGTGGTCTTCCGCCCAGTGGTCGAGGCGATGCGTGACCCCTCCAGCGAGCCGACCCAGCTCGCCTTCGCACCGATCACCGACAGCTTCGGCGTGGGCGACGATGTGCAATGGAAGCGCGCGGACATGAAGGTCTTCACCTTCGAGCTTGCGGCGGCCACCCGCGCGGTGGCGGTGCTGCACTACCAGGCCAAGCACATCGAGAAGGACGAGGTGGTCATCTCGGTCAACGGGACCGACCAGGGCGTGGTGCCGCCCGACACGCTCGATGCCGACCAGCGCGAGCTCGAGCAAGTGCTCTCTGCATTCGACATGAAACGCGGCGAGCAAAACTCGCTCACCTTCGACAACGTGAAGAACCCACCCCAGGAGAACCCCTGGAAGGTGTGGAACCTCTGGGTGGAGATTTCGCCCCTGCCCGACCTACCTCCCGAGGACCTGCTCCGGCTGGCCAAGGCCGAGGCCGAGAAGGCGAGGGGGTTTTACGACCAGAAGAACGTGGGCGCCGACAACCTCTTCAAGGCCTGGAAGACGTACCGCAACGCGTGGCTGATGCTCGAGGGGCTCAAAGAGCGGCCCGAGCTCTACGGCCTGGTGCGCGCGCAGATGAAACAGGTGGTGCCCGAGCTCGACGCGAAGTGCGGGGGGCTGATGCTCGAGGCGCAGCGGCAGCTGGAGTTCAAGAACCGCAAGAAGGCTCGGGAGCGGCTCGACGAGGTGCTGCGGCACTTCCCCACACGCGAGCACCCCTGCCACGTCAAGGCCTACGCCAAGATGGAGGAGCACGGGCTGTAGGGAAACGCCGGCAACAGACTCCCGATAATTACAAGGCCCATGGGTGCGCGAAGCTCACAGCCTATGCAGCAGAGCGGTCAGGCCGCGGTGGAGACGGCTATCGTCATGCCGCTCTTCGTGTTTCTCCTGCTCGGCATTCTCCAGCTCGGGCTGATGCACCAGGCGCGGCTGGTCACCAAGTACGCCGCCTACAAGGCCGTGCGTGCGGGGGCTCTTCACCACAACGATGTCGCCACCATGGAACGCGCGGCGCTGGCGGTGCTGTTGCCGCTCGTCAGCCACGACAGCTCGGGGGCGGAGGTGGTGAAGCCGATGGCGAGCGCCTCTGACTTTCGCGCCAAGTGGCAGGCCTTTGGCGTGCGGGCGAACACCATGCCCGACGCGCAGGGCATGAAGTACGCCGAGGTGACCATCTGCCACCCGCTCCAGCGTCACGTGCAGGGGCTGTCCTCTCCCAGCACCAAGGAGCTCGACTTCGACGACCCTAGTATCGCCGCCGGAAGCTCGTGGGAAGAGCACGAGCGCACCAAGCTCTCGGTGCAGGTGACCTTCAACTACCGCCTGCCCATTCCCTTCGCGAACATGGTGGTGCACCTCATCGCCCGTGGGCAGGAGCGGGCGACCTTGTTGAACGTCTTGCGCATGGGCAAAGAGGCCTCCGTGCCAAAGAACGACAAGTACACCGAGGTCGCCGAGGCCGAGAAAATCTACATCCTGCCGATTCGCGCCAGCTACACGATGCGCATGCAGTCGAACCTCCACACCGAGCCGCTGCCCACCCAGAACCAATGCGTCATTCCGTTCGGAAAGAAGGGCCCGTGAGATTCCGCGGCCGCGGACAGGTGATGGCGCTGGGCGCGCTGACGCTGCTCGTCTTGGCGCTGATGCTGATGCTCAGCTTCAACCTGAGCCAGACGCTCCACGAGAAGATTCGGGTGCAGCAGCACAGCGACGCGATGGCGTACTCGATGGCCACCATCGAGGCGCGGGCGATGAATTACTTCGCCTTCACCAACCGCACCATGGCGGCAAGCTACGTCACCATGACCAGCCTGCACGCGTACATGGCGTCGATGAGCGTGACCGCCGAGATGATGGCGACCGCGCAGGAAAACTTTTACCAAATCGCGGGGATGGAGTTCGTGCTGTGCCTGCCCTGCCCACTGGGGGTGGGGTGCGAGCACTGCGCAGACGGAGGGCAGGCCCTAGAGATCGCGAGCAAATTCGCCAAGGAGTCGCGCAAGTACGGAGACTCGGTGAAGGATTTGGAGAAAGAGTTCAACGAGGCCGTCGAGGCCTTCGACCTCCAAGTGGACTCCCTCCACGAGTCACAGCGCGAGGTGATGGATTTCACCGTCTCGGTGCTCGAGGGCGGCCGGTTGGAAAAGGTCGAGCGGGTCAACGCCCCGCAGGCCCGCGGCGTCTCCTCGGCGCAGGGAGTGGGGGAGCTCAACGTGCAGCAGTTCGCCTGCGCCCTCGACAACACCAGCCTGCCTTGCTCCGGCCGCCCTTCGCTCGACCGCGCCGCCCGCAGCAAGGTGATGGCCGAGGTCGTCAACGCCACCCGCCCGGGCTGGCCGGCGAAGCGTACCGGCACCACGTTCCCGGTGCACTTGAACCCCTCTTTCTTGAAGGACCTGATGACGGGTATCCAGGGTGAGGGCATCACCATCGCGTGGAAGCATCAGGGCACCGCCAAGGTGGTGAGCAACGCGAGCAGAGGCGAGCTCGAGTCGACCGGCCAGGGCAGCGAGGGCATCACCATCGGCGCCTGCGAGCACGGCTCCCTCATGAGCCAGTGGCGGCACGGGCTGGGCAACAACGACTACGGCGCCGAGGTTTACTCCAACGCCAGTGGGGGCAGGCACCTGCCTGCCAACGCGCACGAAGGCAAGCACGACCGGTTCGAGACCATTCAGACCAACGACACCTGTACGACGAACGGGAACTGCTTCATGCACTTCCGCGCCGACAAGAGCGCCGCGAACGACTTCGGCCAGCCCTCGGTGTTTGCGTACATCACCCAGGACGCTCGGCTGAACAAGCAGGGCAAGAAGGGCCCCTGGGAGCTCAACCAGTCGGGCTCGGTGACGATCGAGCACGGGGAACAGGGGGAGGGCACGCTTACCTTGGCTCCCAAGCTGCAAGCGCGTGGGCTCTCCAAGGCGAAGGTCTACTACCACCGCCTGGGCGACTGGCGAGAGCACCCCAACCTGTTCAACCCTTACTGGCGGGCCAAGCTGCACCCCTTCAAGCAAGGCGAGGCGGAGCAGGTCTTGATGAAGGCCGGCGATGTCGAGGGGGCGCAGCTTTCCGCAGTGGCGCCGGTGGAGGGGACAGAGCCATGAGACGGCGCGTACGCGGCGGAGCCACGGTGGAGCTGGCGATCTCCATGATCGTCCTCATCCCCATCTTCTTGTACGCGCTCTTCCTCGACGACCTTTTGCGCTACCGCCTCGACCTGCAAGAGGCGGTGGTCTCTTCGCCGTGGGACTTCACCACCCAGAGCTATCAGCCGAGCGCCCCCGCGCTCTGGGACGTGCAGCACTTCAACCGTCTGTCCTGGTGCGACCACACCTCGGCGTACAACTCGTTCGACGAGAGCTTCGAGTGCGAGGACCAGAACCACCACCAGGCGGTGGGCGCGCACGTGTGCTGGTTGACCCAAGGCAGCAAGCAGGTGACCTGTCAGCTGAGCAAGAACGAAGGAAAATTCGCCGGCCTCATCCCGGGAGCGATCCACGAGGAGTTCAACCGCGGTGGTTTCTACCAGTGCTCGGCGCGGGTGGCGGTGCTCAACTACCTCTTGCCGCAGACACTCTTTTCGGAGTTCAGCCAGACGGTGATGACCGACCGGAAGAAGATGAGCGGCGCTGTACACTCGGAAGGAAGTGGCGCCGCCGCCGGCGACGTGTACCTGCTCGACTCCCAAGAGTTCGGCCTGGTCACCGACACCTGGGCGCTCAATACCACGCAAGACCGCACCGTCGCGGAAGACGGGCTGCTCTACGACCGCGTGAACAAGGCCTACACGACGAACCCCCAGGCCGACGCCCCTCTGAAAGTGTTCGCTCTCCTCCTGAGCGGCCAAAAGGAGCTCCTCTCCCCGGCCCTCTTGGCGTGGTGGGATGACCCGTCGAAGCCCAACGTTTCCATTCTCCACGGCTCCACCACCAAGGCCCCCCCGCCCGCCCGCATCGAGCAGGAGGGCGGCCAAGGCAGCTACCACGCGACGCCGTGGAAAGACTGGTCGAGCGATGAGCACGAGGCCACCTGGAACGGCCGTGGCGGCTACTACATGGGCAACGTCGACGAGGCGCAGCCCTGATGCTGACCGGTGCTTCGAAAGGTTTGCGCCCGGCGCACCTGCTCGGGGCCGCGGCGGTGCTGGGCTTGGTCCTCGGGGTCGTCATCGAGCGAGGAAGAACGGCCATGCAATCGCAGACGGAGCCGGCCGACCCACTCTCGCCCGCGCACCTTCCTCGTGCTCCCCGAGGCGCGCCGCCGCCGGGCTCGCCCCTGCCCAGCCTCGCGCTGGAAGGGCTGCCCCCGTACCCCAACGCTTCGCCCAAAAACCTCGCCGAGGGTGTTCGCTCGCAGGGGGCCCCCGTGCACATCGCCTGGTTTCAGACCGAGGACGACCCCGAGCAGGTCTTGCGTTTCTACGAGGAGCAGTTGCTCGCCAACGGCTATCCGGTGGTGTCCCACCGCTACAGCCCCTACGCCGGCTACGCGGGCTATTTCAATCCAGGGACCAAGACGCTGCACCTCGTGTCGGTGCTCTGGCAGCACGGGAAGACCCTCGTTTTCCCTTCGGCGAGTCACCCCGGGGCGCTCCTTCCGGTGAAGGGGCCGCTGCCCGAGAACGTGCCCGCGCCCGAAGGTGCGCTCGGTAGCGCGGTCTACGCCTTCGAAGAGGGGGGGCGGACCCAAACCTCGGTCTTCACCACCGTCCCCCATGCCTCGGTGAAAGAGGTAGCCGACCACTACGCCCAGGCGCTTTCTCAGCGAGGCTGGCGGGTCGAACCTGCGCGGGTGGGCGAGCGCGGGGCGATGCGGCTGGAAGCCCGACGGGCTAATGTGAGCGCGTCCATCTGGATTCGAAACCTCTCGTCCTCGGAGCACCCGCCCGCGGGCGCGGCGGTGTACATGACGCTGGCGAAGGGGGCGTAAGGGTGCGATGGGAGCGAGGGCGACAGCATGGCTCGTCTTTCTGTGGCTCGGGGCGGCGTTCGCCGAGAGCGAGGCGCAGTGCATCAAGGGCTGTCAGCAAGACACCCCACTCTGCGTGAAGGTTTGCAAGGAGTACGCAAAGAAGGCGGGGGCCAGGTGCTCGACGGGGTGCGCGCAGGTGGAGAAGCAATGCATCGACGACTGCCAAAAGCGGCGAAAAAACGAATAGCTCTCCTCCGCGGTCAGGCGATGGTCGAGTACTCGGTGGTCTCGGTGGTGATTCTCGTCGGCGGAGTGGCGGGCTGGCCTTTCCTCGTCCAGCTGATGAACGGGCTGTCGAAGTATTTCGCCTCCATCTACTACGTCCTCCTTTCGCCCGTACCGTGAGGCTTGCGCGGGGCGAACAGGTCTTTAGGTGAGGGAACATGCACACGCTCGTTTTCATCGGGGTGGCCGCGCTGGCTTCGCTGGAGGAGGCCCCGCTGTCCCCGCCGCCACTCCTCGAGGCGCCGGTGCAGGACTTCGTCAAGGGCGAGCTCTCGGCCTTTTTGGGCAGCGACCGGGTGGTGACGAAGAACAACCGCCTCGGCGTCTCCCTCGGGCTCGACCGGGTGGGAGAGGTCTACTACGCCCTCCTCGAGCCGCAGGTGGATCTGCGCTTTCTCGAGAAGCGGTTGGCGGTGGGAGTGGGGGTGCCCTTACGCTTCGAGGTGTTCAACTTCGGTCGCGACGAGTCGGGACAGCCGCTGCTCTCCCGCCGGTTGGGTGAGCTGCGCGCACAGGACTACGACGAGCCGCAGGACTTCGCCAAGGTGCTCAAGTACGTCACCTATGGGCGCAAGGAGGATCGGCTCTATCTCAACGTCGGCCAACGGTACGCTTCGTCGATCGGCCACGGCGCCCTGGTGCGGCGCTACGCTCCCAACGTCGACGTCGACTTGACGCGCGTGTCCGCCCAGCTCGACGCCTACAACGACTACGCCGGCTTCGAGCTGCTCACCAACGACGTGGTGGAGTGGAACCTGCTCTCCGGGTTGGCCTTCGTGAAGCCGCTGGCCTCTTTTGGTGACGGCGTGGTGATGCGCTCGTTGTCGTTGGGCATCGGGGCGGCGGCGGACTTTCGCGCGCCTCGTGAGCTACTGACCGATCCGAACGTCGGCGTTCGGCTGCTCGACGAGCACGGGCGCATGCGGGCCACGCGCACCCCGGTGGTGCTGGTGGGCGCGGACGTCGAGGTGAAGATGGTGAAGACGCGTGAGGTCGACATCAAACCCTACGTCGACTACTCGATGCTGCTGGGGGGCGACGGTGGGTTCACCCTCGGCGGCCTGGGGCGCTTCAACGTCGGCGAAGAGACGGTGCATGCCTTTCGCGCGGTGCTCGAGCTTCGCTGGCTGGGCTCGCGCTACGTCCCCTCGTACTTCGACACCTTCTACGAGGTCGAGCGCTTCGTCGCCGCCGACCTGCCGGAGGCCCCCGCCTTTCCCGGCATCGGCCGCTTCGCCACCAAGTACCAAGACGTGATGAGCGGGCGCCTTCCCCAACGCCTGGGGTACTACGTCGAGGGCTCGTACGGTGTCCGCGGCAAGGTGGGCTTCACCGCTGCCATCGAGGGGACCTCGGGCGGGCCGGAGAAGAACTTCGTCGTTCACCTCGAGGTGCCGGCGGTCGATCTCTTGCAGTTCTTCGGCTCGTATTACAAGCGCGGCTTTTCTGGCCTCGGTGAGGTGGGCCTGCTCGACGAGAAGTCCGTCTTTTTCGCCGGAGCACGAATGAAGCTCCTCCCTTTTCTCTTCGTGAACGGGAGAGCCTTCAAGACCTTCCGTGTCAACCCTGACGTGCAGCGCTACGACAACACCTTCGGGTTCGCGCTGGACGTGGAGGTGGGTTACGAGTTCGACGGCGCGCCCCCGGCCGCCGCGCCCGCGCTCACCGAAGCCTCGTAAGGAAAGCTCGACGGGCACCCCTTGAAGTCAGCTGCCCACGCATTGCCCCAAGACGCAGACGAAGCCGAGGCAGCAGGGGGAAAGCCGCGAGCAGGGTTTGGGCGGCTCCACGCACTCCAGGCACTCGCCTCCGATGCACTGCATGGGAAAGCAGCATGAGGCCGAATAAGCGCACGGGGTGCTCGACGACAGGCACGCGTACGGTCGGCCGGCGTCGACGGCACCATCGGTAGCGGGATCGGGCCCGCCTTGGCCCGAACAAGCGGCCACCACCACCATGGCGAGCGTGCGTCCCCTCATGCGCCCATGAACGCTATGGACGCCTCGCGCTCTGCGGAAGCGACGGCGGCTACTTTCCAACAGCGAGCGTGGGCGAACGGCCCGCCAGCGCCCGGTATGCCGCGGGGGTATTCACGTTGAGGCTCACCCCCGCATCGCGGGTGGGGACGACCTTGGCGGAAAGACGCCCCCAGGCTGCCTCGAGGTGCGGTACCCCGCGCATGGAGAGAATGGCCCGCGCCGCGGCATGGGAGAGGACGAGTGGGTGCCCGGTGCGCCCGCGGTACGAGGGAATCGCCGCGTCCGCCCGCCTCAAAGCCTTCACCAAGGAGCGGACGGTGGCGGAGCGAAGCCGCGGCGCATCCACCGGGTGCACGAGCACGACGTCGGCGCCTCGCGCGAGCGCGGCGCGCAGGCCCACCCGCACCGAGCCGAACATGCCTTGGCGCCAACGGCGGTTGGGCACCACCTCGAGCTGAAGGCGGCTCTCTCGCAAGAGCCTGCCGTCGCGCCCGGCCACCACCAGCACCTGACAACCCGCGCGGGCGAACGTGTGCGCGAGGGCGCCCACGAAGCTCTTGCCGTCGAGGGCGAGCAGCGCCTTGGGTAGCCCCATGCGCTCGCTGGCGCCTGCTGCGAGGATGACTGCAATCGTTTTCACGAAGTTTCGCCGCCGTCGGTGTGCCCGGTTTACCTGAAAGTTACCGGTCCACCACACGACGAACGGTGTTCATGCCGTCGGAGACGCTGATTTCGAAGGCCCCTCCCGCGGGCAGCCCGTCGGTGCGCACCACCGCCCGGCCCCCCTCGAGGCGGACGGCCAAAGTGGTGCGCTCACCATCCCCCAGGTGGGCGACGAGCGCATACGGATGGTGGACGGCGTCCCACTCCACTTGTAGCGCGTTGTCCCGCTCGGTGAGGCGAATGTCGTTCTGGGGCACCACCGCCGCCGCGGCGCGACGCGCGAGCACTCGGCTGCCTGAAAGCACCTCCACCGACTCGAGGGTGCCCACGTCGGGCATCAGCACGGTGAAGTGGGCCTCCTCGACGCCGAGGTCCTCGACAGGAGTGACATCGAAGGGAGCCTCGACCACCCGGCCCATGGAGGTGACGCGCAGGGTGTAGGGACCATCGCGCGGAACCGATGGGGTGCCCAAGACGCGCTGCACCGGTCCCAGCTCGACGCGGGTGGCGCTCACTCTCCCGCTGAACATCAGAACGTCCGCCTGCGGGGGTGCTCCCACCGAGCTGGGAGGGTTCTGCTCGAGGAAGGTCTGCACTGCCCGGTAGTTGAAGTCGGACACCCACTCCGGGCTGCAGTAGGACATCACGTCGTACGCGGCGGTGGGGGCGATGAGCGCGCCGCTCACGAAGTCGTAGCCGAAGCTCCCCAGACGCGCGCTGGCGTAGGGAAAGCTGGGGTCGGGCTGGTCCGGGTTGCCGCACGGAGCATGCGCACGGTTCATGTTGTGCCCCACCTCGTGCACCGCGGTCTCGATGGAGTCGTCGCGCCCCACCGCCGCGGGCTGGCCCAGATAGCCGATGCCGGCGATGCCGTTGCTGTAGCCCACCCGCACCAGCCCGTAGTAGTAGCGCCGGCTCCCGTCGGCCTGGCGAACCTGCGCCAGCTCGCCCAAAAGCTGCGCCCAGACAGTGGCGGAGGTCGCTCCCAGCGTGCCGCCGAAAGTGTAGGGCGCCCGGGTCTGCGTCGGTGCCCGCTTCACCGGCCACAGCTGCCGCATCGCCTCGTCCACGTTCAGGTTCAGCCGCGCCGGCTGCCCCGCGTGCACCACGGGCACCAGGGTGATGAAGACTTCATTCCCCGCTCCCACCGTTGGTTGCACCGTCAGCGTGTTGTTGGTCTCGTCGGTCTCCGCCAGGGTGTCGCCGGGGTCGACCTCCACGCGCACCTCGAGGTTGGGGGCGACCCAGGTGTCGGGCACGGTGCCGCGGTACTGCTGGGCCAAGGTGCCGGGCACCTCGGCGGTGGGAGGGGAGGCCGGGCCGGTCAGGCTCACCGTGCCCAACGAAACGCCGTTGCGGAAACCCTCGGCGCGCACCGCCACCCCGGCGATGTTCGCGCGGTCGCCCAGCGCGTGAATGCGCAAGAGCGCCGGCTTGCCCTCCACCAGCCGAGGCGTGCTGGAAATCACCGACTGGCCCCACTCCACTTTGGAGATGGAGAGGTCGCCCACCGGTGCGCGCGCGGTGACGATCAGCGCCTGGCTCACCCGCTGGCCCACCGCGTCGATCGCCGAGAGCACCACGTCGACCGCGCCGGGGTCGGCGAAGGTCACGCGCTGGCTCGACGCCGAAGTGCACGGGGAGAGCACGTGCTCGGCGACGCCGTCGGCGAAGAGATCGATCTCGCAGGTCAGCGGTCCCCCCTCCGGGTCGGAGACGCTCCAGCTCAGTGTGGTGGTGAGGGGAGCCGTTCCCACCGCAGGGCGGGCGTCGAACGCGGTGATTTCCGGGGGGAGGTTGGGCCGGTCGCTCACCAAGACCACCACGATGTCGGAGGCGCGCGCCCGGTCGTTCTCGGCGACGAGCCGGGCGGTGAACACTCCGGCGGCGGCGAAGCGGTGGGTGATGGAAGTGACGGTGAGACAGTCGGCGATGCTTTGCTCGGCCACGCCGTTTCCGTCGGCGTCGAAGGTGCAGCGAACGGGAGCGCCTTGCGGGTCGCTCACCTCCCAGCGACAAGTCACCTCGAAAGGAAGGTTGCCTGCCGAAGGCTCGCAAGCAAAGCGGGAGATGACCGGGCTTTGGCCGGGTACCGGCGGTGGCTCTGCCTGGGGCAGCACCTCCGCTTGGCCCAGCTCCCCCACGTACCCCTGGCAGCCAACCAGGCAGGCGCTCGAGGCGAGGACGACCACGGTGCGCCACGTCCGGCAGAGCATGCCCGGGCGGTCTGCAAGGGAAAGACCCCAAAAACGTCAAGTGAAGTCCCATGGTTGAAGCATCAAGACGCGCACCCGTAGGCGCGTCGACACTCCAGGGTGCCCAGAAAGAGAACAGGCTTCAAGGTAGGTATGTTGTCAAGGCGCATGGTCGAGTCAGCGCTTCGCATCGTGAGCTACAACGTTCGCTACTTCGGCCATGCGCTCAGGGGCATCGCCAGCACCATCGGGCCCAAGCGGCGCATCTCGGCGGCGCTGCTCACCCTCGCTCCCTTGCCCGACATCGTTTGTCTGCAAGAGGTGGAAACCATCTCGCTGCGCAGCCGCGTCGCCCACCGCGCGGGTCATGACGGGGAGACCCAGCTCGAGGCCTTCATGGGCCGGCTCGAGGCGGCCTTCCAGGCGGCGGAGACGGAGATTCCCTACGAGGCCTTCTACTTCCGCGCGCACAGCTACCGGCTCGGCCGCACGCCCCTCTACACCACGGGGCTGGCGATGCTGGTGAACATGAAGACGCTGCGCGTCGATGTGCACAACGTGGCCGCGCCCGAGCACATCACCCACCACCACCTCAAGCGCTGGAAAGACCGCAAGCAGAGTCGAATCTGCGCGCACATGCGACTCGCCGACTCGCACGGGCGCCACTTCCACGTCTTCAACACCCACTTGAGCCTTCCGACGCCGTTTGTGCGGCGCTTCTGGGCGCAGAAAGAAAAGATGGGCCATGGGCCGAACCAGCTGCACGAGGCGCGTGCGCTGACCGACTTCGTGGGTCGTCGTGCTCGCCACGAGCCCTTCATCGTCTGTGGCGACTTCAACTCGCCGCCGGGCTCACCGGTCTATGACTACCTCACCCAGGAGGGCGGCTTCGTCGGCGCCCAGCAAGCGCTGGGGCAGATCAACGGCGGCGACCACCGGGAGTTCCCCACCGCGGGCTTCATGCGCATGCGCAT
This sequence comes from Myxococcota bacterium, assembly GCA_049322255.1. GTDB lineage: Bacteria > Myxococcota > Myxococcia > Myxococcales > Myxococcaceae > JBMORE01. The sequence goes on along the minus strand of JBMORE010000174.1, from coordinate 19,254 downwards.
GCACTTGGATCATCTCTTCGCCGGCGGTCACTTGCGCTGGCTGGACCTCGATGGAACGGCGAGGTTCGGCGACGTCACCGGCCGGTTCCACGGGCTGTCCGACCATGTGCCGTTGATTGCGCGCTTCGCTCTCGGCAAAGGCGCGCGCGAAGAGAGGTTGGCGTAGCGTCAAGGGGTGATGAGCTGGCAGGAGGGAGCGCTCTTGGCGGTGGCCGCGGCGGCGGGCGGCGCCTTGAACTCGTTCGCCGGTGGGGGCAGCTTCCTCACCTTACCCACGCTGCTCCTCACCGGAGTCGGCCCCATCGAAGCCAACGCCACCAGCACGGTGGCGCTGTGGCCAGGCTCGGCTGCCGCCGCCGTCGGGTACCGCCGCGAGCTTCCCGGTGAAGGCGCCGCGTGGCTGTGGCTGGGGATGCCCAGCCTCGTGGGAGGGGTGCTGGGAGCGCTGCTCTTGGTGAAAACGCCGCCCGCGGTCTTCTTGGCGGTGCTTCCCGTTCTGCTGCTCACTGCCACCTTGGTCTTCACCTTCGGCGAGGCGATACAGCGCCGGCTGCCTGGGCGTACCCACGCCATGGGCCGCTTACCCACCGCGCTGGCGCAGCTTCTGGTCGCCTCCTACGGTGGCTACTTCGGCGGGGGCATGGGGCTGATGCTCTTGGCCGTGCTGTCGCTCGCAGGCTTAAGCGACATCCACCGGATGAACGGAGTGAAATCGGTGCTGGCGGTGCTCATCAACGGGGTGGCGGTCGTCACCTTCGTGGTGGCGGGAAAGGTCGCTTGGGACCAGGCAGCGGTGATGATCGCCGCCGCCATGGCGGGAGGCTTCGGCGGTGCGTCCTGGGCTCGCCGGCTCGACCCGCGTTACATGCGCCGCTTGGTGGTGGCGATCGGCTGGGTGCTCACGGCGTACTTCTTTGCCCGTGCCTTGAAGTAAGTCTCACGCCTTGAGCGTGGCGCCGCCGTAGAAGCCGTCGAGCAGGTCCTTGTACTTCTGCTCCACCACCTTGCGCTTGATCTTCATGCTCGCGGTGAGGTCGCCGTCCTCGATGGTGAGGTCTTTGGGGAGGATGGCGAACTTCTTCACCGTCTCGTAGCTGGCGAGGGTGGCGTTGAGCTGGTCGAAGTGGCCTTGGAGGAGCTCCTTCACCCGCTCGTGCCGGGTGAGCTCCGCGTACGAGAGCCTGCCCAGCCCGTTCTCTTTCGCCCAGGCCTTGATCGCCTCCTCGTCGAGGGCCACCAGCGCCGAGCAGAAGTTGCGGTTGTTGCCGTGCACCAAGACCTGGCTGGCCACGGGAGAGATCGCCTTGAGCTTGCCTTCGAGGTTTTGCGGCGCCACGTACTTGCCGCCCGACGTCTTGATGAGGTCTTTCTTGCGGTCGGTGATGCGCAGCATTCCCCCCACCAGCTCGCCGATGTCGCCGGTGTGCATCCAGCCGTCCTTGTCCAGCGCCTCGGCGGTGGCCTCGGGCAGGTTGTGGTAGCCGCGCATCACCCCACGACAGCGGATGAGGATCTCGTTGTCCTCGGTGGCGATCTTCACCTCTACCCCCGGCAGCGGCGGGCCCACGGTGCCGAACTGGTAGCGGTGAGGCAGGTTGACGAAGTTGGCCGCGCTCGTCTCCGTCAGCCCGTAGCCCTCGAGAATGAGGATGTCCGCCGCGTGGAAGAACTCGGCCATCTCCCGGGAGAGCGGTGCGCTGCCGGAGACGAAGAAGCGTAAACGCCCGCCGAAGCGCTCCTTGAGCTTGGAGAAGACGAGCTTGTCGGCGATGGCATAGGAGAGCCCACCCGCACGGCGCCCTGCCTGTCGCTCGGCAGACACCTTGCGGCCCACCGAGAAAGCCCACTGGAAGATGGCGTATTTGAGCCCGCCCGCGTGCTGCGCTTGGCCCACGACCTTGTTGTAGACCTTCTCGAAGATGCGCGGCACCGCGGCCACGAACGTCGGACGCACGTGGGCGAGGTTGTCGACCAGCCGCTCGACGCGCCCGTCCACCGCAGTGCGAAAGCCGATGCGCAGCTGCGCCGCCTCGAGCACCTTGCCGAAGGAGTGCGCCAAGGGCAGCCACAGGTACTGCACGTCGTCCGCGTGGAGCAGGTCGAGCGCGTCAATCGCCTCGCCCTCGTAAGCCCAACAGTCGTGCGTCAGCTCCACCCCTTTGGGGCGGCCGGTGGTGCCGGAGGTGTAGATGAGGGTGGCCAACGCCTCGGGCTTCACCGCGCGGGCGATCTGCTCGAACACGGCGGGCGACTGGGCGTGGTGGCGGCGGCCTAGCTCCTCGAGCTCGGCGAGGGTGATGACCCAGCCGTCTTGGCCGCTCTTGCCGTCGAAGGTGATGACCTTCTTCACCTTGCCCAGCGCGGCGCGCTTGCCCACGAGCTTGCCCACCTGGTCGTCGTTCTCGGCGAAGACGAAGACGGTGTTCGAGTCTTGGATGATGAAGGCGCACTCATCGGGCGTGTTGGAGGGGTAAATGGTCGAGGTCGCCCCGCCCGCGCACAAGATGCCCAGGTCGGCGGCAATCCACTCCATTCGCGTGCTGGAGAGGATGGCGCAGCGCTCTTCCCCGGTCAGCCCCAGCGCGCCCAGCCCGCTGGCGATGTCGCGTACCCGCTCGCCCACCTGCCGCCACGTGAGCGTCTTCCACGCGTGGTCCACCGGGTACTCGAAGGCCACCGCGTCGGGGGTCGACGCGATGCGGTGGAGCAGCATCTGGGGGATGGTGCGAAGCTCGTTGGCCGCCACGGTCACTCCTCGGGAAAGGCCGAAGATGGTTATGGCGCCGCGCCCGCGTGTGCAAGGAGAAGCAGCTGCAGTGTACGCGTGAGGAAGGAGAGCGCCTGCGCCTCGGCCCAGAAGAAGGGGCGCAGCGGCGAACCGGCGATGTGCCCCACGTGCCCTCCGGCTTCGGTGAGCAAGGGCGCGAGAAAAGGGTGCTTCGCCCACGTCGAGGTGCCCGGGAAGGCGCTCGCAGGAATGAACGGATCGTCGGCGGCAGACAACAGCAGTGTCGGTCGGTGAATACTTGGCAAGAGCGGCCCGGAGGAGCACTTGGCGTAGTACTCCGCCGCACTGGAGAAGCCCCACAGCGGGGCAGTCACCGCTTCGTCGAAGGCCTCGAGCGTGCGGGCGGCGGCGATGCGGCGTGCCTTCAGCGCACCGGGGAAGCGTTGCGCTTTTTCCAGAGCCTTCTGCTTGAGCGGTCGAAGGAGTCGCTCGCGGTAAATGCGTGCCCAAACGCCCGGACCGTCGAGTGCGCGCATGCAGGCCGATAGGTCGAAAGGCGCGCAAAGGGCCGCGGCGGCGAAAAGCTCGCAGCGCTCACCATCCTCGCCGAGCAAGCGCAACAGCATGTTGGCGCCCAACGAAAAGCCGATGCCGAGGAGCGGCCCGTCGATTCCGCGCCTTCGGAGCTCGTTGAGCACCCAGCGCGCGTCGGTGGTGTCGCCCGAGTTGTAGGAGCGTAAGTGCCGGTTGGGTAACTGGCCGCAGCCCCGGAAGCTCATCGCCACCGCACCGAAACCGCGCGCCGCCGCACAGGACATCGCCTCGCTCACGTAGCCGCTCTGCGAGCTGCCCTCCAGCCCGTGCAACACCAGCACGTGCGGCCGCTGCGGAGCGGCCAAGCACAGGTCGAGCTCGAGGAAGTCGCCGTCGGGTGTCCCCCAGCATTCGTGCGTCAGTCGGGGGCGCACACGGCGACGAAACAGCCCCGAACACCGTCTGCACATGGGGCGACGAAAGCCCTCGGGCAGGCACGAACGGCTCGGTGGGCGTGAAGGCGAAGGGCACGGCGCTGGCGGCACTGTACTGCCGCAGTGCGACTGATTCGGGGCGGCTCACCCTCGTCTTGTTGACCTCCATCAAGCCAAGACGTGCAGATCGCAAACTGGGTGGGTCGAATCCGCCACTGCGGGGAGTCACACTACGAACACACACAGCGAGGGTTTGACACACGGAAGTCGCCTCCCCTCTTTCAAACCTGGGTCAACTCCGGCGTCTTCCTCTGCGCATCAGCCCGACTCCGTGGCAGAGTTCCGTTCGCCGTTTTCTACTTCCTCAACTTTCCGTCTCCTCGACAAGGTGCAAGGTGTTCTTGAAGGACTGGTTTGAGAGAATCCGACGGCGGAATCTGTCACCACCTTCTTCGCTTCCCCTTGTTGAGTCTGAGCTGGCAATCGCCCCTCCCCGCGATATTTCCGGGTGGCGCAGTTTCGGTCGAGAGGCTGGGAGTGTCCAGATGTTCCTCAGAGCACTGAAGGATGGCGAAGTGGAAACGAAGAAGCTCAAGGGGCTAGAGGAGTTCTGCAAGGGTGTTTGGGGTGCTCGGTAGGCCTTGGTGACCCGCGCCAACACCATTGCACCCAGAACGGTCTTTTGCCGGGAGCTTCAGGGGAGACGGGAGCAAGCCGTAGCGTTCTGGGTGCAATGATGTTGATGCTTACCCCCCGTTGGGTGACTTGAGTCGAAATGCATCTGCGGTGAAGCTGCTGGAGGTTGTGGGCGTGAGGAGGTGGAGGGTGAGGGTGGCGGCGAGGCAGGTGGTTCCCGTAGATGCGCAGAGCTTGGTGGCGGGCGGGCCGTGCGCGGAAGTTGGGCTGACGATGTACGCGTTGGCCAAAGCCGCGGGAGTAACGCAGCACCGGTTCTACCGCTGGGTCAGCGAGCGGAAGCTGGTGGCCGTCTTCGGCGGCGTCTACCGGCTTCCGGCTGCGCCCGTCTCGTTCGAGATGCGGCTCGCGGCCGCGTGTCTGTGGGCGGGGAGAGGCGCGGTGGCCAGTCACAGGGCAGCGGGGGCGCTCTGGCGGCTGGAAGACATCGGCGCGGCCCCGGCGGAGATCACCGTTCCTCGCCTGCGCGGTGTGCGCACTCCGGGCGTGGATGTTCATCGCAGCCGAGACCTCGCCGCGGAGGACGTGCGCGTGCGTTCGGGCATTCCGGTGACCAGCGCGGCGCGCACGCTCATCGACCTCGCCTCGGTGCTCGACCCGCTCAGCTTGGCCATCAATGTGGAAGATGCCTGGCGCCGGGGCATCGCGACGCCGGATTGGGTCTTTCGGCGGCTGAGCAAGCTCCGTCGCAAGGGACGTCCGGGCATCGCTGCGCTCAACGAGGTGCTCGACGACTGTGCGGCCCGCGGCAAGCCGTTGAGGAGCGCGCTCGAGGTGCGGGTGTGGTGGCTCATCAAGCGCAGCGGTTTGCCTTTGCCGATTCCCGGTTGTGCCTATGAAGACCCCGAGCGCCAGCCCGGGGAGATCGACTTCGCCTACCCCGGAGCGAATCTCGCCATCGAGGCGATGGGCTTCTCGGTGCATGGTACGCGCAGCGCATTCGAGGCGGACACCGAGCGCACCGCACGGCTGGCCGCGCTGGGTTGGCGGGTCTTCCAGGTGACGCGCCGGCAGGTAGACGAGACGCCCGGAGAGGTGGTGGAGCGACTCCGCCGGGCGCTCAAAGGCGCTACTTCTTCGACTCGGCCGCGAGCTTTTCGCGATAGGCCTTCATCATCTCTTCCTGCTCGTTCCTCGGCACCGGCAGATACTTGGCGAACTCCATGGTGAACTCGCCCTTGCCCTGGGTAGCGGAGCGCAGGTCGGTGGAGTAGCCGAACATGGTGTTCAAGGGCACCTCGGCGACGGCGGTGACGTAGCCCTCGGCAGTCTCGGTGCTGATGATCGTGCCCCGGCGCTGGTTGATCTGCCCCACCACCGAGCCCTGGAACTCCTCGGGTGCCTGCACCTCGACCTTCATCACCGGCTCGAGGATGGTCGCTTTGGCGGCGGCGTAACCTTCGCGGAAGGCCATGATCGCCGCGGTCTTGAACGCCATTTCCGACGAGTCGACCGCGTGGGAGGCGCCGTCGTTGATGACGCAGCGCACGCCTACCACCGGGAACCCGATGAGCGAGCCCTTCTTGATCGCCTCCTGGAAGCCCTTGTCGCAGGCGGGAATGAACTCGCGGGGAATCGAGCCGCCCACGATGTCGTCGACGAACTCGTAGTGCTGCACCGCATCGGGAGGCAGCGGCTCGACGTAGCCGCACACCCGGGCGAACTGGCCGGAGCCGCCGGTCTGCTTCTTGTGGGTGTAGGCGAACTCGCCCTTCTGGGTGATGGTTTCGCGGTAGGCCACCTGCGGCTTGCCGGCAATCACCTCGCAGTTGTATTCGCGCTTCATGCGCTCGATGTAGATCTCTAGATGCAGCTCGCCCATGCCGCTGATGATGGTCTGGGCGCTCTCTTCGTCGCGGTGCACGCGGAAGGTCGGGTCTTCCTTGGTGAACCGGTTCAAGGCTTTGGAGAAGTTGGCCTGGCCGGTGCGCTCCTTGGGGGCGACCGCGAGTGAAATCACCGCATCGGGTACGTGCATCGAGGTCATCGTGTAGTTGACCGAGCCGTCGGTGAAGGTGTCGCCCGAGGCGCACTCCACGCCGAAGAGCGCCACGATGTCCCCCGCCTGCGCTTCGGTGACGTCGTGCATCTCGTCGGCGTGCATGCGGACGATGCGGGGGACCTTCACCTTCTTCTGGTTCGATTGGTTGAAGATGAAGTCGCCCTTGGCGATCTTCCCCTGGTACATGCGCATGTAGGTCAGTTGCCCGTAACGCCCATCTTCGAGCTTGAAGGCCAGCCCGACGAAGGGCTTGGTGGGGTCGGAGAGGAGGGTGACCTTCTCTTCGTTCTTCTTCTGGTCGTGCGCCTCGTTGGTGACCTCGCTGGGGTTGGGCAGGTAGCGGGTGACCGCGTCGAGCAGAAGCTGCACGCCCTTGTTCTTGTAGGCCGACCCGCACATCACCGGAGTCATCTTCAGGGCGATGGTGGCGCGGCGGATGGCCGCCCACAGATCTTCTTGGGAAATCGGCTCGTCGGCGAGGAACTTCTCGGCCAGCTGGTCGTCGACGTTGGCGACGCCTTCGATGATGTCGTGGCGGGCCTGCTTGGCTTCTTCGGCGTACTCGGCGGGAATCTCCTCCTCGCGAATCTTCTCGCCGTCCTCCCCGTCGAAGTAGAAGGCCTTGCCCATGATGGGGTCGATGATGCCGGCGAAGCGGTCCTCGGCGCCGATGGGTACCTGCAGCATCACCGCGTGGTGGTTGAGCTTCTCCTTGAGCTGGTTGGCCACGCGCTTGTAGTTGGCGCCGGCGCGGTCCATCTTGTTGACGAAGGCGATGCGCGGCACCTTGTAGCGCCGCATCTGCCGGTCGACGGTGATGGACTGCGATTGCACACCCGACACCGAGCACAAGACCAGAATGGCGCCGTCGAGCACGCGCAAGGCGCGCTCCACCTCGATGGTGAAGTCGACGTGCCCCGGGGTGTCGATGATGTTGATGTTGTGGTCCTTCCACTCGCAGTAGGTCGCGGCGGACTGGATGGTGATGCCCTTCTCCCGCTCCAAGTCCATCGAGTCCATCTTCGCGCCCACGCCGTCCTTGCCGCGGACTTCGTGAATCTCGTGAATCTTCCCCGTGTAGAAGAGGACCCGCTCGGTGAGCGTGGTCTTCCCGGAGTCGATGTGGGCGGAGATGCCGATGTTGCGAACTCTCTCGAGAGGAATCTTCGAAGCCATGTCTCTTAAGTGCCGAAAAGTGGTGGAGAATCGTGAGGTAACACGTCGCGCGCGCCTACTACTTCCCCGCTGGGCACGACGCCAGCGAATTCGAGGAAACGGGCGCGCTCCTCTACCTCAAGGAGCGACCGGGCGCAAAGTGGGGGCCTGGAGGGTCTTCAAGTACGCGACCAGAGCGGCTTTTTCTTCCGCGGAGAGGTGGCTGGTCTTGCCCATCTTGTCCCCGTTCTCGGCGACGAGGGCCTCGAGGTTTTTTGGCCGAGCCGTCATGCAAATAAGGAGCAGTGAGGGCGCGCTGGCGCAAGTCAGGGGTATTGAATGAGGGGGCAGGGGCCTGCTTGCTCATTTGCCGTAGCTCCAAGTCCTCGCGCCGGCTCATGCTGCCCACGTCGTGGGAAGCTCCGTCGGAGGGGTGGCAACCGGCGCAGCCCACCACCGCATCGTGGAACAGGTGCCTTCCTTGCGCGACGAGCGACGGGTCGAGCGTGGGTACAGGGCGAGTGACTGGGCGTAGACCCTGGACGATGAAGCGGCGGTGCACCGTTTGGCGAATGTTCTCTTCGAGCGTCGCCGCAGAGCCTTCCCAGTTGTACGGCGCGGTGTCGGCGAGCCGGCCCGCCTTCTGGTCGAGGGCGAGGCCGCGCGGTTCGGCTCCGACTTGCACCGAGGTGACGCCGAAGTCGCGGTCGATGACGTCGATGCGCCCGTCCTGCCGGCAGCTGACGAAAACCCGTCCGGCGGCGTCCACCACCAGTTGTTCCGGCCATCGTCCGACGGCGATCTGCTGGAGCGGGCCGCGGGACCGTGGCCGGAATGACACGGAGTGGGCTACCGTTCACGCGACCTGAACGGACCGGGAGGCACTTTGAAGCGCATCGCGTTGGGACTGTTGTTGGCGACCTTGTTGCCGGCGACCGCCGAGGCGGGGGTTCGGCTGGGGTTGGGTGCCGACTATTGGCTTACGCGGCGCGGCCTGTTCGAGCTGACGGTGTCGGTCGACGGGCATCTGGCGCGCCACATTCTCCTCGGAGGCCGCTTCGGCGGGCTGGTGAGCACGCTGCCCAACACCATCGGCATACCGCTCGACCTTCAGCTGCGGGGCGAGCTCGCGGGCGGGCGGGTCTACCTCGAAGGCATGGGCGGCCCGTGGATTCTCTTCGAGGGCGCTCCGCTACGTGCACACGTGGCGTTCGGGTTCGGCATCCAGTCCGGCTCGCTTTCGGCCGGACTAGAGGTGGGCTGGCTCGACCCCGATCCGAGCGTGGGGCTGCGCTTCACCTTCCGCATCTAAAGGAAACCCCCGCGCCTCCGCGAGAGGAGGGCGGGGGTCTTCGAAGAAACCTGTCCATGAGCACCCTCAGAAGCCTGTTCATCGCCTCGCCGGCCATCGACGGCTTCTTCTTCTTCGGCAGCGCGGGCGTAGTGCTCCTCGCGTGGCTGGCGGCGGCGCGCTTCCAGGTGAACAGCTTCTACATCCTCGCCGCGGTGGCGGTGTTCTCGAACGGGCCGCACCTGGTCTCCACCTGGAGCCGCGTCTACTTCGACCGCCGCGAGTGGCGGCGGCGACCTTTTCACCTCCTCGTGGTGCCGGCGGTGATTGCGCTCTTGGTCGTGGCGGTGGTGCACTTCGGCGGCCGGGAAGGTTCCCGCGCGCTGAATTCGATTCTCCTCTACTGGGCCACGTGGCATTTCGTGGCTCAGAGCTGGGGCATCTTGCGCATCTACCAGCGCCGCTCGGGCGAGCCGGAAAACTCGCTGGCGATGCGGCTGGAAAAGCCGCTCCTCTTCCTCTTCGTGGCGTGGTGTCTGCTTCACCGGCTCCACACCGGCCCGCGCATGCTCTTTGGCACCGAGGTGCACCATCTGCCGCTGCCCCGTGCGGTGGTCGACGGGCTCCTGGGGCCGTTCCTCTTTCTCTTTTTCCTCTACTTGGTGCAGCGCCTTCGTCAGTGGCGCGCACCGTGGGCCCAAGGGGCCTGGCTGCGAGCCGGCTTTCTGGGGTGTTCCTTCTTGGGCTTCGCGGTGCCCTTCCTCTTCATCAAGACGGATGACACCACCGCTTTCGCCGCGGCCGCCGGCTGGCACGGGCTGCAGTACTTGGGCATCGTGCGCCTCTACCACCGCAACGCCTGGAAGGGCGGAGTCCACCCCGACGCGCCTGTGGTGAGCTGGCTGTCGCAGCCGGGTTGGGGGCGCCTCGTTCTCTACGCCGCCTTCCTGCTCGCCCTGGCCGGCTCGGGTTATCTGTTCATCTATACCGGCGCGCTGCTCACCGCGGGGAGTCGCTGGGACGTGTACACCTGGGGCGCGGTGGTGTGGTTGTCCTTCACCTTCGGCCACTACTACATGGACGGCGTCATCTGGAAGCTGTCCAAGTCGCCCGAGGTGGCTGCGCGGGTCAACGCCGGCTAGAGCTCGACCAAGGTGATGGCCGGCAGGGGCGAGGCGGCTTGGTGGGTGCGCAGCCGCCGAAGCTCCTCCTCGACGGCAGACCGTTCGTCGAGGAGTCGCTGTCTCTCTGCCTTGGCGTCGGAGCTCGCGTCGAGGCCAGTGACGACCCCTGCGATGAGGAACACCACTCCCGCCAGCCCCACCACCAGCACTCCGACGCCCAAGGGCAAGAGGAACGCCGTCTGGGAGCCGGCAGCGAGGGCGATGGCGGTGAAGGCGCCTCCGATGAGCACCAGGGGGCTCAGCACGTAGCCGGCGTAGGCGGCGGCCAAGGACAGGGGAGGCCAGTCGGTATTCGCCGCGCGGATCTGCGTGTTCAAGTCGCTGATTTTCCGTTCCAGCTCGGCCTGGCGCACAGGGGCGTCGGTCTGGGCGAGCAGGCCGCAGCTGTCGCAATGGGTGACGGGCGAGGCGGCGAGCTGGAGCGCAAGAGCGAGGGCGAGCACGAAGCGGCACTATAGCCGCTCACCGTGCGTGCCTCGGCAGCTCGCGCGCTTGGCGACGCAGCTCCTCCAGGGCGCGCACGTCGAGCGGCTTTTGGAAGACGAGGAACGCCGCCGCGGTGAGAAACCCGAACCACAGGTAGATGGACAGCCCCACGTCTTCCGGCGGCGATAGGCCGAGCAACGGCAGGAAGAGCACCCGCATCACCAAGAAGCACACCACGCCCATCCCCAGGCCGCTAGAAAACGAGCGCCAGCCCCAGGTAAGGGCCACCGAACACATCGACGTGGGCGACGCCATCGACCAGGCCGGCGTCGTCGAGCACCAGGGTGCGATACCCGCCGCGCAGCCCCAAGGGCCCAAACCCCAGCCCCACCCCCACACGCGCGTCGACCTGGCGATAGGGGAACGGGGTCACCATCAGCGCTCCCTCTACGGCCAGCGGGCCGCCCAGCCACAGCACCGCGGAGGTGCCCAGGGTAGGCCCCATCACCACCAAGTCGGGAGCGATGGCCGAGTCGGCGCCCAGCTCCAAGCGCAGCCTTCCTCGTTCTCCAGCGAGCAGCGCGTAGGTCAGGTGCGCGCTCAAAAGCCCGATGCCGTCGACGCCGCCGCTGCCGTCATCGGCGGAAACGCCCAAGGTGGAGAAGGAAGCCGAGAGGCCGACGCGCTCGCCCTCGAAGAAAAGGCCCGCGCCCAGCAATGCGCCATCGCCAAAGACCATCGCCTCGCCGAGGAGCGACAGCCGCACCGGAGCGCCGCCAGAAGGCTCGGACGGGGCCGCCGGCTCGGTGACGTGCACGCTGGGGCCGAGCAAGACGTGGGCATGGAGCCGGGGGCGCACGGGCGCGCTTCCCACCGGGGTGGCGGCATGGGCGTGGTAGCGGGGCGTGGCGTACACCGCCGGCGCGGATGCGGCGGCGGGCACCTTCTTGCGCTTGCCCTCACAGTCCTTGCGGCAAGGCTCTTCCTTCGCCGGGTTCGGCGGGGAGCGTTTGCCGAAGCGGGCCTGCGCAGGAGCGGCGGCGATGAGCGTCAAAGCCAAAAGCGGCAAGTGGGCGTTCATGCGCGCCTGAACGTTTCCTCCAGGGCGAATATTCAATTCCCTCACCCACAAGGAGAGGGATGTCGTGCTAACGCACCCGGGTGTGCTGCGCCGGGTAGTCACCCCACAGTCCCCCGAGGCCGGCGATGCCGATGGAGAAGTTGGTCACCCATTCATTGGCCGGTACGGGCAGGCCCGCGGGGGCGCCGGTGTCGATGTTCTTGGCGAAGTGCAGCCGAAACACGAGCGGACCCACGCCGAAATTCACCCCCAACACGCCGCTCAAGACCCGCTTGTCCCAAACGTCTTGCCAGCGCTCTCCCACGCCCCCGAAGTCGAAGCCGGCGATGCCCTCGAGGTCGGTGAGGAAGAGCACCCGCAAAATGTCGTTCAAGGGAAACTGCAGCTCGGCGGTGGAATAAAGGAAGGTGCGCCCCAAGAGCCAATCCGGGTCGGCGAAGGGCACTCCGCGCAGGGTGTCGTAGCTGGAGAGGTAGAACTCGCGCGCCAACCGCCCACCGGCGGTCATGCCCGAGCCCACGCGGAGCAAGAAGTTGGTGCGGCCTCCGAGGCTGAAATAGCGTTCGGCGTCGAGGCGCAAATGGCCGAAGGTTTGGCTCACCTGGGGTTGGTAGCCCAAGGTGCCCTCGAGCAGCACCGCGCCGCCGGCGATGGGCCCGGTGGCGTAGTGGTAGCGCAAGGTGTCCGCCCCCAAGCGCAGCGAGCCCTCGGTCTGAAAGCGCGTGCCTTGGTTGGCGGCCCTCCACGGCTCGAGCAGGGCTTGGCCCGTGCCGGTGAACTGCGGAAACTCCAGCAATGCCTTCTCGGCGTCGAGGAGAAAGTAGTTCACCCCGCCGATGCCCACGTCGGCTTGTGCGTAGACGAAGCGGTTGAAGGGGTAGCGCGCGCTGGTGAGCAGCCCAAAGAAGCGCTCGCCCGACGAGAAGCGAAAAGGCAGGTCGAGGTCGGCGAACGTCTTGTCGTCGCGAAAACGCAGCGACTGGAAGAAGCCCGCCCCGTAGGTGACGCGTTTCTCCTGATTCACGTAGAGGAGGACCCCGTCGGCGAGGTCGAAGGAGCCGTACAGCCCCAAGTTCAAGACGAAGGCGTGGTTGCGCAGCCGGTCGTACGCCGAGGCGAACAACTGGCCGGCGATGCCGCCGGTGCCGCCGCCGACGATTCCGAACAGCGGCCCCATTTCCCAATTGCTCGGGGAGTAGCGCTGATAGGGCTGCGCCCCTTCGAGGGAATGGCGCGGCAAAAGCTCCCCTGCGCTGCCCGGAGGCTGGACGGTGGGCGGGGAGTGGAGGAGCTCTTTTTTTGTCAGCTCGACTGGGTGGCGCTGCCCCGAGCGGTGGACGAGCGCCCACAAGCTGCCGTCGGGCGCGGCGCTTGGGTCGAACAGCGCGGTGGAGACGTCGGTGCGGCGCACCACCTCTCCGTTCACCAGCTCGTGGAGGTTGGCGCGGGTGTCCTCCCAGCTGACGAAGAACACCCGGCCGTCGGAGAGCACCTTGGGGTCGTGCACGTCGCGCTCCTCGGTGGTGAGCCTCTCGATGACCCGCGGCCGGTCGGGATGGATGAGAAAAAGGTTGTAGCGTCGATGCGAGGTGGCGTCGGAGCTGTAGACGATGCCTTGCGGGCCCCAGGAGAGCTGCCGCTCGCCGTACACGTCGAAGGTGAGCCGCACCAGGGTCTTGGGGTCGGCCAGGTCGATGACGTACAGGTCGCGCTGGCCCTCCTCATTCATGCCGATGAAGGCCAACCGCTTGCCGCCGGGTGAAAACGACGGTGAGTACACCGCGAGCACGCCCAAGTCGCCCAGGCGAATCGTGCGCCGTCCTTTGAGCTCGATGCTCACCTCGCGTTGGCCTTTGGGCTTGTTCACCTCGAAGTCCTGCACGTACAAGACGTCGCGGCCTCGGGTCTCGGCGACGAAGGCCAGCTTGTCGGAGGTGACGTCGAAGTTACGGTCGGCGATCGGGTGCAACGACTCGATGCCCGGCACGCCGTCGATGGTGACCACCTCCCCATCGGCGCGGTCGTCTTTGTGCACCAACACCAAGAGGCTGTCGCCGGTCTCGCCCTGAATGCTGCGGTAGAGCAAAAGGTTGCCGTCGGGAGAGGAGGTCATCGTGAGCACGATGCCCTTCAAGTTCTCAGCGCGGGTGAAGGGGCGAAGCTGGGGCCCGTCCTGCTGGGTGTCGAGGTAGGTGCGGTAGCTTTTCCGCTTGAGCCACACTTGAAACTTCTCGGAGATGCTGCGCGCGTCGTCACCCGAGAGCTGCTCGAGCAGGGCGGAAAAGCCGGCCACCGAGGGCCCGGCGCTGCCGCCGAGGAGCTTGCCCGAGCTGTCGAGCACCTTTTGGATGAAGCCCTTGCCGTACGTTTCCTCGAGGAAGGCGCAGCGCACGTTGCCCCCCTTGTACGTCCACAACACCGAGTAGGGGCGGTCTTCGAAGAAGTCGAGCATCGCGTACCCTTGGCGCATGTCGGGATTGACGACGATGTCCCGCACCAGCATCTCGGCGTCGGGCGGAATACCCCGGTGGGCGTAGTACTCGGCGATTCCCTCGATGAACCACAGGGGCATGCCCATCAGCGGAGAGCCGAAGAGCTTCTCGGTCTCGGCCAAGGTTTTGAGCTTTTGGATGGTGAACTGGTGCACCATCTCGTGGGTGCTCACCTCCTGGAAGAGCTGGTGGTCGCCCAGGTACGGCAGGGTGAGCTTCAAGTCCTCGGGGCTGGTGACGCCGAGCACCCCTTCTTGAAGGGGGAAGAGGTTGGTCTGCAAAAACTCCTGGTAGCTGCTGTAGAGGATGTAGGGGAAGGTCCTCGTCGGCACGTAGTGAAACTGCTCGGCCAGCTCCCGGTACGAGCTGGTGATGGAGGCCGCCGCACGTTCGGCGATGGCGCGTTCGCGCTCGTAGAAGTACAGCCGAACACCTCCCGCGCGCTCGTTCAAGGGCTGCGCGGCCTTCGTTGGCGCTTGGGGGGGGGCGGAGCTCTCGGGTGAGGCTTTTCGCACGGCGGCAGGGAAGGCGGGGTTGCCCAGCTCCTTGCCCGAAAGTCCGGGAGCGGATGTCGCCGCTGCTTCCAGCGGAGGCTGTCCCTCGCCTGTCGGGTGCAGCTCCAGCGCCGGGTTCGCCTTGGGCCCCACGAGAATGTCGATGTGGCGCCAGTCGAAGTCGAAGTTGATGACGTGGCTCTTGTCGGCCCGGCGCGGGTAGACGAAGACCTGCGCGCGGGCGAGGTCGGCGAAAACGAGCGTCAGCGTGAGGCCGAAGGGAAGAAGGAGGCGGGTCGGGACCATACCCGCCAAACGGTAAGGACGGCCCCACCGCCCGACCGCCGCGCGACGTGAGAGGTGGCGGCTAGGCGACGATCGTCACGGGTCAAGCGTTGGCGTCAGTACACCCGTGGGGGGATTTCCTGCGCGGCTCGGTGGGCAGCGAGCACGTCCCACATCGCGCCCTGGGCGAAGCGGCGGGCCTCCATGAAGTCGCGGCGCGAGAGCGCCTCCAGGCTTCGACTCACCTCGGTGAGGGCCAGGCCCGACCAACGCTGCTCCGGCTCGGTACCAAAGACTCGTGCCTCGGACAAAGAAGCCTCGAGCCCGGCGGCGGCGGCAGCGAGCCACTCTTGCGCCTCGAAGTGCCCGCGGTCCAAGACGAGGTCGGCGTGCCGCAGCGTCTCCAGGGCGTCGTTCAGCGCACCGAGACGGAACAAGCGGCTCGCTTCCGTCGACGCCAACCGCGCTTGTTCTTCTTCGAAGCGATTCGCCAGCGCGTCCAGCTGCTCGCGCGTCTGCGACAGCTCGCCTGAGAACTCCGACTCCTCCTCGACGATCTCCCTCTCCCCCTGGGAGAGGGCAGGGGTGAGGGGCGCTTGGAGCGCTCGAGGCTCTTGCGCCTGTGTGAGGACGGCCAGGCAGACGATCGAGACGAGAGGCCCCATGCAGACGTCAGCATGTGGACGGTGGCGAAGCGCGTAAAGTGACGCGTCGATGCCCGAGTACCCCGACATCGTCGTGTACCTCGAAGCGCTCGCCCAAAGGGTGCAGGGACGAGTGCTCGAAAAGGTGCGGCTGGCCAGCCCCTTCGTCGTGCGCACGGCCGACCCACCCCTACGCGAGGTGGCCGGCAAGAGGGTGCTCGCGCTGCACCGAGTGGGTAAGCGCATCGTCTTCGCCCTCGAGGGCGAGCTCTTTCTGGTCATACATCTGATGATCGCCGGGCGGCTGCACTGGAAGGAGAAGGGCGCCAAGGTGCCGGGGAAGGTAGGGCTGGCGGCCTTCGACTTTTCCGACGGCACCCTCACCTTCACCGAGGCAAGCAAGAAGAAGAGGGCCTCCATTCATCTGGTGCGAGGGACACGCGGACTGGCCGAGCTCGATCCCGGAGGCCTGGAGGTGATGGATGCCCCGCTTCAGCGCTTCGCCGCCGCGCTGCGTGAGGAAAACCACACCCTCAAGCGCTCCCTCACCGACCCGCACCTCTTCAGCGGCATCGGCAACGCCTACTCCGACGAAATTCTCCACCGCGCGCGCCTGTCGCCAGTGAAGCTGACCCAGAGGCTCACCGACGCGGAGATCGAGCGGCTCTACCACGCCACGCACGACACCTTGCGCGAGTGGACCGAGCGGCTGCGCGCGCAAGCTGGCGACGACTTTCCCGAGAAGGTGACCGCCTTCCGACCCCAGATGGCGGTGCACGGCAAGTACCGGCAACCTTGCCCGGTATGCCACACGCCGGTGCAGCGCATCGTGCACGCCGAGAACGAGACCAACTACTGCCCCACCTGCCAAACCGAAGGGAAGCTGCTCGCCGATCGCGCGCTGTCGAAGCTGCTCAAGAGCGATTGGCCCAAGACGTTGGAGGAGTGGGAGGAAGCGAAGGCCGCCCGGCGCGTTTAAGGCTCCGCCGCGCTAGACACGCCCCTCAAAATCCCTAGACTGCCCGTCGCCTTGCGTTCCAACCGACCGACCCGCGCTGCAGCCGCGATGCTGGCAGGGGCGCTCTTGTGCGCGCCTTCTGCTTTCGCCCAAGCCGAAAAGACGCTCTGGCTCATCGAGCCGCTCTACCCGGGCCAGGAAGGCATGGTGGTACGCACCGAGGCGGCCCTCGACAAGCTTCTGCCCAAACAGGCGCGCGCCAACGAGGTGGTGGGCAAAAAAGAGCTCACCGCGGCGCTCGCGGGCAAGAGCGGAGAGCTCGAGTGCCTGTTCGCACAGAAGGGCTGCGCCGATCCGATCGATGCGCTCGTCGCCGCGCTGGGCTTCGACCGGGTGGTGCTGGTGCGGGGTGGGCAAGACGAGGTGGGTCATCATTTCAAGGTGACGAGCTATCGGCCGGCGTCGGGCGAGGTGCGGCCTGCCGACGCCACCAGCACCTCGCTGGAGAAGGCACTCTTCGGCGCCCTGGTGAAGGTGGTTCCTTTGGCGGCGACGTTGGAGGTGCGCTCCACCCCCGCGGGCGCCACCGTCTTCGTCGACGAGGTGCGCGTGGGCACCACGCCGCTGTCCACCCAGGTCGTTCCCGGTGAGCATGTGGTGAAGGTCGACTTGAAGTCGCACCAGCCGGTGGAGGAGACGCTGGTCATCCCCGTGCGCGGCAGCGCCCAGCTGGAGAAGACACTGGAGCGGGTCGCGGCGCGTATCACCGTCGCCGCCTCGCCGCCGGGCACGGAGATCTACGTCGACGGTGTCCTCTTGGGGAAAGACAAGGTCGATCGCGGCATTCAGCCGGGCAAGCACACCATTCGTCTGGCGCTGGAGAAGCACCGCGATTTCGAGCAGACCATCGACGTCAAGCCTGACGATTCGTACACCCTGGACAAGACGCTCGAGCCGCTCGAGAAGCCCCATCGAGAGGTCGGCGCGCCACCGCCACCGCCGCCGAGCATCGCCGAGCAGAGCTACGAACGACGCTCCTACCTCGACGTGCGAGTCGATTCCTTGTGGTTGAACGGAAGCCGGTTGATTGCCAGTCGTACCGTGGACGGAGTCAGCCAGAAGGTCGAGGAGGTTCCTCGAGGGGCGAGGCTTTTGGGCGTCACGCTGGATTACGGCACCTTCGGCCGCTTCTTCGGCCTGGGTGTGATTGGCGTCTCCTACGCGCAGAGCTCGGGAGGGTGGAGCGCGGTGGTGCCGGCCTTCGACTCGACCGAGACCGCGCAGCTGACCGAGGTAACCGCCCACTTTCTCCACATTCGTGCGCTGCAGCCACAGCTGCGTTGGGCGCTCTGGCGCTTCGTTCTTTCAGCGCAGGGAGGGTTGGAGTTTCGCGTCGGCCGAATCTTGCCGCCCGGGGTCGATCTCCTGACGGGCGAAAGAGGGCTGACGGCGCTCGACTTGATGGTCTCGGGCCGCGCCTCGGTTCGGGCCGTTCTCTTCGAGGGGCTGTTCATCGAAGGCTCCTTTGGAAGCGCCCAGCCCCTGCTGCCAGGCGGGGCGGCGGTGCTCGGCTTTGGCGGAGGAGCGGGCTATGCGTTCTGAGCTTCTGGTGGCGCTCCTGTTGGCGCCCTGCGTGGCATCGGCCGATCCACTCGTCGGGCCCAGCGTGGGCAACGCCGATCTCCTCGTTTCCGAAGCCAGCAAGCTCTACAACCAGAAGAAGCACGCCGCGGCGGCGGAGATGTTTCTCCAGGCGACCCGGGCCGACCCTTCCGCAGTACCGCCTTACCTGCAGCTTGCGCGCAGCTACCTCGCCGCCAAGCAGCTGCGGCGCGCCTGCTATGCCTACCGGGTCTACTTGAAGGCCGCTCCCGACACCCCGGAGCGCAAGAAGGCGCAGAGCGAGTCCGACCTGTGCGAACGGCAACTGCGCACCGCCAAGAAGGAACCGGCGGATCCAGGCCCCAAGTACGTCGAAGCGCGCGCGGCCTTCTACGCCGCGCTGGAGAAGAAGCTGCTGCTCGGCCCCGGGTCCGCCTCCGCGGCGATCGGCGCGTTGGTGAGCGAAGGCTTCGCCGGCCCCGAGCTGGGAGAGCTGGCCCAGAAGCTGCGCGCCGCGGCCATCGAGGCGGCCAGCGCGCTGCACCAGCGCACGGTGGCGCGCGAGGAGGTCGCCCCCGAGGAGCTCGCCTCCGGTCGCGCGCTTTTCCAGCTCGCCGCCGACGTGGGCGCTGAGGTCGAGGGGCAACGGGCGAAGAGCGCCTTCCTCGACGGGGCGGCCGAGCTTTCCCGGGGTGACTTTGCCAAGGCGGTTACACTTTTGTCGGAGGCGGCTTCGGCCGATCCGACACCCGACTACCGCTATTTCCACGCGATGGCGCTTTACAGGAGTGGAGACCGAAAAGGGGCGCTGGCGGCGATGGAGGCCCACCTCCCCGACGACGCGCGCACCGCGGTCTTGCGCGTCTTGCTCGCCCTCGGCCAGTCTGGCGAGAGCGGCGCCGACGAGCTGACGCGGCTGCTCTTCACCAAGCGCTTCCAGCCGCCGGCGAAGTAGCGCATGGGCGTCTTCATCTGCCAGGGCTGCGGTACCGAGCTCTCCTCGTGGGCCGGTGTGTGCACGCAATGCGGCACCACCGAAATCATCAGGCTCGCCGCGGCCACCGACAAGATGATCGACAAGGTCGTCGCCGGTCGGTACCGGGTGGTGCGCAAGCTGGGGCAGGGTGGCATGGGGGCGGTGTACCTCGCCGAGCAGGTGGGTATCGGCCACCGGGTGGCGCTCAAGTTCCTCAAGGCCGACCTCTCCACCGACGCGGAAGTCGCCAAGCGCTTTCTCAACGAGGCGAA